>NZ_JAHEIM010000001.1:0-144855 GCF_024639375.1 Rhodoluna sp.
GCAACTCCGCCACCGGCAACTCCTGGCGCACCAGCGCCGGCAGCCCCGGCCGCGGCCGCTCCAGCAGCGCCTTCGGCCACCCCAGGCATTCCTCGCCCGGGCAACAATCCTTTTGCAGCTTCACAGGGCATGGGCATTCCTCGCCCAGTTAGCCGCCCAGGCAACAACCCATTCGCTTCGGCTCAGGGAATGGGTCGCCCAGGCGCACCTCGCCCTGCAGGTGCCGGCCGCCCAGGTGGCCCAGGTGCCGGTGGCGCAGGTCGCCCAGGTGGTGCCGGCGGTGCTGGTCGTCCAGCAGGCGCTGGTGGCCCAGGTCGTCCGGGTGGTTTCTCTGGTGCTCCGCGTCCCGGTTTTGGTGGCGGTGCTCCAGGTGGTGCTCCAGGTGCGGGTGGCTTTAACCGCCCAGGCGGTGGCCCAGCTGGTGGTCGCGGTCGCGGTGTTGGCGGTGGAACCGCAGGTGCGTTTGGTAAGGGCGGTGCTCGTGGCCAAAGCCGTGCGCGCAAGTCAAAGCGTGCAAAGCGCGAAGAGTTCGAACAGCGCACCAATGCGCCATCACTTGGTGGCGCGATTGTTCCACGCGGTGACGGCAACACAGTTGTGCGTTTGCGTCGCGGTGCCTCAATCCAAGATTTTGCCGACAAGATTGAAACTACTCCTGGTCAGTTGATCACCGTGCTTTTCGCACTTGGTCAAATGGCAACTGCAACCGCATCGCTAGACGAAGAGACTTTCCAGATTCTTGGTGAAGAGCTTGGTTACAAGATCGAAGTTGTTTCACCAGAAGACGAAGAGCGCGAACTGTTCGACAGCTTCGGCCTCGATGTTTCAACAGACTACGACGATGACGAAGAAGATCTAGTTGCCCGCCCTCCAGTAGTTACCGTTATGGGTCACGTTGACCACGGTAAGACTCGCTTGCTTGACAGCATTAGAAACTCAAACGTCATCGCAGGCGAAGCAGGTGGCATCACCCAGCACATTGGTGCCTACCAGGTGCACGTTGAGCACGAAGGCATCGACCGCGCAATTACCTTTATCGATACACCGGGTCACGAGGCGTTTACCGCTATGCGTGCACGTGGTGCACAGGTAACCGACGTTGCGATTCTGGTTGTTGCCGCCGATGACGGTGTGATGCCGCAGACCATTGAAGCGTTGAACCACGCTCAATCGGCCGGTGTACCTATCGTTGTTGCTGTTAACAAGACCGATAAAGAGGGCGCGAACCCATCGAAGATTCGTCAGCAGCTAACCGAGTTCAACTTGCTAGCCGAAGAATACGGCGGTGACGTGATGTTCGTTGACGTTTCTGCGTTGACAGGCAAGGGCATCAAGGAGCTTCTTGACGCTGTGCTTTTGACCGCGGATGCTGCGCTCGACATGCGCGCCAACCCAAACAAAGACGCTCGCGGTGTTGCCATCGAAGCAAACCTAGACAAGGGTCGTGGTTCAGTTGCAACCGTTCTGATTCAGTCAGGAACTTTGCACGTTGGTGACTCAATCGTTGCGGGTGCTGCTCACGGTCGCGTTCGAGCAATGTTCGACGAGAACGGCAACGCGGTTGAGGCTGCTGTGCCTAGCCGCCCTGTTCAGGTTCTTGGTTTGCAGTCAGTGCCTCGCGCTGGTGACACATTTGTGGTTACCGAAGACGAGCGTCAGGCTCGTCAGATTGCCGAGAAGCGTGAAGCTGCCGACCGCAACGCACTGCTTGCTAAGACTCGCAAGCGCGTTAGTCTCGAAGACTTCACCAAGGCTCTTGAAGACGGCAAGGTCGAGTCACTTAACCTCATCATCAAGGGTGACGTTTCTGGTGCTGTTGAAGCACTTGAAGACTCGTTGCTCAAGATCGAAGTTGACGATTCAGTTCAGTTGCGCATCATCCACCGTGGTGTTGGTGCAATTACCGAGTCTGACGTTAACCTTGCAACCGTTGACAGCGCCATCATCATTGGCTTCAACGTTAAGCCAGACAACAAGGCCAAAGAACGTGCCGACCGCGAGGGCGTTGACATTCGTCAGTACTCAGTTATCTATGCAGCTTTGGATGACATCGAGAAGGCCCTTAAGGGAATGCTTAAGCCTGAATACGAAGAGGCGCAGCTTGGAACCGCAGAGGTTCGCGAACTGTTCAAGTCTTCAAAGGTTGGCACCATCGCAGGTTCGATCGTTCGCTCGGGCACCATTAAGCGAAACTCTTCGGCACGCGTTCTTCGCGACGGCAAGGTAATTGTCGACAACGTGAAGATCGAGTCGCTAAAGCGATTCAAGGATGACGCAACCGAAGTTCGCACCGACTTTGAGTGTGGTATCGGACTTGCCGGCTTCAACGAGCTTGAGCTTGGCGACATCATTGAGACATTCGAAATGCGCGAAAAGCCTCGCGTTTAGTTAGACGGAATTAAGTAAATGGTTGATGCTGCACGTGCCCGCAAACTTGCGGAACGCATTAAGGTTTTGGTGGCCGAGGCGCTTGAGCGCGCGGTCAAAGACCCTGACCTCGGTTTTGTAACCATCACCGATGTGAAGGTCACACCAGACCTGCAGCACTCAACCATTTACTTCACTGTTTATGGTTCTAACGAAGACAAAAAGCGCAGCGCCGAAATCATCGAAAAGAACCGCGGAGTAATTCGTCGCGAAGTGGGACACAAGCTAAACATTCGCCTTACTCCAACTGTCACTTTTGTTGCCGACGAAATTCCTGAAACGGCAGCACACATGAACGACTTGCTGGCTGCGGCAAAGGCCCGCGACGAAGAAGTGGCTCGCTTGGCCGCTGAAGCGCAATGGGCTGGCGAAGCTAACCCATACAAAGAGCCAAAACAGCACCACGACGAAGAAGACGAAGACTAAATGCCTTCTGGCCTGGTTCTGATTGATAAACCGATAGGTTTCACCAGTCACGACGTAGTTGCCAAACTGCGCGGCATCGCCGGCACCCGTCGCGTGGGCCACGCCGGCACTCTCGACCCAATGGCCACCGGACTATTGCTAATCGGCATCAACTCGGCCACCAAACTGCTCACTTTTTTAGTTGGCGAAAACAAAACTTACTTGGCAACCATTCGCCTCGGTGCCAGCACCATAACCGATGACAAAGAATCTGAATTTCTAACCGTTGCAAATGCTGCGGATGTCTCCGCCCTAACTGACGATCAGGTTGAAAACGCAATTTCACAGCTGCGTGGCGAGATCATGCAAGTGCCAAGTTCGGTGAGTGCAATCAAAGTTGATGGCCAACGCGCATATGCAAAAGTTCGCGGGGGAGACGAAGTAAAACTCGCAGCCCGCCCAATCACAATTCACAAATTTGAAATTCTTTCGGCCCCGACTCGGGTGACCGAAGGCGGCAATTCTTTTATCGATGTCGAGGTTGTCGTTGATTGTTCGTCGGGCACTTACATTCGCGCACTTGCTCGCGATCTTGGCGAGGTGCTTGGTGTTGGTGGCCACCTAACCGCTCTGCGTCGCACCAAAGTTGGCAGCTACAACATCGAGCAGGCTCAATCGCTAGAAGGCCTCACTCGCGAAACCCTCCAAGTGTTGCCAATCGAGCAGGCAGCCAAGCAGCAATTTGAAGTTCGCAAACTTTCGGCACAAGAGGTAATTGATATTCGTCACGGCAAAAAATTGGCTGTGGAAAACGAGGGTGACCAACCCGTTGCCGCTTTGGATGATTCGGGCAATTTGATTGCCATGCTCACCAAACAAGGTATCTCGGTTAAGTCGCTCGTAGTTTTTGCGGAGGGTAATGATGCTTGATTGGCTTTATTCGGCGCAGGTTGCGATTGCCACATCCGCAGGAGTGTTGTGTTTGATTTTGGGCTTAGCCAAACGCAAACCAAGTCTGATCACGCTGGGTTCTATTGCTCTGGTTGAGCTGGGGTTGCTGGTTCAACTCATCGCCTCAATCGCCATCGTGATTTCGGGGGCCCGAGCCAAAAATGACACCATTGAGTTCTTTGCCTATCTGCTGGTTGCCTTGATGATTCCGGTCGGGGCGGTTTTCTGGGCTTTGATAGAGCGAAACCGCTGGTCAACCGTAGTTTTGGCGGTTGCCGGGCTAACCGTGGCAGTCATGCTGGTTCGAATGCACCAAATTTGGACTGGAATTTACTGAAAAATAGTCCCAAAAACGCCAAGTTGTTCACCTTGCGTTTACCTAGCGACTAGCGAAATTTCACTAGCGCCGAACATTATTGTTGCTATGACTGCCCAAGCACCCGAGAAGATTCCGCCACGCCTCAAACTGGTAGTAAAGCCAACCACTGTTCCAGACAAGATTTTCTTCGGAATCTCTACTGCAGCTGGCTACTCGTCTATCGTGCTTGTTTCGCTGATCTTGTTGTTCTTGATCATTCGCGCCTGGCCGGCCTTCGCTTCGCAAAACATTTTTGACTTCATGTTTGCTGCTGGTTGGGATAACGCAGCTCAGCCACCAATTTTCCACATCGGCGCAATGCTCTGGGGTTCGCTCCTAGTTGCGGGACTCGGAGTTTTGTTTGCAATTCCAATGGCGATCTCAATTGCCTACTTCATTGAATTCATGGCTCCAAAGGCAATTGCAAAAGGCGCAACCGTTTTAGTTGACTTCCTAGCGGCTATTCCTTCGATTGTGCTTGGCCTCTGGGGTTTCACAGTTCTTTCACCAGTGGCTGCCGAATGGGCGGCGATGCTTAATAAGTCCCTGGGCTTCATTCCGATTTTTGCAAACGGTGACGCAAACTTTCAGCGGTCACCATTCATCGCCGGCATCGTAGTTTCGGTGATGATCGTGCCGATCATCGCATCAATTACTCGCGAAATTTTCAGCCAGATGGACCAAGAGCTCATCAAGGGTTCATTGGCTTTGGGTGCTACAAAAGAGAGCACTTTCCGTCGCGTTATCCTGCCAACCGCATCCGGCGGCATCGTGGGTGGTGTTTTGCTTGGTCTTGGCCGTGCCCTAGGTGAGACCGTCGCAATCTTCTACGTGTTGAACGTTATTTACGACGACTTCAACTGGTTCAACATTCTTGAGCCACGCGGTGGTTCGATTGCATCATTGATTTTGGCGAAGTTTGGTGAAGCCACTTCGGATGAAATTCCTGCGCTGATGGCTGCCGGTGTGGTTTTGTTCGTCGTGACTTTGATCATTAGCTCGATTGCTTCTTACATCGTGGCTAAGGCTCAGCCTTGGAGGAAGAACTAATGGCTAACACTATTGACCTAAGCCCAGTCGCTCGTCCTAAAACGGCGACTCCTTGGACTCGCACTTCGCCAGCTCAGAAACTTTCATACGCAGCGGCTGTCGTTGTGCCAGCCGGTCTTTACGCGTTGTACATGGTGCTAACCGGTGCAGATTTGATGTCTGGTTTGTTCACAATCTTCTTGCCACTTCAAATTCTGGTTGGCATGCTTGCTGGAATTTTGACCTACGGCAAGAAGGGCATCATGGATGCACTTCTTTATGTAGTGACAATTTTCTTCTCGGCATTCGTTTTGGTGCTACTGCTTTCAGTGATTTGGTCACTAACTGAGGCGGGGTTGAAGGCAATAAGTCCTCACTTCTTCTATCAAAACAACAACTACGTGCAGGTGAACACCAGTCTTGAATACGGTGGTGTAGGTCACGCAATTCTCGGAACCGTGCTGATCGTTGGAGTTTCGGCTTTGATCACCGTGCCTCTCGCAATTGCAACCGGAGTGTTCCTAACTGAGACTCGCAGCAAGACTCGCGGTGTAATTCGCACTTTGTTGCAGGCTATGTCAGGTTTGCCTTCGGTGGTTGCCGGTTTGTTTGTTTACTCAATGCTTATCGTCACAGGCGTTACACAGTATGCAGGTTGGGCTGGTGCTATCGCCTTGATTCCGTTGATGTTGCCAACCGTGGCTCGAGTTACCGAAGAGGCACTTCGACTTGTGCCAGTAGAGCTTCGCAACGGTGCACTTGCACTTGGCGCACCAGCATGGCGTGCATTCTTGCAGGTGACCTTGCCGGCAGCTCGCACGGGAATTTTGACTGCTGTTTTGCTTGGTCTAGCTCGCGTGATTGGTGAGACTGCTCCACTAATTTTGACAACGCTGCCTGGCAACGGAACCAATTTGAACATCTTTGAGGGCCCGATTGCCACTCTGCCTACCTACATCTACTACTACATCTCGGTTGGTTTCGACACCTCTATCCAACGCGCTTGGGGTGCTGCGCTGGTCATCATGATTTTGGTAGCCATCTTGTTTACTTCAGCTCGTCTAGTTGCTCGTCCAGTCGGTCAATTCCGCAAAAAGGGAAAATAAATGAACACCAACATTAAGAACCACCTAACCTCAGAAGACGTAAACGTCTGGTTCGGCGAGCGTCACGTTCTAAAGAACGTGTCACTGCAGTTTCCAAACCGTCAGGTGACCGCGCTCATTGGCCCGTCTGGTTGTGGCAAGTCAACTTTTATTCGCACGCTAAACCGCATGCACGAGTTGATTCCTTCAGCTGGTTTCGCTGGCAAGGTATTGCTAGATGGCGACGACATTTACGGCGAAAGCGTTGACCCGGTTACCGTGCGCGCAAAAATCGGAATGGTCTTTCAGAAGCCAAACCCGTTCCCAACTATGTCGATTAAAGACAACGTGCTTTCAGGCATGAAACTTTCGGGCACCAAGATCACCAACGGTGAAGAGCTAGTTGAAACTTCTCTTCGTCGCGCATCAATCTGGAACGAAGTTAAAGACCGTCTAGGCGAGCCAGCACTTTCACTTTCAGGTGGTCAGCAGCAGCGTCTTTGCATTGCCCGCGGTTTGGCTATGAGCCCAGAAGTGCTATTGATGGATGAGCCTTGTTCAGCGCTAGACCCAGGCTCAACCCGTCGCATCGAGGAGACCATTCTTGAGCTAAAAGAGCAGATGACCATCGTTATTGTGACTCACAACATGCAGCAAGCACAGCGCGTTGCAGACCAAACTGCTTTCTTCTTGTCTGAAGACGGCAACCCGGGTCACGTTGTTGAGTTTGGCACCACCGACCAAGTGTTCAACATGCCAGTTGATGCGCGCACCAACGACTACGTAAACGGCCACTTCGGTTAAGCAAACGTTAACCTTTGGTTCTTGCGCCGTTCAGGCACTTTGCTAACCAAGTTAACTTGCAAGCCTTTCAATGTAACCAGTCTGAATAGACCCCCAATACAAGGAGAAAAAAATATGAAGCGTTCATTCGCTGGCATCCTAGCTGCTACAGCTTTGGTTGCATCTTTCGCAGTATCGCCTGCTGCAAACGCCGCTGATGTAAGCATCACTGGTTCAGGCTCTTCATACATCAACTCAATGGTTACTACTTGTGCTGCTGCTGCTGATGGCGTAAAGGTTACTTACGCAAAGCCTGGTTCTGGCGCTGGCCGTGCAGCATTCGCTGCTGGCACCGTTGACTTTGGTGGAACCGACTGGGTTTACACCGCAACCGAGGCAAAGCCTTCTGTTAAGTGGACCTACGTTCCAGTAGTTGCTGGCCCAATCGTTGTGACTTACAACGTTCCTGGTCTAAACCTAAAGCTTGACGCTAAGACTCTTTCAGCAATCCTTAAGGGCAAGATCACCACTTGGAACAACGCAGCAATTGCGAAACTAAACAAGGGTGCAGCTCTTCCTTCACAGAACATCACCATCGTTTACCGTGCAGCATCATCAGGTACCACTCAGAACCTAGTTGCGTACCTTCGCGACCTAGTTCCTGGCGACTCTTGGAAAGACTCAGGCACTTACACCACTGCTTCGGGTAACTCAAAGGGCACTGGTGTTCCAACAAACACTGAAATCGTAAACACTGTAAAGAAGACTCCTTACACAATTGGTTACGCAGACCTTGCTGACACCCTAACCGCTGGTGTTCAGGCAGCTGCAATCAAGAACGGTGCAGGCGCTTACGTAAAGCCAACCGTTTCAGCTGCAGCTAAGTTCCTTGCAAAGCAGCCGATGTCTTCAAACGGCGTTGTTCGTTTTGACTACGAAGAAGTTATCAAGGGTGCTTACAACCTTGCTCTAGTTGCTTACGCAGTTGCTCCAACTGCTTCAGGCTCTGACAAGGCTGCTGCAACCAGCACCTGGTTGAAGGCTTTCGTTGGCACCTGTGCGCCAGCAAAGGCTGCTGCACTTGGTTATGTAGCGCTTACTGGCTCTGCTAAGACCACTGCTCTAAAGCTTGCTGCAACCGTAAAGTAATCAGCAAACAGAGTTAAATCAGAAGAGGAGCGCGATCATCCGGTCGCGCTCCTCTACTGTTTCTCTAAAGTCTCAAACCTAAAGGAATCAAAATGCTCGCCAAGTCACTAAAAGTTTCAGCTCTTGCGCTAGGTCTCATGATTGGCTTGACCGCCTGTGACCCGCCAATGCCACCGGAGCTGCTTACCGAACTTGCCGAGCGCAGCGTTACCTGCGTAGACGGACCGGTCACCGTTTCAGTGCCAGAAGGTCTTGTAGACCAGGCAGACACCTGGGCCGCGACTCTTGTTGATGCCTGCCCAGGCACACAGTTCAGTTATGTAGCAGATGGTCAGAAGGCCGACATCGTGCTTTCGGCATCGCAGCCTGCCGCTACCGTGTGCAAGCCTTTCGCTACTGCACCCTTTGCCATCGATGGCACCGCTCTAGTTTTCATGTCTGCTGACTTCACCAACATCAACCTTGATGGGGCTGCAGCCGCCGGCATTTTGACTGGTCAGATTTCAACCTGGGATGACCCAGCTCTTGTAGCCCTAAACCCAGACATTGCACTTCCGTCTACTGCCATCACTCTCGACACCAAGGCTCCAGCACCGCAAATTGCTGCCGCTGAAGCGTGGCTGTCAAATTTGACTAAGACCGAAGTAAAACTTTCAAACTTCACCGTTGATAACTCTGCAACTGGCCAGGATCGCCTCTACAACATGCCTGAAGGCGCTCTGGGCCTCGCAGCATTCTCTGACTCAATGGCTGCCAGCGCTTACATGGCAACCATCATCGCCGGCCCAGATGCAACAGTTGATTTCGTGAACCCAGAATCTGCAACCTTGGCTTCTGCTGCAACTCAGCTAAAGATCACCAAAGATGCAGCCTCGGTAACTGTCGCACTTGACCCAAGCATCAAGGCAACTCCGCCAGCTGGTTCAGACACCGTGCCAAACCCATACCAAGCAATTTTTGCCACCAACATGTACCTATGTGGCAAAGACAACTTAAATGCCCGTGCGCTTGCGCGTTTCTTGCTTCGTCAAGACACTCAGGGAAACGTTGCTGGTGGAACCTCACTGCCGTTGCCTAACAACGTAAAGTTCAAGGCAATCTCGTTGATTGAGACCGGCTTGCCGTCACCAAGCCCTGTTGCCACCGAAGGCAACTAAGCCCCGAATTTTGACACCGGTCGCCAAGGATAGAATCTATCCATGGCGACCGGTTCTTCATCTCTAGGCATTGGCCGCGTTCTTATAGCCGCATATGCAGTGTTGGCTTTTGCCTCTTTTGGTCGAGCCGGATACGAACTCGCTGCAAAATTCAATGAAGCCCCTTTGCCGTATGCGCTTTCGGCATTCTCTGCGGTGGTTTACATCGTTGCCACCTTCGCGCTGGCTCGCCGTGGTTCAACAGCCCGCAAAATTGCTTCGATTGCCGTGAGCATCGAATTGCTCGGTGTTCTCACAATTGGAGCAGCGAGCCTGATTTGGCCAGAGGTATTCACGTTTGACGGCAAGCAGGTTCGCACAGTTTGGTCATTCTTCGGCATCGCCTACGGCTTCGTTCCATTGGTTTTGCCGGTGCTCGGCTTGCTTTGGTTAAGAAAGACGGCAACTAAGTAATGCAACACATCCAAGGCTTAAATAACGTGAACGCTGAGCAGACTGGCAGTGCCGTCACAATCGGCAAGTTTGATGGCATTCATCTTGGGCACCAAAAACTTATTGGTGCCTTGTTAAATGTTGCCCAAGAGCACCAAATCGCCAGCGTCGTGGTCACTTTCGACCGCCACCCAGATGCACTTTTGAATCCGCAGCAATGCAAGCTGCCTCTAGTTGGCGCGGGCCAAAAAATTGCCTTGCTCGAGAACCTTGGCGTTGATCAACTGCTCACTCTCGAGTTTGACCACGCACTAGCTCAGCTGACTCCAGAAGAGTTCGTAGTCAACATTTTGGTGCAGGCGCTCAAAGCCAAAGTTGTTTTGGTGGGAGAGGACTTCAAGTTTGGAGTTCGCGGCAGCGGCGATGTTTCAACCCTGCACGACCTAGGTCAACAATTCGGATTTGAAGTTCGCGTTGTTTCAAGCGCCTTTGTGGGCGATCAAAAAGTTTCAACCACTGCAATTCGCAATGCTTTGGATGAAGGCAATGTCACTGCAGCGGCAGCATTGCTGGGCCGCGTGCACACCACCATCGGTGTAATTGAACACGGACTCAAAATTGGTCGCACAATTGGTTTTCCAACAGCCAACATGGCGCGTGACTGCGAAGGCTATTTGCCCCTAGATGGCGTCTATGCCGGTTGGCTTATTGCCGATGGAGTGCGCTACCCAGCAGCCCACTCAGTTGGCATCAACGAAACTTTTCAAGCAGTGCCGCGATTGGTTGAATCGCATGTGCTCGATCGCAACGACATTGACCTATACGACAAAATCGTGACCCTCGAATATGTCGAGTTCATTCGCCCTGCTGCAAAATTCAATGGCGTGGATGACCTGGTTGCGGAAATTAACCGCGACCTAGACAAGGTTCGCGCGGTTCTGGCCTAGCTCGCCAAGTCTCAGACAACACACAGGTGTTTTGCACCTTGCGCTCAAGTTGCCCTGCGAAATTGTTCTTGTGGCAAAGACCACCAAAACGAATTGAGGCAAAAAATGAGTGAGCAAAACCAAAACTCGCCTTACGAATATGACGCACCTAAGGGTGGCATCAAACGCAAGGCAACCAGCATCGCCGTTCTAGGTGTGTTGGCAGCTGGGGCAATCGTTGGCGGCAGCGCTTGGGCCTCAACTAACACTTCTCCAGATCCTGTGGCTCCGACATCCCAGGTTGTAAGCGCCAGCACAGATGCTGCCACCGACGCAACCGCAACCGATGAAACAACCGAGGGCACTTACACAGTTGATGACCCAACCGTGAGCGTGCCAGTGGTTTCATACTCAGACGACGATGACGCAGACGACCAAGGTGACGATGCCGATGACCAGAGCGTCGACAGCACTCACGACGACACTGAAGCTGACGACTAATAACAGGGGGAACACATGACTAAGAAAACTAAAGCAGAAGAAGTAGTAGAAGGCCCATACGTGGTCGAAGAAGCCAAGGCGAAGCGTGCACTACCTAGTTGGATCAAGTCACGTGCGGCCAAGATTACTGCGGTTTCAGTGGCCGGGGCCTTGTTGCTTGGTGGCGCGTTCGTTGCCGGTGCAGCAGTAGGGCACGAGATCAATGATCCACGTGGTGGTTTTGCTGCTCAGTTCGGCGACCGCGATGGCGATCACGATCGTGGCGTTTTCAACAATGCGCCTCGACCTCCGCATGGCCCAGGTGATGGTGATGGTTTCCAGCCACCGGCAAATCCAACTGCTCCGGATGCGTCTACGACTAATCCGTAATTTGTTTTCTGGCAGTTAGATGTGAGTCTTAGCCCCGGCATGGCGATTGTCGGGGCTTTGGCTTACCATTGGAGCAACCCCAAAAAATCGAGACCCAGACGTTTAGGTTGGATTTTTTGGGAGTTGGTAACTAAATATGGGGATGATCGGTTTCGACAGTGCATGTGTAACTGAATGAAGCGGGTCGTGAATGTAGCGTCAACACGTAAATGTCCGCTGCAAACTATAAGTGCTAAATCATCACGCACTGACTTCGCCCTAGCTGCTTAATAGCGCTTAGCCCGAAGTCCGTTAGACCAGATTTGATTTCGTTCTGGAGCCTAGCGTCATTTAGAAATCTTGCTTCGTAGTTATGCCTTAGGGCTACGTTGGACTTTAACTAGGACTGGGCCCGTCGGTTATGTCGCTTCAAGCTAGCACCGGGGCCGAGTAGAACCTTATTGAAGCTACACCCGTAGAATAGTCAGAAACTCTGTATTGGACGGGGGTTCAATTCCCCCCATCTCCACTCAGGGCAGTGCCGCAAGGCACCGGCTAACGAGTCATCCCATAACAAGCAACCCACCAGTAATGGTGGGTTTTTTGTTTAACTTTCAAGGGCTGCGAACTTTGTGTTTTTGGCAAACATCAAACCTAGAGTTTGTCGGGAAGGTTTAGCGAAGGCTTCAAACTGACCGCATACTTGGCTACTTTTTCGTAGAAATTAGTCGGGGTTAGGCCAAAGTTGTCTTCAAACGCAGTTGCAAAGCTCTTAGTTTTTACGTCCATCATGAACATCTTGATTTGCTTGATGCCAAATTTTGCGACCAACACTTCTGTCGCCACAGCGCCCAGGTAGTAAGAAACCGAACCTAAATTCTTCATTTTCTCTGTTGGAACTGTTCGGGTCATTGAGTCGGTTTGCGCGAAGCAGTTCATGATGTCAGCTTCGGTTGCCGTTTTACAAATGTCTTGTCTGAGATACAAAGACCTGGCGTCAAAGTTGATGAAATAATCCAGCTGATTTGGCATCGATGAGTCTTTGTAGAGTCCAAGGTAGGCGCCGAAAAATGAGCCACCACCATAGGAAAACCACATAGGCAGAACGTTGGGGTTTGAAGCCTGTAAAACGTTTCCAAAGTATTCGTGGGGGGTGGTCTGCAAATTTTGAATGTCTTCATGGTGCTGCCCGATGCACTGAAAAATGATCGGATGATTGTCATCGGTAAGAAAGGCTCGTGCCCCGGTGCATGCGCCAATATCTATACCCTGCTGAATTTTCTTTGAGAAAGATTCAGAAAAACCGCTACAGAAATTTGCTTTGGCGCAAAGCACGGAATCAACACTGTTGACGTCTCCTTCGGCAAAGTAGGTCGCATAAACCTTTTTTGGCTTGAATATGTCGCTCCAGAGGTTTATCGAGTTTTGCAGGGCAGGCACCTGCTGTTTTGCGTATGCCACATCTGCACTAGCGCCAACAATCAGTTCAATTGAGGCATCTGACTTCTGCGAGGCAAAGAGTGTTTTTGTGAATTCGTTCCACGCAGCTTTGCGAACGTTTGTTTTGTTCAGATTGTCCAGGTCTATCACTGTCGCAACTGAGGCCGTTGGCGTTTGTGTTGGCGCAGAGGCCTTTGATTTTGCGTAGGTCCACACCTTCTTTCTATTTTTCAACACACAGGAGTAAGTCTTAGTCGCTACTGTTTTCACAAGCCCGACTTTCGAGCAGACGCTGCCAATTTTTGGTGCTGCTGCCACACCGTCAAGCGTTTGGAGTGTGAGCGCCAAAATAATTACCAGTGCGCCCAGCGATACTTTTGTGAAATTACCCCAAATTTTCATCCCTCTATGCTTGCACCAGATTTGCAAATAGTTCTATGGGTTATGCATTTGTTATTTTGTGGTTGGTTTTCCGAAAGATCCTCAGCGCGGGTGTTAGTGTGAGAAAAAAAGGTAATCATGTCATTCGGTGCAGCAATTAAGAGCTTTTGGGTCAACTACGTAAACTTCACAGGCCGCGCTCGTCGCAGTGAGTTTTGGTTTGCATTCCTTTTCACTTCTTTGGTGAGTGCCGCGATCGGCATCGTTTTTCCTGGCCACGTTGAGCACATGAGTGGCTTCGACATTCAGCAGTCGTCAGCAGCCTCTAATCTTTGGTCTTTGGCTACATTCCTGCCAACCTTGGCAATCACCTGGCGTCGACTTCACGACGTTGACAAATCAGGTGGCTGGTTCTTCTTCGTGTTCTTGCCAATCGTGGGCTGGATTCTGCTCTTGATTCAGTTGGTCAAAGACAGCGTTCCAGGTGCCAACCGATTTGGCGAACCCGTTAAATAACGGGCACACTTAAGGCATGAATTCAACCCCAACCATCGCCGAGTGGCTGGTTAGCTATGGCAACCAAGCATTCGAAGTGGTTGGGGTTCTTGCTTTTGCGCTTTCGGGTCTAATTGAGGCCGCTCGCAAAAAACTCGACCTAGTGGGCATGGCGATGGTTACCGCCCTCGCAGCCTTTGGTGGCGGAACCCTTCGAGATTTGCTGCTCAACCGAAGGCCATTCTTTTGGGTTGAAAACGAATTTTGGCTCTGGGCCATCCTGGGGCTTTGTGCACTTGCCCTGTTTTTCATGCGCGCCCGCCACATTGAACTCACCGAGCGAGCAACTCAATGGCCCGATGCCTTGGGGCTTGGCATCTTCGCCGCCGGCGGCACCCAGATTGCACTTGATGCAAACATGTCACCGCTAATTGCAGTGCTGATGGGTGTGATTACAGCTGTGTTCGGTGGCGTGCTGCGCGATGTAGTGGTGAACGAGATTCCACGTGCGTTTAACGATCACCAGCCATATGCTGTGGTGGCATTTGCTGGGGGCTGGGTCGTGGTTGCGGCTAATGCACTGAACTGGAGTTCATTCTTGGCCGTGGGAATTGGAAGTCTAGCGATTGTGTCGGTGCGCTTGGCAGCAATGATTTTTGGTTGGCGTTTGCCAACCTGGCGCGTTTAGCGCAAAAGCTTTTAGGCTGATTGCTCAACTTCGGCACAAGGTGCCAACTGGGCAACGCGCTGAGGAGTTACACCCAACAACACGGCAATGTCTCGCATGGTTAATCCGCGGTCACGCATGCGACCAACTACATCGCGAATCTCGGCAGAGGCTTCTTCTTGCAGGCGAGTGGCATCGGCCATCTTTTGCTGAGCAGCTTCAATGTCGCAGATGATGCCGGGCATAACTGCCTCAACCTTCACCACGATGTCGCATTTTGACTCACCGGTGAGGTTCTCGGCTAATGCCTTGATTTGCTCGGTGGCCTTGTCTAGGCGTTTGGCCGTGGTGCGAAAGTTATCCAGTTCTGGCACGGCAACAAGCCAACCATCGCCTTGGCGCTCACATAGGGCTTTGATCTCCATGGTGGCTCTTTTCTAAACTTTCGATTAATTCTACCACTTTTGTAAAGGCCTACTTGACTTATTTAGTAAACCCGTGCTTTACTTATCAACTGTAAATCCGATTTCTCGGAAACTCAAGACTAATTCAAAGGAATTTCATGAACATCGTTATCGCAATCGCCGCCCTAGCGGTTTCAGCATTCAGCGCATTTGGCTTCTGGAAAGCTGGCTCATTCAAGTCAAAGGCTTCAAAGGAAGTTCTATTGGGCGCAGGCATGGGCTGGGTTGAGAAGACCCCTCTAGGCACCGTTCGTCTAGTTGCTTGGCTAGAGATCCTTGGCGCAATTGGTGTTGTGCTTGCTCCAATCGGCGCATACGTGACCACCGGTGACTTGTCAGTTGCTTCAAAGTGGATTGGTGTTGCAGCTGCAGCCGGTCTTGCTCTAACCATGCTTGTTGCATTCATCATGCACGCAGCTCGTGGCGAGGCTAAGTACACCTGGAAGATCAACACCCAGATGTTCCTAACCGCAGTTGTTGCTGGCGTGCTTCAGGCATTCGTAACTCTGCCAGTGCTTGGCTAAGGTCTAAAGCTTTTCAAAACCAGCCCTGTTTGCTGCTCGATTGAGAGTGGCCAGCAGGGCTGGTGCCGTTACCAAGATCAAAACACTCGTAGTGATTGCTCGACCAAGATCCCAAATCAACCCACCGGTGAGTAGTTCGTAATTAATAAACCTCAGGATGTTCGCGCCCACACCTTCGCCGGCTGCGTATGAGACTGAGCTGCCGATGCCAGCCAAGAATGGCCAGTTCCACATCGTCATTAATCCGCCGTAAATAAAACTCGAAATTGTTGCGTAGCCAATCAATGCGGTGAGCAGCAACCAGCGACGTTTTGGTTTGGGAATGAAGCCGGCGCCAAGACCAATTAATCCGGCAGCCATCATTTGAAATGGCAACCATGGGCCAACGCCACCACTGAGCAGTGCGCTCACGAGCAACGAAGTTGTGCCAAGCAAAAAGCCGAAGCCACTGCCAAAAACAGATGCGCTGATGATGATGATGAAAAACGCCGTTTCAACACCGGCGGTGCCAGCGCCCAGCATTCGCACCACCGCGTTAAGCGCCGTGAGCACTCCCAAAATTGCCAGGTGCCTTGAGTCAATTCCGCCGGTGGCAAACTCCACCAATATCAAAACCAAAATCATCGGCATCAGCAAAATAAAAGCTGTTTGGGCAACCACGGCTTCGTTGGCTGCCGTCGAGCCAATAAACAAAGGCCAGGTAAACATCAAAAGCGAGGTTAGGCCAGCGGCACCAATGATCACTTTGGATAGTGCAGATGTTTTCATGACAGCACCACCTGAGCGACGGTGAGTAATCCTGGTTGATTGCAAATCTGAGCCACCTGGGTTGCCAGATCAGATTCTGCGCCGAGAGCAATTTCGGTTTTGCCGCTGAACACCATTTGGCCTGCTGCCAACTGAATAACCTCATCGGCAACAAGTGCCACAAACTCAACATCGTGAGAGGCCAGCACAATGCATTTGCCCATCTGGCGAAGTTTGATTAACTGGTCGGCGAGCTGTTGCTTGGCCGCGTAATCGAGACCGCGAGTGGGTTCGTCGAGCAACAAAATCTTGGCGCCTTTAACTAGTTGAATGGCCAGCACCAAAGCCAACTGTTGACCAGAAGAAAGATCACGCGGGTGAATTGCTGGGTCGATGCGGCCGGCAAGTTTTTCAAAAAGCGAAGCAGTGGTGGCGGGGGATACCTTGGCGAACCGGTCTGATTCTTCAAGCTCCAGGGCGAGTGAATTTAGAAACAGCAGGTCTGATGCTTTTTGCGGCACCATGGCCACCACGGATAGGCGCTCATCCGTTGGCATTGATGCGCAGTCGCCCCAAGGTGTAATTGCGGTGCCGGTGGAGCGCAGCCCTGAACCCTGAAGGGCCCAAAGCAAGCTGGTTTTGCCTGAGCCGTTAGGCCCCATGATTGCAGTGATTTGCGCTTGGTTCACGGTTGCAGTGAATGGTTGCAGGGCAATCTCGTCTTGGTAGCGAACCGACAGCTCATTGATCTTGAGTGCCCAGTCCTTGGCTGCATTCTCGGCAATCGGAAGCCGCGGTCTAATTTCAAAAAGACGCTCACCGATTCCATTGCGAGCTTCGGCGGCAGTAGTTGCCAGTGGCAGCAGTTCAAGTTTTTGACTCAACTCAATTACCGGAGGAACCATTCGGTAGTCGTTGAATTGTTCGCGGGCTGCGCCCTTAGTTACCGAGCCATCGCCGTGCACCACAATTACTGAGTCAACTTGCTCAACAACGCGCTCGATGCGGTGTTCAGCTAACAACACGGTGATGCCCAGTTCACTCGAGAGTCGCTTGAGTGTTTTCACAATTTCTAACGCAGCCTGCGGGTCAAGTGCCGAGGTTGGCTCATCAAGCAACAAAACTTTTTGTCCTGCGGCGAGTGCTGCAGCTATTGCAACACGTTGTTGTTGGCCCCCGGATAAAAATCCGAGTGGTTGGTGCAGAAGTTTCTCGATGCCCAGTTGAGCAGCAATCTGCTCAATGCGAACTCGCATCTCGGCAGGTGCAACTCCAAGTTGCTCAAGCCCGTAGGCAAGTTCATCAATCACAGTGTCAGCAACGAATGCCGACTCGGGCTGTTGATTTACAAATCCGATTTTGTCGGAGAGCTCATGTGGCAACTTGCTGGCAATCTCAATTTCATCCAGCTTGATGCTGCCCTTGAATTTGCCACCGGTGAAGTGTGGAGCTAATCCGTTGATGACCTTGAGCAAAGTTGACTTTCCTGAGCCAGTAGGCCCGCAAACCAAAACAAATTCACCTGATTCAATTTGCAGGTTTACACGATTTAGGTTTGGCGAATCGCTGGCCTTATAACTAAAAGAAACATCCGCGATTTTTATCAAGGCAACCACCAATGCATGATTGCGCCAAAAATTGCCACTCCGCCGAATGCCATCACGGCAAAGTCCTGTGACTGCCAGTTGGCTTTGATCAATCGGGTTCGGTTGCTCTTGCGTGAGGTGATGCGCACGGCGATTGCGGCAAAGGCTACGGCCAACAAACCCAGGGCCAGTGCCAAGAGTTGCAACTGGCCATTGACTAAAAACAGGTAAATCGCCATTGAGGTTGCTAGCAGCGACCCAAGGCTCATCAGGCGAGCTAGTGTTTGCTCAAACCGCGACATGGTTCCGCGTCTGCCAAATCCTCGCGCATCCATGCTGGCGGCCAATGCAAGTGAATGGTCAATGGTGTCTTCAAGCACTGGAATAACCGTGCCGGCCAAGGCACCAAGGCCTTTGCTGCGACCGCGCAAAGACCTGGCTCGGCGCACTCGTTGCAAACTCTCGATTAACTGTGGCGCTAGGTTGATGGCCACCGAAATGGCACTTGCGATTTCATAAAGAGCAGCCGGCGTTGATTTTAAAAGTTTGCGAGGGTTAGCCAGAGTGTTGGCAAGACCAATGCTCAAAATGATTGCCGAAAGTCTCAGGCCATCTGCGAATGCTGCACCAAGTGAAGCGGCAGAAACGTTGCCGAGCATTGAAATTGAACCACCGAGACCGAGATTGATTTCAAGGGCAGGCAGCTGCAGCAAGGTGTCGTCAGCAGGTGCCGAGTAATTAAAAACAATTCGAAAGGCAACGCGGGTTAGCAAGATGAAAGCGGAGAGGCCCAAATAAAACTTCAGCGATTGTGACCAAGGAGCTGGTTCGCGCGCAATCAGAATAACTGCGACACAAAATGCGATTGTGCTGATCAAGATAAGTGGGTTGGATGTCATGCCGCTAGCGAATGCAAGACAAATGCCCAGCACCCACCAGGTTGCCGGCTCAAAGTTAGATGCCTTAAGCGCAGCCACGAGTCTTCGGCTCAAATCTTGGCAGCACGTCGTTTGAGCTTTGGTTAGGTGCAACCCACACCCATGCTTCGTAGCCACCGCAAACCACCGAGTGGCCGGCTGCACCAATTGGGCTTAAGAGCCATCCGGGGCCTAGGTTTGGGTTAGTCACAAAATAGGCCCAGTTGCCCTCGGCGTAGGTTGGCGTATCTTGGCAGTCTTGTTCGGCAACGCTTGGCCAACCTTCGATGCGACAGACGAACGCACTTGGGTTATCGCCAGTGCCTTCAACCTTTAAGTCGGCCGCTTCAAATAATTGCCAGCTCTTTGCAGTTGCGTCAACCGCAACATCGTTGCGAACCATGACTTCGCGATTCGAATCTTTGCCAAAGTCAATCACCAGAGTGACGTGGCTCTCGCTGGAAGAGTTGTAAACCTTGCTGGGCGTTTGCGCGGGTTCGCCTGCAGAAAGCGTGCAGCCACTTAAGCCAATTGCCGAAATGGCAATCAGCGCAACGGCAGCTTTCTGCAGGCGATTACGCATTAGTTTTTCTTGATCAGATCTAGGTAGCTCAAACCAATCAGTGGCACATAGCCCTGAGAGGTTGAGTAAACATCACCTAGGCCAGCTGACCATGAGGTTTTGAAACCACCGGTTGGCGCAAGCTTTGACTGCAGCCAAGCCGAGTAAGCGGTGATTTTCGCTCCAGCTGCCTTTAGGCCCATCGCCGCATAGGCAGTTGAGTTGATCGATGCTTCACCGTAGGCATCCCAGTGATTGTTTGCAACATCGGTTGAACGCAGGTAGGCCACAGCAGTCTTGGTTGCGGCTAGACGAAGAGCATCTTGGTCTTTGCTGCCGAAGGTCTTGTAGAGCGAAATAGCCTGCAGGGCCAAGCCGGTTGCATCTGCAGAGCTGTCAGTGCCACCAGAGCCAAATCCACCATCAGCATGTTGTTGCTTCAGCATCTGCAAAACAACTTTGTTGGCCAATGACTTTTCGTCGTAGCTGTTCAAGCCGAGCGATGCCCATGCGTAATCGATTGATCCAGCCGCAACTCCGGTGATCTCACCGGTGGTCGCGTTGGTAACTGCCTTGAGTTTCTTGAAAACCATTGCGCGAACTGCGTTGTTTGGCACATCAAGTGCTTCGCTAGCGAACAGGAACAAACCTGCGCGACCAACTTTAAGAGTGCCATCGGCGTTGGTTAGAAAACCAGGAGCCGCTTTGTTTCCAATTGCATTCAGGCTGCTGGCCAAAACATTTTGAACCGCAGGTAGCTGTTTGGTAAGTGAGCGACCGCCAGCTTTTAGCTGAATCATCGACTCGAGGGTTACGCCCCACTCGGTTTTTCCATAAAGATCTACCTTCTTGCCGTCGGTGCCAAATGCACCAGCCAAGAAAGTAACTGTCTCAGGGAATTTAGTTTCCGCTGCTTGCGCTGCAAGGGGAATTGATAGTGCCAGTGTTGTGATTGCTGTGATTGCCGCTAATTTGCGCAACCCAGATTTAGCTTCGAACATTCGAAACCTTTCGCTTCATGCGATCTGAGTGCGAAGGCGAAAGGTTTGACACCATTCGACTCCGACCGTAGACCTCGACGGTAAATATGGAGTCAATTGTTTTTTGCAGGCATTCCGACTGTTGAAGCGAACTTCAAATCACGGTTGCGGGTCAGCGCCAGATTCTCACTGGCTTCCCCTGCTCAAAACAAAAGCTGTTGCCCATGAGGGCAACTCGATAAACATAGCAGGCAAAAGTTATGGCAAATGAAGCGACTTGCCAACCAAGGCGAAGCCAACAAAGCTCACGGCATCTAACACAAAGTGTGCAACCACCAGTGGCATTACTCGACCCCAGCGGCGATAGGCCCAACCAAAAACCAAGCCCATGGCAACGTTGCCAATAAAGCCACCAAACCCTTGATAAAGGTGGTAGCTGCCTCGAATCAAAGCCGAACCCAGCAACTGCCAACGAAAACTCACGCCGAGTTTCTCGAGCCGATCAAAAAGGTAGCCAACCATGATCACTTCTTCGAGAAGTGCGGCGCGAACTGCTGCCAGCAGCAACACCGGCACCGCCCACCAATAGCTCGGCAACTCGGCCGGCACAACCTTCGACGACCAACCCAAGATTCGCGCCAGCAAATAAAGCCCGATTCCGGGCACACCAATCAAAGCCGCCAGCGCCAAGCCGCGAACCGCACTTTGGCCGAACCGCGCGAAATTCAAGCCGATTCGGGCAAATGGATTTCCGTTGGTTTGCCAAAGCAAAAACAGCGCCAGGGCCACCGGCGCCAGGCCAAAACCTATCCCAAGCAGTTGATAGGTGAGGTCGAGCCATTCACGTTGGGCCATCGAGGGGTTGAGTGTGGTCACTTGGTTTGCCAGGCCGCTCGGGGCAGTGAGCTTGGCAATCAGTGAAACTATCGAATAAACCGCGGATGCGCCCAGGCTCAGGGCAAAGACAATGGCGAGCTCGGCTACCAGTGGCTTACGGGCGGTCGTCAATTGAACATTCCTTGGTGCCACCAGGCAAACGGTGGCGATTCTTGGCAACCCAGGCATAAACCAACGCCGAAACAGGGGAGTAGAAGGTAATTAGAGAACCCAGCAGGCGCCAGCCGTAGGTGGGTTGTTGGCTCAGAATCCAGGCTGCTGCGCGGTGGCCACCCAAGCGTTTTTCGCCATCAACCAGCCAAATCTGCTCGCGAACCTGAGCTTCGGTCAGGCCGTAATCTGCGGGGTTTATTTTTTGAAACGCCACATAGCGACTGAACCAGGGCAGGTGATCGATGCCCCAGCGCAGTGACTGGCGACAAAAGGCGCAATCGCCGTCGTAGATAAGGGTCGCAGACTCGTTCACGGTTCTAGGCTAACCCCGTTTGGGCAGTTAGAATGTAGGTGCAGGGGCCTCAAAGATGCAGTTCTGCACCCCCTAATTTCATTAAACGCGCAGGCAAAAAATCTCGCGCGCTCAAAAGAGGATGTTCTTATGGCTCAGGCCACCAGAGATGATTTGCGTAACGTAGCGATTGTTGCCCACGTAGACCACGGAAAAACCACACTTGTTGACGCGATGCTTCGCCAGACCGGTTCATTCAGCGACCACGCCGCAGTGGGCGAACGCGTAATGGACTCAGGTGACCTTGAGCGCGAAAAGGGAATCACCATTCTTGCCAAGAACACCGCGATTGCCTACAAGGGCGAGCACTCTGGCGGCAAAGAAATCACCATCAACGTTATTGACACCCCAGGCCACGCCGACTTCGGTGGCGAGGTTGAGCGCGGTCTTTCAATGGTTGACGGCGTTGTGCTTTTGGTTGACGCATCTGAAGGTCCACTGCCTCAGACTCGCTTCGTATTGCGCAAGGCGCTTGAGTCAAAGCTTCCAGTGATCTTGTTGGTTAACAAGACTGACCGCCCGGATGCTCGCATCGACGAGGTTGTAGAAGAGACTCACGACTTGCTATTGGGTCTTGCATCTGATCTTCACGACACTGTTCCAGATCTAGACATCGACGGCATTCTTGAGTTGCCAATTATTTATGCATCTGGTCGCGCTGGTATTGCATCACTTACCAAGCCTGCCGATGGCACCATGCCTGAGGGCGAAAACCTTGAGCCACTATTTGGCGCAATCATGAAGTACATCCCGGCTCCAAAGTACGACGACGAGGCTCCACTTCAGGCGCACGTCACCAACCTTGACGCATCTCCATTCTTGGGTCGACTTGCGTTGCTTCGTATTTTCAACGGAACTCTTAAGAAGGGTCAGCAGGTTGCTTGGGTTCGTCAGGATGGCACCACTCAGAACGTAAAGATCACTGAGCTTCTAAAGACCAAGGCGCTTGAGCGTTTTCCAACCGAAGAAGCTAACCCAGGTGACATCGTTGCGGTTGCCGGCATCGAGGAGATCACTATCGGTGAAACTTTGGCCGACCCTAACGACGTTCGCCCGTTGCCAATGATCACCGTTGACGACCCAGCTATCTCTATGACGATTGGTATTAACACCTCGCCATTGGCTGGTCGCGTCAAGGGTGCAAAGGTAACTGCACGTCTCGTGAAAGACCGTCTAGACAAAGAGCTAATCGGTAACGTGTCAATCAAGGTTTTGCCTACCGAGCGTCCAGACGCTTGGGAAGTTCAGGGTCGTGGAGAGCTTGCTCTTGCGATTTTGGTTGAGCAGATGCGTCGCGAAGGTTACGAGCTAACCGTTGGTAAGCCTCAGGTAGTTACCAAGCGCGTCGATGGCAAGTTGCATGAGCCTTACGAAGACCTAACCATCGATGTTCCAGAAGAGTTCTTGGGTTCAATGACTCAGCTACTTGCTGCTCGCAAGGGTCAGATGAAGAACATGGTTTCTAACTCAACCGGTTGGACGCGCATGGAGTTCCGTGTTCCGAGCCGCGGACTTATTGGTTTCCGCACCGAGTTCCTAACTCAGACCAAGGGAACCGGTATTGCTAACGCAATTTCAGCTGGATACGACGCCTGGGCAGGTGAGATTGTGACTCGCAACAACGGTTCACTAATTGCTGACCGTGCCGGTGTAGTTACTCCGTTTGCGATGATTGGTTTGCAAGAGCGTGGTTCATTCTTCGTTCAGCCAACCAGCGAGGTTTACGCGGGAATGGTTGTTGGCGAGAACTCACGCGCCGACGACATGGACATCAACATCACCAAGGAAAAGAAGCTCACCAACATGCGTGCAGCTTCTTCTGACGAATTCCAGTCACTAACCCCACCACGCACTTTGTCGCTAGAAGAGTGTCTTGAATTCGCTCGTGAAGATGAGTGTGTTGAGGTTACTCCTGAGGCAACCCGCATTCGCAAGGTTGAGCTAGATGCAAACGTTCGTGCGCGTCTATACTCACAGCGCAAGAATGCCAGCGACTCTAAATAAGTCTTAAAAAGAAAATCCCTGCCGAATTATTCGGCAGGGATTTTTTATTTTGAAGTTTGCGCCTTAGGCAGCAACCTTCTTCTTGGTCTTTGAACGGTTCCAGAAGATGATTGCGGTTGGAATGAAGTACAGCGCCCATACCAAAGTTTCTAGTTGGCTCGGTGTTGCTCTAAAGCTGATTGTGCCGCGAAGAATTGTGTCGAGCACGCCACCCTTGACTACAACGTTGCTCACGTCATAGCTGGTTGCAGTTAGGAACGGCAAGAAGCCGATCTCTTGGAATTCGTGAATGCCGTAAGCCAAAATGCCAGCAGCAACAATCACAAGGAATGCGCCGGTGTATTTGAAAAATACGCTGAGGTTTAGTTTCACAGCACCGCGGTAGATGAAGTAGCCAAGCACTGCCGCGGTGAGCAATCCCAAGATTGCACCGAACACAGGGTTGGTGTCAGTGCCGGTCGAACGAGCGGCACTCCAGATGAACACGGAAGTCTCGGCGCCTTCACGAATCACTGCAAAGAATGCCACCGCGGTAAGGCCAACGGCTGAACCTTCTTTAACCTTGTCGATGCGGCCACGAAGATCGCCTCCCAGGTTCTTGCTCTGCTTGGCCATCCAGAAAATCATCCAGGTGACGAACACCACGGCAATAATCGAGGCCGAACCGGCGATGATTTCGTTGGTTCCTTCTGGAACCTCTTGCACCACATAGGTCAAGAAGACGCCAATGCCGATCGAAACCAAAATTGCTGAAATCACTCCCACCCACAGGGCACGCAGGCCTTTGTGCTGGCCCAGTTTCACTAGGTAGGCAACGAGGATGCCAACGATGAGGGCGGCTTCAAGGCCTTCGCGAAGGCCGATCAAGAAGTTAGCGAGCAATTGATTTTTACCTTTCAGGGGGATTACTTAGGTAACACTAAGTTAGGCAACCCTAAGTTGGCAAGGATTATTTCCAAATCACATAAAGTGTTTGTATGGCCAAGCCTCAATTCAACCCAACACGACTGCTTATTGTTCACGCGCACCCAGATGACGAGAGCCTTTACACCGGTCACATCATTGCCGACCGCATCGCGAAGAAATCCGAGGTGATGGTTTTGACCCTCACTCGCGGTGAACGCGGCAAGGTGAAGCTTGCCGAGCTAAAGCCTCTAGAGGGCAATTTTGCGGCCATGGGTGCGTTTCGCCGCACCGAACTTATCGAGGCGCTAAAGGCTTTCGGCCCAGTGAAGCACGCATTTGCCGGCACCCGCGCCTACCTAGATTCAGGCATGCGCATCAACGCTTTTGGCAAACCAATCAAACCTAAAAACTTGGATGAGCTCGCGCTCTCGGCCGCTTCAAACTCCGTTATTGCAGACGATGTGGTGAAAGCGATTCTCGAATTTAAACCGGACGCGGTGCTCACCTATAACCGCCGCGGGGGATTTGGTCACCCAGATCACAAGAAGGCCTACGAAGCATCTGCCATGGCGGTGCGCGAGGTTGCCCGTCAAACTAAGCGAGCACCACAGTTTTGGGTCGTTGCCGAACCACGAGAGAAATTTGATGCCGAAATTGGCGACGCCAAAACCGCGCTGATTAAGAAATCCGCACTCGAAGCTCATGCCAGTCAGGTAGCAGTCAGTGCCGAGACCTACTCGGTGGTGCCGGGCAAATATGTTCGTTATGACCGCCCAGAGCGCGTGCGGCTTGCTCATCCAAGTTCGATTGCTCAGTTCAAGCCCTTCTTAACTTTCTTTTGGGCGTTGCCGCTGGGTGTAATTTTTGGCCTCTTTGGCACCTTGATTCACCTGGTGCGCGCAAACGACGATTCATCAACACCTATTGGTTTGGTGGTTGCGCTTGCCATGACTGGCTCTGCCGCTCTGGCCCTGCGATTGCTTCGTGGCTCTCGAGGCGCACTCTATGTATTCAGCGGCGCTTTAACTGCGACTGTTTTTTGGATGGCACAGCGACAAATTGGTGGCGAAGTATTTATCCCAGACCAGCTGCTTAGCAATATTTGGGCCTACGGTTCAATCGGTGTTTGTGCGCTAGTGATTATTTTTCCGAAAATTCAGGCTGGCGCGTGGCGCCGCAGTTCTCGTGGCCACCGTTAATATAGAGACCAGTAATCGAGAGGGTTCAAAGTGACTTACGTAATCGCGCTGCCATGTGTAGATGTTAAAGACAAGGCATGCATCGAGGAGTGCCCGGTTGACTGTATCTATGAAAGTGACCGCATGCTTTACATCCACCCAGATGAGTGCGTTGACTGTGGTGCCTGTGAGCCTGTTTGCCCAGTAGAAGCGATTTACTACGAAGACGACCTCCCAGCTCAGTGGTCTGACTACTACAAGGCCAACGTTGAGTTCTTCAACGAGGTTGGCTCACCTGGCGGCGCTGCCAAGGTTGGCGTCATTCCTGGTGACCACCCAGTGGTTACCGCTCTTCCACAACAGGCTTAATTCTCGTGTTCGACCGCTTGCCGGAGTATCCGTGGGAGCAACTAAAGCCATATTCAGCTAAAGCTGCAAAGCATGCCGGCGGTGCAGTTGATCTTTCAGTCGGTTCACCAGTTGATCCAACTCCATCGATCATTCAAGATGCGCTAAACGCATCATCAAACGCGCCGGGATACCCATCTACCGGCGGCTCGCTCGAATTTAAAAATGCCGTTGTTGAATGGTTTGCACGACGTCGCGGTGTTGTTGGCCTAACCGCCGATCAAGTTATGCCAACCATTGGTTCAAAAGAATTGATTTCGTGGTTGCCACTGCTTATGGGTCTTGGTCCTGGCGATGTTGTGGTTCAGCCAAAGGTTGCTTACACCGCCTATGTCGTTGGTGCCGCAATGTGTGGTGCCGAAATTGTTTCTGAAGACGACCCAGCACAGTGGCCGGCAAACGCAAAACTAATTTGGATTAATTCACCCGGCAACCCTGATGGTCGCGTTCTTGACGTTGCCGAAATGAAAGCAGCTGTTGACCGTGCACGCGAACTTGGCGCGTTGCTTGCGAGCGATGAATGCTACGCAGAACTTGGTTGGGGTGAGTGGTCTGACAAGTTAATTCCGAGCGTGCTCGACCCTCGCGTTTGTGGTGGTTCACACGAAGGAATTCTTGCGGTTTACTCACTAAGTAAGCAGTCCAACTTGGCCGGTTATCGAGCCGCTTTTGCGGTTGGCGAGGCTTCGTTGATTAAGGCTTTGGTAAACCTGCGCATGCACAGTGGTCTTAACACCCCTGCGCCGGTTCAGCGAGCCATGGTTGTTGCACTTGGCGACTACGAACACGTTGCAATTGCCAAAGAAATTTACCGCGAACGCCGAGAAGTGCTTCTAAGCGCGATTCGTGCCTATGGATTTGAGCTTGCCGACAGCGAGGCTGGCCTTTACCTATGGGCTACTCTCGGTGAGGACTGCTGGAAGACCGTTGATCGCATGGCCGATTTGGGCATCGTTGTGGTTCCAGGCACCTTCTATGGCGAACATTCCACCGACTATGTAAGGTTCTCGATCACCGCAACCGATGACAAAATCGCAGAGGCAGCAACACGCCTTCGTGATGCCATAGGCTTATCCAAGGCCTAATCGGGCATAAAAACAGCACTAGGAGCTTCGATGACCTCGAGCGAAAAAGTTTCACTCACCTATGGCGACATAACCGCCGAGTTTCCAGTAATTTCAGCCGTAGATGGCCACGACGCAGTGGACATTTCGAAGCTAACCGCAACAACCGGTCTTACCGCTTTTGACCCTGGATTCGTAAACACCGCGTCGACCAAATCGGCGATCACATTCATTGATGGCGACAAAGGAATTTTGCGCCACCGCGGTTACCCAATCGAGCAGCTTGCCGGTCACAAGAGTTTTCTTGAGACCTCATGGCTCTTGATTTACGGCGAATTGCCAACTGCCGAGCAGCTCAAGACCTTCGAAGACGAAGTTCGTGAACACACGCTTATCAACGAAGCGCTCAAGAATCTTTTTGAGGCTATGCCACAGAGCGCGCACCCGATGGCAGTTTTGGCAGCCGGTGTTTCTGCGCTTTCAACTTTTTATCAAGACTCTCTCAACACTCACGATGCCGCGCAGGTTGAGCTTTCAACAATTCGTCTGTTGGCAAAGTTGCCGGTGTTGGCTGCCTATGCTCACAAGAACAGCTTGGGCCAGGCTCTTCTATACCCAGACAACTCGTTGTCTTATGTAGAAAACTTCTTGCACTTGAACTTTGGCAACATGGCTGCGCCGTACGAGCAGAACCCGATCGTCACCAAGGCGATGGAAACTCTTTTGGTGTTGCACGCTGACCACGAGCAGAACTGTTCAACTTCAACCGTTCGTCTTGTTGGTTCAAGCCAGGCAAACCTGTTTGCTTCAATCTCTTCCGGCATCAATGCTTTGTTTGGCCCACTGCACGGTGGCGCAAACGAAGCTGTGTTGCAGATGTTGCAAGAGATTCACGATTCAGGCATGAGCGTTCAAGACTTTGTAGACAAGGTCAAGAACAAAGAAGCTGGAATTCGTCTGATGGGCTTTGGTCACCGCGTATATAAGAACACTGACCCTCGCGCACGCATCGTTAAGGCAACTGCCGACCAGGTGCTTTCTGAGCTTGGAGTCAAAGACCCGCTGCTAGACATCGCCAAAGAACTTGAGGCTGCTGCTCTTGCTGATCCTTACTTCCAAGAGCGTCGTTTGTATCCAAACGTTGATTTCTACACTGGTGTCATTTACAAGGCCCTCGGATTCCCACCGCACATGTTCACTGCATTATTTGCAGTCGGGCGCTTGCCAGGTTGGATTGCTCACTGGCGCGAGATGAACGCTGATGCAGCCACCAAGATTGGTCGCCCGCAGCAGATTTACATCGGCAAGCCAGAGCGCTCAATCTAGATGTTTAAAAACCCTCCGAGAAATCGGAGGGTTTTTCTTTAGCTCAGCACTTACTTCTTTATTAACCAATACACGACTGTGTTGGTCGGCTACGCCGATTTCGACAGCCAATAAATGACTGTGTCGCCATAAGACTTTTCTTCATCGAGTTCGTAACCCGATGGCAGTTCTGGCATCGGGCTGCGGCTTGAACGCTCAACCATAACAACCGCGTCGTTCGATAGTCGAGGCAACAACGCAGTTAGGTTTTCGGTAACTTCTTCGTTGTCAATTTCGTATGGAGGGTCGATGAAGACCAAGTCGTATTCAAGGGTGTCTTCACCAAGAAACTTGGAAACAGCTTTGTTGGCAACTTTGGTCACCTGGTCAAAGAAGCCCTCTTTTTCCATCGCCTTTTGAATCATCTGGCAGTTCTTAACGCACACTGCGGCGGCCTTGCCATCGCGTTCAACCAACATTGCATAGATGGCCCCACGGCTAACAGCCTCAAGGGCGAGTGCGCCGGTGCCTGCGTATAGGTCAAGCACGCGCAAGCCATCCACGTGATTGCGTGATGAGAGGCGGTTGAAAATTGATTCACGCACGCGATCGCTGGTTGGGCGAGTTGCCTTTGCTGGGCTGGTGAGTTGTCTTGAGCCGGCGATGCCGCTAATGATTCGTGTCATAACTCGCCAAGCCTATCGCTGTGCGCTGCCGCCCGTAGGCGAAGATAGAGGCATGCTGCTTTCGCAAGAACCCCTTGACCGCGTGCTGGGTGACCGCACCGCCAAGTCATTTGCGAAACATCTTGGCCTCAAAACCGTCGCCGATCTGTTGATGCACTTTCCCCGCCGCTATTCCACTCGCGGTGAGCTCACTCCGATAAGCGAGTTGCCAATTGGCGAAACCGCCACCGTGGTTGCCGATATTGTTGACGTCTCCGAGCGTCGAATGAAGGGCCGCGCCGGCAGCATCCTAGAAATTCGAATCACCGACGGCCATGGCTTCATGAGCCTCACATTTTTCAATCAAGCCTGGCGTCAAAAAGAACTTCGGGTAGGTGCCCGCGGATTATTTGCCGGCAAGATTGGCAGCTACCTAGGCAAGTTGCAATTAGCCCACCCCGACTACGAGCTGTTTCCAGATGAAGTTGCCGACGAAGACGCCAAGCGTTGGGCGCAGTTGCCAATTCCGATTTATCCGGCGGCCTCAACCATCACCACCTGGGCGATTCAGAGGGCCATGGCGGTGGTGCTCGACACTCTTTCACCAATCGAAGATGAGTTGCCAGCCGAAGTAGTTCGGCAGCATAACCTGTTGAGCGCAAACGACGCGATTCACAAAATTCATCGCCCCGAGATTCATGATGATTGGCAAAGAGCGCGCGAAACCCTAAAGGTGCACGAAGCATTTTTGTTGCAGGCAACTTTGCTTAAGCGCCGCATAGAAAACCAACATGTGCGCACCACTTCACGTGTTGCTAAATCTGGGGGAGCGCTTGCCAAGTTTGATGCTGCGTTGCCGTTTGAACTAACCAAGGGTCAGATTGAGGTTGGTGCCCAGCTTCAAGAAGATCTCGAAAAAACTCATCCGATGAATCGATTGCTTCAAGGTGAAGTCGGCTCCGGTAAAACCGTGGTGGCACTTCGAGCCATGTTGGCAGTTGCAGATGCCGGCGGCCAATCTGCTTTGCTTGCACCAACCGAAGTTCTCGCCGCTCAACACTTTGCTTCGATGCGAAAAGTATTGGGTGACAGTTTGGCCGACGAAATTGGTCTCACCCTTTTGACTGGTCAACTAAACACCGCAGATCACAAGCGAGCTTTGTTGCAACTTGTCAGCGGCAAGGCACAAGTTGTGGTTGGCACACACGCCCTGATTGCCAACAGGGTGGAATTCTTTGACCTAGGCCTAATTGTGATTGATGAGCAACACCGTTTTGGTGTTGAGCAACGTGAAGCACTGCGACAAAAAGGCAAGCAGCCACCGCACGTTCTAACCATGACGGCAACACCCATTCCACGCACGCTTGCAGTAACAGTGTTTGGTGACCTAGATGTTTCAACGCTCAGCGAATTGCCAAAGGGTCGACAGCCAATTGCTTCGCACATTGTGCAGCTAAACCAACCAGCATTAGTCGCTCGCGCTTGGCAACGCATCGCCGAAGAAGTCGGCAATGGCAAGCAGGCTTTTGTGGTTTGCCCGCGCATCGATGAAGATGACCCAGGCGTCGAGTTAATCGAATCTGGTGGCGCTGCCCAAGAAGATCAAACTTTCTTAGATGGCACCGATGAAGCCGCTGCAGAATTTGCCAAGAAACCAAGGCAACCATTGGCTTCTGCAATCGGCATGACCGAGTCGCTGAAAAATGTTCCGGCTTTGAGTGGGCTAGCCATCGGCACGTTACATGGGCGAATGTCATCCGAAGAAAAAGCCGAAGTCATGGGCAAGTTTCAAAATCGAGAAATCGATGTTTTGGTTTCGACCACCGTTATTGAAGTTGGTGTCGATGTGCCCAACGCAACCGTGATGGTGATTCTCGACGCCGACCGGTTTGGCGTGAGTCAGTTGCACCAACTTCGTGGTCGAGTTGGTCGTGGCACCGACCCAGGCCTTTGCCTAATGCTCACAACCGCCGAAGAGGGTTCGATTGCTCTTGAACGCTTGAGCGCGGTTGCCAAAACTACGGATGGCTTCGAACTCAGCGAGATTGACCTTGAACTTCGTCGCGAGGGAGATGTGCTTGGCGAAAGTCAATCGGGTGGTCGCTCAAGTTTGAAACTGGTTCGCGTGGTTCAAGACGCCAAGTTGATTCAGCAATTGCGCATAGACGCCGAGAAACTGTTTGAGGTCGACCCAACGCTCGAAAAGCACCCGCTGCTTGCCCAGACCCTTGAACTCCAAGATCAAGTGCGCCAAACATATTTAACAAAGGTGTAAATCACGGGACTGTGCCTGAAACACACACTGGGCTAACCTTGAGCCATGTCTTCAATCGCTGTGTATCCCGGCTCATTCGACCCAATCACGCTCGGTCACCTAGATGTTGCCCGCCGTGCCGCCGGAATCTTTGATGAATTGCACATCCTCGTGGTGCACAACCCAGCAAAGTCGCCGCTGTTTTCTAGCGAAGAGCGGGTTGAGTTAATTCGTGCCAGCCTCGGTGAATTGGGTATCCATTCGGGAGCAAAGCTATCCGTAGACACTTTGGATTCTGGTCTGCTCGTGAATTACTGCAAGATGGTCAGCGCCAGCACCATCATTAAGGGGTTTAGAAACAGTTCTGACCTTGATTACGAATTGCCAATGGCTCAGGTGAACAAAGATCTAGCCGCCGTTGAGACGATTTTTATGGCTTCGGCCCCAGAACATGGCTTGGTTTCAAGCAGTTTGGTCAAGCAGGTGGCCGAACTCGATGGCGATGTTTCGAAATATGTTTCGCGGGCAGTGGCTCGTGCGTTAGCCTCTTCTTCGGCTAATCGAAAGGGCTAAATCATCATGGCGAACACTGAATATCAAATCTCAGTGCGCGATCTGATGCACAAACCCGGCCAGATGCGCGAATACAAGCTTGATATCGTCACCCCAGAAGACATGGGCGAGGGCATTGCCAAGGTTTCAAAGGGAGTTGAGCTCGACCTTGACGTTCGTTTGGAGTCAGTTCACGAGGGCATTTTGGCCACCGGTGAGGTCTTTGTAGATGCTGATGCCGAGTGCAGTCGCTGCCTCGACCCGCTAACTGTGCCTATTGAGGTAGATTTTCAGGAACTTTTCGCCTATTCTTTAACCAACGAGGATGACTCAGTTGTTGAAGACGAGCAAATCGATCTTGATCAAGTCATCCGTGACGCGGTAGTTCTAAACCTTCCGTTCCACCCACTTTGTTCAGAAGACTGTCCTGGTCTTTGCGCGGAATGCGGTGTGAAGATGGCCGACAATCCGCACCACGTGCACGAAGCCCCGATTGATTCGCGGTGGAACGCCCTAGAAAGCTTCACGAAAAAGGAAGAGTAGTACCATGCCAGTACCTAAGAGACGCCTCTCACGTTCACGCACACACGCGCGTCGTTCACAGTGGAAGGCCGCTGAAGTTACCCTGGTGAAGACCATTGAAAACGGCAAGACCGTTTACTCAATGCCTCACCGCGCAAAGCTAGTTGAAGACTCAAACGGCAACGCGCTGTTCCTTGAGTACAAGGGCCGCAAGGTCGCTGACGCTTAAGACTTTTTAAGTCACGCGATGGACGTTCTTTGCACTCGCTTAGGCGTTGACCTCGAGCCTCAGTTGCTCGAACTCGCATTGACTCACCGCTCATATTCATATGAGCATGGCAACCTACCCAACAACGAACGCCTCGAATTTCTCGGGGACTCGGTGTTGGGTTTCGTTGTTACGGCACACATTCACGATTTGCTCACCGATTTGCCTGAAGGCGAATTAACCAAAGTTAAAAACGCGGTGGTGTCTGCGCGCGCTCTAGCTTCGATTGCCGGTGACCTCGGCATTGGCGAATTCATGCGACTCGGCAAAGGTGAAGAGCAAACCGGTGGCCGCACCAAAATGAACTTGCTTGCCGACACCTTCGAAGCAATCCTGGGCGCCATCTATGTTTCTAAGGGTCTAGACGCCGCACAAGAGTTTGTCGCGCGTTTTGTTTTTCCATTGCTTGAGGACACCGATGCGCTTCGTGAAAACAGTGACCCAAAAACCACTTTGAACGAGCGCCTGCAAGCTCTGGGCAAGCCAATCGCAAATTACGAAACCACTCACGAAGGCCCAGACCACGACCGGGTTTTCTTTGCCAAAGTTTTTGTTGACGAAAAACAAATTGGCTCCGGCCAAGGTCGCACTCGCAAGGGTGCCGAAACCGAAGCTGCCATCGACGCCCTCGTTTCGCTTTAGTCCATGCCTGAACTTCCAGAAGTAGAAACCGTTCGCGCCGGCTTGGCGCCTGCGCTCACCAATGCAAAAGTCACCGGCGTGGATGTTCTCGACGCGCGATCGCTAAAGCGTCACCCGGGTGGCGTCGAAGATTTTAAGCAGACGCTGATTGGCGCAAAGATTTTGGGCGTGGTTCGTCGTGGCAAATTTCTTTGGTTGCCAATCGAGGTCAAAGGCACAACGCAAAAACTTGCGCTGGTTGGTCACTTGGGCATGAGCGGGCAAATGTTGCTTCGCAGCCCAGGCGCATCCGAAGACAAACTCACCCGCGTGGTGATTCACGCCAAGTGCGCCGATGGCGAAAAAGTTGAATTTCGTTTTATCGATCAGCGCATTTTTGGTTCGTTGGCGATTGATGAATTAATTGAAACCTCGGATGGCAAGCCCGGTGGTTTTAGCGCCGGGGTAGGGCTCGGTCAGTACTGGCAGAACATGATTCCTCGCCAGGCGGCGCACATCACCCGTGACCCTTTGGACGAAGATTTCGACGAACCAGCCGTGCTAGCCAAATTCAAGAAAAAGAATTCGGGAATCAAGCGCGTGCTGCTGGACCAACAAACTTTAAGTGGCATTGGCAACATTTATGCCGACGAGGCGCTGTGGCAGGCCAAGTTGCATTACGACCAGCCTGCAGCTTCGATTTCGAAGGCCAAGGCTAGCGAATTGTTGGCGGCCGTCAAAGACATCCTGGCCAAGGCAGTGGCGCAGGGCGGCACGAGTTTTGACGAGCAATACAAGAATGTGAATGGCGAAAGCGGCTATTTTGCTGTGTCTTTGAACGCATATGGCATGACTGGCCTGCCCTGCAAGCGCTGCGGCCACCCAATCAAGCGTGAAAACTGGATGAATCGCGGTTCGCACCTTTGCCCTAAGTGTCAGAGGCGGCGTGGCTGATGCGGTATTTTGGTTATTCGTGGCTTTTGCCACACTAACCAACAATCAGCGAGGGGCGGGGGAATAGCTTGTATCTCAAGAGCCTCACCCTCAAGGGCTTCAAGTCTTTCGCTCAGCCAACCACTTTCGCGTTTGAAAAAGGCGTTACGGCCGTTGTTGGCCCTAACGGTTCCGGAAAATCAAACGTCGTTGACGCGCTCGCCTGGGTTATGGGTGAGCAAGGCGCCAAGAGCCTTCGCGGCGGCAAGATGGAAGACGTTATCTTTGCCGGCACATCTACAAAGGGCCCGCTAGGTCGCGCCGAAGTTATTTTGACCATCGATAACAGCGATGGTGCCTTGCCAATTGACTACACCGAAGTGACTATTGCTCGAACCTTGTTTCGCAACGGTGGCAGTGAGTATGCAATCAACGGCGATGCTTGCCGCTTGCTAGACGTTCAAGAATTGCTTAGCGACTCAGGTTTGGGTCGCGAAATGCACGTGATTGTTGGTCAGGGTCAGCTTGATTCAGTGCTTCGTGCAACACCTGAAGAGCGTCGTGGCTTTATTGAAGAAGCTGCCGGAATTTTGAAGCACCGTCGCCGCAAAGAAAAAACAGAGCGCAAGCTCGAGGCAATGCAGGCGAACCTGACTCGTTTGAACGACTTGGCCGGCGAAGTTCGTCGTCAACTCAAGCCACTTGGTGCTCAAGCCGAGGTTGCTCGCGAAGCCCAGGGCATTGCTTCGGTGGTTCGCGACGCTAAGGCTCGTTTGTTGGCTGCGGATATTTCAGACCTGCACCGCGCACTCGAAGAAACGGCTAAGAGCGAAGCCGATCGTCGTGGCGAACGCAACATCTTGCAAGAGTTGCTTGCCGAAAACACAGCGCGTTTGGGTCAACTAGAAGCCGCTCAGGTTTCAACCGACCTAGATCAGGCGCGCAATCTTTCTTACCAATTTGATTCACTAGCTGAGCGCTTGCGTTCATTGCTTTCGATTGCCAACCAGCGCGTTGCGTTGCTTGGTTCGCAGGCTGAAGTTGCTGGCGCTCAACTTGACCCAGCAGCTCTTGAAGCAGAGGCTCAGGCTGCAAGCAATGCGGCCGTTGAACTAGCGGCAACTGTTGAAACTCTCAAGGCGGCATTGCACGAGGCTGAAGCTTCGCGCAGCGAAGCTCGTGATGTGCTTGAAAAGTTTGACAACCAGGTTGCCGAGCAAAATGCATTGATTTCTAAGTTCGACCTAGACAAAGCACGCTTGGCAAATGAAGCAACTGTTGCCGAATCTAAGTTGGCGTCTTTGCGCGATGAAGTTGTTCGTCACCAAAGTGCACTGGCCGAGTCACGCGATCGCTTCAATGCGAGCAAGGCTGAGTACGACTCGCTTGAACAGCAATTGCAAAACCAGCAGTCACCGCAAGACAGCGGTCTTGAAGGTCGCTATGAAGCGGCACAAAAAGCTGTTTCAGATGCGGGCGCAAAGATCGAATCACTTCGCGAAGAAATTCACCAGGCAGAGCGTGAGCGCGACTCACTTTCGGCAAAGCGCTCGGCGCTAAACCTAACGCTTGAGCAAAAAGACGGCGCCACCGAATTGTCGGCCGCTGGTCTGCGCGGTATCCGTGGCCTGGTTGCAAGTCACATGAAAATTCAAAATGGTTTCGAGACTGCTATTGCCGCAGCGCTTGGACCATTGGCCGATGCTTTGGTTGCTGACTCTCGCGACGAAGGTCTGGCAGCGATTGAGCACTTGAAGAAGAGCGATGGCGGTCGTGTTGAGCTGATCGTTGCAGACGTCGACGCCAAGGGTGCAGCTAGCAACCTGCCAAATGTTGCCGGTGCTCGTGCGGCTGCGGATGTTGTCGAAGCGCCAACTGGAATTTTGGCGTTGCTAAATAACGTGGTCATCGTTGACGATCTTGACGCAGCGCGCTCGCTTTACAACAGCGACAAGTCAACTCTGAAATTAGTTTTGATTACTCGCGATGGCGATGTTCTTACTGAGTCGGTTATTCGCGGTGGTTCATCAAGCAAGCCTTCGAAGCTTGAGCTTGTTGCAGAGCGCGATGCTGCTGAGACTCGTCTGGTTGAAGTAAACGACCACATCGAGAAATCACGCGCCGAATTGGCGCAGGCTCGAGCTACCGAAGATGCCGCAAAAGTTTCTGCCAAAGAGGCATTGGCTGCACTAAATGAATATGACGCCGTGCTTGCTGGCAACGCTGAAAAGCTTGGTCGTTTGCGTGTTCAAGTTGAAGCTGCTCAGGCTGAAGTAGACCGCTTGGCTCAGGTTGCCGCGACTGCAGAGTTTGCAATTGCCGAAGCCTCGAGTGCACTTGCCACCGCGGTTGAAGCGCACGATGAATTTGCTGCGCAAGAGCGCCCTGAACTTGATTTGGCCAACCGTCAAACTTTGGCTGACAACCTTGAGCAAGAGCGTCAGCGCGAGTTGGATATTCGCATTGAACTTGGCGCAGCGGTCGAGCGTTTGCGCGTAGAGCAAGAACGTGCAACTTCGCTTCAGTCACAAATTGCCGAAGCACGCGAAGCTATTGAGCGTGCCAAGATTGCGGCCGCTGCACAACAGCGTCAATTGCAGTCGGCAAAACGAGTGCTGCACGCTTTGCCGAACTTTATGAACGCAGTTGCCGACAGCGCATCTCAGGCAAAGCTTCGTTTGCACGAGCTGGAATCTGCGCGCGCAAACCAGAACGCCGAACTTGTGAAGCTTCGCGGCGAAACCGCAGAGATTCAAATGAAACTTGCAGGCCTCACTCAGAGCGTGCACGACATGGAACTTGCCAACCACGAGAAGCGCCTGACCTTGGCCAACTTGGTATCGCGTTCAAACGATGAACTTGGCCTTGAGCAGTCGATCTTGCTCGAAGAGTATGGCCCAGACAAGTTGATTCCAGACGAAGAAGCAGAATCCGGCAGCAAGCCATTTGTGCGCGAAGAACAGCAGAAGCGCTTGAAAGATGCTGAGCGTTTGTTTGAGAAGCTTGGCAAGGTCAACCCATTGGCTCTTGAAGAATTTGCGGCGCTCGAACAGCGCCACAAGTTCTTGACCGAGCAGCTTGCTGACTTAACTCAGACTCGCAAAGACTTGCTACAGATCATTGAAGACCTTGACTCGAAGATGCAAACAATCTTTGCCGAGGCCTTTGAAGACACCCGCAAGGCTTTTGAAGAAGTGTTCCCAACCTTGTTCCCTGGCGGAACCGGTTCGATTTTCTTGACAAACCCTGAGAGCTTGTTGACCACTGGCCTCGAGGTCACCGTGAAGCCTGCCGGTAAGCGCATCGAGCGCCTGTCATTGCTTTCGGGTGGTGAGCGTTCGCTTGCAGCGGTGGCACTTATGGTTGCAATCTTTAAGGCGCGCCCTTCACCGTTCTATGTGATGGATGAGGTTGAAGCCGCACTTGACGATGCCAACCTTGGCCGTTTGTTGCAGATTTTTGAAGACCTGCGCACCAACTCGCAGTTGATTATCATCACGCACCAGAAGCGCACCATGGAGATCGCGGATGCGCTCTATGGCGTTTCAATGCGTCAAGACGGTGTGTCAGCAGTTGTTGGCCAGCGTCTTATTGAGAAGGAATAGTCATGGGCTTTCTCTTCTGGAAGAAGAAGCGCAAGGATGAGCCTGAAGTTGCGGCACCGGTTGAAGTAATCGACGTGGTTGTCGAAGATGCTGTAGTCGAAGAAGTTATCGCTGCCGAGCCGGAGCCAACTCCTGTAGTAGTTGTACCGGAACCTGAACCAACGCCGATTGTTGTTGTTGCCGAACCGGAACCCGTAATAGTTGCCCCGGTTGCTCCAGCGCCGGTCATCAATGTTCCAGTCGAAGTCGCACCGGCTCCAGAAGTAGTCGAAGAACTAGAAGCCGTTGAACTTCCAAAACGCAGCGCCCGCAAAGGAATCCGTTCACTTTTTTCTCGCATCAAGTTTGATCCGGCAAATCTGGATGACCTCGAAGATATCTTGATTCAAGCCGACTTTGGCGTGGATGCTTCAAGCGCCATTGTTGATGAAGTCAAAGCCGCTGCAAAGAAGCAGGGTGCAAAATCCGAGGCAGATTTGAAGAAAATCTTGGCTCAAATTATTGCTGCCAATTTGGAACACCCAGCCAAAGCTCTGAACCTGAGCGACGGCAAGTTGCCTTATGTGTTTTTAGTTGTCGGTGTGAATGGTGTTGGCAAAACCACCACCATCGGCAAACTAGCAAAGTGGATGACCGAGGGTGGCTGGAAAGTTGTGATTGGCGCAGCCGACACATTTAGAGCAGCGGCGGTTGATCAGGTGGCTACTTGGGCCGAACGCGCCGGTGCCCAAATTGTGAAGCCAAAGCTTGAAGGGCAAGACCCAGCTGCCGTTGCATTCGAAGCGGTAGAAGCGGCAATTAAATCAGAAGCCGACGTTCTTATCATCGACACTGCAGGTCGCTTGCAAAATAAAAAAGACTTGATGAACGAACTCGACAAGATTCGTCGCGTGGTTGAGAAGCAGGCTTCGATTGCCGAAGTTCTTTTGGTGCTAGATGCAACTACTGGCCAAAACGGTCTGACTCAAGCAAAGGCTTTCACCGAGGTTGCCAACGTAACCGGGGTAGTGCTAACCAAACTCGATGGCACAGCCAAGGGTGGCATTGTTTACTCAATTCAGCGCGAACTTGGAATTCCTGTAAAACTAGTTGGCGTTGGTGAAGGAATCGAAGACTTTGCGTTCTTTGACGCCCAAGAGTTCGCCAACGGATTAGTTAGCTAAGGAGTAGCGGTTGTTCGGCAATCTTTCTGATCGTCTCGTCGAGACGTTTAAGAACCTGCGCAGCAAAGGCAAACTAAGCCCTGCTGACATTGACGCAACCCTTCGTGAGATTCGCCGTGCCCTGCTCGAAGCTGACGTAGCTCTCGAAGTTGTTAAAAATTTCACCGCCGCAGTTCGCGAGCGTGCCCTTGGTGACGAAGTATCAAAAGCTCTTAACCCAGCCCAACAAGTTGTGCAGATTGTTAACGATGAACTCGTCACCATTCTGGGTGGGCAGCAGCGCAAACTAACTTTTGCAAAAACCGCACCAACAGTAATCATGCTTGCCGGTTTGCAGGGTTCTGGTAAGACCACCCTCGCCGGAAAACTTGCCAAGTGGTTGAAAGACCAAGGTCAAACTCCAATTTTGGTTGCGGCTGACTTGCAGCGACCTAACGCCGTCAACCAATTGCAGGTTGTTGGTGAGCGCGTTGGTGTTCCAGTGTTTGCTCCAGAGCCAGGCAATGGCGTGGGCAACCCAGTATCCGTAGCAAAAGATTCGATCAAGCACGCCAAGCAAAAAATGTTCAGCGTTGTCATCGTCGACACCGCAGGTCGTTTGGGCATCGATGAAGAGTTGATGACCCAGGCTAAAGATATTCGCAAGGCCGTGGACCCAGACGAAGTTCTTTTCGTAATCGACTCAATGGTTGGTCAAGATGCGGTCAACGTTGCCAAGGCATTTGAAGACGGCGTTGGCATCACCGGCGTTGTGCTCACCAAACTTGATGGCGATGCTCGCGGTGGTGCGGCGCTTTCGGTGGCCTCGGTTACCGGCAAGCCAATCATCTTCGCTTCAAATGGCGAGGCCATGGATGCCTTCGAGCCGTTCTACCCAGACCGCATGGCAAGCCGCATTTTGGACATGGGTGACATTCTCACTCTGATTGAGCAAACTCAAAAGCAGTTTGATCAAGAAGAAGCTCGAGCCATGGCCGAGAAGATTGCCAAAGAGACCTTCACTCTTGAGGACTTCTTAGACCAGATGCAGCAGATCAAAAAGATGGGCTCGCTCAAAAACATGCTGGCCATGATGCCGGGTGCCGGCCAAATGCGTCAGCAACTTGAAAACTTTGACGAAAAAGAAATCGACCGCACCGAGGCAATCATTCGCTCGATGACTCCGGCAGAACGCCGCCAGCCAAAAATTCTCAACGGTTCCCGACGCTCACGCATCGCTCGTGGTTCGGGAATGACCGTGACCGACGTGAATTCGCTGGTTAATCGCTTTGAGCAAGCGGCCAAGATGATGAAGGGCATGGCTAAGGGTGGCGGTATGCCGCAAATGCCTGGAATGCCGCCGATGCCTGGCCTGGGTGGCTTTGGTGGCTCAAAAGCCAAGGGCAAAGACAAGAAAAAGGGCTCAAAATCGGGCAACCCAGCCAAGCGCGCAGCCGAAGAAGCCGCCCGCGGCCTTGGCCAAAAGCCTGCACCCGGCACTGACGGCACCGCGGGATCATCCTTCGGGCTTTGAAACTCGTGGCTTGACTAGCGCTGAAGGGCAAAGTCTGGCAGAATAGAGCGGTTGTCGCCGTTTGACCCTCTAACCAAACGATTACGACAACCCCTAGAGCTTTTTCTACCGAGTGTGCCCCCACGCTCACGGTTGAACGTTCGCCTCAATACGAATAATCAGGAGCAATCGTTGGCTGTTAAGATCCGCCTAAAGCGTCACGGAAAAATCCGTGCACCTCACTACCGCATCGTGGTAGCAGACTCTCGTACACACCGTGACGGTCGTGTAATCGAGGAGATCGGTCGTTACATTCCGACCGAAAACCCATCTTTCATCGAAGTTAACTCTGAGCGCGCTCAGTACTGGCTTGGCGTTGGCGCACAGCCAACCGAGCAGGTCGCTGTGTTGCTAAAGCTGACTGGAGACTTCCAGGCTTCAAAGGGTGACAAGAACGCAAAGAACACCGTTCAGGTGAAGGCTGCAAAGCCAGAGTTCGTAATTGACTCAAAGAAGAAGACTGTTCTGATTCCTAAGGATGAACTAGCTGCGAAGAAGGCTGCACCTGTAGCCGAAGAAGCAGCAGCTGTTGAAGAAGTTGCTGCAGAAGCAACCGAAGCAGCAGTTGAGACTCCTGCAGTTGAAGAAGTAGCTGCAGAGGCACCTGCTGCAGAAGCAGAAGTTGTTGCCGAAGCACCTGCTGAAGAAGTTGCTGTTGAAGCTGCACCTGCAGCTGAAGCCGCTGAATCAACCGAGGCTTAATAAGTGCTAGCCGCTGCGCTCGAACACCTAGTTAAAGGAATCGTCGACAATCCTGACGACGCCACTGTAACTGCACGCTCAACCTCGCGAGGAGACTTGCTTGAGGTTAACGTGCACCCAGATGATCTGGGTCGCGTGATCGGGCGCAACGGCCGCACTGCCAAAGCGTTGCGCACCGTTGTCAACGCCCTAGCCGATGGCAAAAAAGTCCGCGTAGACGTGGTGGACACCGATTTCTAGCAAGACAACGCTCCGAGTTGGCCGTCTGGTCAAGGCCCACGGCCTAAAGGGAGCGTTCAAACTTGAGCTTTATACCGATAGCCCCGACGAGCGTTTTAAGCCCGGAGCTGTTCTGGACCTTCAGGTTCCTGACACCTCACCTTGGTTTGGTAAAACCGTCACGGTAAAAGAACTGCGTTATTACAACCAGTCACCGGTGCTATTTCTAAACGAAGCCGAAGACCGTGATGCGGCCGACACTCTTGTCAAAGCAATCCTTTTGGTAAATGCCGATGTCGAGGCGTTGCCAGCCGAACCAGACGCTTGGTACGACCACCAGCTTGTTGGTTTGCGCGTTCTTCGTGGAGGTGTCGAGGTTGGCAAAGTTATTCGCGTTGATCACTTGCCAGCACAAGACTGCCTGGCCATCGAGACAGCCACCGGCGAAGTGTTATTGCCGTTCCTAAAGATTTTTGTGCCTACCGTTGACATCACCAAGGGTGAAGTCACCATCACACCTCCGGGTGGCTTGTTCGAAGAGTTGCCAGAGAACTAATCATGCGCATCGATGCCGTCACAATCTTTCCGGACTATTTCAAGGCGCTCGATCTTTCGCTTTTGGGTAAGGCCCGCGAAAAAGAACTTATTGAACTAAACGTTCACGACCTGCGCGACTTCACGCATGACAAACACAAAACTGTGGATGACAGCCCGTATGGCGGCGGTGCTGGCATGTTGATGAAGCCTGAACCGTGGGGAGAAGCCCTGGACTCGGTGTTAGCCGAAGATGGCAGCTCGATCGCGATTTTCACTTCGCCGGCCGGTGAGCAATTCAAGCAGGCCACCGCTTATGAGTTGGCCAACGCAAAGCATATTGTTTTTGCCTGTGGGCGCTACGAAGGCATTGACCAACGCGTGGTTGACTACGCGCAAACCAAGGCTCAGGTTCGCTTGATCAGCCTGGGTGACTACGTTCTCAATGGCGGTGAGGTGGCTGCCCTAGCCATGATCGAAGCCATCGCACGCTTGATTCCAGGTGTAATCGGCAATGCCGAAAGCCTCACCGAAGAATCACACACCGATGGCTTGCTCGAATACCCGAGCTACACCAAACCGGCGTCCTGGCGCGGATTTGATGTGCCCGAGGTTCTCACCAGCGGAAACCACGCAGCGATTGCTGCCTGGCGCAAACAACAGCAAATTGAGCGCACTCAGCGCGTTCGCCCAGACCTGCTTTCTGAATAGCCTCGCCTTGCCGTTTGCCCATCCGCGGGCTAAACTAGTGAGGTTGTTCGCCTTAGACGCTCTGCCACAGGGGAGCCAGGCAATATGAATAACAAACCATCAATTACTTACCCGTTGTTGACCTGTGAGCAGTAACAGAAGGCGAAACAAATGAACATTCTTGACTCAGTCGACTCAGCGTCTCTTCGCACCGACATCCCAGCGTTCCGCGTTGGTGACACCGTAAAGGTTCACGTAAACATCATCGAAGGTAACCGCAGCCGTGTGCAGGTTTTCCAGGGCATCGTTATCCGTCGCTCAGGTGACTCAGTTCGCGAGACTTTCACCGTTCGCAAGATTTCTTTCCAGGTAGGCGTTGAGCGTACCTTCCCAATTCACTCACCAGTTATCGAGAAGATCGAAGTTGTAACTCGCGGTGACGTTCGTCGCGCCAAGCTTTACTTCTTGCGTGAGCTTCGCGGCAAGAAGGCGAAGATCGCCGAAAAGCGCGACAACATCTAATCTGCGATTAACTTTTAATCCATGAGTCACATCGGGCTTCCAGAAGGCTCGCAACACAGAGCACCACGCAGCGCCAAAGCTAGATGGCGTCGAATCAGAAAAAACATTTTTGTTTCCTTCTTTATCGACCTGCTAGTAATTCTTGGTTCTGCGTTGGTGCTTTCGTTGTTAATCAAGACTTTCTTGATTCGATCATTCTTCATTCCGTCAGGTTCAATGCTCGAAACTTTGAAGATCGACGACCGCATCATCGTGAACGAATTGGTGCCGAATGTAATTCCAATCGAACGCGGCGACGTTGTGGTTTTTAAAGATCCCGGCGGATGGCTTGGCCCAATTGAGGCTCGTCAACTTAACCCGTTCGAGGCAACAGCCGAATGGTTCTTGTCTGCGTTTGGAGTCGTTGCGCCTGATAGCAGTCAGCACTTGGTAAAGCGCGTGATCGGTGTTGGCGGCGATCACATCACATGTTGTGATGGCGACGGCAAACTAACCATCAACGGCCACGCCCTCAACGAGCCTTACCTTGCTAAAGACATGCAGCCCTCAAATCTCGAATTTGATATCACAGTGCCTGAGGGTTCAATTTGGGTGATGGGCGACAACCGCAGCAACTCAGAAGACTCGCGCTACCACCAAGACTTGCCAAGCAAGGGTTTTGTAAGCAAAGAATTTATTGTTGGTCGCGCTGTGATTGTTAGCTGGCCTTTTAGCAACTGGCAGTGGTTAGACAACTATCCAAATGTCTTCAAAGATATTCCCAAGCCTTGACCTAGAACGTGAACTCTTTAATCGGGGTTCACGTTTTGTCGTTGGCATGGATGAAGTTGGCCGCGGTGCGATTGCCGGTCCAGTGGCCGTTGGCGTCGCAATCCTAGATAAAAATGATTCGCGAATTAGTGAACCTTGGCCGGCACAGCTACGTGATTCAAAACTGATCAGTGAAAAAGTGCGCAACGCAATTGTTGAACCGTTGCAGCAATGGGTTTCGGGTTCGGCAGTTGGCATGGTGAGCGCTGCCGAAATTGATGAATTGGGCATTGTGGCGGCACTGGCCAAGGCAGGCCAGACTGCGCTGCAAGAGCTGTTGGCAGCTGCGAGCCTGCGGGCAGCAATTGTGGCCGATGGGGCAACCATCATTTTGGATGGATCACATAACTGGCTCGGCGCGAAGGCTTCGGGAATTGATGTTCTAGTGCGCACAAAGGCTGACCGTGATTGCGTTTCGGTTGCCGCCGCCTCGGTGGTGGCCAAGGTGAGTCGCGACAACTTGATGATTGAACTCGCTAAATCGCTGCCGGCCTATGGGCTAGAGGGTCATAAGGGCTATGCCTCGGCTGGCCACATTGAGGCAGTTCGTGCTATTGGCCCGTCTAATGAACATCGAGTGACCTGGTTGACCAAGATTCTGGCCGACGCCGAGCCTGCCGGGCCAGAGGCTTAGACTTTTAGCAATGGACGAGAACGATTTTGACGACTACGACAGAGAAGCTGAGTTAGCTCTCTATCGCGAATATCGCGATGTTGTGGGCACATTTAAATATGTGATTGAAACCGAGCGCCGTTTTTACCTGGCCAATGAGGTTGACCTAAAGCGTGTAGACGCCGCCAACGACTTTTACTTTGAACTCAACATGAAAGATGTTTGGGTTTGGGATATCTACCGCAGTGATCGCTTTGTAAACAACGTGCGAGTGCTCACCTTTAAAGACGTGAACGTCGAAGAACTAACCGGTCAGGTATTTAACTTGCCTAAAGACCTCGCTGTCGGCGAATAGTTTTATCCACAGATTATCCGCGGGATAACCACCGCTCGGCTCGTTTGTCGATGCTTGGTTAGTGCACAAAAATCAACTGCTTGGCAAATATGGTGAAGACCGCGCCGCTGACTATTTTTTGAATCTGGGCTATGAAGTTATCGACCGCAATTGGCGGTGTGCCGAAGGCGAAATTGATCTAATCACCTTCAAGACGGGGCGATTTGTCTTCACGGAGGTAAAGACCCGAAGTGGCCGCGGCTACGGGCATCCATTTGAAGCAATCACGGCGCAAAAAGTTCAACGCATGCGCAGGCTGGTGGCGCTGTGGTGCGAACAGCGCGAAAAAACTGGTGAGTCGGTGCTTGGCAAAAAGGTGCGGCTCGACGCAATTAGTGTTTTGGTCACCAATGGCAAGGTTGCCATCGAGCATCTCAAGCAGGTCTATTAATGCAACTTGCCAAGAGTTATGCAATCAGTCTGATGGGCTTGGCTGGCACATTAATTGAGGTTGAGGCCGAGATTTCGAGCAACTTGCCAAATTTTGTATTGGTTGGTTTGCCTGATGCCTCGCTGTCTGAAGCAAAAGATCGCGTGCGCGCAGCCATTCACAACTCAGGTTTAGAAATGCCTGCTCGCAGAGTGACCATAAACTTGTCGCCCGCTTCGGTGCCAAAGCAGGGTGCCAGTTTCGACCTCTCTATTGCTGTGGCAATCTTGGCTGCCAATGGTGTGGTGCAGAGCGAGGCTGTTGCATCGGCAATTCACATTGGTGAGCTTGGCCTCGATGGTTCGATTCGCAGAGTTGCCGGTGTGTTGCCGAGTCTTATTTCGGCAGTGAATGCTGGTTTTAAGCGAGCAATCGTGCCGATGGCAAATCTCGAAGAAGCACGATTGGCCCAAGGCATTGAGGTGGTTGGGGCTGTGCACCTAGCCCAAGTGGCCAAAATCCACGGGGCAGAAATTGAATTCGAACCACCTTCTGTTGAGCCGATAATTCGGGTCGAAAGCCCAAGGGCGGCGCAAGAATTCAACAGCATCGACATTGCTGATGTGATTGGCCAAGTAGAAGCCATTTCAGCGCTCACAGTTGCTGCCGCAGGAGGGCATCACCTTTTGATGGTGGGCGCCCCCGGAGCCGGCAAAACTATGTTGGCAGAACGACTTGCTACTTTGTTGCCAGATCTGGCTCACGCTTGCGCCATCGAAACCACTGCCGTTTATTCAATTGCAGGCCATCGATTAGTGCAGAACACCGGCGTTGATTCGCTAATTGTTCGTCCGCCATTTCAGGCACCTCATCACACCTCTTCAGTGACTGCTCTCGTAGGCGGGGGAATGGGGTCTCCCCGACCCGGGCTAATCTCGCTGGCAAATCACGGGGTGTTGTTTTTAGACGAGGCTCCGGAATTTCAATTGCCAGCGCTCGAATCGTTGCGTCAACCGCTGGAGTCGGGTGAGGTTGTCATCAACCGATCGGGTGGCACTGCAAGGTTTCCAGCTCACTTTCAATTGGTGCTGGCTGCAAACCCCTGCCCCTGCGGCAACAACACCGGCAAGGGCAAGCGTTGTGTTTGCACGCAAGGTCAAAAGTTGCGCTACGCGGCAAAACTTTCTGGCCCTTTGCTCGATCGTGTAGACATTCGCCTGCAAATTCAACCGGTATCAAAAACTCAGCTAGCCATGTTGAAGGCTGAGGGGCACAGCAATAAATCTTCGAAGCAATTACGCGAAATTGTCACCGAGGCAAGGGCGCGTGCAGCTGCAAGACTTGCCGGCACTCCTTGGTCAATAAATGCTCAAGTGCCAGGCGCTTATCTGCGTAAGCATTTGAAGATTGACGATGGAGTTGGCCAGCAATTGCAAAAGGCACTCGAAAAAGGCTCAATCAGCATGCGTGGTTTTGATCGTTGCGTTCGACTTGCCTGGACCAACGCAGATTTGGCGGGTCGCGACAAACCTAATGAAGAAGATTTGGCCGAGGCCATCCTGTTGCGCGGCAGCGAGAATCCAATGGAGTTTGGTCATGCTTAAACCACGGGACCTAAAAGTAAGTGATTCCGAAGTTGACTCGGTTTTGATGCACATTAATGATGACGAAGATCGGCTCAGTGCTTTCGCTTCGATTGCGTGGAGCATTGTGTGCGAACCAGGCGACGGCACCGCAGGATTACTGGTGAAAACATTTGGTGCGGCTGAAGCGTTGAAGCTTGAGCTTGACCAGGTTGCCCCAAGTCGAATCATTGAGATGCTGCTAGAAGCAAATGCAATTTACTCAGCCAAGTCGAATCAATGGCATGATCGATTCACAGAGGGCCGTGAACGCTGGAAGGCCCGGCTAAATTTCGCTTCAGTGTTAACTGCTGCAAACACGCTTCGATATTTGAATGGCAAATTACTCACCAATCAGTCACAGCTTTGGCCACTTCAAATAAATGATCTAGCCGAAGACGATAAGAGTTTTCAGCCCCATGCACTTTGGGTTCGAGGTCAGGCATCAAACTTGCCTCTAACCAATCGCTCGCTTGGCGTGGTTGGTTCGCGCACGGCAACCTCGTATGGCGAATTTGTAACTGCAGATTTAATTGCAAGCCCAGTTTCGCGCAACTACTCAATAATTTCGGGTGGTGCATATGGAATCGATTCATTGGCTCACCGAGCCACTCTGGCTCTCGACGGAATCACATTTGCCGTCATGGCCGGCGGAATAGACGAGTTTTATCCGACGGCAAATAATCAACTCTTTGATCAAATCATGCGCAACGGGGCAATGATTAGCGAGGTTGCGCCGGGTTCGGCACCTACCAAGTGGCGATTCCTGCAGCGAAATCGGTTGATAGCTGCACTGAGCAATGCTGTTTTATTGGTTGAGGCGGGTCATCGGTCTGGCGCTCAAAATACGGCAACGCATGCCCACAACCTGAACCGGCCAATCGGTGCCGTTCCGGGGCCTATCACTGCACCAGCCTCGGCAGGTTGCCACAAGCTCATTCGCGAGGGAGTTGCACAGTTGATCACCGACTCGACCGACCTCTTTGATCTGCTCGGCGAACCAATTGAGTGGCAGAGCGTTGCTGAACTTACCGGCTTGGGCCCGTTGGAGATTCGAACCCTAGATGCAATCGGTTTCGGCAGTCTCGACATTGACAAAATTTGCAGCAGCGCCGGGCTCACAAAGAAGGAGGTTCGAATCGCTTTGAGCTCGCTTGAGCTCGACAAATTGGTGGTTCGCACCAACACCGGTTGGAGCAGGTCTCAAACTACAGTTTGAATGTGGCCAACTCACTCAGTCAATCGCTCGCGGGGTTTGAACAACACCTTGGCGCCGGTCGCGGCTACTCAGCAAACACAGTTAAGGCCTACGTCACTGATGTAGCCGATTTGGTCGCATCTTTGAGCCTTCAAAACATCGCAACGGTTGATCAAATCACACTTGAAGGTTTGCGCGATTGGTTGTGGCAGGTGACCCAAAAAGGTTTGACCAAGGCAACGATTGCGCGCAAAAGCGCTGCCGTCAGATCGTTCACCGCCTGGCTAGCGGCTACTAAACAAATTGAGATAGACCCAGGGCTGCGACTCCGCTCGCCAAAATCCTCGCGCACTCTGCCAAAGGTGGTTTCTCGAGAGAGTTTGCAGATGATTTTCGAGTCACTAGAGATTCGAGCCACCGCGGATAACCCGCAGGGTGTTCGTGATCTTTTGGCTGTGGAATTGCTTTATGCCTCGGGCGCACGCGTGAGTGAACTAGTGGGACTGAATCTTGAAGACATCGACCTAACCCGCAACATTATGCGGGTGACCGGTAAGGGCAGTAAGCAACGAATGATTCCATTCGGGCAACCCGCACGTGATGCGCTGAATCGATGGCTCGGCTCGGCTCGAGCTGAGCTTGCTAACGAAAAAAGCGGAACCGCACTTTTGCTCAACAGCAAAGGTGAGCGAATCGGTGTGCGGCAGGTTTATGGTTTGGTTGCCAAATTATTGGGGGATACCCCATCGGGCGTAGCCGGCCCGCACTCGTTGCGTCACTCGGCGGCCACCCACCTTTTGGATGGCGGTGCTGATTTGCGTGCGGTTCAAGAATTGCTGGGCCATGCCAGCCTGGGCACCACGCAGATTTATACCCACGTTTCGGTGGAGCGTTTGCGTGAGGGCTATAAAAACGCTCATCCGCGGGCCTAACCCACATTTGGCAACAGGCGACTTGGGTTCATGCGACCAATCAGGGCAAGCGGCGAGAGATATTTGCCATTGATTTTCATGGCAAAGTGCAGGCACCTGGCAGCAAAACAATGCTGGTTATAACTAGGCAAGGCGTCGCAAACCTTGGCAATTACTTGGCTGCGGAGAACCGACTCTCCAGCAGCCACGATTGGGCAGGCCGGTTCAAATTCGGTTGAAATGGCTGAACCGTGCATGATGCTGAGCACCGAGCGGTTCACCACCATCCCGGCAAAATAGACAACTCCATCGGCCGGCGCCAAAACTGGCTGCCCCAGCGAAACTTGGTAGTCCACTCCGCGATGCCCGGCCGAGTAGTCAGAGTTAGGTTGGCGATATTGGTTGATTAGCTCAATCGGCGGGTTTAGTGGCATTTGCCAGGCCGGATTGCCCGGCAAGGGCGCGCCGGAAGAGGCCATCGGCCCAAAAACCATCAAAACCACTGCTGCCAAGGAAGCCAAACCGGTGCGCATGTGCCAAAACCTCATGCGACCAGCATCCCAAGTGGGCCTGATTGCCAGATAAACATTGGGCAAACGGTGGATAACCTCGCCCAGACGCTGATAGACTTTGCAAAGCGGCAAGCTCGCGAAATCCCTCTTTTGATGGCCTTCTAAAAGCATGCCGACTTCGCGTGTCGAACTAGATACCAAATCTTCGGTCCTGAGCAATCAGGCGATTCGGATCCGGCACCAGGTGTATCAAGCAACCGCTTGAAACAGAAAACTGATTGGTGCACATTTGTGCGCCGTAAAAGGAGAAACTGCCATGGCAGTAGTAACAGTTCGCCAGCTGCTCGACAGCGGCGTTCACTTCGGGCACCAGACCCGTCGTTGGAACCCAAAGATGCGTCGCTTCATTCTGACCGACCGTTCAGGCATCTACATCATCGACCTTCAGAAGTCACTTGCATTCATTGACAAGGCTTACGACTTCGTGAAGGACACCGTTGCACACGGTGGCTCAATTCTTTTCGTTGGCACCAAGAAGCAGGCTCAAGAGGCAATCGCTGAGCAGGCTCTTCGTGTTGGCCAGCCATACATCAACCAGCGCTGGTTGGGTGGTCTATTGACCAACTTCCAGACCATTCAGATGCGTCTTGCACGTCTGAAGGAACTAGAAGTTATGGACTTCACTGGCAAGACCAAGACTGGTCTTACCAAGAAGGAACTTCTTATTCTTCGTCGCGAGAAGGACAAGCTTGAGAAGGCACTGGGCGGTATCCGCAACATCACCAAGACTCCATCAGCGATCTGGGTTGTAGACACCAACAAAGAGCACCTAGCAATCACCGAAGCTAAGAAGCTTGGCATTCCGGTTATCGCAATTCTTGACACCAACTGTGACCCAGATGAGGTCACCATCGGTATCCCAGGTAACGACGACGCAATTCGTTCAGTTCAGCTGCTAACCCGCGTTATCGCAGACGCAGTTGCTGAGGGTCTAATTGCTCGTCACTCAAAGCCAGAGGCAGAAGCAGAGCCTCTAGCTGAGTGGGAGCGCGAACTTCTAGAGCAGGGCAACGCAGCAGCAGCTGCAGCGCCGGTTGCTGAGTCAACCACCGAAACCCCAGAAGTTGCAGCAGAAGTTGCAGCAGTAGAGGAAGCAAAGTAAACATGGCAAACTACACCGCCGCAGATGTAAAGGCGCTTCGCGAGAAGTCAGGCGCCGGAATGATGGACTGCAAGAGTGCACTTGACGAAGCCGAAGGCAACGTTGAGAAGGCTATGGAAGTTCTTCGCCTAAAGGGCCTAAAGGGCGTTACCAAGCGTGAAGGTCGCACCACCAGCAACGGTCTTATCGTTGCTCGTGTTTCAGGCGGCACCGGTTACCTAATCGAGCTAGCTTGTGAGACCGACTTCGTTGCTAAGGCAGAGAAGTTCATTGCACTCGCAGATTCAGTTGCTGACGCAATTGCTGCCGCTGGCGCAACCGACCTAGCTTCAGCTTTGACTGCAAACCTAAACGGCAAGACCGTTCAGGATGCAATCAACGACGAAGCAGCAATCATGGGCGAGAAGGTAGAACTGCGCAAGGTTGCAGCCGTGAAGGATGCAGCTGTTGACGCTTACCTACACCGCACCAGCAAGGACCTACCTCCTCAGGTTGGTGTTTTGGTTGCTTACTCAGGTTCAGACGCTGACACCGCTCACGACGTTGCAGTTCACATTGCAGCGTTCAGCCCAACTGCTCTTACTCGCGATGACATCGCGGCTGAGACTGTTGAGACCGAGCGTCGCATTGCTGGCGAAACCGCTCGCAACGAAGGCAAGCCAGAAGCTGCACTAGAGAAGATCGTTGAAGGCCGTGTTACTGGCTTCTTCAAGGAGAACGTACTTCTAGAGCAGGACTTTGCAAAGGACAACAAGAAGTCAGTTGCTAAGGTTCTTGACGAAGCTGGCCTAAAGGTTTCTGCGTTCCTACGCTTCCGCGTTGGCGCATAACTAAAGCTCAAACAAAAAGGCTCGGTCGTTTCGGCCGGGCCTTTTTGCTGCTCGGTTTACAATAGAACAAGTAAATTCCCATGATTCAGGAGGCTTCGATGCCACAGAAAAAGCGCCGCGTACTGCTAAAGCTTTCGGGCGAGGCTTTCGGTGGCGGCACCATCGGAGTGAACCCTGACATCGTTGCTCAAATTGCAAAAGAGATTGCTGACGGCGCTAAGTCAGCAGAGGTTGCAATCGTGGTTGGCGGTGGCAACTTCTTTAGGGGTGCCGAGCTTTCACAACGTGGCATGGAGCGCACTCGCGCTGACTACATGGGCATGTTGGGCACTGTGATGAACGCCCTAGCCCTGCAAGACTTTCTAGAACAAGCCGGCGTGGATGTTCGTGTGCAGTCGGCAATTACCATGTCCCAGGTTACCGAGCCATACATTCCACTGCGCGCAATTCGCCACCTTGAAAAAGGTCGCGTTGTAATCTTTGGAGCCGGCGCAGGCTTGCCTTACTTCTCTACCGACACAGTTGCTGCGCAGCGTGCACTCGAAATTAAAGCCGACGAAGTTTTGGTTGCCAAGAACGGCGTAGACGGCGTTTACTCGGCTGACCCTAAGAAAGACCCGAGCGCAGTCAAGCTAGAAAAAATTACCTACCAGGATGCCTTGGTGCAGGGCCTAAAGGTTGTTGACGCAACTGCGTTTAGCTTGTGCATGGATAACAAGATGCCGATGCGCGTATTTGGAATGCAGGGTGGAGCAAACATCACCGATGCAATCAAGGGCAAGAAAATCGGAACTTTCGTTTCGGCTTAACTAAAACTTTTTACAACAGGAGAAAATCATGATTTCAGAAATCTTGGCAACCGCGACCGACAAAATGGGCAAAGCGGTAGAAGCGGCTAAGGATGACTTTTCAAACGTGCGCACCGGCCGCGCTAACCCACAGTTGTTTCAAAAAGTGATGGTTGATTACTACGGCACTCCAACTCCGTTGGCTCAGCTTGGTCAGTTGGCCAACCCAGAGGCTCGCACCATCGTGATCACTCCTTATGACAAGGGTGCGCTTAAGGCAATTGAAGCAGCGCTTCGTGAAATGCCAAACCTAGATGCCAACCCACAAAACGATGGCAACCTAATTCGTGTGACGCTCCCAGACCTAACCGAAGAGCGTCGTCGTGAATATGTGAAGTTGGTTAAGGCTAAGGCTGAAGACCACCGCGTTGCTGTGCGCAACGTGCGTCGCAAGGGAAACGATGACCTTGCTGCACTAAAGAAGGATTCGCTAGCTGGCGACGATGAAATCTCACGCGCCGAAAAAGAACTAGATGCGCTAACCAAAACTTATGTTGACGCAATTGACGAAGCGCTAAAGCGCAAAGAAACCGAACTGCTCGAGGTTTAAGTTGAGTTCGCAGCAGGCAAAAACTGGAGGTCGAAGCCTTTCAAAATCGGTAATCGTCGGCGTGCTGCTTGGTGCTGTTTTTCTGCTTTCAGTTCTAATCTTCAAAGAACTTTTCATTCTGCTGGCTGCAATTGCTGCCGGTGCTGGCGCCTGGGAACTTGCCGCTGCACTGCGCATCAAGGGTTGGCATGTTCCTCGAGTGCCGGTGACCGTCGGTTCGGTGCTGCTGATGCCAATTACCTACTACGGCGGTGCTGAGCTGCAGTGGCTTGGTGTTCTGGCGATTGTGGCGGCACTTGTGCTTTGGCGAATCGTTGAGCTGTTACTAGACAGCCGCTTGTATCCAAGTCAAAGCCTGCGTCTGACCCTTCGCGATTTTGCGGCATCTTCATTTGTGGTTATCTACCTGTCGCTGATGACTAGTTTCACCATGTTGCTGATGCGACGTGAAGATGGCTCAATGTGGGTTTTGGCTTTTGTCGTCACCGTTTCGATGGTCGACACCATGGGTTATTTGATCGGTCGCCAGTTTGGCCGTCACAAGCTTGCCCCAGGGGTTAGCCCAAAGAAAACTTGGGAAGGCTTGCTTGCGTCGATCACCGCAGGTCTGGCATCCGCAATTTTGTTCAGCGTGTTTGGCTTGCACCTTTCATGGTGGGTTGGTTTGCTCTTTGGTGTCGTGCTTTTGCTTGGAGCCGTCTTTGGTGACCTCGCCGAATCTCTCATCAAGCGAGACCTCGGCGTGAAAGACATGAGCAGTGTCTTGCCCGGCCACGGTGGCGTGATGGATCGCCTGGACTCAATCTTGCCGACCGCATTGCTCACTTACCTCTTTGCTTCGATAGTTTTGCCGCTCTAAGGCGCGAGAGAATAGACCCGTGAGTTTTTCATTTCCTAAAGAGTCGGCAAAACAATTTGGCTACAACCCAGAACAGGTTGATAGCTTCGTCGAGCTGGCTCGTCGTCAGTTCAACGATGCATCCCTAGGATTGGTAACTGCCGATCAGGTGCGAAATACCGAGTTTGACTTGGTTGCCGGTGGCTACATTATTGGAGCCGTTGACACAGCCCTTGACCGTCTCGAAGATTCATTTGCCTCTCGCGAAATTGCGCACCAAAAAATTACTCGTGGCGATGCAGCTTTGGCCGATCGCCTGGCGCGCGTCGTTGAAATTGTTAAGGGTCGAACTGATCGACCTAAGGGCAAAAAATTTAAATCCACCGGATTGCTCCTGCGCGGCTACAGTCGCAAGCAAGTTGATGCTCTTTGTGACCAAATAGCTCTGCATGTTGGCTCAGGAACCAAGCTGCCGTTAAATGTCGTTCGCCGCTCTACATTTAAAACTAAGAGGGGTGGCTATGTTGAAAGTCAGGTTGACGCGTTCATTGATCGCGTTGTTGATATTTTGCAGATTGAGGCCAACCGCTAGCTTGCTTGCATTGGTCGTGCTCGCGAGCACTAGTCAAGCAATTGCTTTTGAGGTCACACCAGCCACCGCGGCTACCTCTGTTTCGGCAACAGCCGCACTGAATAAATTGCCAATAAAAGGGCGGGCGCCCAAAACTGGCTACGACCGAACAAATTTCAGTGATGGTTGGGGCGACATCGGATACTGCGACACGCGCAACTACATTCTTAAGCGGGACCTCACCAACATCACTTGGCGCAGCAGCCCAGATTGCACTGTGGCCACCGGCACACTTCACGACCCATACACCGGCAAAGTAATTCATTTTGTGAGGGGAGTGGGCTCATCGTTAGCTGTTCAAATCGACCATGTGGTAGCGGTTAGCGACGCCTGGCAAAAAGGCGCTCAACAACTCGGCTATTCCAAGCGGTATGCCTTTTACAACGATCCACTGAATCTTCTTGCAGTCGATGGCCCTACCAACTCATCCAAAGGCGATGGCGATGCGGCCACCTGGCTGCCACCCAATAAGGGCTATCGTTGCGCCTATGTAGCCCGACAAATTGCTGTGAAACGCAAGTATTCACTCTGGGTCACAAGCGCCGAGAAGTCAGCGATGGCAAGGGTTCTAGCCGGTTGCCCAACGCAGAAGCTGCCTAACTAACTGGATGACTCTGGCACTTCAAACCGAGCGCGGGTAAACTGGAGTTTTGCGGTTTGTGTTAACGCAGAGGCTGTTTTGAAAGGCTACTAATGGGCAGACATGAGGCTTATAAGCCCCACTTGTCGAACCGTTTGGGTTCGGCCGTCGACTCAGCGCTCGCCAACACTCCTTTTTCTCGACCGAAACTCAACCTAAAAAAGCATGCCTTCAGGCCGTTGCTTGGGTTCCTTTTTTCAGTTGGCTTTATTTTGGTTTCGATTGTTGACCCTTATTCAGGCACCATGGCCAGTGCAGCCACAATTCAGATCTATAGCGATGACGAGCTCTCGCAAACCTACGGATACGCCGAGAGTCAAACAATTTCATTTGCGCGTGGTGGTTTTAACATCGTCACCGGCAACGACGCTGCGGCTATGTTCGTAGAGACGGCCGATATCCCATCCGCGGGCACCGCACAGTCATATGCATTTGCGCTGCTTAGCTCAATGAGCTTTGGTGTCGATCAGTACTCTTGCTTGGTCAAGCTTTGGCAGCGCGAATCAAACTGGCGAGTCGACGCTCATAACGCCTCATCGGGAGCCTACGGAATTCCACAGTCGCTGCCTGGTGTGAAGATGGCCACCGAAGGCGCTGACTGGCAAACCAACCCAGAGACTCAAATTCGCTGGGGTGTGAAGTACATCAAGGGTCGTTATGGCTCGCCTTGTGGTGCGCTGGCACACTCAGACAAACTCGGCTGGTACTAAGTGCCACGCAGCAATCGCCCTAAGCGCTCAAAAAAAGAAGAGCCCGAAGAGCTAGATTTTTCAACCGTTAGATTTGGTTTTCGCCGCACCGAAATTAAGCGCGGAGTCGAATACACAACACAAACCACCGTGGGTGCCAATGCCGAAGATGACAAGGTATGGGTCTGCCCACATTGCCACCTGCAGATCGCAAAAGGTGTTAGCCACATTGTTGCTTGGGATGAAGTGCGTGGCGTAGAAACCCGACGACACTTTCACAATGCCTGTTGGAAATCATTTCAGGGGCCGCTGCTGTGAGCATTGAAATTCGATCAAGCGTTGAACTGCCTTCGGTTCGTGAGGCCATAACCTTAACCACTCAAGATGGCCTAAAACTGATTGGCGAACTGGCAATGCCTGTTGGGCGTGCTCCAGTTGCCACGCTCGTTACCTTGCACCCGTTGCCTACCCACGGCGGATTCATGGATTCCCACATTTTGCGTAAGGCCGCCAACCGTTTGCCAGAGCTTGCAAACGTTGCTGTGTTGCGCTTCAACACTCGTGGCACATCCTCACCACACGGCACCAGCGAGGGAACCTTTGGTGAAGGAATCACCGAGCAACACGATCTTGTAGCCGCATTGCAGTTTGCGAAAGAGCGTGGGTTGCCAAACCTCTGGCTCGTGGGTTGGTCTTTTGGAACCGAGTTGGCTTTGAAATATGGCTCTGACAAAGATGTTGTCGGCGCAATTTTGTTGTCGCCGCCGTTGCATCGCGCTTCGGATGTTGATTTAGAAAAATGGGCAACCAGCGATAAGCAATTGATTGCCTTGATTCCAGAACACGATGACAATCTAAAGCCGGTCGAAGCTGCAGCGAGATTCTCATTGGTCCCGCACGTCAAACTGATCGCGGTTGAGGGCGCAAAGCATCTTTGGGTGGGCGAAGAATCAACAGCACGAGTGCTTAACGAAATTGTGAAAGCAGTGAATCCAGCCGCTTATCCATTGCCAACCCTGTGGCAGCCAAACGCCTAAAGCGTGTCTTGGCGAGGAACAATAACCTGACGCAAAATCAGCATCACTGATGCTGCCACTGGAATAGCAACCAGCGCACCAAGAATTCCTAGAATCGCACCACCGGCAAGAGCCGCAACCACAACAACAGCACCCGGCACCTGCACCGCGCGGCTCATGATCTTTGGGCTAATCAGGTAAGCCTCAATCTGCATGTAGACCAGGTAGAAAACGCCAACAATAAGAGCCGTGATTGGTGAAACACTCAGTGCAACCAAAGTTGCAATAACCGCGGCGGTAATTGTTCCCACTAGAGGCACCAGGCCAAGCAGCAATGCGATTGCTGAAATGACTAGCGCGAATGGCACGCCGGTGACTGACAGCAAAATGAAGACGAAGAATGACTGGATGACACCGATAACAACTTGGCCCATCACATAGCGACCAACTGATTCGGCAATCTGCTCAGCCAAGTGAGCAAACTTATCGCGACGCGAAGCCGGAACCAACGAGTAAGTCCAGCGCTTGAAGCGGTCGAGTGAAGCCATGAAATACAGCGTGAGAATCAGAATGATTAGCGCGCCAAAGAAGCCATTGAAAATTGACAGGCCTACCTGCCAAAGCCCGCCAAGCATTCCTGGCCAGTTAGCCGAGTTGCCCAGAAAATCCCCAGCGTTTGTAACGGCTTGAGTGATGCTGCCGTTGAATTGACTGTCGAGGTTGGCAATGAATGAAAGGTTAAGAATTGAGTCAAACACCTCAGGTGCTGACTTGATGAAGTGAGCTGCCTGGCTGGCTAGGGGAGGGAACACCGCTGCGAAAAGCACTGCAATCACGGCAAGCAAGCTGGCGATCACGGTGAGAATCGCAAATTTGCGCGGCATCTTGAGCTTCTCGAGTTTTGCAACCACCGGTTCGAATCCGAGGGCAATAAAGATTGAAGCAGCGATGTAGGTGAGCACGTTGGCAATCGATGCAATTGCGCCGCCGAGCAATAATGCTGCGAGCACACCTAGGCCGCCTAGAAGGCCAACCTGGAAGGCATTGGTGATTCTTGTATTCCCCTGCATGCCTCTAAACCTATCGGTTAATAGCGAGAATCTGGGTTTTGCTGGGTTGGCGCTGCCAACACATTTCGAAGGTTTCGAAGGTAGACCTCAACCGATTCGCGTTCTGCCTGAATCTTTTCGAGGGCATCTTTAGCCTCGTTGATTTTGCGCTCAGCGGCCTCTTGCGCTTGGGCAACCAATTGACGTGCCTCGGCCTCGGCTGCGGCGATGATTGCGTCGGCTTTTTTGCGGGTTGCAATCGTGGTCTGTTGGTTGATTGAAATCGCGGCAGCCTCAAGCGTCTCGGCTTCTAGGCGGGCAGCATTCGCGCGAGTCAAAGCGTTCGAAAGCTGAGCGTTCGCGTCGTCCAAGTATTTTTGGGTGGCGGCAACCGCGTGCTGGTGCTTGTCAAGATATTCAGCTTCAGCTTCGGCGCGACGTGCGGTTAGTTCAAGTTCAAGGTCGATTCGCGCCTGCTCACTGATCAGTGCATTTGCAGAATCCATGTCTACGCCACGAGCGATGTCTCTAAAGGTCATCATTTTTTGCTCAGCTAGGTTGCGTTCAACCTTGGCCTTCATCGATTCAATTTCACGCTTGGCATTGGCACGCATTTTGGCAACTTCGGTTGAAATTGCGCCACGGATAGAGCCGGCTTCGCGAGTGGTCTCTTCTGAGATGCGAGTTGCCTCGGTGCGCGCCTGGTTAACAATTTCGTCGTAGTCGGTGCGGGCTGCGGTCATGATGCGGTCGGCTCGACGCTGGGCCTCGGCAACCAGAGAATCGTAGTAACCCTTGGCCTCGCCATGCAGCGCCTCAATCTCGGTTTCAAGTTGAGCGTGCAATTTGGCAGCTTGGTTTTTGGCCTCGGTAAGCAGGGTGGCGGCCTGGTCTTCGGCGGTGCTCAAAATAAGAGCTGCACGAGCGCCCACGCCTGAGTAAGACGGGGTGCCAGCCTCGGCCACCAAAATATCGGCTTGCTCGCGGGCGGCACTGGCTTCTTTTAGTTCTTGTGCCAATTGAGCGTTTTGGGCCGAAAGGCGCATCAGGTCTTTGCGAAGGTCGCGCAGGGCGTCTTCAACCGCAGCGCGCTCGTAGCCACGCATGACTACGGGGAATTCGGTCTCTTCGCCAGACAAGGACGGCTCCTAGGCACTTCGGTAGAATGAACAGGGCAATTCCGCCCTTGGCAAGTTTACCCGATTGGATATCGCATGCGCTTTCTGATTGCTGCTGCGCTATTTATGATTTCGGTGTTTTTGCTGCTTGGTGGTTTGGCTCAGCGCACTATCTGGGCGCCACCAACAGAGATTCGCCAGTCAATCGAGGCCGATTCCGCTTCGGCGCTGGTGTTGATTCCCAATTCGGTGCTCGAATCTCACCCGGGCACTCCAGTTCTTGAGGCCAACGCCGCGGGCCAGATTTTTATGGCCTCAGGTCGCGAATCCGACATTGTTGCCTGGATTGGCAACGCGGAATATCTTCAGGTGGCCGCTGACCCAAAAACCAAGAAATTGGGGCTCGAAAAAAATCTTGGCGTTAGAAACTCGGGCAGCCCTATGGGTTCAGACCTTTGGCGCACCGAGCGCACTGGTCAAGGCGCTGCAACTTTGAAACTTAACCCAGCTTTGGATGGCGCCGGGCTGTTGGCCAGCGACGGCTCATCCTCTGCGCCTCAAAAATTTGAGCTTGTTTGGCGATTGCCAGTAAGCAATTTTTGGTCGAATGCCTTGTTGATTGGTGGCGCTGCATTCTTGCTGGCCGCAATCATTTTGAACACCATCGCCTACAACGTGATGCGTCGCAAGCGTGGCCCAAGACGTCGCACCCCAAGTGCGCCTAAGCCACCGCAGTACCGACCAAAGAAGAAAGCGAATGCGGCACCTGTTCGAGGCCGCCGCTCGGTTCGTCGAGCCAAGATTGCGCTCCCGGCTTCGCTAACAATTCTGGCGTTGCTCACCGGTTGCGTTCCTGCTTCATCGCAATCACCGAGCCCTTCACCGTCAGCTAGTGGGGCCGAGGTTCCACCTGCAGCAGTGACCTATCAGCAGATCAAACGCATCCTTGCCGACACCGCCCAGGTTGCCGCCGATGCAGACCTGACCTCGGATAAAAAAGTCCTGAAATTCCGTTTCGCCGGTGCCGCCCTTGAACAACGCACCGCTCACTATTTGTTGCGCACTCGATCAACCAAGGTTGAAGCGTTGCCAGCGATTGTTGCCAAACCCATTTCATTTAGCCTTCCTTCGGCAACTGCTGGTTGGCCACGCGCAATCATGGCCGTAACCGATGAGGCGGGCAATGCCCTGCCACAAATGTTGGTGCTAGAGCAGCAAACACCGCGAAGCCCATATCTGCTTTGGTACAACATTCGCCTGATGCCGGGTTCAACGCTTCCAGAAATGCCAGCATCTTCTGTTGGTGCAATTCCGGTCGAGTCAAACTCGCTGTTCCTAAAAATGCAGCCTAAGGATGTAGCCGTGGCATACGGTGACGTAATCAACAAGGGTGCCAGCAGTCTTAGCTCAGCACTATTCAATCTCGACAAAGACGAGTTCTACAAGCAGGTTTCGGCTAGCCAAAAGAGCCAGGTGGCAAATCTAAAAACTGCCAACATGAAATTTGTGCACTCGCTTGGCGACCCAAATGTAATTTCTCTTGCTACTTCAAACGCTGGCGCGTTGGTTGCGGTCTACATGAAAGACACTTACACGATTCGCCCCAAGAAGCGCGGTTCTGCAGTGGCAGTCACCGGTCAAGAAAAAATCATGTTGGGCGCAGATGGTTCAACCACTGGTGTTCGCTCGGTTTATGGCGACATGCTGCTGTTCTATGTTCCAGCGCTAAGTGATGATGCTCAGGTTAAGTTGCTCGGCGCCACCCAAGGTCTAGTTAGCGTGCGTGGTTTGTAGTGGCAGATTTCACTTCGCGCGCAAACCTTGCGGGCGCCTACGACCTGTCGTCGTTGCGCAAGCCGGAGGCTCCGGCTCAGCCAACGCAGGCAGCCGCTCCGCAGCAAAATATGGCCGAGGTTGCAGTACCTGATTTGGTTACGGTTGGCACCGAAGCTAACATCAAGGCCTTTTTGAATCTTTCTAAGTCGGTTGCCGTTGTTGTTGAATTTTTTGCAACCTGGAGCGAGCCAAGCAAGGTGCTAGGCGAGAAAATCGAAGCCGCAGTGCGCGCAAAGCAAGGTCAATTGCTGTTGGTTCGTGTTGATGCCGACAGCGCACCTACGCTGGTGCAGGCTTTTCAGGTCAAGTCGGTGCCGAGCGTTCTAACGCTTGTCAAAGGCCAGTCAGTTCCGTTGTTCGAGGGCGATCAAAGTGCCGAATCGGTATCCGCAGTTTTAGACCGTTTGCTAGAAGTTGGCAAAGAGAACGGAATCACTGGCAAGGTTGTGGTTTCTGAGGGCGCCAAGGCACCGGAGCCAGAACTGCCACCTCTGCACAAAGCTGCATTCGACGCGATTGACGCAGGGGATTACCCGGCAGCCGTTGAGTTTTATAAAAGGGCCTTAGCTGAAAAGCCGAGCGACCAACTTGCCGTTGCCGGTTTGGCTCAAGCAAACCTTTTGGTGCGCACCAGCCAATTTGATGTTGATGCCGCCGTTGCTTCAGAGCCAAGCCAACTGCAAGAAATTCTCAACAAGGCAGATGCTTGTGTTGCTTTGGGTCACGCGCAGCAAGGCTTCGATGTGATTCTTAAGCGCTTTGCAATTGCCGATCAAACCGAGCGCGAAATACTGCGCAAACACCTGCTCGAACTATTTCAGGTTTGGCCTCAAGACTCATCTGAGGTTATTGCAGCTCGTCGCGCACTAACCGCGCTGCTTTTTTAATTCGACTACTTAGCCGGCTTGAACCAAACTGCACCCAGTGGCGGAACCGAAATGGTTGCCGAGTGGGGTTGACCGTGCGAGCCTTCGCCGTTGGCAGTGATTCGACCAAAGTTTCCAACACCCGAGCCGCCAAATTCTTCGGCATCGGTGTTTAGCACTTCAATCCATTCGCCACTGATAGGCAGCCCCAACTTGAAGTTGTGGTGTGGGTGCCCAGCAAAGTTGATAACTACTGCAAGCGGGTTGCCAGCGTCGTCATAACGCAAGAAGCTCAGCAGATTGGCGTCGGCGTTGCCACCATCAATCCACACGAATCCTTGGTGCTCGTGATCGCGCTGCCAAAGCGCCGGGGTAGCGGTGTAGATCTTGTTGAGCACGCCAACCAATGAGTGCAAGCCGCGGTGACTTGGTTGATCAAGAATCCACCATTCCAAACCGCGCTCTTGGTTCCATTCAGATTGCTGGCCGAATTCCGAACCCATAAACAAAAGTTGCTTGCCTGGGTGAGACCACATGAATGCCAAATAGGCACGCACGTTAGCCAGCTGCTGCCAGCGGTCTCCAGGCATCTTGGCAAGCAATGAACCCTTGCCGTGCACGACTTCGTCGTGGCTGATTGGCAGGATGAATTTTTCATCGTAGGCATAGAGCATCGAGAAGGTTAGTTCGCCGTGGTGGTAGCGACGGTAGGCCGGGTCTTTCTCAATGTATTGAAGGGTGTCATTCATCCAACCCATGTTCCATTTGAAACCGTAGCCAAGGCCGCCACCGTCGGTTGGCGCACTTACGCCACCCCAACTGGTTGACTCTTCGGCAATCATCATGATGCCCGGGTTGCGGCGATATGCCGTTGCGTTCACTTCTTGCATGAACGCAATTGCGTCTAGGTTTTCTCGACCACCGTATTGGTTAGGCAGCCAGTTGTCACCTTCACGTGAATAGTCCAGGTAGAGCATTGAGGCAACAGCGTCTACGCGAAGGCCGTCGATGTGGAACTCTTCGAGCCAGTAAAGAGCGTTGGCAACCAAGAAGTTTTTAACTTCGGTTCGACCAAAGTCAAAGATGAAAGTGCCCCAGTCTGGGTGCTCGCCACGGCGCGCATCTTCGTGCTCATAAAGCGCGCGGCCATCAAAGCGACCCAATGCCCATTCGTCTTTTGGAAAGTGCGCTGGAACCCAGTCCAGAATTACGCCGATGCCAGCTTCGTGTAGGCGATCGATTAGGTACTTCAATTCATCTGGAGAACCGAATCGCGATGTTGGTGCGTAGTAGCCAGTTACCTGGTAGCCCCATGAAGGTGCATATGGGTGTTCAGCCAATGGCATGAACTCAACGTGGGTGAAACCAGTTTCCAAAATATAAGGAATCAGTTCGTCTGCAAGTGAACGGTAGTCCAAGCCAATTCGCCAAGATCCTGCGTGCAATTCATAGATCGACATTGGTGACTTGAGTGCATCGCGTTTGCTGCGGGCTTCAATCCACTTTGTGTCGTTCCACTTATATGAAGAGTCGGTAATGACCGATGCGGTGTTTGGTGGCACCTCGGTGGCGCGGGCCAGTGGGTCGATCTTTGTGATCCAATTGCCATCCTGGGTAAGAATTTCGTATTTGTATTTATTGCCAAGGCCTACACCTGGGATAAAGATCTCCCAAACGCCACTTGAGCCCATCACGCGCATTGAGTGTGCAACGCCATTCCAGTGGTTGAAGTCGGCGACCACGCGCACAGCTTGTGCGTTAGGAGCCCAAACAGCAAAACGGGTGCCGGCTGTATTGCCAAGGCTGCTGGTGAAGCTAACGATGTGAGAACCCAGTGCTTTCCAGAGTTCTTCGTGGCGGCCCTCGCGAATTAGGTGCAGATCAAGTTCGCCCAGGGTAGGTGCGTGGCGGTATGGGTCGTCAACTCGCCATGTGGTGTCTGCGCCATCGCCTTGATAGGTGGCAACAATGCGATAGTCAGGTGCGCTGTTAGCTGCTACGAATCCCTGCCACACGCCATGCGCAAGGTGCTGCAAGTCGATCATTTCGCCAGCGGTCAATTCGGCCTTAACCGATTTGGCAAGCGGCTTTAGGGTGCGAATTACCCAGCCACCATCAACCGGGTGTGCACCAAGCAGAGAGTGGGGGTCGTAGTGAGCACCATGGGCCACGTGTGAAACATAGTTGCCATCAAGTTCAGGAAGTTTGCCTGTCAATTTCTTGTCTGTCATGAACAGTCCTTTGCCTAAACGAGTTTGCCGATTTTGAAAATGTGTACCGGTTCTAAGAATGCATCAAGTCGAACGTAGTTATCGCTACTCCAAGTAAACACTTGGTTAGTAATCAAATCGGTGACCTCGAAACTTGAACCGTATGGCAGACCGAGTTTGGCAAGATCTAGGTGCACGGTAGTTTCACGCACGGCGTGTGGGTCAACATTGGCCACCACCAAAATCACGTCTTCTTGATTTGCCACGGTGTGTTCTGCGGCAATGCGCTTTGAGTAGGCAAGAATCGCTGAGTCATCGGTGTGGTGAAAATCAATGTTGCGAAGTTGTCGAATCGCAGGGTGTGCAGCGCGAATTTGATTCAACTTTGTGATGTAGCCCGCAATGCTGCGGCCAGATTTCTCTGCCGCTGCCCAGTCGCGAGGGCGGTATTCATACTTTTCGCTGTCGATGTGTTCTTCGGCGCCTGGTCGAGCAACCGACTCGCACAGTTCGTAACCGGCATACATGCCCCAGCTTGGCGAAGCAGTAGCTGCAATTGCGGCGCGAATCTTGTGTGCTGCCGGGCCCCCGAACTGAAGGTATTGGGTAAGAATGTCTGGCGTGCTGACCCAAAAGTTAGGTCTAAAGAAATCAGCGGTGTGCTGTGACAATTCGGTTAGATAGGTTTCAAGCTCGTGCTTGGTGTTGCGCCAGGTGTAATAGGTGTAGCTCTGCTGAAAACCAGCTTTGCCAAGCGCATGCATCATTGCCGGCCGGGTAAACGCCTCAGCCAAAAAGACCACGTCACCAAATTCACGATTTACTTCGGCAATCAACCATTCCCAGAAGGCCACAGGTTTGGTGTGTGGGTTGTCGACTCTAAAAATTTTCACGCCAAATGAAATCCAGTGATTAACCACACGCAAAACTTCGAAGTAAATGCCCTGGGGGTCATTGTCGAAGTTGATTGGGTAGATGTCTTGGTATTTCTTAGGTGGGTTCTCGGCGTAGGCGATTGTTCCGTCAGCGCGGGTGGTGAACCACTCTGGGTGTGATTTAACCCACGGATGATCTGGCGAAGCCTGAAGCGCTAGATCAAGTGCAATTTCGATACCAAGGTCTGTGGCGGTTTTAACGAAAGCTTTGAAGTCAGCTTCGGTGCCAAGGTCTGGGTGAATCTTGTCGTGGCCGCCATCTGCTGAACCAATTGCCCACGGTGAGCCTGGGTCTTGTGGCCCAGCCTGCAAAGTGTTGTTCGGGCCCTTGCGATAAGCCACGCCAATTGGGTGGATAGGCGGCATGTAAAGGATGTTGAAACCCATAGCCTTCACGGCTGGAAGTCGAAGTGCAGCAGTCTTAAAGTTGCCCGACTTCCAGGTTTTAGTCTTCGCGTCGAACACTGCGCCTTCACTGCGCGGGAAAAATTCATACCAGGCACCAACTCCGGCGCGTTCGCGTTCGCAATCGATCACCCACTCATCGCTGAGGGTAATCAGGCTGCGGATAGGTTCTGCGGCCACGGCCTTCAAGACAACATCGGCTTCTGCAATTGCTAGGCGGTCTTTTGCCGGGCGCTTTTGGTTTGCCAATTCCTCAGCCAGAGTCAGAAACAGTTTTGCGCTTTGCGCACTGCGGCCCTTTTCGGTTGCGCCACGATTGAAAAGCGCGATGCCTTCAAGCATCATCAAGTCTTCGTCAATGCCAACGGCAATTTTTACGGTTGCGTTGTGGTGCCAGGTGTCATAGTCGTCACCAAAGGCTCGAATTTGAAAACGATACTGGCCCTTTTCTTGCAACCAAGCAGAGGTCAGCCAGCGGTCGGTGCCAGGGTCACCAGGGGTCATTCGGTAAACCGATTGCTTGCCCGATGGGGCAGTGAGCAACAGTTCTACGCCAAGGCTGTCGTGGCCTTCTCTAAAAACGGTGGCTGCAAATGGCACAACTTCGCCAACTACAGCTTTTGCCGGCCAACGACCTCCTTCAACAGAAGGTGAGACTCCCAAGATTGGCAGTCTGCCGAATGGCTGGTCGTTAAGGTAGCTGATTACGTTCGTTTTGCTCACACTTCATAACTTAGTGAACTTTTTATACCGCTCGGAATAGCTGGATAGAAGTATGCGACATCGTTATCTCGGCACCGGCTGAGAATTTTGCCATTTCGGCCGGAGGAACTTCGTCGGCGCTATTCCAAAGCAACTCAAAGTCATCTGCTCCTAGGCCTTCGGGCAGGCGAACGACCTGGGCGGTTTCAGCTCCATGAATCACCAGCAGCATGGCATTCTTGCCGCCATCGGGCAAAAGGTGCTCGGTGAAGCGGCTGATCGTGCGGCATTCGGTGTTTTGCCAGTCTTCGCCAGTCATGATTTCACCGTCGGCGTTGTACCACTTGACTAGATCTTGGTCGCCGGATGCAATGTTGAAATCGCCAAAGGCCTTAGGGCGAAGCACTGGGTTGCCATGGCGCAACTTAGTTAGGTAAGCAAAGGTCTCTTCGAACTCAATTTCATGTTGCTCTAGGTCCCAGTTCACCCAGCTGAGAACCGTGTCTTGGCAGTAGGCGTTGTTGTTGCCATTTTGAGTCTTGAGGCGTTCGTCACCCGCGGTCACCATTGGAATTCCGGCAGAGAACATCATGGTGGCCATTAGGTTTCGAGCAGCCTTGCGACGCGCAACGCGAACCTCTTGGGGTGCACCGGCACCCTCGTGTCCGTGGTTAAACGAGTGGTTTCCGTTTGTGCCATCGCGGTTGCTTTCACCATTCACCTGGTTATGTTTGGTGTCATAGCTCACTAGGTCACGCAGGCAGAAACCGTCGTGCGCGGTGATGAAGTTAACGCCACCTAGCGGGCCGCTTGGGCCATCGATGATGTCGCGTGAACCAGATAGGCGAGTGGCCAAATCTGCAACGCCGTTCCAGTGCTGTCCGCTATTGCGCGCATTGGCAACATCCGAAAGCCAGAATTTGCGAATGCTGTCGCGGTATCGGTCGTTCCATTCAGCAAAACGGTCAGGAAAGTTTCCGGTTTGCCAGCCACCCAGGCCAACATCCCAAGGTTCCATGATCATTTTTGAGTTAGCGAAAATTGGGTCGTCAACAATTGCCCGCAGCAACGGGTGACCCGGGTCAAAAGTGTTGCTCGCATCGCGCGCAAGTGTGGTGGCTAGGTCGAATCTAAAACCGTCTACCTGCATCTCTTCGGTCCAGTAGCGCAAACTCTCGATGGTGAGCGCAACCACCTGTGGGTTAGCAAAGTTCAGCGAGTTTCCGCAACCGGTGGTGTCGTGATAGTGACCGTTGTCATCTTGACGGTAGTAGTTGGAATTATCTAAGCCGCGGAATGAGTAGGTGAGGCCACCGCCACCACCTTCGGCAGTGTGGTTGTAAACCACGTCAAGAATCACTTCGATGCCATTTCGGTGCAGTTCACGAATAGAAGTTTTTAGTTCGTCGATGATTGCGGTTGGCCCAGCTTGGATTGCATTTCGTGACGCATAGCGAGGGTGAGGCATAAAGAAGTTGATGGTGTTATAGCCCCAGTAGTTGATCAAGCCCATGTTCATCAGGCGAGGTTCAGAAATGAACATGTGAATCGGCAAAAGTTCAACCGCGGTCACACCAATATTTTTTAGGTGGGCGATGGTGCTGTGGTGCCCTAGTGCTGCATATGTGCCACGCAACTCATCTGGAAGGTCTTGGTTGCCGCGGGTTAGACCGCGTGGGTGAGCTTCATAAATAATGGTTTGCTCAAGTGCGGTATTCGGTTTTTCAACGCCTTGCCAATCAAAATCACTGGCAATCACCTGGCAGTGATATTCGCGGGCGCTCTCACGAATCACACCACGGGCATATGGGTCAATCAAAAAGAGTGCGTTGTTAAAGCCATCCCGTGGGCCATCAGGGCCATCGGCGCGCAGCGCATATTTGGCGCCGGCAATCAGTTTGGGGTGCGAGCCAGACCAAATGTGATCCGCTCCCGCTTGCAATTCAACTGACGCGGCAACAGTGCGCGGGTCATCCGAGTTCAGAATGCAGAGTTCAATAAAAGTTGCGGTCTCGCTGTAAACGCGAATGGTGCCGATTCCGTTTTCGATCGTCACGCCAAGTTGACCCTGACCTGCGGCAATAATCGAGCTCATCAACACCACTTATTGTTATTGGCTGCCAAGCGGGCAACCTTACAAATTCTAACCATTGTTACATTTCGCAATGATTAACCGATGGGCAAAACTAGGCTTATCAAATGGCCGTTTATCTAGATCATGCAGCCACCTCGCCGATTCGGCCCGAGGTGCTTTCGGTCTATCTGGCGGCACTGCAAGAGGTGGGTAACCCATCCTCGGTGCATAGTTTTGGTCAAAGTGCCCGCCGAAATCTCGAAGAGGCACGCGAATCATTAGCCAAATCGTTAGATTGCCACCGCAGCGAGGTAATTTTCACTGCTGGCGGCACCGAAAGCGACAACAGCGCCATTATTGGCCTCTACTGGGCTCGAAACACCCCGGATGCCTCTAGGCGGCTGGTTGTAACAGCAGGTACCGAGCACCACGCCGTGATTGAAACGGTGGAATGGCTAGAGAACACACAGGGTGCCGAAGGCGTTTTTGTGCCGGTAACGGCAGAGGGGCAACTCGATTTGAGCTGGTTGCGGCAGTTTGTTGCTGAACGGCACGACGAAATTGCCTTGATTTCCCTGATGTGGGCCAATAACGAGACCGGCGTAATTTTTCCGATTTCTGACATCGTGGCCTTGGCTAAGCCCTATGGCATTCCGGTGCATAGCGATGCTGTGGCGGCTTTTGGTCAGATTCCAATCAGCTTTAAAGACAGCGGGCTCACTGCAATGTCTATCACTGGCCACAAAATCGGCGCCCCGGTTGGTGTTGGTGCGTTGATTGCTTCGCGTGAAGCCAAGATTTCGCCAACTTCACACGGCGGCGCCCAAGAGCGGGGCATTCGCTCTGGCACGTTGAGCCCAGCGCTAGCCACCGCGTTCGCCAAAGCGGCCGAAGTGGCAATTGCCGAGCTTCCAATCAAATCGGGTTCTGTAGCCGCTATGCGCGATCGTCTGGTTGCGGGGGTCAAACAGATTGCCCCTGATGCGGTGTTTAGTCGAGGCAGTCAGCCCGGGTTGCCAGGCACCGCTCATTTCACTTTTCCCGGCTGCAGCGGCGACTCTCTGCTTTTTGTGCTCGACATGAACGATGTCTCTGTTTCGAATGGTTCGGCTTGCCGAGCCGGTGTGGCACAGGCATCCCATGTTTTGTTGGCTATGGGACGCAGTCGTGCCGATGCCTCAAGCGCACTGCGAATCTCAATGAATTGCACCACCACCGAGGCCGACGTTGACGCCTTTTTGGCCCAGTTGCCCAAGGGCTATGAGTCGGCCAAGGCTGCCGGCATGCCCTCCAAATAAGAATTCTCAGAAAGTAGACTTGAACCCATGAAGGTTCTTGCTGCGATGTCTGGTGGAGTGGACTCTGCCGTTGCCGCTGCTAGGGCTGTTGAGGCGGGTCACGAGGTTGTTGGCGTGCACTTGGCGTTGTCACGCAACTCAGGCACATTGCGCACCGGTTCGCGCGGTTGCTGCACAATCGAAGATTCAATGGATGCTCAGCGAGCAGCAAACGTTCTCGGAATTCCTTTTTATGTCTGGGATTTCTCGGAGCGTTTCAAGACTGATGTGGTTGATGACTTTATTGCCGAATATCAGGCTGGCCGCACCCCAAACCCTTGCATGCGTTGCAACGAGCGCATCAAGTTTGCTGCGTTGCTAGAAAAGGCGTTAGCCCTGGGTTTCGACGCAGTGTGCACCGGGCACTATGCGAGTTTGCTTACCGACGCCGATGGCAATCTCGAATTGCACCGCAGTGATGAGTTAGCGAAAGACCAGTCATATGTTCTTGGTGTGTTGACTGCAGATCAGTTGAAGCATTCGATGTTCCCATTGGGCGCAACGGCATCCAAAGACTTAATTCGCGCCGAGGCTGATGCCCGTGGGCTAGCGGTTGCCAATAAGCCAGACAGCTACGACATTTGTTTTATTCCAGAGGGCGACACTCAGGATTGGTTGGCTGAAAAAGCTGGCAAGGCCGAAGGTGAGATTGTTGACCGCTCGGGTGCCGTGCTTGGTCACCATGAGGGTGCTCACGGTTTCACCGTTGGTCAACGCAAGGGTCTTTCTATTGGTCGCCCTGCCGCGGATGGTCGCCCGCGCTATGTGCTTGAGATTCGCCCTAAGACCAACACGGTCGTGGTTGGCCCTCAGGCGGCATTGGCAATTAATGAAATGGTCGGCAATAAGTTCACTTGGTGTGGAGTAGCGCCATCAAATGTTGACGAATGGATGCCAGTTCACGTTCAGGTGCGTGCACACGGCGACGCCATTGAAGCGGAATTTAGAATTCACGAATCACAAATGCAGATTCGCGTGCATGAGCCAATTCTTGGTGTTGCACCGGGACAGACCGCAGTTGTTTATCAGGGCACACGAGTGCTTGGTCAAACCACAATCGATCGAACCGTCAGTGCAATTCCGGTTGATGCCGAATGACTGATTTGATTCAAGCGGCTGCAGCAAAACGCGTAGCCGAGTTGGTTGACGAACTAAATAAACACCGCCGCGCATACTACGAGGGCAACACTGTTCTAATTAGTGATGCCGAATACGACGCGATGCTGCACGAGCTTCAGGTTCTTGAATCGCAACACCCAGAGTTAATCACTGGCGATAGCCCAACTCAAACTGTGGGCGGTGCTGCCAACCAAGCATTCGCTCCGGTAGAGCATCTTGAGCGCATGATGAGTCTCGACAACGTTTTCTCTTTTGATGAATTTAAAACTTGGGCAGAGCGCGCAGGCAGCGGGCCTTATCTTTGTGAATTAAAAATTGATGGCTTAGCAATTAACCTGCGCTACCTCAACGGTCAACTCGTTTCAGCTGCAACGCGAGGCGACGGTGTAGTTGGTGAAGATGTCACAGCGAATGTTTTAACCATCGCATCGATTCCAAAAAAACTGGCTGGCAAAAACCACCCGGCGCAAGTTGAAGTTCGCGGCGAAATTTATTTTGCTTTGGATGACTTTGCAAAACTTAATGCCGGCCTGGTTGCCGAGGGCAAGGCGCCTTTTGCCAACCCACGAAATTCAGCAAGTGGATCGTTGCGCCAAAAGGACCCAAAGGTCACAGCAACTCGACCGCTAAAAATGTTGGTGCACGGCATTGGTGCCTGGCCCGATGCGCCAGCCGCAAATCAGAGCGAGATGTATGCGTTGCTCAAGAGCTGGGGGCTACCGACTTCAGATCGCGTGAGTGTGGTCAACACAGTTGACGAAGTGCTCAAATACATCGCAGATTTTGAAGCACACCGCCATGACCTTGAGCACGAGATTGACGGCGTAGTTGTAAAGATTGACAACCTCGCTCGTCAGCGTGAACTCGGATTCACCAGCCGTGCGCCGCGTTGGGCCATCGCCTATAAATATGCTCCTGAGCAAGTGAACACCAAGTTGGTTGACATCAAGGTGTCGGTTGGTCGAACCGGCCGTGCCACGCCGTATGCGGTTGTTGAACCGGTAAAGGTAGCGGGTTCAGTTGTTGAATTTGCCACCCTGCACAATCAAGACGTTGTGAAAGCCAAGGGAGTGCTGATTGGTGACACTGTTGTGCTTCGCAAAGCCGGCGATGTCATTCCCGAAATTCTCGGCCCGGTGATTGAACTTCGTGATGGCAGCGAGCGAGCGTTTGTGATGCCAAGCACTTGCCCTGCGTGCAACTCGCCGCTGGCGCCGTCATCCGAGGGTGATGTTGATTTGCGTTGCCAAAACGCAAAGAGCTGCCCGGCACAGTTGCGTGAGCGCATTGCCTACATAGGTTCACGTGGCGTGCTTGACATCGAGGCACTTGGTTATGTTGCCGCCACGGCGCTAACTCAGCCAATTGCGCCAGAGGGTGCTGGCCTGAAATCTGAAGCCAAGCTTTTTGATTTAACTTTGGATGACTTGCTGCCAATTCGCACCACCGTGCTTGATGCCGATTCAGGTTTGCCAAAACTTGATGAAGATGGCAATCCAAAGATTGTTGAATTCTTTAAGAAGAAAGATGGCACCCCGGCAGAAGTTGCGCTCAAGTTACTTCGCAATCTTGAAGATGCGAAAACCAGACCGCTTTGGAGAATTCTGGTGGCGCTTTCTATTCGCCACGTTGGCCCAGTTGCTGCACGCGCGCTTGCATCGCACTTTGGTTCGCTCGACGAAATTTTTGGCGCCACTGAAGCTGAGCTCAGTGAGGTTGACGGCGTTGGACCAACACTTGCGCAATCGCTAACCGAATGGATTGCGGTTGATTGGCACAAAGAGATCATTGATTCTTGGCGCGCAGCCGGGGTAGTGCTTGAAATCGAAGGCCATGCTGGGCCGGGTGCGTCAACCAACGACGGAATCTTTAGTGGCATGAGCATTGTTGCTACCGGTTCGTTGAAGCAATTCACGCGCGATCAAATTGAAGAAGCGATTATCTCGAATGGTGGCAAAGCCGCGTCGTCAGTTTCAAAGAAAACATCATTTGTGATTGCGGGTGAAAATGCTGGTTCGAAGTTGGCGAAGGCAGAAGAGCTTGGCGTCGAAGTTATTGACGAAGACGAATTCATAAAGCGACTCGCAAAATAATTCTTAAACAAAAAACCCGCCAATCACGGCGGGTTTTTATTTGCTAAAACTTAGTCTTGCTCTGAAGCCGCGTTCTCATCTGCAGCAACCATTGACTCGGTGGTCATCAGGTTGCGCAAGGTGCCTAAGAAGTCTTCGATGTCGGCGCGCTCGTGCTTCATGCGGCTAAGACGCTCTTCGCTGTCTTTGATTGCGTTCTGTGCGTAGCCTTCAGCCTTGCGAGTGAGCATTTCTGCACGGCGGCGCGACTGATTGATCAAGTTGGTTGCGGTGCGGTTGGCATCTTCTAGCAACGCGTTTGCAGTTGCCTGTGCCTCGCGAGAAATTGACTCGGCTTCGCTGATTAGAGCGGCTGCCTTTGCAGATGCCTCAGAAAGGTTGGCGCTTGATTCATCGGTTACCTGCTGAGCCTGAGCAACGGCGTTTTGGTATAGACGAAGAGCCTCTTGCTCGGTCTCGTCGCGCTTGGCGCGAATCTCGGCCTCTAGCTCAACACGAGCCTGTGCGGTCTTTTGAGTAAGTTCTGTGGCTAGAGCACGCGCCTCTTCGGTTTCGCGGTGAACCTGAGCACGAAGTTCGGCGGCGTAGCGCTCGCCTTCAGACTTAATGGCTGAGGCTTCGCGCTGTGCGGTGCCAATCTTTTCGCCGGCTTCGGTTTCACGAGCCTTGGCTGAAGCAAGAATTTCGGTAGCTAGACGCTCAGCGTCAAGGCGAGCCTCAACTAGCTTGGCTTCGGCCTCGGCCAAAACTACGTCTGCCTTTTGCTGAGCCTTGCGAGTTAGTTGCTCGCTTTCGGCCTTTGCGGTTTCGCGAATGCGGTTGGCATCTTGGCCGGCATCGGCAATAAGTTTGGTGGCCTGCTCTTCGGCAAGGCGCAGGGTCTGCTCAAATTGAGCACCAAGCTCGGCATAACCAGGTGCGCCGCCCTTGCGAATCTTGGCTTTGGCTTCTTCTAGCTCGTTTTTAAGGTGCTCAACCTCAGATGAGGCATTGAAGTTGTACTCGCGAACGTGCTCTAGTTCTGCACGAAGCTCGGCCAAGACGCGGTCGACTTCGTCTTTTTCGTAGCCACGAAATGCAATCGTGAACTGTTCGTTTTCCAAGTTTGAGCCTTTGCAGCTAGGGGATTGGCGTGTCGGTGCAAACACCAGCCACAAGTCCTTAGTTTATAGGGGTTTATCCGAGGCTGAAAAATATTTTCGCCCAATCGGTGCCGTGGTGGCAGAGCCATGTTCGGGTCAGGTCACATTTGCCCGTTTGGTAGGCTGTAAAGCAACCCCGAACGCCTAGCGAGTGGATTTATGTCTGAAATTACCCCGGATTTGGTGAGGCACCTTGCCAACCTGGCCCGCATCGATGTCAACGAAAACGAAGTGGCGCTTTTTGCCGACCAGCTCAACCTGATTGTTGATTCGGTTGCCGCTATTAAAGACGCCGTTGCTGGCGACGTGCCGGCCACTAGCCACCCAATTGCAATGGCAAATGTCTTTCGCGAAGATGTGATCGAGCCTTCGTTGACCCAAGAGCAGGCCCTTTCTGGCGCCGCCGACAGCGCCGATGGCCGCTTTCGCGTTCACGCAATCTTGGATGAGGAGTAGACCATGTCAGATCTCATTCGCAAAAGCGCCTCAGAGCAGGCTGAACTTCTTCGCACTGGCCAGGTTTCTTCGGTTGAACTGACCCAGGCGCACCTTGACCGCACTGCAGCTGTGGATGGCGACGTTCACAGCTATCTTCACGTTGGCCCAGAGGCTGCGCTTGCCGCCGCCGCCGACATTGATCGTCGTCGTGCCGCAGGCGAGCAGTTGCACCAGCTTGCTGGTTTGCCAATTGCCGTAAAAGACAACCTGACAACTACTGATGCGCCAACCACCTCGGGCTCAAAGATTCTTGAGGGTTGGGTTCCGCCTTACGACGCAACTGTGGTTGCCAAACTTCGCGCCGCTGGCATGCCAATTTTGGGCAAGACCAACCTCGACGAATTCGCCATGGGTTCATCAACCGAGTTCTCGGCTTACGGCCCAAGCAAAAACCCTTGGGATCTAGGCCGCATCCCGGGTGGTTCTGGTGGTGGCTCGAGCTCAGTGGTTGCCTCTTTTCAGGCGCCGCTTGCAATCGGTTCAGACACCGGTGGTTCAATTCGCTACCCAGCATTCGTAACCGGCACCGTTGGCGCCAAGCCAACCTACGGAGCGGTTTCACGCTACGGCTTGATTGCGCTGGCAAGCTCGCTTGACCAGGTTGGCCCGGTTTCTCGTAATGTTCTTGACTCAGCTTTGCTGCAGGACGTTATTGCCGGTCACGACCCACACGACAGCACCTCGTTGCCTGAGTCACTTGGCTCAATGGCCGAGGCTGCTAAAAAGCTTGACGTCAAGGGCATGCGCATTGGTGTTATCAAGCAGTTGAATGGTGAAGGTTTCGCCGCTGGAGTTTCAGCTCGTTTTAACGAAAGCTTGCAGCTGTTGCAGCAGGCCGGTGCCGAGATTGTTGAAGTTGACTGCCCAAGTTTTGAATATGCAATCGCTGCTTACTACTTGATCTTGCCTGCAGAGGCCTCTTCAAACCTTGCAAAGTTTGATTCAGTGCGTTTTGGTTTGCGCGTGACTCCAGAAGGCACACCAACCATTGAGCGCGTGATGGCGGCCACTCGTGAGGCTGGTTTCGGTCCAGAGGTTAAGCGCCGCATCATCCTGGGCACATATGCACTTTCAAGTGGCTATTACGACGCGTACTACGGCAGTGCCCAAAAAGTGCGCACCCTGATTCAGCGCGACTTTGATGCAGCATTTGCCAAGGCTGATGTGTTGGTTTCACCAACTGCACCAAGCGTTGCGTTTAAGTTTGGCGAGAAGCTGGATGACCCACTTGCAATGTACCTAAACGACATCGCAACCATTCCGGCAAACCTTGCGGGCATTCCGGGCATCGCGGTGCCAAACGGTTTGGCCGAAGAGAACATGCCATCTGGCATTCAGTTCTTGGCGCCTGCACGTGAAGACGCTCGTTTGTATCAAGTAGGTGCAACCCTAGAGAAGCTTCACGAAGATGTTTGGGGCAAGCGAATGATTGATTTTGCACCCGAGTTGCAGGAGGCTCGCTAATGGCTAAAGACGAGTTGATGAACTACGAGAAGGCCCTTGAGCAATTTGAAGTTGTGATTGGTCTTGAGGTTCACGTTGAACTAAACACCAATACCAAAATGTTCTGTGGTTGCCGCAACGAGTTTGGCAACGAGCCAAACACCAACGTTTGCCCAATCTGCATCGGCCTGCCTGGTTCGCTGCCTGCAGTAAACAAGAAGGCTGTTGAGTCAAGCATCAAGATTGGTTTGCAGCTTGGTTGCGAAATTGCCCCTAACGGTCGCTTCGCACGCAAGAACTACTTTTATCCAGACTTGGCAAAGAACTTTCAGACCTCGCAATTTGACGAGCCAATCGCTTTTGAAGGCGCTTTGGACGTTGAGGTGCCATCTGGCAAGGTTTTCACGATTCAAATTGAGCGTGCTCACATGGAAGAAGATGCGGGCAAGCTGACCCACGTTGGTGGATCAACCGGTCGCATTCAGGGTGCCGAGTATTCACTTGTTGACTACAACCGCGCCGGTGTGCCTCTGGTTGAGATCGTGACCAAGCCGGTTTATGGCGCGGGTGCTGAAGCTCCTGAACTGGCCGCGGCTTATGTGCGATTGATCCGAGAAATCGTGAAGAGCATGAACGTTTCAGATGCTCGCATGGAGCGCGGAAACGTGCGCTGTGACGCAAACGTTTCACTGCGACCACACGGTCAAGAAAAACTTGGCACTCGCACCGAGACTAAGAACGTTAACTCTTTGCGTTCTATCGAGCGTGCTGTGCGTTATGAAATTCAACGTCAGGCAGCACTTTTGGCCAAGGGTGTTGCAATCACTCAAGAGACTCGTCACTGGCACGAAGACAAGGGTGCAACCAGTTCTGGTCGCCCTAAGTCAGACGCCGATGACTACCGCTACTTCCCAGAACCAGACCTGGTTCCGGTGCAGCCTTCAAAAGCCTGGATCGAAGAAATTCGCGCAACCTTGCCAGAAAACCCAGCCGACCGTCGCAAGCGCGTGCAGGCTGAGTGGGGCTTTGCCGATCTTGAGTTCCGCGATGTTGTTAACGCAGGATTGCTAGACCAAATTGAAGAAACCGTAAAGGCCGGCGCAAAGCCACAGGCTGCTCGCAAGTGGTGGACCGGCGAACTTGCTCGTATTGCGAACACTCAAGACCAGGATGTGACCGACCTAGAAATTTCTGGTGCCTACGTTGCCGAACTTGCTGGCTTGGTTGAAGCAGGCAAGATCAACGACCGTTTGGCTCGCGAAGTTTTGACTTTTGTTTTGGCTGGCGAAGGTAGCCCCGCTCAGGTAGTTGCAGCTCGGGGCCTTGAAGTTGTATCTGACGACGGCGCCCTGATTGCGGCTATCGAAGCTGCGTTGGCAAAACAGCCAGATGTGCTCGATGCAATTCGTGAAGGCCGCATGCAGGCCGCCGGTGCCGTTATCGGTGCAGTTATGCAGGCCATGAAGGGCTCTGCGGATGCCGGCCGTGTGCGTGAACTGCTAATCGAAATGGCAAATAAATAATTTGCGTTGGCAAATCGACTGCCTTGGCGATCGATCAATAAATATTGAATCTGGTTTAAATAAATAGGGTTCCACCTGGTTTTAATAACCAGGGCTTCGCCCCAATGAATAAAGTCCCCGGAATTTACTTCCGGGGACTTTAAACATTCATTGGGGTGAGTAACGGGGCTTGAACCCGCGACCCCCTGGACCACAACCAGGTGCTCTACCAGCTGAGCTATACCCACCATGTGCTAAACCTTTGTTTAACAACCAAGTAAGCCTATCAGTTTGAAGCTAGTTAGTGCCCGCGATGTTTGCAGATGCCTCTTTGGCCTGGTCGGTGCTTGGGCCGGGTGCAGGAACCATTACTGTTTGGCGGTAATAACGCAGCTCTTGAATTGATTCACGAATGTCTGCCAGGGCACGGTGGCCGCCGTCTTTTTTAGGCAACTGAAAATAGACCCGCGGATACCAGCGGCGGGTGAGCTCTTTGATTGATGAAACGTCGATGTTTCGATAGTGCAGATGCTCGTCGAGTGCTGGCATGTAGCGGTTGATGAACATGCGGTCGGTGCCAATGGTGTTGCCGGCAAGTGGGGCCTCTTTGGCGTTTGGCACGAAGCGCTTGATGTAGCTAAGCACCACTTCTTCGGCTTCGGCTAGCTCAAGACCATTTTCAACTTCGGTGATGAGGCCTGATTCGGTGTGCATGTTGCGCACGAAATCGTTCATCTGCGCCCATGAATCCTCGCGAGGTTTGATCACCACGTCGATGCCTTCATCCAAGATTTCTAGTTCTGAGTTGGTGATTACGACCGCAATTTCAACCAGGCAATCCTTCTCAGGATTCAGGCCGGTCATTTCACAGTCGATCCAAACTAAGTTGTCAGAAATCTCAATCACGTTCCAAAAATAGGGGAGGTCTCCGACATCAGTCGGAGACCTCCAATTCTAACCAAGCGGATTAGGCAGCCTTGGCCTTCTTGGTGCGCTTCGCAAGACGGTTTGCTGCTGCCTTCTCTTTGCGGCCCTCAACCAATCGGTAAAGCACCGGCACGATAACCAGGGTCAACACAGTTGATGAGAACAATCCACCGATAACCACGATCGCAAGTGGCTGTGAAATGAATCCACCACCACCCGTGATTCCGATTGCCATCGGTGTCAAAGCAAAGATGGTTGCCAACGCGGTCATCAAAATTGGGCGCAGGCGTTGACGTGCTCCATCCATGATGGCTTCAACGAGCGGGCGACCCTGCTTGCGATATTGGTTGATTAGGTCAATCAGCACGATTGCATTTGTGACCACAACACCAACTAGCAACAGCATGCCAATCAAAGAAGGCACACCCAGTGGCGTGTCTGTGGCTAGCAATAGACCAAGTGCACCGGTTGCTGCGAATGGAATCGAGATCAAGAGAATCAGTGGCTGAATCAAACTTGAGAATGTCGCAACCATTACGATGAACACGATTGCAACCGCAGCCAAGAGGGCTACACCAAGCTGCTGGAATGATGATGCCTGGTCGGCGCTCACACCGCCAAGCGTTGCAGATACTCCCAAAGGCAATTCAGTTGCGTCAAGGCGCTTGCTAACTTCAGCTGAGATTGCGCCGAGGTTGTCGCCAGATGGGGTGAGCGATACCTTGGCGGTGCGGTCACCCTTCTCGCTGGTAATTGAAACTGGCACTTCAACCTGTTCAACACGTGCAATCGAAGACAATGACACCAATCCAGTTGCGGTTGGAATCTTGATTGCCTTAATTTCTGCAACCGTGTCTGGAGTATTTGTCTGCACCACATAGATAGAAGTCTCAACATTGTTGAGGTTTACCTTGCCAATGCTCGTTGGCTTCAGCTTCGATGAAACGATGCCACCCACTGCAATTTCACTTAGTCCAAGTTTTGCAGCCGCTAGACGATTCACAGTCACACGCAAGGTGCGCTGCTTCTCGGCTAGCGAGTTAGTTACCTCGGATACATCCGGGGTGCCTTGCATTGCTGTTTGCAACTTGGCAATCGCGTCGTTGAGTTTGATGTCATCTGGGGCTGTCACCTTGATGTCAATGGTGCTTGATGAACCGAAGCCCGGGCCGCCGCCTGAGGCAAATTTAATTGTGCCCAGGCTTGGGTCTTGCTCAAACTTTGTAGTCAGCTTGTCTTGCAATGCTGGCAAGTCTGTGCCGTCTACAGCAGTGGCCTGAATTGAGATGCCTCCGGCCGATGCGCCGAATGCAACGCGACCGTCACCGCTTGAGCCAATTGATGTCTGCACGACTTCAATGGTTTTTTCGGCGAGCAGTAGTGACTCGACCTTGGCTGCGGCCTCATCTTGCTGCTTCAAGGTTGCGCCAGCCGGCAAAGTTTGATTGATCACGAAACCGTTCGAACCTGAAGAGCCAATGAAGTCAGTTTTCAAGAATGGCACCAGCGCAAAGGTGAAAACCAAAACGATGAATGCTGAAACGATAGTGATTACCGGGCGCTTCTGAGTCCAAGTTAGAACTGGCAAGTAGCCGCGCTGCAACCAGCTCTTGCGCTCTTTTTCTTCCTCTGCCAAGCGGGCCTTTTCGGCGAACTTGTCGAGGTCCTTTTTCTTTAGGGCATCACTTTCTTTAGGGTTCTTCAAGAACCAGTAAGCCAAGACTGGAACGATGGTTAGCGACACAAAGAGTGAAGCGACCAGTGCAATGGCGAAGGTAAAGGCGAAAGGTCTAAAGATTTCGCCAATCAGGCCGCTCACCAATGCTATTGGCAAGAACACAGCCACGGTGGTGATGGTGGCTGCCGTGATCGCGCCAGCAACTTCCTTCACTGCGTCAAGAATTGCTGTGCTCTTTGGCTCGCCATAAGAAAGGTGACGGTTAATGTTTTCGATAACCACGATTGAGTCATCGACAACTCGACCGATTGCAATCGTTAGCGCACTCAGCGTCAAGATGTTCAATGAGTAGCCGAATTGGTTGAGGCCAATAAATGTAATCAAAACCGAGGTTGGAATTGAAATTGCGGTCACCAAAGTTGATCGCACAGATAGCAAGAAGAGCAAAATTACGAGAATCGCAAAGCTGAGGCCAAGCAAGCCTTCGGTGCTTAGGTTTTCAAGTGACTTCTCAACGTATGGTGCCTGGTCAAAAACTGTCACAACTGTTACAGCGCCTAGCTTCTTTTGTAACTCAGCAATCTTGTCGTGCACCGCGTGTGAAACGGCAACAGTGTTGCCATCCTGAGTTTTAACAATTGAAATCGAAAGAGCAGCTTTGCCATTTGTGCGGGCGATGCTCGTGGTCGGTGCATCTTCGTAGTTGACTTTGGCAACATCGCTAAGTTTCAGAGCAACTGTGCGAGTACTCACCGTTGGTGTTGTTGAACCAGGAATAGTGAATCCACTTGGAATTCCACCCATTCCAGCAAGGCCGGCGGGAATCGAGGGGGTAGTCGGTGCAGTGACCGTAGTCTTTGTGCCAATTAGCGGAAGTGACTTGAGCTGCTCAAGGCTGTTGACCGGGGTTCCAACTTCAACTGAGATCGACCCATCTTTGTCAGAGATTGTTCCAGCAGGAATGATGAAGCCGTTTACCTGCAGAGCGCTAGTGATTGATTGCTGAGTTAGCCCGTTGGCAGTCATTAGAGAAGTGTTCAACTTGAGGTTCACGCGCTTTTCACGAATGCCCGAAATTGTCACATCGCGAACTCCGCTGATCTCACCAAAGAGTTGTGGTGCCACATCTTGAAGTGTTTGAGCGATTGATTCGTTGTCACCGTTGTTAGCCGAAACGCCTAGAGCAATAATCGGCACTGAATCGAAGCTGCCTGAAAGAACATTTGGTGTTACATCTGCTGGCAACGCCGATTGAATAGAAGCCAACGCAGCTGCCAAGGTTTCTTTAACTTTGGATGTTGCAGTGCCGTAGTCATACTCAACGCGAACGATCGAGATGTTGCTCTGCGAGGTTGAAGTGGTATTGACGATGCCGTCGGTTTGGCGCACCGCATCTTCGATTACCTGGCTGACCTGCTTGTCGATCACCTCAGGCGAGGCACCTGGGTATGCGGTGACAATTGCCGCCTGTGGCACTTCAAACGAGGGGATGAGTTCTTGCTTGAGCGACCCCAAGGAAATGAATCCGAAGATTGCAACGATGATAGTGATTAGGGCAACCACAGAACGGTTGGCAACACTCAATTTGGCAAGACTAAACAAAGCAGACCTTTCAACGGAATACCTCAAGGCTAACCGCCATAAACCGAAAGTAATTCCAATCGCAGTAGCATTTAGTAATGTCTGAGAACCTGCCTCCGTGCCCTAAATGCCAGTCTTTTTATACCTATGAAATGGGTTCGCTCTTGGTTTGCCCAGAGTGTGCAAATGAGTGGCAGCCCGAGGCCGAAGAGGCTGAACCGGTTGCCGCAGAGGTCAAGGATTCGGTTGGCAACGTATTAGCCGATGGCGACACCGTGACGATCGTTAAAGACCTCAAAGTCAAAGGAAGCTCGACCTCAGTAAAGGTTGGCACCAAAGTGCGCAACATTCGGTTAATTAGTCCTGTGGATGGGCACGACATCGACGCAAAAGTCGATGGATTCGGCTCGATGTATCTAAAGTCGAGCATTGTGAAAAAGGTTATTTAAGCAGCGAAGCCATCTGCTTGTAAATCAGGTTCGCAGCAAAGATTGGGTTTAGTCGGCTCAGGCGATCCATCAACTTGGCGTCTGAGCCAATGCAAATGCGTGGCACATTGTGTTCGATGGCATCAACCATTGCACGAGCGGCAACCGGCGCCGGAGTGGTCTTCATTTTTGAGCTCTCAGCTGCATCTGCAGGCATGTCCATGCCCGAGTTAGTTGCAATGTTGGTTGCGATTGCGCCAGGGAAAACTACGGTGACGCCGACATTGGTTCCCAGAAGTTCTGAGCGCAGACCTTCAGTGAACAACTTGACGGCTGCCTTTGAAGCTCCATAGACGCTCTGACCAGGAACCGGAGCGTAGGCGCCCATCGATGAAACGTTGAGAATGTGGGCCTCAGGCTGGGCAAGTAGGCCTGGCAAGAACGCCTTAACCATAAGAAGTGGGCCGGTGAAGTTAACGTTCATTACTCGGGCGGCAGCCTCAAGGCTTAGCTCATTAACTTTCACAAACGGCTGGATGATTCCGGCGTTATTGATGATTGCGTCGATGTGGGCACCCATGCGCTCACCAATTTCTCGCGGCAGGTTGGCAACGTGAGCAGCATCGGTGATGTCAACCACGAAAGTCTCAACTCGACCGCCAAGAGCGTCAGCCAGAGCCTTGGTTTCGGCAAGGGTCTCGGCACGCATGTCGATTGCAGCAACTTGAGCGCCGCGCTTAATCAGTTCAAGGGTTAATTCGCGACCCATTCCGCTGCCGGCACCAGTGACTACAACAACTTTTCCTTGAACCTTCATTTTGCCCCCTCGAATAATGGCTAGATATCTTCATAGTATGCCCGTTTCGGAGAAATTCGCTAAGAGCAGCGGGTGACCAGAAAGTAAACTAATCCTTGGCTCTTTAGGCCATGCCCTCGTAGCTCAGTGGATAGAGCAAGAGCCTTCTAATCTCTTGGTCGCAGGTTCGATTCCTGCCGAGGGCGCACGCTTGCGCGAAATGCTAAAAGTTAGGCAATTGCAGTGATTATTGATGTTTGGTCTGATGTGGTTTGCCCTTGGTGTTTCATTGGCAAACGCCGTCTAGAGAAGGCAGTGGCGTCGTTGCCCGATGGCACTCAGGTTGAAATTCGCCACCGCGCATTTCAGCTGCAGCCAGACATCCAGGGCGTGGTGTCAACTACCGAGCACCTAGCGAGCAAATATCGCCTGGACAGCGAAGCCGTTGCCCGCATGCAGGCCAACGTATGTTCAATCGCCGATGGTGAAGGCCTTTGCTACGACCTTGAAAACACTTTGTCTGGCAACACTAGGGATGCTCACCGCTTGCTGTTGTGGGCACAATCACAAGGCAGGCACGCCCAGCTGCTGGAGGCCATGTATTCGGCCTATTTTGAAAAATCTGAGGCCCTGTTCAGTCACGAAGATTTGATTGCAGTAGCAACTCGAGCTGGTTTCAACAAAGACACAATCGAGGCCGTGCTCAATTCAAATGATTTTGACGGCCAGGTGACCGAAGATCAGCAACTCGCGTCGAACCTTGGAGCAACTGGTGTGCCATTCTTCGTAATCGACATGAAGGTCGGAATTTCTGGAGCACAACCGCAGGAAGTTTTCAATAACGCACTTGCTCAGGCGCTGTCGAACTAAAACTTATCTTTTAGCGAGATCGCGACGCACCTTGATGATGCTGGCAATTGCTGAAACTGCAATCGACGCAACGATGACAATCAACGAAGTGTTTGTTGAAATCTCTGGTGCCCACTCGATGTGCGCACCGCCGTTAATAAATGGCAGCTCATTCACGTGCATGGCATGCGCAACCAGCTTGACTCCAATAAACGCCAGGATAAACGCGATGCCGTACTTGAGGTATTCCAGGGAGTCGAGCAAGCCGCCCAACAAAAAGTAAAGCTGCCGCAGGCCCATCATGGCGAAGATGTTTGCAGTGAACACAATGAATGGGTCAGTGGTGATTCCAAAGATTGCCGGAATAGAGTCGAAGGCAAACATCACGTCGGTCAATGCAATGGCAACAAACACAACAAGCATTGGAGTGAACATCTTTTTTCCGTTGTGAACAGTGCGAATTTTGGCACCGTCATATTCCGGCGAGAACTTGATGCGCTTGCGCAAAGTTGAAATCAACTTGCTTTCAGTTTCTTCATCGTCGTCGTGACCGCGGAAGGCCTGGTGGTAGGCGGTGTAGATCAAGAAGGCGCCGAATAGATAGAAGATGGCGCTGAAGCTTTCGATCAAGGCTGCTCCGGCAAGAATAAAAATGCCTCGCAGAATCAAGGCCATGATTATGCCGACCATCAAAACTTCTTGCTGGTATTTCTTTGCAACATTGAAGCGATTCATGATGATGACGAAAACAAATAGGTTGTCGAGGCTCAAGCTGTATTCCGTTAGCCAGCCCGCATAAAACTGCGATGAAGCTTCGGCGTTTCCTATCCAAAGAATAATCAGACCGAAGATGACTGCCAGCAGTGCATAGAAAACCACGAAAACAGTCGACTCTTTAGCGCTAGGGATGTGAGGGCGCTTAAATATGAGCAAAATGTCGGCGGCAAGAATTGCGAGCAGAACGGCAAATGCGCCGATTTCGAAGGCCAGAGGCAGGTCTAGATGCATTTATTAAGTTTACGAGCAAAGCAGGTTAACTTGGGTGAGTTGCTGGCAGATTGGTGGCAGGATGAAATTGAGTGAGCCTCACAAGGGAGTTTCAAATGCGTATCGCAGTGCCAACCGAAGTGAAAAATAATGAATACCGGGTGGCCATTACACCCGCTGGCGTGCACGAACTGGTTCGGCACGGTCACGAGGTGTTTATTCAAGCCGGCGCTGGGCTGGGCTCAAGTTACAGTGATGTCGATTATCTGAACCAGGGCGCCAAGATCGTTGCCACTGCGGATGACGCTTGGGCCGCCGGCGACTTAGTTCTCAAGGTCAAGGAGCCACTAGCCAGCGAGTACCCGCTGCTTCACCGCGGGCAGATTCTGTTCACCTATTTGCACCTGGCCGCATCCAAGGCCTGCACCGATGCCCTGATTAGTTCGGGCGTCACGGCTATCGCCTATGAAACTGTGCAATTGCCAAACCGGAGTTTGCCGCTACTTCAGCCGATGAGCGAAGTGGCTGGTCGCCTTTCAACCCAAATCGGCGCCTACCAACTTATGAAGAACGAAGGCGGTCGAGGCGTGCTGATGGGTGGAGTGCCTGGTTCGGCCAAAGCCAAGGTAGTTGTGATTGGTGGTGGTGTTGCCGGTGAGAACGCGGCAGCAATGGCTCTCGGGTTGCACGCAGATGTAACCGTGATCGATGTGTCTTTGACAAAGCTTCGTGAACTAGATGCTCGATTCAATGGGGCAGTGCGCACCCGCGTATCTACTGCCTACGAAATTGCTGAACAACTTCGCGATGCCGACCTGGTTATTGGCTCAGTGCTCATCCCGGGTGAAAAGGCGCCAAAGCTGGTCACCGATGCAATGGTGCAAACCATGAAGCCAGGTTCGGTTTTGGTTGACATCGCAATCGATCAGGGTGGCTGCTTCGAGAATTCAAAGCCAACCACGCACGATGACCCAACCTTCAAGGTTCACAACAGCACCTATTACTGCGTGGCAAATATGCCGGGTGCGGTGCCAGTGACTTCAACAAGTGCACTTACCAATGCCACGCTGCCATACGTGTTAAAAATTGCAGACCTCGGATGGCGTGTCGCGTGTGAACAAGACTCGGCTTTGGCCGCCGGTTTAAATGTTCACGAGGGAAAGATTTATCACGCGGGAGTTGCGCACGCGTTTGGCCTTCAACTTACCGAGTTTTAACTCGCAGGTTTTTAGAGAGTTAGTTGGCCGGCTCTGAAAGGTCGCCAATTTCGGCATCTTGTTTTTCAATCTCGGCACGAATTTCGTTCATGTCAAGATCGCGCACAGCGGCGATAAGTTCTTCTAGGCCAGCACCTGGCAATGCGCCTGGGCGGTTGTAAAGCAAGATGCCATCGCGAAAGACCATCAGAGTAGGAATTGAGCTGATGCCCGCTTCACCGGCTAGTTGCTTTTCAGCTTCGGTGTCTACCTTGCCAAAGGTGATGTCTGGGTGCTTGGTCGAAGCCTCTTCAAAGATTGGCGAGAACTGACGGCAAGGGCCACACCACTCTGCCCAAAAATCAACAATGGTGATGCCTTCTTTAACAACGGTGTCGCCAAAAGTTTCAGCGCCTAGTTCAATGCTTGCCATCTTTAAAGTCCTAATCCTTGAATTGCATGTTCATCGATTTGCTTCAGTTCTTGAAGCGTCAAACTAGGTGAACTAATTGCGGCCAGGTTTTGTTCCAGCTGCTGCACAGAACTTACTCCCACCAGTGCCGAAGCCACGGTTGGCTGGCGAAGCACCCACTTCAAAGCCAGTTGGCTCAGGCTTTGGCCACGACCCTTGGCAATTTCATTTAGCGCTCGGGCGTGAGTTAGGTAGTCAGCGCTGATTCTTTCGCTCTTTAGGTAGTGCTCTTGAGCTGCCCTGGAGCCTTTGGGGGCGAATCCCGATAAGTAGCGGTCTGAAAGTAATCCCTGCGCCAATGGTGAAAAGACAATCGCGCCCACGCCTTCGACGCCAAGGGTGTCGAAAAGTGCGGTCTCTGGGGTGCGATCGAACATTGAGTAGCGCGGCTGGTGAATCAGCAGGGGCACGCCCATTGAATCGAGGATTGCCTTTGCCTCGCGAGTCTGGGCAGCGTCATAGCTTGAAATGCCCACATAAAGCGCACGACCAGATTGCACTGCGGTTGCAAGTGCACCCATGGTTTCTTCAAGGGGAGTGTTCGGGTCAAAGCGGTGTGAATAAAAGATGTCAACGTAGTCGAGCTGCATGCGCTTGAGGCTTTGGTCAAGCGATGCCAAAAGATATTTGCGTGAACCCCACTCGCCATAAGGTCCTGGCCACATGTCATAACCGGCTTTGCTCGAAATGATTAATTCATCGCGATATTTGGCGAAGTCCTTTTTCATGTGCTTGCCAAAGTTTGCTTCGGCCGAACCAAAGGGAGTGCCGTAATTATTTGCCAAATCAAAGTGAGTGATGCCAAGGTCGAATGCACGACGCAAGATTGTGCGCTGGCTCGAGAGGCTGGTGGTGTTGCCAAAGTTATGCCAGAGGCCCAGTGAGATTTCTGGAAGTTGCAAGCCACTCTTGCCCACGCGGCGGTATGGCAACTGCTGGTAGCGGTCTTCTTGTGCTTGATAACTCATGCGTCAAGCCTAGGCTAGAGCCATGATGAGTTTCGTTTTGGGTGGCGGTTGCTTTTGGTGTCTCGATAGTTGCTACACGCAATTTAAGGGTGTTCAAGATGCGGTGGTTGGCTACATGGGTGGCTCAATTGCAAACCCCGGATACGAGGCTGTGTGTGGTGGTAATACCGGCCACGCCGAAGTGGTCAAAGTGATTTTTGATGAGTCGGTTATTCCGGCGGATGTGATTCTCGATTTGTTCTTCACCATGCATGACCCAACCCAGTTGAACCGACAGGGCCATGACGTTGGCACTCAATATCGCTCTGTGATGTTTTATGCCGATGATTCGCAGAAGCAAATGTTCGAGGCTGCTATTTCTCGTGCTGCCGAGCTTTGGGATGGCGAAATCGTGACTGAGCTGTCACCGGCAACTGAATTTTGGGTAGGCGAGGAGTATCACCAAGATTTCTTCGACAAGAATCCAAATCAGGGATACTGCAACGCAGTGGTCGCGCCAAAGATGGCCAAGACCCGCGCTGTGTTCACAAATTTCTTGAAGTAGTTATCCACAAATTTCTAACTCGCCGGTTTCGCACCGGCTCAAATTGTCAAACTCAAATCACTCCATCTGGCAGCAGCCAAATGGCAAATTTGAGAAAGGCAATTCATGTCAGAAACTCTTTCGGTCACCGGCTTGGTGGCCACAACACCACGTCACCTGGTTACTCAAGATGGCCTGCCAATCACATCGTTTCGATTGGCTTCTTCGCAGCGCCGCTTCGACCGCAATCAAAACAAGTGGGTTGATGGCGAGACCAACTGGTTCACGGTCACAGCGTTTCGCCAACTAGCAATCAATGCAGCCGGTTCGGTTTCTAAAGGCGATCGCATTGTGACCACTGGCAAATTGCGCGTTCGCGACTGGGATAACGGGGAGCGCGCGGGCACCTCGGTTGAAATTGAAGCGGATTCACTTGGCCACGATCTAACCTGGGGCAGTTCTGTGTTTACTCGCACGGTCTTGGTTCGAGAAGCTGAACCCGAAGACGAACCAGCTGAGGCAGAGCCAGAGCGCGAATTGGCCGGCGCCAAGAAATAAGACCACTGGGTCTTAGAGCGCTCACCCCTCGAACAATCTAAGGCTCAGTTAGCCTCGCCATCGAGGCAAGCACCCTCAATCGTCTAAGTCAGCATTCATGGCCCACTGCGGGCCAATATTGGTCGGGTAAAGTTATACCCATAGCTGACTAAGCGACTGAGGGTGCTTTTTCTATTCGGCTAGCAAACCAACCGAAAGTGATTGATTTTTCATGGCTGAATTCATCTATCAGATGATCAAAGCGCGCAAGGCGCACGGCGACAAGGTAATTCTCGACGACGTAACTTTGGCGTTTATCCCAGGTGCAAAAATCGGTGTGGTTGGCCCAAACGGTGCCGGTAAGTCAACAGTTTTGAAGATTATGGCCGGTCTTGACTCACCAAGTAATGGTGAAGCTCGCCTGAGCCCTGATTACACAGTGGGCATGTTGATGCAGGAGCCACCGCTTGACGAAACTTTGACAGTCTTGGGCAACGTTGAACTTGCTGTGAAAGACACCAAGGCAAAGCTTGATCGTTTCAACGAGATTTCGGCTTTGATGTCTGAGCCAGATGCAGACTTTGATGCGCTACTTGCCGAGATGGGCACTCTGCAAGAGCAGATCGACCACCTTGACGCCTGGGATCTTGACTCGCAGCTGGAGCAGGCGATGGATGCGCTGCGTTGCCCGCCGAGTGACTCGATGGTTACTTCTCTTTCTGGTGGTGAGCGCCGCCGCGTGGCTCTTTGCAAGCTTCTACTTGAGAAGCCAGACCTACTTTTGCTTGATGAGCCAACAAACCACTTGGACGCAGAATCTGTTTTGTGGCTTGAGCAGCACTTGGCAAAGTACCCGGGTGCGGTGTTGGCCGTAACGCACGACCGTTACTTCCTCGACAACGTTGCCGAATGGATTCTGGAGCTCGACCGCGGTCGCGCTTATCCATATGAAGGCAACTACTCAACTTATCTGGAGAAGAAGCGTGAGCGTCTTGAGGTTGCCGGCAAGAAAGATGCAAAACTTGCCAAGCGTCTGAGCGAAGAACTTGATTGGGTTCGTTCTTCTTCTAAGGCACGTCAAACCAAGTCGAAGGCTCGTTTGGCCCGCTACGAAGAAATGGCTGCCGAGGCAGACCGCACCAGAAAGCTCGACTTTGAAGAAATTCAAATTCCAATGGGTCCTCGCTTGGGTGACATCGTTATTGAGGCCAAGAACTTGCAAAAGGGTTTTGATGGTCGCTCGCTAATCAACGGTCTATCTTTCAGTCTGCCGCGCAACGGCATTGTTGGCGTGATTGGTCCAAACGGTGTTGGTAAGTCAACTCTCTTCAAAACCATCGTTGGTCTTGAGAATCTTGATGGTGGCGACCTAAAGGTTGGCGAAACCGTAAAGATTTCATACGTTGACCAGAGCCGTGGTGGCATTGACCCAAACAAATCCCTTTGGGAAGTTGTTTCGGGCGGGCTTGACTACATTCAGGTTGGCAACCAAGAAATGCCTTCGCGCGCATACGTTGCAGCGTTTGGTTTTAAAGGGCCAGACCAGCAGAAGCCTGCCGGCGTTTTGTCGGGTGGTGAGCGCAACCGCTTGAATCTTGCCCTGACTCTCAAAGAGGGTGGCAACCTCTTGCTACTCGACGAGCCAACAAACGACTTGGATGTTGAAACACTTAGCAGTCTTGAAAACGCGTTGCTTGAGTTCCCTGGTTGTGCCGTGGTCATCACGCACGACCGTTGGTTCCTAGACCGCGTTGCTTCGCACATTTTGGCTTATGAGGGCACCGATGAGAATCCTGACCAGTGGTACTGGTTCGAAGGAAACTTTGAATCCTATGAAGAGAACAAGATTGCTCGCCTTGGCCCAGATGCCGCTAAACCACACCGTTCGACCTACCGTCGATTGACTCGCGACTAAAAATTGCAAATAAAAAACCCAGTCACTCGAGTGGGTTTTTTATTTGGGTGCGAGATTATTTCAATTCGGGCACTCGAACCATGCCTTCTTGTGCCACGGTTGCAATTAACTCACCTCGACTGCTAAAGATTCTGCCTAGAGCTAAACCTCGACCGCCTTGCGCACTCGGAGATTCCTGTGCGTAAAGCATCCACTGATCCACGCGCGCTGGTCGATGAAACCACATTGCATGATCAAGGCTGGCTGATTTCAATCCGGGGTGTGACCAAGCAATGCCGTGACGTCGATAGATGCTTTCGAGAATTGAATAGTCGCTGGCGTAAGCAAGGGCAGCGGTGTGCAGTGCTTGATCGTCTGGCAAGTCTCCCAATGCGCGAAGCCAAACCGCCTGGTGGGCAACCGGTTTTCCTTCAACATTGAAATAGATTGCAGATTCAACGTGTCGCATATCAAATGGGCGAGCCTTTGCCCAGTACTGTGCAACCGGGTGTGGGTTGTCACCGATTAGTTCGGCGGCACTTGGTAGCGATTCTGGATCTGGGATGTTCTCTGGAAAGTCATCCTGGTGTTCGAGACCTGGGTCGTGTTCTTGAAACGAAGCAATCATCGAAAAGATTGGCAGGTCCTCTTGAAATGCCTGAACTCGGCGAGTGCTGAACGAGCGACCATCACGCAAGCGATCAACCGAAAATGTCACTGGAAGATTAATGTTTCCCGGGCGCAAAAAATAGCCGTGCATTGAGTGCACATCGCGTTGCTCAATTGTGCGTGAGGCTGCAACCAAACTTTGGGCCAACACCTGGCCACCGAAAACACGTCCGTGCGGCATCCATTGGCTTTGACCGATGAATGTGTCTTCGTTGCTTGCTGAATTGCTGGTTGGCTCAAGGTCGAGCGTTGCAATCATCTCTGCCAATGGGTCGCTAGGAATCTGGTGGCTCAAAATTTCGCTCAATTCTTTGGGGCAACATTGCCAATCTCAGGCTAGTTTAGACAGGTCATGATTAACCCCTTTGTGCTTGCAGACCGCGAAACCGCGGCTGATCTCCAGTCTTTCTTGAATCGCGCCAAGCGTCTAGATCCAGATGGTTTGGTGCGCCTTCGTGCCTTTGGCAACATTCTTGCAGCCTATGTTGCGCCAATTTTTTCTGGCAACCTGATGGATTCGGGGCCGACGGTTTTGGGCCTGCGCACGGCTGAATTGGCAGCTGACGCCGAGCTGGATGCGCTCGTGCCAATCGCAGCAATGCAGGAGCGACTGGCTCACCTTTTGGGCAGCGAAGAAACTGCTGAGTTCAAAGTGCAATTGCTGGACACTCAACGAGCGCCTTGGGCCGGCATTTCACCGCCGCGCCAGGGTTGGCTGCAAATCGGCACCATCAATGAAAACCGACTAACTCAAATTGCTAGGGATGGCATCGCCGAAGTAGCTGCAGCACTTCCCGAGTCAGTGGGTGGGCCAATCGCGGCACGCATCCGCGGTGATATCTGGGGCCGGGGAATTGACCTTGAAACCAAAGTGCCAACCGGCGCGGCATTTGCAGCGGCTGGGTTGGGGTTTCTAACCGAGAACGAAGAGGTTGGCCTTTATCAAGCCGATGGTTGGATTCGCCTGAGCAGTTTGCACGGACACGTGCTGGCTAAAGTGGCAACCCGCTTTTAGGGGTTTGCGAATTAGTCTTCTGCGCTGTTGAGCAGCGATCTTGCTGCGCTGTCTAGGTAGCCCCAAAGTTCAGCTTCTTGCAGTGGTGGCAGTTCAAGAGATTCCAATGCGGCACGCATGTGCAACAACCAAGCGTCGCGAGCAGTTGGGCCGATCTTGAACGCATTGTGTCGCATTCGAAGTCGAGGGTGACCGCGCTGTTCTTGGTAAGTGCTTGGCCCGCCCCAATATTGCTCAAGAAATAATTGCAAACGTTCTACTGCAGGGCCTAAATCCTCTTCGGGGTACATCGGCCTTAGCAATGCATCGCCGGCAACTCCCTCATAAAACTTGTCAACGAGCTTCTTGAAAGTTTGCGCACCGCCAACCATGTCATAGAAACTGCCGCCAACACGTTGGCCTTCAGAGTTTCTAATCTGCACCGATTGAATCTTGCCGGCCTCTTCGAATCCGTTAGCCAATTACTTGACCGCCTTGCCGGCAACTTCAACGTAAATGTTTTGGTTGCTTGCGGCGAGTGAAATTTTTGATGTGTGCAGTGCCTTTTTTATGCGGGCGCGAAGTTCGCGGGCAAGCTCATCTTGTTTCGTTGGTTTTACTTTTTGCACAATGCGCAGCACAACCTGCTCGCCGCTTAGAGCTTCAATTCCCCAAACCTCGGGCTTGCCAATTACTGAACTCTTGAATGAGGCTTCAGCAATTAATTTTTGGGCTGCATCGGAAATCACTGTCGTGGCTTTGTCGACGTTTGTTGAGTAATCCAGTGCGATATCAAGAACAACTCGTGACCATCCCTGCGATGAATTGCCCACTCGAACGATTTCACCGTTGCGCACATACCAAAGCGTGCCTTGCACATCGCGAACCTGTGTAACGCGCATGCCAACAGATTCGACAACGCCGTTTGCCTGGCCCAGGTCAACAACATCGCCCACGCCATATTGGTCTTCAAAAACAATGAAAAGACCTGAGATCAGGTCGCGCACCAGGCTTTGAGCACCAAAACCGATCGCCGCTCCCAAAATTCCGGCACCGGCAATAATGGCACCCACTGCAACACCAAGCTCGCCAAGAATCATCGATGCACCAAGGATGTAGAGGCTCCAAGTAATGAAGTTGCTCAGCACCGAGCCCATTGTTTTAGCTCGTTGAACAACGCGGGCCTGAGTCATAGGTGAGTCAATTTCTTGGCTCAGAGCAGCTTTGTTGGTTTTGCCTTTTACTCCGGCGATGATTCCGCGAACGACTCGTCGAACTGAAATCAGCAGCAGTGCACGAAGAACAATTACACCAATCACCATCAATACGATGCGAATCAGAGTTTGGTAGTCGTGCCAAAAAGCCACGGCCAAATCAATTGCGTTGGTGTAAAAAGTCATGCCTAGCCCTTCAGGTCACGAGCTTGTGCCGCAAGTGCACGCTCAACATTTGCCAAACCTTCTACCAAAATACGCTTCAACGCCGGAATCTCGGCGATTTCGGCGCGTTCGATTGCTTGCTTTGATTTCGCAACCAATTCTGGGCTGGCAATAATGCTCGGGTACAGATTTTCAATTAGGTACTCGGCAATTTTGAAGGTGTTGTCGTTCCAAATTCGAACCACGTTTGCAAAGTATCGATCAACAAATGGCTCAATCAGTGAGCCGTCATTGACCCGAACAAATCCAAGGCTGGCCGCATCAACCAAAACATTTGAAAGTTTGTGTGTCTCGGTTAGCAGTTTCCAGGCAGTCTCTTTATCGGCGGCGGTTGGCAGCGCGGCGCGTGCACCGGCAGCAGCCTTTTGTCCGTTAGCAGTGTTATCGCTTGCCAGCTCGGCATCGATGTCTTGCGCCTTGCGTCGACCGCCCACAACCAAGCCAGCCAACAGCTCCCAGCGAAGGTCGGCATCAATGGTGAGTTGCGGCAACATTTCTTTGCCCACAAATAGCGCTTCGAGAGCATCGAGTTGCGAAGCGGTGCTGGCAAACGATGCAAAGAACTTGGTAAATTGCAATTGCGCATCAGAGCCAGGCTCAGCATTTCGTGCGAGCGCCAAGAGGCCATCGCCGATTTCGGCCAGTGCAGCCTCGCGATTCTGAGGAGCAACATAAAGATGCGCAGCGGTAGTTAGTTGACGAAGCAAAGTCAACATGGTGGTTGATTCGGTTTCGGTAGCAATGTTGTTCAACACCAGCTTGATGAAATCGCGTGGGCTGGTTTCGGCATCGCGAGTTGCATCCCAAGCAGCACCCCAAATTAGCGTGCGGGCGAGTGAGTCGTCGAAGTTCGATAGGTGAGACAGCGCAGTGTTCAATGAGTGGTCGTCAAGGCGAATCTTGGAGTAAGCCAGGTCGTCGTCATTGAGCAAAACTAAGTCTGGTCGGTCTAGACCAACCAACTCATCGACATTCGTGGTTGCACCGTCAACATCGAGCTCTAGGCGGTGCACTCGGGTCAATTTGCCGTCGACCAAGTTGTAGAAACCGATTGCCATGCGGTGTGGGCGAAGAGTTGGGTGTTCATCGATAGCTGTTTGCTTCACCACAAATGACGTGATCTTGTTGCTTTCGTCAACCACGATGATTGGGCGAAGAGTGTTCACGCCTGCAGTCTCAAGCCAAAGCTTTGACCAACTTCGTAGCTCGCGACCCGACTGCGCTTCAAGTTCAACCAGCAAGTCCGAAAGTTCTGTGTTTTGGTAGGCGTGCTTCTTGAAATAACTGGCCACGCCGGCGAGAAATTTTTCTTGACCAACCCAGGCAACAAGTTGCTTCAATACCGAAGCGCCCTTGGCGTAGGTAATGCCATCGAAGTTCACCTGAACATCGGCTAGGTCATTGATCTCGGCAACGATTGGGTGAGTGGATGGCAATTGGTCTTGGCGGTAAGCCCATGACTTTTCGAGTGCGGTAAAAGTTGTCCAGGCGCCTTTCCACTCGGTGGCTTCGGCTGTGGCGAGTGTTGAAGCATATTCGGCGAATGATTCGTTTAGCCAAAGGTCGTTCCACCACTTCATGGTGACCAAGTCGCCAAACCACATGTGTGCCAACTCGTGCAAAATTGTCACCACGCGGCGCTCGCGAATTGCATCGGTCACCTTCGAGCGAAATACATAGGTCTCGGTGAATGTAACCGCGCCGGCGTTCTCCATGGCGCCAGCGTTGAATTCTGGAACAAACAGCTGGTCATACTTTTCAAACGGGTAAGGCTGATCAAAAGCTTTTTCATAGAACTCAAAACCTTGACGAGTCTTCTCAAAGATGTAATCGGCGTCCATGAACTGAGCCAATGACGCGCGGCTAAACACGCCAAGTGGAATTTCGCGACCGTCAGAGCTGGTCAGTGAACTGCGAGTTTCAACATAAGGCCCCGCAATAATTGCTGTGATGTAGCTAGAAATGCGTGGGGAAGGGGCAAAGTTCCAAGTTGCTTTTCCTTCACCGGCGGCATCCGGAGCAGGTGAGGTCTGGTTCGAAACAACTTTCCAGTGTGAAGGCGCTGTGATGCTGAAAGCGAAAGTTGCTTTTAGGTCTGGTTGCTCAAACACTGCAAAAACACGGCGAGAGTCCGGCACCTCGAACTGGGTATAGAGGTATACCTCATTGTCAACCGGGTCAACAAATCGGTGCAGGCCCTCACCGGTATTCATAAACAGCGAGTCTGACTCGACGATCAATTCGTTGCGAGTCTGCAGGTTGTCCAATTGAATGCGAGTGCCATCGGCAACTGCATTCCCATCAAGCTCGACTCCGTTTAGAATCACTCGATGAACTTTGTCGGTGATGGCATCAATGAATGTGCCGGCGCCTGCCTGGTGTGAGTTGAAATTCACTGTTGTGGTCGATTTGAAAACTCGATCACTAACGGTGAGGTCTAAAGCTACTTGGTAGCTTTCTACGCTGAGTAGTTGGGCGCGGGCGGCAGCCTCTGCGCGGGTTAGATTCTCTCCAGGCAATTTACATCCGATGCTTTTGTTTATGTTTGCATAAGCCTAACTCGCGCATTTATTAGCCGATAATGAACCTATGGATACGCTGCTGGCGGCAATTTCATCGTCAGAAACCCAAAGTCTGGCCTTGGCAGAAATTGGCGCGCTTTTATTGGTGCTCGGCATCGCAGCCTTCTTCGCCGTCTGGGTAAAACTCTCCGTCATCCCTTTTTATTTGGTGATCGGCTTGCTGCTGGGCAAGGGCGGCCTTTTTCCTTTGGAACTCAGCGAGGACTTTCTTAAGACCGGCGCGCAGTTGGGCGCCATCTTGCTTTTGCTCATGCTTGGGTTGGAGCACTCCGGGCCAAGTTTGGCTTCGGCATTCATGGAGCGAAAATCCATTGGTGCCATTGATTTTGCTTTGAATGCTTTGCCAGGTGCAGCAATTGGTTTTCTGATGGGCTGGGGCTTTCTCGGCGCCTTCGTGCTCGGAGGCATTACCTATGTGAGCTCTTCGGGCATCGCATCGCAAATGATAAAAGAAACCGGCTGGCAGCGCTCTGAAGTTTCGAGACGCGTCACCACGGTGCTTGTGGTTGAAGACCTCACGCTTGCCCCTTATCTGCCACTTTTGGCAACTATCGTGGCCGGGCTAGGAGCAATCGCTGGTTTTGTTTCAGTCGCAGGCGCCATTTTGATTACCGGGCTTGCTTTGGTGATTGCCTTCCGAGGTGAAAACGCGCTGGGGCGAATTTTGAACACGCAGGCGCAAGGTGGGCTTTTGCTGACCGTTTTTGGCGCAGCCTTGCTTGCTGCCGGTTCGGCTGAACTGATTGGTTTCTCTTCGGCAGTTGCAGCATTTTTGGTTGGCTTGGTGCTCACCGGCGAAGTGGCCTTCGCAGTGCGTTTGCGTCTTGCGCCACTGCGTGATCTTTTCGCGGCAATCTTCTTCTTATTCTTTGGGCTCAGTGTTTCACCAGTCGAAATGTTGCCAGTCCTGCCGTTGGCACTATTGCTCACCGCCCTGGGAATCCTTGGCAAAATGTATGTCGGTTACACCATTGCCAAAGACATGTCAGATGGCTCAGCCTGGAAACGTGCCGGGGCCTTCTTGATTGCGCGAGGCGAATTCTCGATTGTTATTGCCGGCCTGGCGGCCACAACTGCCTTTGGCGGGCAACTAAAGGCCTTGACTCTTACCTATGTGTTGTTAACCTCGATATCGGCATCCGTGGTGCTTCGTGCTTTTCGAAGCACTTTCGAAAAAGCCAGGGCAAAGAAGAAGCCTTAAACTGGTGCCATGCGCATTCACATCGCCACCGATCACGCGGGCCTAGAGCTGAGCCACTTTCTTATTCGCGAACTAACCAAGCAGGGTCACGAGGTTTTTGACCACGGGCCAGTTGAATATGACGCTTTGGATGATTACCCAAGTTTCTGCATCAATGCAGCACTTGCCGTGGTTGCCGATGAGCAAGCGGGAACTCAGGCGCTTGGCATTGTGCTTGGTGGTTCGGGCAATGGTGAGCAAATTGCTGCAAACAAAGTGAAGGGCATTCGTGCCGCCTTGGCCTGGAACGAGTCAACCGCAAAATTGGCGCGCGAACACAACGACGCCAACGTGATTGCTGTTGGCGCTCGTCAGCACAGCCAAGAAGAAGTGCTGCACCTAATTGAACTTTTCATTGCCGAGCCTTTTAGCAACGATGAACGTCACGTGCGTCGCATTGGCAAGATTGGCACCTACGAACAAGCGGGAGACATTCTCTAAGTGCCAGAAGGGCATACCGTTCATCGCATCGCGAATGACTTTAATCGGTTGTTTGCGAAGCAAGTTGTGCGGGTCACTTCGCCTCAGGGTCGATTCGCCGACAGTGCTCAATTAATCAGTGGGCACCAACTTGTCAAAGCTCGAGCAATCGGCAAGCAAATGTTTTTGCTTTTCGATAACCAACTAACTCTTCGCATTCACCTGGGCATTTACGGAAAGTGGAATGTTTCCGAGATTGATCCGGAGGCAATTCCAGATCCGGTGGGGCAGGTGCGCGCCCGGTTTATCAGTGGGCAGAACCTAGCTGACCTGCGCGGGCCAACGGTTTGTGAGGTGCTAACCAAGGCCGAAGTGAAGGTGGTAGAAAAACGCCTCGGGCCGGACCCGCTAAACCCAGATCGGGATGGCACTGAGCAAGAACGCTTCGTGCAAAAGGTGCTCAGTTCGAAAACCGCAATCGGTTTGTTGCTGATGAATCAAGATGTGATTGCCGGCATCGGCAACGTCTACCGAGCAGAGATTCTTTTCCGCGCCAAAATTGATCCGCATCGCCCAGGCAACACGTTGCAGGCATCCGAGGTCGAAGAAATTTGGCGAGACGCAGTAGACCTGCTCAAGGTGGGCGTAAAAACTGGCTTCATGATTACTCGCGATGAGCTGCGTACCAAACGGCCGAAGCGGGCGGATCGCAACTTTGTTTATAAGCGCGAGGGATTGCCGTGCCGAGTTTGTTCGACAAATATTTCGATAGAAATCATGGCGGCCCGAAAACTTTATTTTTGCGTTGGGTGCCAGATTAATTAAAGGCCGTTGGCCGAGTGGCCAATTGGCCAGTGATTATTTGCAGCAACAGAGCGGGCGACGGGAATCGAACCCGCACAATCAGTTTGGAAGACTGAGACTCTACCATTGAGCTACGCCCGCGGGTGGTTGACCAATTTCAGTGAAATCGACGCAACCTCTCTATTCTATGGGATAGAGTTACGGAGGTTGTTCTGGTTTCGATCAGAAAATCAACCGGGGTGTAGCGTAGTGGCTAGCGCGCCTGCTTTGGGAGCAGGATATCGCAGGTTCGAGTCCTGTCACCCCGACCATTCGGTCTAGTTATTGCGAAGACCATTGATAAAAACCGGCTCGTCTCATTTTGGGGCGAGCCCTTTTCAGGAGAAGCCCTTGAAAACCTCTGTAGAACGCATCAAGCCAACCCGCGCGAAGCTAACCATCGAAGTAACTCCAGCGGAATTCCGCCCGAGCATCGATCACGCTTACGAGCACATCGCCGAAACCGTAAACATCCCTGGTTTCCGCAAGGGAAAGATTCCTGCTGCGATTCTTGACCAGCGCGTTGGTCGCCCGGCTGTTTTGGCTCACGCCATCAACGACGGTCTAGACAACATCTATCGCGAGGCTCTTGAAGAGAGTAAGTTGCGCCCATTGGGTCAGCCTGCTGCAGACATCAAGCAGAGCCCAGACGAGAAGACTTTCGAAGGCAACCTAATCGTTGAGATCGAAGTTGAAGTTCGACCAGAGTTGAACCTAAAGGAATACAAGGGTCTTCAGGTTAAGGTCGATGCAATCAAGGTTGGCGGAATCGAAGTTGACGCAGAGCTAGACGCATTGCGTGCTCGCTTCGGCAGCCTAAAGACCGTTGAGCGCCCAGCAAAGAAGGGCGACTTCACCACTATTGACTTGAGCGCAACCATCGATGGCAAAGTTATCGACTCAGCTCAGAACATTTCATACGAGATCGGCGCTGGCAACTTGCTAGACGGCATCGACGAAGCGCTTGACACTCTTACCGCCGGCGAATCAACCACTTTCAAGTCAAAGTTGGTTGGTGGCGAAAAGGCTGGCCAGGAAGCAGAAGTTGCAGTTACTTTGACCGCGGTTAAAGAGCGCGAACTTCCAGAGGCAGACGACAAGTTTGCTCAGCTTGCAAGCCAGTTTGACACCTTGGCTGAGCTAAAGGCAGACCTAGAGGCGCAGATTGCTCGCTCAAAGAACTACGAGCAAGGCATTCAGGCTCGCGATCTACTTACCGACCAGTTGCTTGAGCTAATCGAGGTTCCAGTTTCAGAAGAACTAGTTGAAGCCGATGTGCACCGTCACCTAGAAGGCGAAGGCCGTCTAGAAGACGCAACCCACCGCGCCGAGGTTCTAGAGCAGAGCACTCGCTCATTCAAGGTTCAGATGTTGCTAGACGCAATCGCCGAAAAAGAAGAAATTCAGGTTGGCGAGCAAGAGCTAATTGCTTACCTAGTGCAGAGCTCTCAGCAGTACGGCATGGCACCAAACGACTTCATCAAGGCAATCAGCCAGCAGGGCCAAGTGCCTATGTTCGTAGCCGAGGCAGCTCGTCGCAAGGCTCTATCGATCGTGCTTGAGTCAGCAGCCGTCACCGATTCAAAGGGTGCCAAGGTTGATCTTTCTGAGTTCACCAAAACCGACTTTGAAGCCGCGGATGACCACGCTGGTCACGACCACGACTAATCAAAAGTTTCTGAAATCCCCGTCAATTGATTGGCGGGGATTTCCTTTTGCCTTATAAGGTTGGTTTGGAACACTTGGGGGATTTAAATGGCAAAGGTAGCCAAGCACCACATCATAAATGGGTCTGTGGCGCTTGCAGTTGCATTGATCGTTTCGGCTACGACTTGGTTGGTTGTTGAACCAAACCTAGAAAGCATTGCGGCGGGCAGCTCGCGCACTGCATGTTTCGAGAAAAAGACCGGCCACGTTTACCTGCGCACAATTTGCAAAAGTACCGAAACCAAGTTGGTCATCAATTCTGCCGGCGCCAATGGCGCCCAGGGCTTGCAGGGGCAATCCGCCTATGCGTTGGCTGCCGAATATGGCTTCACGGGAACTGTGACTGAGTGGTTGGCAAGTTTGGTTGGCCCTCCTGGTGCAACCGGTCCACAAGGACCAAGTGGTTACTCTGGTTCAGATGGCGGGCGAGGCTCAACAGGACCACAGGGTCCGGTTGGTCCGGTTGGTCCGGCTGGCACCAACGGCACAAACGGAACTAATGGTTTCGTGCCTGACTATGGCTACTTCATTGACGTGACTTCACAAACCATGACTGCGATTAACACACCAACAGCAATGAAATTCGGTACCAGCCTCATTTCCGACAAAGGCGTGACCATTGTGAATGGAAATGAGATTCACTTTGCCAAAGCTGGAACCTACAACGTGTCGTTTTCAGCCCAGGTATTTAAGGCATCATCCACTGCGCCCGAAGACATTGACATCTGGTTGTCGAAGAATGGCGCAGACGTCTTGAATTCGAACACTCAGCTGACCATCGTGAACGACGTTGCAAAAACCGGAAAGGCCGTGGCGGCCTGGAACTTTTTCGTCACCACAACCGCGCCGAACGAATATTGCCAATTGATGTGGTCTGCAGCCAGCACCGTAATTTCAATTCCTTATGTTGGTCCGCAAACCCTTCCGGATCGTCCGGGCATCCCATCACTCATCCTGAGTGTTAATCAGGTTGGCTGAACCGCTTAGACGCGCACTTTAGCCACGGGCGAACAAGGTAATGAATTGCCCGGTGTTGCGGTTATCTTAGTCAGGCAACCTCAAGACTTAGGAGTACTTCATGGCTGAAAACCCAATGGGCCCAAACAGCACTTTCGAGCGACTGCTCAAAGACCGCATTATTTGGCTGGGCACCGAAGTTCGCGACGACATGGCCAATGAAATTTGCGCCAAGATTCTGCTGCTAGCTGCCGAAGACTCACAAAAAGACATCTTCCTTTACATCAACTCACCCGGCGGCTCAATCACCGCAGGCATGGCAATCTACGACACCATGCAGTACGTTCCAAACGACATCGTCACAGTTGGCATTGGCATGTGTGCCTCGATGGGGCAGTTCTTGTTGTCATCGGGCACCAAGGGCAAGCGCTATGCAACCCCAAACACTCGCGTGCTATTGCACCAGCCACACGGTGGCTTTGGCGGCACCGCATCAGACATTCAGACTCAGGCTGAGCTAATCGTTTCGATGAAGCGTCAGCTGGCTTCGATTACCGCTGAACAGACCGGCAAGACTGTTGAGCAGATTGAAGCCGATGGTGACCGCGACCGCTGGTTCAGTGCGCAAGAAGCACTTGACTACGGATTCATCGATCACATTCAAAAATATGCAGCAAGCCAAACCGGCGTGGGCAAGAACTAAGGGCGGGCACCAACATGACTAAATCAAACATTTTTCAGAGCCCAGAGGCTCGCTACATTCTTCCTACTTTCGAAGAGCGCACCTCTTACGGTTTCAAGCGTCAAGACCCATACAACAAGCTTTTCGAAGACCGCATCGTGTTCTTGGGTGTTCAGGTAGACGACGCCTCTGCGGATGACGTTATGGCGCAATTGCTGGTTCTTGAATCACAGGACCCAGATCGCGACATCACCATGTACATCAACTCACCGGGTGGTTCATTCACTGCGATGACCGCTATCTACGACACCATGCAATACATTCGCCCACAGATTCAAACCGTTTGTTTGGGTCAGGCAGCTTCTGCTGCTGCGGTGTTGTTGGCTGCTGGCGCACCCGGCAAGCGTCTAGCTTTGCCAAACGCCCGCGTGCTGATTCACCAGCCATCAACCGGTGATTCAGGCCGTGGTCAGGCTTCGGATATTGAGATTCAGGCACGTGAAATCATGCGCTTGCGCGAGTGGCTAGAGAGCACCTTGGCAAAGCACACCAAGCGTTCAATTGCCGAGGTCAACCACGACATCGATCGCGACAAGATCTTGACTGCTCCAGAAGCGTTGGAATATGGCCTGATTGACCAGGTTCTAACTTCACGCAAAAACGCGTAAATACCTTTAGAAATAGCGAAATGCGGGTGGGCGAGGCTCATCCGCATTGTCGTTTCTGGGTTATAGAGTTCTTGCATGACCAAGCTCGGTGAATCAGGCGACCTGCTTAAGTGCTCTTTCTGCGGAAAGTCACAGAAGCAGGTTCGCAAACTAATTGCCGGCCCAGGGGTCTACATTTGCGATGAATGCATCGAGCTTTGCAACGAAATCATCGAAGAAGAACTTGGTGCTGCTGTTGCCGAGGGCGTTGAAGAAATCGATCTGCCTAAGCCTCGCGAAATCAAAGGCTTCCTAGACGAATACGTCATTGGTCAAGACCAAGCCAAGAAGGCTTTGGCGGTTGCCGTCTATAACCACTACAAGCGCCTTCGCTCACGCGGCACACTTACTGCTGCTGGCAAAGAGCACGATTCAATCGAAATTGCCAAGTCAAACATTTTGATGATTGGCCCAACCGGTTGTGGCAAAACCTATTTGGCACAAACCTTGGCTAAGCGTTTAAACGTTCCGTTCGCTGTTGCTGATGCAACCGCACTAACCGAAGCCGGTTATGTTGGCGAAGACGTTGAAAACATTTTGCTCAAGCTTTTGCAAGCCGCAGACTTCGATGTAAAGCGTGCAGAAACCGGCATCATCTACATTGACGAAATCGACAAGATTTCTCGCAAGGCCGAGAACCCTTCAATTACTCGCGATGTTTCGGGTGAAGGCGTTCAGCAGGCTCTACTAAAAATTCTTGAAGGCACTGTTGCTTCGGTTCCACCTCAAGGTGGCCGCAAGCACCCTCAACAAGAGTTCATTCAAATTGACACCACCAACGTGCTGTTCATCGTTGCTGGTGCTTTTGCCGGTCTTGAAGAAATTATTTCTCAGCGCTCAGGCAAGAAGGGCATCGGTTTTGGCGCACCAATCTCTGGCAAAAATGACGACATCGAAATCTTCACCGAGGTTCAACCAGAAGACCTTCGCAAATTTGGTTTGATTCCTGAGTTCATTGGCCGCTTGCCTGTGATTGCAACTGTAACTCCACTAGATCGCTCAGCGCTGATGCAAATTCTCACCGAACCAAAGAATGCTTTGGTAAAGCAATACCAGCGCATGTTTGAGCTTGATGGTTTTGAGCTCGAGTTCGACAAGCCTGCACTAGAAGCGATTGCAGATCTTGCAGTTGCTCGCGAAACCGGCGCCCGCGGGTTGCGCGCAATCATGGAAGAAATTCTTGGCCCGGTAATGTTCGAAATTCCAGGCAGCGATGTTCAAGGTGTTGTAAAAATTACCAAGGCCGTTGTTAGCGAAGGTGCTGTGCCTCAAACGGTTCCGTTTAAGAGCAACCGCAAAACTGCTTAAGCTTCTGGTTTTTCTGCCAGCACAACATCAACCATCGCAACAACTTCGCCTTCGGCGTAGCCCAGGGTTGCAATGCGACCAACCGACTTCAAGTCAGTCTCAAGCAAACGCAAACTTGTCAATGTTGCAGTCGGTGCTTCAATAACCGCAGATTCAACATCAGCCTTCATAGAGACCTTGGCGTCAGACTTAGCCTTGCGAACGCCAAGCAGTGCAGTCGATGCAAGCTCAAGCAGGCCAAGGTTGCTGCCATCTAGGTCGGCTGCAATCTCTGCGTGAGTTGGCCAGGCTGCACGGTGAATTGAACCCGCATCTTTCTGCCACCAGCCCCAAACCTCGTCGGTTGCAAAAGGCAAGAACGGTGCAAACAAACGCAACATGGTGTGCAGTGCCGTGCGAAGTGCAATTGCCGCGGATGCCTGCTGCGCAGCGTCAACGCCACCCTGACCGTATGCGCGTTCTTTGACTAGCTCAAGGTAGTCGTCGGTGAAAGTCCAGAAGAACTTCTCGGTCAACTCGAGTGACTTGGTGTGGTCGTAGTTCTCGAATGCTTCGGTAGCCAAGGTCACAACGTTGGCTAGATCAAGCAGCATGGCCTGATCAATAGGTTCAGTCACCTTGGTGTGGCCGGCAGGCACTTCAAATGAAAGTGCAAACTTGGCAGCGTTCAAAAGTTTGATTGCCAAACGGCGACCAACCTTCATCTGACCTTCGTCAAATGCTGCGTCGGTGCCAAGACGAGCAGAAGCAGCCCAGTAGCGAACCGCGTCGGCGCCGTGATTATCAATCGGCTCTGCAGGCACAACAACGTTGCCCTTTGACTTCGACATCTTTTTGCGGTCTGGGTCAAGAATCCATCCGGAGATTGCCGCGTTCGACCATGGCAACTGACCGTGCTCTTGCTCTGAACGCAACAGGGTTGAGAACAACCAGGTGCGAATAATGTCTTGGCCCTGAGGGCGAAGGTCGTATGGGAAAACCTTCGCAAACTTTTCTGGGTCGGCAATCCAACCACCAGCAAGCTGTGGGGTCAACGATGAGGTCGCCCAAGTGTCCATGATGTCCATCTCGCCAATGAAGCCGCCGGCAACGCCGCGCTGCGCTTCGGTGTACCCCGAAGGTACATCGATTGATGGGTCGATCGGGAGCGACTCGGCACTAGGAACCAGGGGAGTCTCAAAGTTAGCTTCGCCGTTGGCATCCAATGCGTACCAAACTGGAATTGGAACACCAAAGAAACGCTGGCGTGAAATTAGCCAGTCGCCGGTTAGTCCGTTTACCCAGTTTTCAAAACGCACGCGCATGAAATCAGGGTGAAAGTTCAACTGCTTGCCAAGTTCGATCAAACGCTCGCGCACATTTGCATCCCGACCACCGTTGCGGATGTACCACTGGCGAGTTGAAACGATTTCGAGTGGCTTGTCGCCCTTTTCGAAAAACTTCACATCGTGAGTGATTGGCTTTGGGTCGCCAACCATGTCGCCAGATTCCTGCAGCAGTTCAACAATGCGTTGCTTGGCAGAGAACACGGTTTTGCCAACAAGTTCTGCATAGGCAGCCTTGCCCTGCTCACTCACAATTGCGTCTGGCACCTCTTCGATGATTCGGCCATCCCAGCCCAAAATTGCGCGGTTTGGCAAGTCAAGTTCGCGCCACCAGACAACGTCGGTGACGTCACCAAAAGTACAGATCATGGCAATGCCCGAGCCCTTGTCAATCTGCGCCAAGCGGTGCGCAACCACTGGAATCTCAACATCGAAAAGCGGAGTCTTCACGGTCTTGCCAAACAAACCCTGGTAGCGCTCGTCATCTGGGTGCGCAACCAAAGCAACACAGGCCGGCAATAGTTCTGGGCGAGTGGTTTCGATGAAAATCTTGCCGTCTGGGCCGTTGAAACCAAGACGGTGGTAGGCGCCCGGTTGTTCACGGTCTTCAAGTTCGGCCTGTGCCACTGCAGTTCTAAAAGTGATGTCCCACAGGGTCGGGGCCATCGACTGATAAGCCTCGCCACGGGCAAGGTTGTTCAAGAAAGCTTTTTGCGAAACAGCAATAGCTGCAGGCGAAATGGTTTGGTAGGTCTGGCTCCAGTCAACCGAAAGACCAAGGCGGCGCCAAAGTGCCTCAAATTGCTTCTCGTCTTCGGTAGTCAAACGTTCGCAAAGTTCAATGAAATTGCGGCGTGAAATGGCAACTTGGTCGGCAGCCTTTGAGCTCTTGTTGTCGCCGCCCTCAAACGGTGGCACGAAGCCATCCACATATGGAAGTGACGGGTCGCAACGAACACCGAAGAAGTTCTGCACGCGACGCTCGGTTGGCAAACCGTTGTCATCCCAGCCCATTGGGTAGTAAACCTCTAGGCCCTGCATGCGCTTATAGCGGGCAACAACATCGGTGTGGGTGTAGCTAAAAACGTGACCCACGTGCAGCGAACCAGAAACGGTTGGCGGCGGGGTGTCGATCGAATAAATCTCATCGCGCGAAGCCTCGCGTCGAAAACGATAGACGCCTTCTTCTTCCCAGCGCAGCCCCCACTTTTCCTCGAGGCCCTCGACGCCCACTTTTTCGGGTGCGTCGGCGGGGCTAAGGATGCTCGATGAGCCGGATTGGGCAGTATTCACGCGTAAAGTCTCCAAGAAAGGGGTTTGTTACAGGTTAACATTGATAACAGAAATCCTTTTGCTTGACTGCCAGAAAGCCCTGCATGTATCCCAAGAACGCCGATTCGACTAACGCCGCGCGCGAAGGTGTAAACCCAAGCCCTAGTTTTCCGGCAGTTGAAGAGCAAATTCTTGATTTCTGGGCTAAGGATGGCACTTTTCAGGCCTCGATTGACCAGCGCAAAGGTGCCGGCGCCGAGGAATTCGTCTTTTACGACGGCCCTCCATTTGCCAACGGTTTGCCTCACTATGGCCACCTACTTACCGGTTATGCCAAAGACATGGTTCCGCGTTTCAAGACCATGCAGGGTTATCGCGTTGAGCGTCGCTTTGGTTGGGACACCCACGGTTTGCCGGCCGAAGTTGAAGCCGAGCGTCAGCTAGGCATCTCGGGCCGACCTGAGATCGAAAAATACGGCATCGACAAGTTCAATGACTACTGCCGCACCTCAGTTTTGAAGTACACCGAAGAGTGGCGCAGCTACATCACTCGCCAGGCTCGCTGGGTTGACTTCGACAACGACTACAAGACGCTAGACACTCCTTATACCGAGAGTGTGCTCTGGGCATTTAGCGAGCTGCACAAAAAAGGTTTGATCTACGAGGGTTTCAAGGTGTTGGCATATTGCTGGCGCTGCGAGACTCCGCTTTCAAACCACGAGCTGCGCATGGACGACGAGGTTTACAAAAACCGTCAAGACCAAACCCTCACCGTGACTTTCCCAATTGCTGAGGGTCAAGAACTTGAGGGTGTGCGTCTACTTGCCTGGACGACTACTCCTTGGACTTTGCCAACCAACTTTGCGTTGGCAGTTGGCCCAGAAATCGAATATTCGATCGTGCCTGCCGGTGCGGCTGGCGCAGCTGATGGCGGCGCCCCTGGCACTCGATACATTTTGGCTAAGTCACTTGCTGCAGGTTATGCAAAAGACTTGGGATACGAATCATCCAAAGCTTTGAACGAAGCGATTGGTGACACCTACCTGGGTCGCGAACTTGCAGGTCTGAAGTATGAGCCTTTATTCAACTACTACGCAGACGATACCAAGTTTGAAATTTCAAATGCTTGGCAAGTTTTGGCGGATGAGTATGTTGGCAGCACCGATGGAACTGGCATCGTGCACCAGGCACCTGCCTACGGCGAGGATGACCAGCGCGTTTGTAACGATGCGGGCATTCCTACTTATGTTTCGATAAACGAGCGCGGCGAGTTCAACAGCATCGTCACCGACTTTGAGGGTCAGCACGTTTTTGACGCCAACAAGCCAATCTCGCAAAAGCTAAAGACTGAAGGTCGTGTGCTTCGCCAGGCTTCTTATGAACACTCTTACCCACACTGTTACCGCTGCAAGAATCCTCTAATTTACAAGGCTGTTTCTTCGTGGTTCGTTGAGACCACAAAATTGCGTGATCGCATGCTTGAGCTAAACCAAGAGATTGACTGGACTCCTGAGCACACCAAGGATGGCTCTTTCGGCAAGTGGCTCGAAAATGTTCGCGACTGGGCAATTAGCCGCAATCGTTTCTGGGGCGCGCCAATTCCAGTTTGGAAATCAGATGACCCAAACTATCCGCGCATTGATGTGTACGGTTCGCTAGATGCTCTTGAAAAAGACTTCGGCGTTCGCCCCGCAGACTTCCACCGCCCGGTAATCGATCAGCTGACTCGACCAAACCCAGACGACCCAACGGGCAAGTCAACTATGCGTCGTGTGCCAGAAGTTTTGGACTGCTGGTTTGAGTCTGGTTCGATGCCATTTGCGCAAGCGCACTATCCGTTTGAAAACCGTGACTGGTTCGACACTCACAACCCAGGCGACTACATCGTTGAATACGTTGGTCAAACTCGCGGTTGGTTCTACACGCTGCACGTTCTTTCAACTGCTTTGTTTGATCGCCCAGCGTTTAAGTCGGCCGTTTCGCACGGCATCATCCTTGGCAATGATGGCCAGAAGATGTCGAAGTCTTTGCGCAATTACCCAGACGTAAACGAAGTGTTCGACCGAGATGGTGCTGACGCAATGCGTTGGTTCTTGTTGTCGAGCCCAATCTTGCGCGGTGGCAATCTGATTGTTACCGAGCAGGGCATTCGCGAAGGTGTGCGTCAGGTGCTATTGCCACTTTGGAACACCTGGTATTTCTTCTCGCTTTACGCCAACGCTTCAAACTATGAGGCCAAGCGTTCAACCGACAGCACCAACGTGCTCGATCGCTACTTGCTCTCAAAGACTCACGACCTAATCAACGAAGTTGAAGGTCACCTAAACAACTTCGACTCTTACTCGGCCGCTTCGGCACTTCGCGATTTTGCCGATGTTCTTACCAACTGGTACGTGCGTCGTTCGCGCGATCGTTTCTGGCAGGGCTCATCCGAAGCATTCGACACTCTCTACACAGTGCTCGAGACAATGTGTCGCGTTGCGGCGCCACTGCTGCCAATGGTCACCGAAGAAATTTGGAAGGGTCTCACCAACGGCCGAAGCGTGCACCTAGAAAGCTGGCCGGTTGCCAGTGAGCTGCCGCACGACGCAGCGCTGGTAGAAGCAATGGACCAAGTTCGCAGCGTCACTTCGGTGGCTTCAAGTTTGCGCAAGGCCAACGGGCTTCGCGTGCGCTTGCCACTTGCCAAGCTAACCGCGGTCACTAAAAACGTTGCTGGTCTCGAAGAATTTAGCGAGATTATCGCCGACGAGCTAAACGTGAAGCACGTGCAGTTGGTTGAGATGTCACTCGATTCCACCACTGAGTTTGGTGTGATCAAGCGTCTGACCGTTAACTCGCGTGCTGCTGGCCCGCGTATTGGCAAGAATGTTCAAGCAGTAATTCAAGCCGCTAAGGCTGGGGACTGGACAGATGTTGACGGTGTCGTAATTGCCGGTGGCGTGCCACTCATCGAAGGCGAATATGTAATCGACTTGGTAGCCGACACCTCAGAGAAACTTGAAGAAACCGGAGTCACCGAATTCATCGGAATTCTGCCATCCGGTGGATTCCTGATTCTGGATGGCAAAGTGACTGCAGAGTTGGCTGCCGAAGGTTTGGCTCGCGATGTAATTCGTGCAATTCAGCAGGCTCGAAAAGATGCAGATCTTGATGTGAGCGATCGCATCAAGCTAACTCTCACCGCGCCCGATGATGTGCTCGCTGCAGTCGCCGAACATGCCGAACTTGTTAAGAGTGAAACTCTGACCCTTGAAATTGAAACCGTAAGCAACTCTGCACCCGCAAACGCGGTTGCGGTTGGTGAAAACCAACAGGTTCAAATTTCGGTGGCAAAGCTTTGAGCGATCACCTAAGCGACGATCACTACTGGCAGTTGCTGGCTGCGCAGGTCGAAGAGGCTTTGCTGTCACGCATGCCAGAGAACAAACTTGAACCACGACTCAGTGCAACCATGCGAGCGGCTGAGCTGCTAGGTGACCCGCAAAAGGCTTACCGAATCATTCACGTCACCGGCACCAACGGCAAAACCAGCACCAGCCGATTCATTGAGCGATTGCTGCGCGAGCACGGTTTGCGCACTGGTCGTTTCACCAGCCCGCACCTTGTGAAAATCAACGAGCGAATTTCTTTGGATGGCGACCCGGTAACTGACGAACGTCTTTACAACGTGTGGACCGAAATCGCACCGATTCTAGAAATTGTTGACGCCGAACTCGACGCTGCTGGCGAAAACAAGTTGACATTCTTTGAGGCGCTAACTGTTCTGGCATTTGCCATTTTTGCCGATGCTCCGGTTGATGTTTTGGTGCTTGAAGTTGGCATGGGTGGCGCTTGGGATTCAACCAACATTGCCGACGGTGACGTCGCGGTGTTCACTCCAATTTCAATCGATCACACAGATCGCCTTGGAAGCACGTTGAAAGAAATAGCGCAAACCAAATCTGGCATCATCAAACCTGGTGCGTTGGTTGTGTCTTCAATTCAAAACCAAGAGGCGCTTGCTGAGCTGCAGAGCAAAGCCAAAGACCTTGCAGAATCATTCAAAATCTACGGTTCAGATTTCGAAGTTATCGACAGCGAACCAAACATCCTTGGTCAAAATGTGAGCGTGCGAAGCATTGCAGGGGAGTATCGCGATTTGAACCTGCCAGTGCATGGCTACTACCAAGCTCAAAACGCAGCTCTTGCGGTTGCCGCCGTTGAGGCGTTTCTCGGTGGCGGTCAACAACGAATTATGGATGACGTAGTTCGTGCCGCGTTTGCCGACTTCTCATCACCCGGTCGCTTGCAGGTTGTTGGTCGTGAACCACTAACGATTCTCGATGCGGCACACAACCCAGATGGTGCGCATTCTTTGGCCAGAGCTTTGAAGGACTCTTTTGGTGCACCATACGCGGTTGGCGTTATTTCAATCCTTGGTGACAAAGAGGCCGGGCCAATTCTTGAAGCGCTCGACGATAGCTTGGTAGAAGTCATCATCACGCAGTCTTCCTCGCTTCGCGCGATTGCCGCAGAAGAGCTGGCGACCCTTGCTCGCAAGATTCTTGGCAACGACCGAGTGACCATTCAAGAGAACCCGCAGTGGGCAATTGCTGAAGCGGCGCTCAAAATTCCTGCTGGTCAACCTGGCGCAATTGTGGTCACCGGTTCGGTCACGCTAGTTGGCGACGTTCTAAAGTTGAAGCAGATAGAGGCAGATCAAGATGAGTAGACCCAAGGCAAAATCAACCCAACGCGCACTTAGTTCAATGCTGTTGGCGTTTGAATCATTCGTAGTCTTTTTTGCAACCCTCGTGGCCTTTGGTCTCAAGGTTGCCGATGGTCCGCTGGTTTGGGCTATTGGTCTAACCATCGCTTTCTTGCTAATCATCACTCCAGCGGTTTTGGGCACCAAAGTTTCTTATTACTGGGGATGGTTCCTGCAGCTTGTAGTGCTTAGCCTCGGCGTTTGGGTTCCATTGATGTGGTTTGTTGGTGGCATCTTTGTTTGTCTTTGGGCGTGGGCCATGATTGCCGGTGTCACCATCGATCGCGCTCGTGCTGCGCTAGATCGTCAAAATGGTTTTGTAGTTGAAGCAGAAATCTCAGAGGAGAAATAAATGAGCGAATCGACACTCGTATTGATCAAGCCAGACGGTGTTGGTCGCAATCTGATCGGTGAAATTATCCGTCGCTGTGAAGCAAAGGGTTATGTGGTTGGCGATCTAAAGCTAATGACTGCAAGCCGTGAATTGCTCGGTGCGCACTATGCCGAACACGAAGGCAAGCCTTTCTATGAGCCACTGATTGATTTCATGATGAGCGGCCCGGTTGTTGCCATCAAGCTCGAGGGCAACAGTGTCATCGAGGGTTTCCGCTCGCTAGCTGGCGCAACGAACCCAACAGTTGCTGCACCAGGCACCATTCGCGGTGACCTTGGCCGTGACTGGGGATTGAAGGTTCAGCAAAACCTGGTTCACGGTTCTGACTCAGCTGAGTCTGCAGCTCGCGAACTGGCTCTTTGGTTCTAAGCATTAAATAAAAAAATCGGGCCTGCAATGCAGACCCGATTTTTTTATGTCTAAAACAGTGTTGGCCAGAATTTCCAGAAACGAATCACGATGGTCAAAATCACGATTGCCTCGGTGATCGCGGTGAAAAGCCAAGCCTTGTTGGCGGCCCAGTCAAAGAATCTTACCCACTTGATTGGGGTGTCAATAAAGCCGTCGTTGGCACCGAAAATAAACACGCGCCAGAACATTGGCACCATGGCCGCCCAGGCAACCATGCAATAAGGGCACAGCACGTTAATCACAAAGGTGCTCTGGCTAAACAGCCAAAGCACAAACAAGAAGCCCACGGTCACGCCAAGGGCAAACAGTCGCCAGAACCACGCAGCAAAGCGGGCGCCGGCGAGAATTGCCACACCCACCACAATTGGGGCAATAAAAGCCGCTAGGCCGATAATCGGGTTCGGAAATCCGAGGAGTGAAGCCTGCGGGGTCAACATCACTGACTTACAGCTAATAAATGGGCTGATGTCGCAGCTTAGGGTGGCATCTGGGTTGCCGGCCACGTGAATGCGCTCGAGCACTAGCGAGAAGGCCGCAAACCAGCCCACGATGCCCGTAATTATCAAATTCCAGGCAAAACTCTTGCTTGGCTGCAGCGTAATTGTGTTTGAAGGGTTGCTCATCAAATCAGTATCGCACGCGTCTTTGGTGACATTTCACGGCCCAGATGGCATACTGATAGGAGTTGCGCCACCACACTGGTGCGACTAAAGATTTTGCAAGTGCTTTGGCGTTGACGTCGCGCAAGACCCATCGGGCAGCGAGAACCGCAAAAAATAAGCAACTTGCACACAGTTTTGGTCATTCACAATCGTGAGTGACAACGGTTTTTAAGCCTTGGAACTAGTGCGTGTGGCCTAGGGCTAGGCAGCTTGGAGTGCACCAGAAATGGTGAAAAACGAAGATTTTGAACAGCCTGTTAAGGCAACCCGCGTTCGCAAGGCAAAGGCAACTGCAGTTGATGCAGTTGCGGCGGCCACCGACGAAACTAAAAAACCAGCAGTCAAAAAGGCAACTGTGCGCAAGCCGGCTGCTAAAAAGGCGCCTGCCTCGGTTGACGAGGTTATAGCCAAGGCCGAAAAGCCTGCAGCAAAGAAGGCACCGGCAAAGCGCGCCACCAAGGCCAAGGCTGAAAAGCCTGCCGAATCAGAAGCTACTGCGGTTGCTGCAGCCCCTGCAGCACTAACCCCGCCATCAGCCACATCGTTGATGTTCATGGCGCCAGACTTGCCAACCCCAAAGATCGACAGCAAGCGCGGTCGCCCAGTTGCCGATGCACCAGAAGGCGATGACAGCCACAAGCGTCGTCGTTCACGTCGTCGCGCCGGTGAAGAGGGCACCGTTGATGCCGTTGACCCAAACACAGTTGTCAAGGTGCGCACCCCGCGCGAACCAAAAGCTCCGAGCAACGAGCCAACCCGCGTTAAGGGTTCAACTCGTCTTGAAGCCAAAAAGCAGCGCCGCCGTGATGGTCGCGATGCTGGTCGTCGTCGCACCACAATTACCGAATCTGAATTCCTTGCTCGTCGTGAAGCTGTTGACCGCCACATGGTGGTTCGCTCTAAAGACGGCAAGATTCAAATTGGCGTGCTCGAAGACGGCATTTTGGTTGAACACTATGTCGCTAAGGCATCCGAGGCTTCGCTAATTGGCAACGTCTACCTGGGCAAGGTGCAAAACGTTTTGCCTTCGATGGAAGCCGCGTTCGTTGACGTTGGCCGTGGCCGCAACGCCGTGCTTTACTCGGGTGAAGTTGACTGGGAACTTGCCGAAACTGGCAACCAGCCGCGCCGCATCGAACTCGCACTGAAGAGTGGCGACACCGTTTTGGTTCAGGTGACTAAAGACCCAGTTGGTCAAAAGGGCGCACGTCTAACCAGCCAGGTTTCATTGCCTGGCCGCTACTTGGTTTACGTGCCAAACGGTTCAATGAACGGCATCTCTCGCAAGCTGCCAGATTCAGAGCGCGCCCGCCTAAAGAAAATTTTGAAAGAGATTCTGCCCGAAGATGCTGGTGTGATTGTTCGCACCGCAGCTGAAGGTGCAACCGAAGAGCAATTAACTTTGGATGTGCAGCGCCTGCAGCAGCAGTGGGCTGAGATCAGCAAGAAGGTTGAAAAGGGCCAGGCTCCGGTGCTGTTGCACAGCGAGCCAGACCTTTTGGTCAAGATTGTTCGTGACGTTTTCAACGAAGACTTCCAAAAGATGATCATCGCTGGCGATGACGCACGCGAAACCATTGAGGAATACCTGCAGTCAGTTGCACCTGACCTGCTTGAGCGTGTTGAAAAATACACCGGCAGCAAAGACATATTTGATGAGTACCGCGTTGGTGAGCAAATTGCCAAGGCGCTTGAGCGCAAGGTTTACTTGCCGTCGGGTGGTTCATTGGTTATCGACCGCACCGAAGCAATGACCGTGGTTGACGTAAACACCGGAAAGTTTGTTGGTTCAGGCGGAAACCTTGAAGAGACCGTGACCAAGAACAACCTTGAAGCTGCCGAAGAAATCGTGCGCCAGCTGCGCTTGCGCGACATCGGTGGAATCATCGTGGTGGACTTCATCGACATGGTGCTCGAGTCAAACCGTGATTTGGTTCAGCGTCGTTTGATGGAATGCCTAAGCCGCGACCGCACCAAGCACCAGGTGGCCGAGGTTACCTCGCTTGGTTTGGTTCAGATGACTCGCAAGAAGTTGGGCATCGGCCTGCTTGAGGCATTCAGCGAGCCTTGTGAAGCCTGTGCCAGCCGAGGTGTGATTGTGCACCACGAGCCGATCATGCGTTCAAAGCACAATCTTGGTGAAGATTCACGCCCGCAAAACCAGAACCAAAACCAAAAGCAGGGCAAGAAGAACCGCCAGGATCGCAACCAGAAGCCAGAACCGGCCAAGGTAGTGACCCCAGAGAGCGCAATCAAGATCAACAGCGTGATCACCCAGATTGCCGCTTCAACCGTGGCTGCTCATGAGGCAGCAGGCGAGCCATCGCCAATCGTTCTTCCTACAGCAAAGACTTCTGCAGACAATAACTCGGATGCAGAAAAGATGCTGGAGGCCGTGTTGGAGGCTCTGCCAGAGCCAAAAGCACCGGGGCAGGGGCGTCGCAAGCCGCGCCGAGCCACCAGCGCCGGAAACGTCGTGCCAGCAAATGCTTCAAACAATGCAGAAATAGGTGGCTAAAGGGTTTGACCCCAGCCAGCTGGCGATGTAGACTAGACCCTCGTTGCCTGTTGAGTATTTTCACCGCAACAAAATAAGACTTTCGAACAAAGGGTAGATCTGTGGTTTACGCAGTAGTCCGCGCAGGCGGCCGTCAAGAGAAGGTGTCAGTAGGCACCATCGTTACGCTTGACCGTATCAAGGCTGATGCCAACGGCAAGATTGAGCTAACCGCTCTTCTTCTAGTTGATGGCGACAAGGTCACCACCAAGGCAGCAGAGCTTGCCAAGGTTAAGGTAACCGCTGAAGTTCTAAACGACCTACGTGGTCCAAAGATCATCATTCAGAAGTACAAGAACAAGACCGGCTACAAGAAGCGTCAAGGTCACCGTTCAGAGTTGACCCGCGTTCAGGTCACAGAGATCAAGTAAAGGACTAACCCAAAATGGCTTCGAAAAAAGGTGTTAGCTCGACCCGAAACGGTCGCGATTCAAACGCACAGCGTCTAGGCGTTAAGCGTTACGCAGGTCAAGAAGTTAACGCAGGCGAGATCATCGTTCGTCAGCGCGGAACTCACTTTCACCCAGGTGCCAACATTGGCAAGGGTAAAGACGACACCCTATTCGCACTAGCTGCTGGTGTAGTTGAATTCGGCACCAAGGGTGGTCGCCGCGTTGTAAACATCATCGAAGGCGAATAAGCGGTTCAAGTTTTCTAAAGAAGGCGAGCCGTTGGGCTCGCCTTTCTTTTTTCTAAAATTAATTCACTAGAAGGAGATGACCTTGGTTTCATTTGTTGATCAAGTGACCCTTCACGTGCGTGCGGGCAACGGCGGCGACGGCTGTGTTTCGGTTCACCGCGAAAAATTTAAGCCACTCGGCGGCCCAGACGGTGCCGATGGTGGCAAGGGCGGCAGCATCTCGCTGATCTCAGACCCAAACGTCACAACTCTTCTTGACTTTCACTTTCACCCACACCGAGCCGCTGGCGACGGTGGCGACGGTGCCGGTGATTACCGCAACGGTCACCACGGTGAAAACTTGGTGCTACCGGTTCCGGTTGGCACAGTAGTTAAAAACGCCAAAGGTGTAATGATTGCCGACCTCGACGAGCCAGGCATGGAACTCATCATTGGTGAAGGCGGCATGGGCGGCCTGGGCAACGCTGCTCTGGCAAGCACCAAGCGCAAGGCACCTGGTTTTGCACTTTTGGGTGTGCCTGGTTGGTCTGGCGATGTAATTCTTGAACTCAAGACCGTTGCTGATATCGCATTGGTGGGTTACCCATCTGCAGGTAAGTCTTCTTTGATTGCGGCACTTAGCGCAGCACGACCAAAGATCGCCGATTACCCATTCACAACTTTGCACCCGAACCTTGGTGTGGTTCAGGCCGGCGACACTCGCTTCACCATCGCAGATGTGCCTGGTCTGATTGAAGGCGCCAGCGAAGGCAAGGGCCTTGGCTTGCAGTTCTTGCGTCACGTTGAGCGCTGCGCAGCTTTGCTGCACGTTATTGACTGTGCAACCATCGAGCCAAACCGCGACCCGGTTAGCGACCTCGACAAGATACTTAAAGAGCTAGATGCCTATGCAGTTCCAGAGGGTGAACTGCCGCTTACTCAGCGCCCGCAGTTGATAGCGCTGAACAAAGCCGATGTTCCTGATGGCAAAGAGTTGGCAGAGTTTGTAAAGCCAGATCTAGAAGCTCGCGGCTACAAAGTTTTCATAATCTCTGCGGCAAGCCACGGGGGTTTGCGCGAATTGAACTATGCCCTTGCGGCACTGGTAGAGCAGGCTCGCAAAGACAAGCAGACTGCACCGGCAAAGCCACGCATTCAGTTGATGCAGTCAAAGCGCGATGAGTCGAAGTTTGAAGTTAAAACCGAGATGTATGGCGAAGAGAAGATTTACCGCGTGCTTGGCGTTAAGCCAGAGCGTTGGGTTGCTCAAACTCAGTTTGGCAACGAAGAGGCTGTTGGTTACCTAGGTGACCGTCTGGCAAAAATCGGTCTTGAAGACGCGCTCTACAAGGCGGGCGCCGAAGCTGGCTCAACCGTTGTTATTGGCCCAGGCAAGGGTGTGATCTTCGACTGGGAGCCAACTATCAACTCTGCAGCCGAATTGATCTCTGGCCCTCGAGGCACCGATGCGCGACTCGACATGAATGAACGTCGAACCACAAAGCAGCGCCGTCAAACTTATACCGAGCGCATGGATGCCAAGGCAGCCGCTCGTGACGAACTAAGAAAAGAAGGCGAAGCCGGCATCTGGTCTAAGCCAGAGGACTTCGAAAAGGAAGACTAAGTGACACTTCGAGACAGAAGCGAGTTAGCAACCGCAAAGCGTGTGGTTGTGAAGGTTGGTTCGTCTTCGATTAGCGGTGCTAACGAAAACAAAATTGACCTGCTGGTAGATGCACTGGCAAAGTCGAACGCTCGTGGCACCGAAGTGATTCTTGTTACCTCGGGTGCCATTGCAAATGCGCTGCCACTTTTTAATCTCACAGCCCGCCCAGATGATTTGCCTATGGTGCAGGCGCTTGCCTCAGTGGGGCAAAGCAAGCTGATTGCTCGCTACCAGGCGAGTCTCGAAAAGTACTCGATTATTGTTGGCCAGGTTTTGCTTACCTCTGGTGACTTTGAACACGATGAGACCCGCAACAACGCTAAGGCAACCCTTGAGCAACTGGTGAAGCTTCGCACTTTGCCAATCGTGAACGAAAACGACACAGTGGCAACTCACGAAATTAAGTTTGGCGACAACGATCGACTGGCTGCGCTAGTTGCCGTGCTTGTTGATGCTGACGCTCTCATTTTGCTGAGCGACGTTGACGGCCTGTATGACATGCCACCAGAAAAAGATGGCGCAAAGCGTATTGAGATTGTTTCTGCCGGTTCAGACATGTCTGGCATTGAAATTGGCGGCACCGGTTCAAAAGTTGGCACCGGTGGCGCAGCTACCAAGGTTTCCGCTGCGAAGCTTGCAACCGATTCTGGCGTGGCCGTGTTGTTGACCAGCACCGATTTAGTTTCTGAGGCTTTGGCTGGTGCCAACATTGGCACTTGGTTTGAGCCAACCAATAAATAAACGAAATTAGGGTTTAAACATGGTTTCTGCAATCGACAAGATTCGTCTAGCTAAGCAAGCTGCCGGTTCACTCGCTCAAGCCTCAACCACAGTTAAGAATGAAGTGCTTCAGCAGGTTGCCTCGCTGTTGCCAATCCGTGCAGATGAGATTATCGCTGCCAATCAAAAAGACCTCGCTAACGGTGTTGCCGATGGCATGACTGCAAGCCTTCAAGACCGTTTGCGCCTAGACCACGGTCGAATTCAGGCAATTGCTGATTCGGTTTTACAAATCGTTTCCTTGCCAGACCCGGTGGGTGATGTTATCCGCGGTATGTCTTTGCCAAATGCGCTGAAGCTCACTCAGGTGCGTGTGCCACTTGGTGTTATCGGTGTAATTTATGAGGCTCGACCAAACGTCACCATAGACATTGCTGTGCTGGCAATCAAGAGCGGAAATGCCACCGTGCTTCGCGGTGGTCGCGCAGCCGAACACACCAATGCGGTTTTGGTTAAGTTGCTGCAAGACGCGCTGGCAATTGCCGGTTTGAATTCAGATGCAGTGCAAACCGTGGATGAATTCGGTCGCGATGGCGGCGTTGAAATGATGCGTGCGGTCGGTTTGATTGACGTATTGATTCCACGTGGCGGCGCTGGCTTGATTCGCCAGGTAGTTGAAGAGGCCAAGGTGCCGGTTATTCAAACCGGCGATGGCGTGGTGCACATTTTTGTTGATGAGACAGCTCGTTTGGATTGGGCAGTGGAAATCATTCACAACGCCAAGGTTCAGCGTCCGAGTGTTTGCAATGCGGTTGAGACCCTGCTAATTCACGAGAATGCTGTCGAGCGCATTTTGCCTGCAGTACTTGATCGATTGTCTGAGTCTGGAGTGACGGTTCACGGCGATGAAGTCACCCAGCAAAACTTCTTTGCTGCGGTGGCGGCAACCGAAGAGGACTGGCGGGCCGAATATCACGACCTTGACATCGCTGTGAAAGTTGTGAAAAACCTAGATGAGGCGCTGGCACACATTGCTACTTACTCGACCAAGCACACCGAATCGATCATCACCGAGAACGTCAGCAACGCGGAACGCTTCTTGAATGAGGTTGATTCTTCAACCGTGATGGTGAATGCCTCGACTCGTTTCACCGATGGTGGCGAGTTCGGTTTTGGTGCCGAAGTTGGCATTTCGACCCAGAAACTGCATGCGCGCGGCCCAATGGGCTTGCAAGAGCTAACTTCTACCAAGTGGCTAGTTCGCGGCAGCGGGCAGGTTAGAGCCTAAACCGGGCTCGGCTAGGTTATTCTGGAGAGGTTCTGAGGAGAAAAATTGAACGTAATTCTTGCGGCAGAAGAAGCAGGCGTCACATTGCCATTCCCATCTTTCTGGTTTGGTGTAATTGCAATCGGCACCTTCATCTTGCTTGGTCTTGTCACCTGGTCTTACCGTGACGTGGCAAACCGTCACGATCACAAAGAGTCAAAGGGCCACCACTAGGAGTTACCTAGCGGCAAAATCGCATGAGCAAAATTCGTCTCGGCGTGATGGGCGGCACCTTCGACCCAATTCACTATGGCCACTTAGTGGCCGCCAGCGAAGCAGCAGCTGCGTTCAATCTTGACGAAGTGGTCTTCGTGCCAACGGGCGAGCCTTGGCAAAAACAAAACTTCACCACGGGGGAGCACCGTTATTTAATGACGGTGATTGCCACCGCATCTAATCCGAGGTTCAAAGTGAGCCGCGCTGATATCGATCGCGACGGCCCAACCTACACAATCGACACGCTCAATGACATCAGCAACGAATATCCTGATGCCGAACTTTTCTTCATCACAGGGGCCGACGCTATTTCGCAAATTCTTTCTTGGAAGGACATCGAAAAGATTTGGGGCATGGCGCACTTTGTTGCGGTTAGTCGACCCGGGCATGCCTTGGCTGTTCCAGAATCTCCGCACGGTGTTGTTTCACTTTTGGAGATTCCAGCTCTAGCTATTTCTTCAACTGATATTCGTGCACGCGTTGCCGACAAAAAACCAATTTGGTACCTGTTGCCAGATGGAGTTGTTCAATACATTGCAAAACACAAACTTTATCGAGGTGGCAAATGACCGAAGGTCAGTTTCAGTCTCGACGTGAATTGCGTGAAGCCGAACGCAATGGCACAGTCGTGCCGACTTCACCGGCAGTGCAAGATCAGCCCTTACCTCAGCCAGTTGAAGCCGCGCCTGCGCCGTTAGCAGCTGTTGAAGTTGTTGCAAACGATGAACCAGAAATTATCGCGACACCGGCAACTAGCAGTTTATTTTTGTCTCGTCGCCAATTGCGCGATTTTGAGAAGCGCGGTGTTGTGCCGGCAGCTTCACCCCAGGAGGCTGCTCAGAATCTTGAGGCAGCTGCCGCAACTGAAGCCGCTATCGAGGTTGCAGCAACTGAAGCACCTGCCTTTGATGAGGTTCTTGCTGAGGCTGAGGAACCAATCACCTCAGGCATTCAACTTTTCGCGGTATCGCCAAACCTAAACATCGAGCCGCAGACTGCATCGATCATGATTGTGCCCGAAGACCCGCTGGCTAACCTAAATGTGCACATCACCGAAACCGGCGAGCTGCTCAAGACTGGCTCCATTGAACTGCCAAAGTTGACCACCAACACCGGCGAAATCTCAACCATCTTGGATGCATCCGAGGTTGACGATGCCACCGTGCAAGACAGCATCAGCGGCTACGTTTCAACGATTGCACCGCTTCGAGCGAGCGGTGTGGTCAACACGGCAGGCAAAATCGGCATCATGCCCACCCGCTTGGCCCGCGGCCAAGGTCAAATTTTTGCGGTGCTTACCGCTTCGTTGCTAATGGTCACCGTGGGTGGATTGCTACTAGCTGCGTATATGCTTGGACTCTTGTAAACAAACCTCAAAGGAACCTGTGACTGCAACCGCTAAAGCCATTCAAATCGCCAATCTTGCTGCCGCTGCGGCGCTAGATAAGTTGGCAGAAAACGTGGTGGCTCTGGATGTCACCGGCCCGATGCCTTTGACCGACATCTTCCTTTTGGCTTCTGGTCGCAATGAGCGCCAGGTTGCCTCTATTGCCGATGAAATCGAATTCAAGTTGCTAGAAGCTGGGGTTAAGTACCTGCGCCGCGAGGGCAAAGAGACTGGTCGCTGGATTCTCTTGGACTTTGGTGACGTGGTTTGCCACATCATGGTCGAAGAAGATCGCATGTATTACTCGCTTGAGCGCCTTTGGAAAGACTGCCCCATCGTAAAACTTGACGCTGTGCCAGCCGCATAACCTTGGTGTAAACTAACAAAGTTGCTTAGGCAACGAACGGGCCTATGGCGCAGCTGGTAGCGCACCTGCATGGCATGCAGGGGGTCAGGGGTTCAAATCCCCTTAGGTCCACAAATAAAAAACCACCCAACTCGGGTGGTTTTTTATTTATTCAAAACTAAAACGAGGCCGTGTAAAGGTTGTCTAGGTCGACTACCTTTTGAACGCGGCGGGCATACTTCGGTTCGCTAGTGCCCAGCCACTCTGTGGTCATCCAAACGCGAACAATCTCAAGGGCAATAGCCGAGCCAATGAGCTTGCCGCCCAAGCACAGCACATTGGTATCGCTGTGCGAGCGGGCGAGTTCCGCGCAAAATGAATCTTGACAAACAGCGGCAAAAATACCTCGCAGCTTGTTCGCGATCATTGCGCTGCCGTAGCCAACTCCATCAACAAATATTCCGCGGTCTGCTTCACCCTTGGCTACAGCCAGGGTGGCTGGCAAAACGTAGTCGGGTAAATCCGCTGCTTCATCTGTGTCGGTGCCAAAGTCGGTAACCGTGTGCCCCATAGATTCAAGCAGTGCCCTAATCTCCAATTTGAGAGAGCGACCTGCGTGGTCGCTGGCAATTGCAATATGCATTAGTCATTCCTTACTTGAACTCGTTTTATGCGTGAGGTGAAGCCTGATTCAATTTCAATCTTGGACTTTGCAATTCCGTAGTGTTTGGCAAGAACTTCGATGAGGCCTTCGTTGGCGGCGCCATCCACAGCGCGTTCTTTGATAAAAACGGTGAGTGCGCCATCGGCATCGGTTTCAACCAAAGGCCCCTTTTTGGAACCTGGCTTAACTTTCACTGTCACACGCACACGACCAATCTAGACTGTGAATATGACCAAAACCTACCGCGGCCTCACGCTAAAGCAAGTTGCTCAGACAATCGATCACTCAATCTTGAAGCCTGACTTCACCTATGCCGATGTCGAAGCTGGGGCAGCGGTTGCGCTCAAATGGGCAACTGCTTCTTATTGCATTCGCCCTATGGATGTGCCTGCCGCTGCAAAGTTGCTGGCTGGTTCTGGTGTGAACGTGTGCACCGTGATTGGTTTTCCGCACGGCTCAGCAACTACCGCCAGCAAGGCGTTTGAAACCAAAGATGCCATCGAGAATGGCGCGGTTGAAATCGACATGGTTTTGAATATCTCGGCGCTGCTTTCGGGCGATTTCGATTATGTTCGCGAAGACATCAAGGCAGTGGTTGATGTGGCTCATGCCAAAGATGCCAGCGTCAAAGTGATCTTTGAAACTGCCTTTTTGAACGATGAGCAAATCGTCAAAGCCTGTGAACTAACCGAGGCGGCTGGCGCCGACTATGTAAAGACCTCAACGGGTTTCGCGAGTGAAGGTGCCACACTGCACAACGTGCAGCTGATGAAGGCAACTGTGGGCGACCGCCTAAAGGTCAAGTCATCAGGTGGCGTGCGCACCCTCGATCAGCTAATTGACTACATGGACGCAGGGGTCACTCGTTCTGGTTGTTCGGCCACTGAAGCCGTTTTAGAGGAATTTCAGCAAAAAGCGGAATAATTCTGTCAAGAGGGTGTTTACTTAACTCATGACTACCTCGATTCTTCCATCGCTCTACATCAGCCACGGGGCTCCGCCGCTTCTTGACGACGAACTGTGGATGAGTCAGCTGGCTGCCTGGGCCAAAGAAATGCCCAAGCCAAAAGCTATTTTGATTGTCTCTGCCCACTGGGAGAGCGCGCCAATCTCAATCTCTTCGACTGCCGCAAACACCCCTTTGATTTATGACTTCGGTGGTTTCGCCCCAAAGTTCTACAACATGAAATACGCAACCCCGGATGCCTCTTGGCTAGGCGAGATGGTTGCCAAGCTGATGCCCGACAACGAGCCGCTGCATCAGCATGCCTCGCGCGGTCTCGACCACGGTGCCTGGGTTCCACTTCGCGTGATGTACCCAGATGCCGACATTCCGGTGCTGCAACTTTCGATGCCAACTCACGACCCGGTGAAGTTGCTCGACTTAGGTCGTCGCTTGCGTGCACTTCGCGAAGAAGGCGTGCTTGTTATTGGCTCTGGTTTCATGACCCATGGCTTGCCATACATTCGCGACTGGCGCGTTGAGGCGGCCGCACCTGGTTGGTCGGCTGACTTTGACCACTGGGCGCAAGAGGCGCTCGACAAGGGTGACATCGAAACCCTAATCAACTATCGCAACACTGCTCCTGGCATGCCTTATGCGCACCCAACTGTTGAACACTTCACTCCGTTGTTCATTTCGCTTGGTGCCGCTTCGACTCCCGAGCAAATTGCCAAGACCAAGATCGATGGTTACTTCATGGGTCTTTCAAAGCGTTCGTTCGAGGTCGTTTAATGTCGTTTAATCCAAACGATCTAAGCCGCCCACACGTTTGGGTTCCAGCTGCGGATGTCGCCAGTGCGCGCACTCTGTTGTTGCTTCACGGTTCGGGTGCCGACGAGCATGACCTTTTGAATCTTGGCAAAATGCTTGACCCTACCGCCAACTTGCTTTCACCTAGAGGTTTGCGCAAGAGCGACGGTGCTAACCGCTTTTTCAAGTTGATTGAGCAAGATACCTACGACGAAAAAGAAGTAATCGATAACTCCGCTGAGTTGGCCAACTTCTTGTGGGCTGCATCCGGTGAATACGGTTTCAACGCCGATAAGGTGTTTGCGGTGGGTTTCTCAAATGGCGCCAATGCCGCAACTTCGCTTTTGCTGCTGCAGCCAGATTCGGTTGCTGGAGTTGCAGCCTTCGGAAACAACAAGGTTTTTGAAACCACACCGCACAAAAAGGGTGAACCTGATCTAACCGGCAAGCATGTCTGGATTGCCAATGGTGCTTCCGACGCGTATTCACCGCAGGTGCGCATCGACCGATTGATTGCAGAGTTTCAGCAGCTCGGTGCCAACGTGAAATTCATGCTGCACTCTGGTGGTCACAACATTGTTGGCGAGCATGTGCGTGCCATCGCCGAAGACCTCAAGATGCTTTAGCCGCTAACCACTGATTCCACAGCTCGGTTAGATCCCAAGCGTTCTCTGCCATCAGTGACACTCCGCGCACTCCGGTGCGGCGGGTTTTGCCGGCAATCACCATCAGCCTGGTGTTGAACAACACCGAACTGCAGCGCGATTGCGCCTCATCAAAGAAGGTGGCGTCACTACAGCCGGCACCGTCATCCAAAGTGATAAACACCACGCGCTTGCCCGAGCGCATTGGCGGAGTTTGGGTGGCCACGCGCACACCGGCTACCAGCACGTCGGTCTTGCTGCGCAACCCAACCAATTCGTCGCTGCGCAGCACGCCCATGGCGTCGAGCATCGGGCGGTATTGCTCAATCACGTGATCACTAACATCCATGTGCATGATGTTCAGCTCGTCATTGATTTTTTGCGCCAGAGTTGGTTCTGCATTGCCGGTTGGCAGTTGTTCGCCAATTTCAAAATCAAGCGTTGGTTGATCGCTGCGCAAGGTTGGCCGAGTTTTCACACTGTTTAGTTGCCGCACCCGCGCCATGATGTCACCGCGGGTCGCTGCGGTGTCACCGGTGAGTTCATCGAGTGCACCAACTAGCGCCAATCGTTCGAGCGTGCGCCGACTTGGCTTGGCACGCATATAAAAATCGCCAACGCTATCAAAGGGTTGTTCGGCAATAATGCGCGCAATTTCGGCGTTGCTGATGCCTTGCACATCAACCAGCGACATGCGCACACCAATCTCCGGTTCGTTCACGTCAGTGGTTTTGCGCGCGACCTTTTCAACCAGGTATTCATCGGTTGAGCGATTCACATTAAGCGGCAGAATCTTTACACCAAGGCGACGCGCTTCTGACAGCAACAATCGCCTCGGATACATGCCCGGGTCATGGGTAAACAAACCAGCCATGAATTCGGTGGGGTAGTGGGTCTTGAGCCAAGCGCTTTGATATGTTGGCAGTGCAAACGCAGCCCCATGTGCCTTGCAAAAACCAAAACTGCTGAAGCCTTCGAGAATCGACCAAACCCGGTCGATCACTGCTTGCGGGTAGCCGCGAAGTTTTGTTTCACGTCTAAAGAATTCTTCAACAATTGGTTTCACTCGTGGGTTTTCGAGCGAGCGGCGAAACTCATCTGCGCGGGCCAAACCGCAACCGGTCATCACATTCAAGATGCGCAACACGTGTTCGTGAAAAATCACGATGCCCCAGCTCTCGCGCAAAATTGGCTCGAGATCCCGGTGAATGAAATCGGGCTTGGCAAAGCCATGGCGACCATCCAGGTAGGGCGCAATCATGTTGCCCTTCATTGGCCCAGGTCGAAACAGCGAGATCTGAATGGTGAGGTCGTTGAATTCGGTTGGTTGGTGCTTGCCGGTTAGCTCGCGCTGACCCGGGCTCTCGATTTGAAAGATGCCAAGCGTGTCGGTGGTGCGAATCAGTTTGTAGGTTGCGGCATCATCGCGGGGCACGTTGTCTAGGTCAATTGCTTCACCGCGCACTCGGGCTGCCTCGCGCACCGCATAGGCCATTGCACTTTGCATGCGCACGCCAAGCACATCTAACTTGAGCATTCCCATTGGGTCCATGTCGTCTTTGTCGAACTGGCTCATTGGCAAACCCATGCCGCTTGGTTCAACCGAGGTGAGTTGCAGCAGGCTGGTGTCGCCCAAAATAACCCCGCACGGATGCATCGAAATGTGCCGCGGCAAACGATCGAGGCGTTCGGTGATGTCTACCAGCAGATTCATGCGGCGGTCTTCTTCAACCGCTTCGGCAAACTTGGCTAGCTCTGGTTTGGTGCCCAGTGCGCCACGAAAACTGCGTGCACTAAAGCGCCACATGTTTTTAGCGATGTCATCAATCTGGTCATCTTCGAGGCCAAGCGCTAACCCAGAGTCGCGCATTGCGCCGCGACCGCGATAGGTGCTTTGCATTGAAAGCAGCGTGACTCGACTCGAGCCATAGCGCTTGAAGATTGCGTTGTAGATGTCGTGCCGTCTGGCCGATTCAACATCGATGTCAATGTCGGGCAGGCTCGAACGCTCGGTGCTCAAGAAACGTTCAAACAACAAGTCGTGTTCGATTGGGTCAACGCCGCTGATGCCCAGCAAATAGTTGACCAACGAACCGGCGCCAGAGCCACGCGCCTGACTGCGAATTTTCATATCGCGAATCATCTGCGCCACATCGGCCACGGTTAGAAAATAAGTGGCAAAGCCGAGTTTGCTAATGGTGATTAGTTCTTTGCTCAACCTGTGTTGCACTTCTTGCAAGGTTCTTGCCGATGCCCGCGGATAAAACCGTTCGATGCCGTCGTGCGCTTTTTGCCACAACACCTCAAATGGGTTGCCATCGATGCCCAACGCCGATTTCTCGGGAGTCTTTGGTTTGCCCCAACCGCAGTCGTTTGGTGCATCGAGTTTGCAACGGGCCGCCAACCGATTGGTGGTTTCAATTAGTTGCAGTGCACGCGTGCGATCACCGGCAACTTCAACCGCAATTGCATGCATTGCCTCGGATGGCTTCAGCCAAGCTTGCGCGTTTGGTTGCGGCTCGAAGAATCCGAGGGGTTCTAAAAATCTGGCAGCGTCGAGCACGTCGGCGGTGAGTGCGTCATCGGGTTGCAAATAGCGCACCGCGTTGGTGAGCACCGCTGGCACTTTGTTGTGGTCAGCAAGTTGCAACATGCGTTGCGCCTGCAAAGTTGAATAGGCAGTGCCTGGTTCGGTGAGATGGGTCACCACCTCGATTGCCAAACTGCCCGGCAACTTGAAGCAGGCGAGCCAGGCGGCTAGCGCCGATTGCGCCGCGCCTTGCGCACCGCCGGCACCTTGTGAACCGCCGGCACCTTGCGAACTGGCCAAGGTTGCGCGACCAACATCGCTGTCGGGGCCGAGCAGAATTGTGCAGCCGCCATCGTCGCCAATCAGCTGCGCCAACTTGCTGCGTTTAATTGCCACCGGATATTCGCGCTTATTGTTATTGCGCCTGCCAGCGTGAGCCGCCGAGGTGATGGCACAAAGTTTTGCCCAACCGGCACCGCGGTTTTGGCCGTGCGCCAAAATCACACAGCGGGCGAGTGCTTCACCGGTTTCGCTCAGCACGCACAGGTTGACGCCAACGATTGGTTGAATGCCTAATTTGAGACAGGCACCAATGTGCTTGACCGAACCATAGAGCCCGTCGCGATCGGCCACGGCGAGTGCGTCAAAGCCCAACGCGACCGCGGCTTCGTCGAGCAGCTCTGGGCGAGTAACGCCGTAGTGCCCAGAAAAAGCCGAAGCCACGTTGAGGTGAGTGAACCCGCTCATGACCTGTGCCCGCTGGTTTTAGTTGAAGATGCGGGCGAGTTGCCAAGAGTTGCTCTGGGCATTGTGAATGAGCTCGAACTGAGCACGGTCTGACTCGCTGCGTGAGGCCTGCAGGCGCCACATTTCTACCTCGAGCACGCCAGCGCCAATGCCGCGCTGCACCCGGGCTGCGTCGACCCACCACTGCTTGCGGGCAAACCAGCGCACCGGTTTGCTGTTGACCAGATAACTGGCCCCGCGCCAACTAAAACCGATTGGTTCACCCAATTGGTTGACTAAAACAGACACCTTTTCATCAATTCGCAGCATGGCCGCACCCCTCGAAACCTTTATAGAACTCGATAAATTATTCGAACACTTGTTCGAATGTTACGAGTGTAAGGGGCTTAGCCGACAAAGCAAATTCGGGGCCAAAATTGGCCAAAATGCGGTTCAAAAATAGCCGCCCGCGAGCGCAAAAGCCTAAAGCGGCTTGATTAGCGAAGGTTCATTATTGCGAACCGCACCGACATCGGCACCGACCTTGAAGAACTCGGCCTCGCTGGCCACCACATTAGATTCCTCTGCCACCGCGTCGAGCAAATCTTGATCGCCTTCGATGTGCGGGTCTAGCCAAGCCTCAAAGGTGGCAGGTGAAAGCAACACCGGGTTGCGGTCGTGAATGTGAGCCAATTCGGGTGCGCTGTCTTTGGTCAAGGTTGTTGCCGAGAGCAACCAGCGGTCGGGCGCATCCGCAGCTTTGGATGGGTTGGCCCACCATTCGTAGAGACCGGCTAGTGCAAACATGCCGTCGCTACCGGCGTTGATGTAATAAGGCTGCTTGGTGCCATCGGCGTTGACGTGCCACTCGTAATAACCCGAGGCCGGAATCACGCAGCGACGACGAACCACCGAATCTTTGAATGAAGGCTTTTCGAGAATGCTCTCGATGCGACCGTTAATCAACGGCGCGTGTTCGGTTGGGCTCTTGGCCCAACGCGGCACCAAACCCCAGCGTGCAACGTGCAGCTGTCGGCTAAGTTCGCCAACCGGGCTGCCATCCGCGGCTTTATCGAAGGCACGATCAACCACAATGCTGATTGGTTGGGTAGGTGCCACGTTGTAACTAATCCCCGGATGTTCGCCGATGATTTCATCCGCTTCAAAAATTGTTTGAATCTCGCCAATTGTGCGAGCCACCACAAAACGACCGCACATTACTGAATGTCCTCGTCGATTTGCTCGCCGCCGGCTACCGCAGCGCGAGATTCTTCGCCAAGTTCAATCATGCGTTCGGCAGTCTTTTCAAGTCGCTTTTTGGCAAAGTGCACCGCAACCACAAACGCCACGATGATCGCAACGAAAACCAGGCCGCCAAATTTTAGGTTGCCGGCAATTTGTTCATAGCTGGTGCGAGCTAGGTAGCCAACGCCAACATAGGCCGATGCCCACACTGCGCATGCAGCAACAGTCCACTTGATAAAAGTTGAATAGCGCATGCGGGTCATGCCCGAAACCACCGGCACCAATGAGTGCAGCACCGGCAAGAAGCGAGAGATCGCCACCGCAATGCCGCCACGCGTTTCCACAAAAGTGTCGGCCATCTGCCAATTTCGCTCGCCAATTTTTTGACCGAGTTTGCTGGCGCGAATCGGACGACCAAAAAGTCGCCCAAGCCAAAAACCAATTGATTCACCGATTAGTGAACCGAGCAGCACAAAGCCGAGTAATCCGAGGAAGTCGATGAAATTTTGCACACCCGTGGCAGCCACCAAAACTACGGTGTCGCCGGGCATGATCAAGCCAACAAAAAGTGAAGTCTCGAGCATTATGGCCAGGCCGGCCAGCACATCACGCAGCAGGGGATCAACGCCCTGAACAGTGTTCAGCAGCCAATCCAAGATTTCATTCACCCGACCATATTCGCACGCGTGTTGCTCGGGCTTTATAGAAACACTTTCTAATAATTTAGGTATGCCTAACCTTTGTTGCTTAAACGTTATAAAGGGGAGTAAACCGTAGTTGGAAGGCAATGTTTGCCTCTCCAGAAAGTGAGAAGCTAATGCACGCCGCTATCTCAGCAGTGCTCACCGAACTAAGCCCGCTCGACCTCTCGCGTTGGCAATTCGGTATAACCACCGTTTATCACTTCTTGTTTGTGCCGCTAACCATTGGAATGGTTTTCCTGGTGGCGATTCTGCAGACCGCTTGGTACCGCACTCAAAACGAGAAGTTCCTAAAGCTCACCAAACTCTTTGGCAAGATTTTTTTGATCAACTTCGCCATCGGTGTGGTCACGGGCATCGTTCAGGAATTCCAGTTTGGTATGAACTGGTCTGACTATTCACGATTCGTGGGAGACATCTTCGGAGCACCGCTTGCCATGGAAGGCTTGCTTGCCTTCTTCTTTGAGGCAACCTTCATTGGTCTTTGGATCTTCGGTTGGGATCGCCTGTCAAAGGGCTTGCACCTGGCAACCATTTGGATGACCGCACTAGGTGTTGTGCTTTCTGCTTACTTCATTCTTGCCGCCAACTCTTTCATGCAAAACCCGGTTGGCTTCGAAATCAACGAAGCCAAGAACCGAGCTGAGCTCGTTGACATTGGAGCAGTGCTCACCAACATCGTTGCTCTAAACCAGTTTCCGCACACCATCACCGCATCGTTCATGTTTGCCGGTGCGGTTATGGTTGGCATCTCGGCCTACCACCTAAAGCGCAACCAGCAGGTTGCTGCAATGGGCACCTCGCTTAAGTTAGGTCTCTGGACCGTAATCGTTGGTGGTCTAGGCACCGTGCTTTCTGGTGACGGGCTTGGTCTTGCCATGGTTCAGACTCAACCGATGAAAATGGCTGCAGCTGAGGCTCTCTACAACACAGCGGCACCTGCATCATTCTCGATCTTCACTTGGGGCACCCCGGATGGCAAGAGCGAACTTTTCTCGGTTCGCATTCCTAACTTGCTTTCGTTCCTTTCGACTCACACCTTGGATGGCAAGGTTGAAGGTCTGAATGATTTGCAAGCGCAATACGTTGCGGCTTATGGCCCGGGCGATTACATGCCTGTGATCTGGATTACCTACTGGGCATTCCGTTGGATGATCGGTCTTGGCATGCTTTCGATTTTGATTGCTGCAGTCGGGCTAGTACTAACTCGCAAGAACAACTTCGCTTTACCTAAGTGGGCTTGGAACATTGCAATCTGGGCATCACCAATTCCGGTGTTAGCTATTTCACTCGGCTGGTTGTTCACCGAAATGGGGCGTCAGCCTTGGTTGGTGTTCAAGTTGATGAAGACATCCGCGGGTGTTTCACCAGGCATCAACGGTGTTGACGTGCTGATCTCGTTGATTGCGTTCACCTTGGTTTATGCGGTGCTTGCAGTTATTGAAATGCGCTTGCTTCTAGCAGCTGCACAGGCCGGCATCGAAGAACCTAAAAAGACTGAGTCCGCTGACCACCTTGCAGTGGCTTACTAAGAAATCGAAGGTATAAAAAATGCAACTAAATGAAATTTGGTTCTTAATCGTTGGTTTCTTGTTCATCGGCTACTTTGTGCTCGATGGCTTTGACTTCGGCGTTGGAATGTCATTGCCGTTCTTGGGTAAAGACGACACCGACCGCCGCGTGCTAATCAACACCATTGGCCCGGTTTGGGATCTCAATGAAACTTGGGTAATTGTTGCCGGTGCAAGCTTGTTTGCGGCGTTCCCAGAGTGGTACGCCTCGCTGTTCAGTGGTTTCTACTTGCCGTTGCTGTTGATCTTGCTTGCCTTGATCGTGCGAGGCGTGGCCTTTGAATACCGTGGCAAAGGCAAAACAGTAGGCGCCAACGAAGTCGTCTGGAAGCGCAACTTTGACTGGATGATTGTGATTGGTTCAGCGGTTCCGTCATTGCTTTGGGGTGTTGCTTTCGCCAACATCGTTCAGGGTGTGCCGCTAAATGAACAGCACGTTTACACCGGAACCATTTTCACCCTGCTAAACCCATACGGTTTGCTGGGTGGGCTGGTTACTCTGACTCTGTTCTGGACTCACGGTCTAATGTTCATCGCCTTGAAAACCGATGGTGACATTAAAGATCGCGCTAGCAAGTTGGCTACCAAGGTTGGCATTGTTTGCACTGGACTTGCAGCTGCATTCTTGACCTGGACTCTAATTTCACACTGGAGCGTTCTTGGTTTCATCTTGTCCGCTGTTGCAGCGGTGACCCTGATCTCAGGTTTGATTGCCAACTACTTCAAGCGCGAAGGCATTGCCTTTAGCTTTATTGTGGTCACCATCATCACTGCGGTTGGCAGCCTGTTCTCAGCGTTGTTCCCAAACGTGTTTCCATCAAGCACCAACCCAGCGTTTAGCTTGACCATTGAAAACGCTTCGTCTAGCCAATACACACTCACTGTGATGACCTGGGTAGCGATAATCATGATTCCATTGGTCTTGCTTTACCAAGGTTGGACATACTGGGTATTCCGCAACCGCATTAGTCGAAAGTCGATTCCTGCCGGTTCACACTAATCAAAAGGGGCAACTATCAAACCGCTAGACCCCCGACTGCTTCGTGAAGCAAGAGCGGCCCGCTGGTTCATCGCCAGCGTGGTCGCTCTTGCCATCGGCAGCACGGTTGCCACAGTCGTTATCGCTTGGAACCTGGCCCTAATCGTTTCATCGATTTTTATCCGTGGCGCATCTTTTGAAACGATTTCTCAATCACTAATTTTTGTGCTGCTTGCCGGCATCGCCAAGGCAGGCTTTATTTGGCTTCAAGAATTGCTCGGAGCGCGTGCCGCTAGCTCAGTTATTTTGGAATTGCGAGCCAAGCTTTTAGGCGCTGTTCAGAAGTTGGGTTCGAATTGGCTTGATCAACGCAGCATTGCCGAAGTGAGCACACTTGGCACTTCGGGTTTGAGCGCACTTGAGCCGTACTTTGCGAAATATTTGCCACAGTTGGTTTACACCGGCATAGTCACACCAATTTTTATCGTTTTGATTTGGTCCCAAGATTTCGCAAGCGGCATCACAGTGCTGGTGACTATTCCGCTAATTCCAATGTTCATGGTTTTGATTGGCTGGGCGACACGCTCGGTGCAACAAAAGCAACTTGACTCTCTCGTAGCGCTTAGCCAGCATTTTCTTGAGGTGCTTCGTGGCCTAACCACGCTTCGCGTGTTTGGAAGGGCAAAGGCCCAGGTGCAAACCATTGAGGCTGTGAGCGAAGAATATCGCGTTCGCACCATGACGGTGCTGAGGGTTTCCTTCTTATCTGGTTTCGCGCTCGAACTAGCCGCCAGTCTTTCGGTGGCACTCATCGCTGTTTCAATTGGCTTGCGATTGGTAGATGGGCAGATTGCGCTGTTCACCGGTTTATTTATTTTGATTTTGGCCCCAGAGGCCTATTTACCCCTGCGTCAGGTTGGAGTGCAATTCCATGCCGCAGCAGAGGGAGTGACCGCCTCAAAAGCAGTGTTAGACATTCTGGATGAAGCGGCCGCTTCAAAAGCAAAACCCGCCGAAGCTGACTCAACTCAGTATCTAGCCGGGGCGCTAAATGTTTTGGTTGGCCCTTCTGGTGTTGGTAAATCAACCATGATGAGGGAGTTGGCAAAGCAATCGAATGTTGCTTGGATGCCACAATCACTCGGCTTGGTGGCTGGCACAGTGGCCGAGAACATCCACGGGCCGGTTGATCATGTGAACGATGAGCATTTACAGACCGCAAAGAAATTGGCCGCACTTGACGACATTGCTCTCGATGCTCAGGTTGGCGAGAGTGCTAGTCAGGTTTCGGGCGGGCAAGCTCAGCGAATTGCAATTTCAAGAACGTTTTATGCAGCGCTTACTAATCGCTCGCGTTGGTTGCTGCTTGATGAACCCATCAGTGCACTCGATGCAGATCGTGCAGGTTTAGTTATTGATTCACTCAAGGGTTTTGCGGCTGACGGCGTCACCGTTGTAGCAATCACACACCAACAGCAATTAATCTCTGCCGCAGCAAAAGTAATCGAGGTGCAGAATGCAAAATAATCTGCGCAACCGCATCTCATTGGCTTGGCCAAAAACCAGGAGCTTTCGACTCGGTCTAGCTTCAAGTTTGTTGCAAGGCTTTTCTGCCGTTGCACTCTTAGCAACTTCGGCGTGGCTGATTTCAAGAGCGGCCGAGCAACCACCCGTGATGTACCTCATGGTGGCTGTGGTTGGTGTTCGTGGCTTTGCCCTGGGCCGTGCCGCGTTCAGATACGGCGAGCGCATTTCCCTGCACGATTCAGCCTTTCGAATGCTGGCTGCCTTGCGCCCAAGAATTTTTGAAAAGCTATTACCGTTCTCACCCGCAGGTCTGGCCGGCAACAAACGGGCCGAGGTACTCAGCAAATTAACTTCGGATGTCGACGAGCTTCAGAACCTGCCTTTGCGAGTGATTTCGCCTTTGGCTCAGTCGCTTTTCGTTTCTGTTCTCACTGTGATTGGCATGAGCCTGCTGTTGCCTTCGGCTGCACTAGTGCTTGCTGCAACATTGCTGATTGCTTTTGTTGTTGCGCTGCCGGCTTCTGCTCTCGCGAGCAAACGAGCCGATGATTCGATGGCGAGCACCAAGGCTCAGTTGAATGTTCAACTGATTGAAATTTTGGAAAACCAAGAACTGTGGCACTCGCTGGGTTGGTTGCAGCACAAAACTAAAGCCATCGCTGCCACAGATTTGGCATTATCGAAAGCTGTGACTCGCAACTCCTTTGCAATCGGATTTGGCCAAGCACTTTTTTCACTTTTGGCAACGCTCGCCACTCTAGGTACTACGTTCTTTGGTGCTCAGGCGGTATCCGAGGGGCAGCAGCCAGGCGTTTTGCTTGCACTGTTTGCCTTGGTGCCCATGGCAGTTTTTGATGTTCTCTCAGCTAGCCAGGCTTCAATTTCGGCGTGGCAAAAATATGCACAGAGCGCAGACCGAGTAAATCAATTGTTAGAACGTAAACTGCCTGAAGAATTAGCTGAAGCCGCTGGCCAGCTGGAACTAGGCCCGATTGAAACCCTGCAACTCAAAAATGCCGAGATCGGTTATCCAAATGCACCGAGCACGGTTAGCAATCTCGATTTGCAGATCAGTCAAGGTGAAACCCTTCTCATCCACGGTGTCAGCGGGGCAGGGAAGACCACGGCGGCGCTAACTTTGGCAAATCTTTTGAATGTTCGATCGGGTGAATACCTAATCAACGGGGTGCCGGCGGATGAATTTGCTGCTCATGAAATTCGCAATCGCATCGGCTATCTCGAGCAAAATCCAACGATTTTCAAAGGAACAGTTCGAGCAAACCTGTTAGTAGCCAAACCCGAAGCCGAGGATGTTGAACTCGAATTGGTTTTGCACACGGTAGGTATGAGTGGAACTTTTAAGAACCGTGAAGGTCTAGACACTCAGTTGGGTGAGCGTGGGGTTTTGATATCCGGCGGAGAAGCCCAGCGCCTTGCACTTGCACGCGCCTTGCTTAAGGGCTTTGATGTTCTGATTCTTGATGAGCCAACGGCAAATGTTGATCAAGAGATGGCTTTCGAGTTAGTTTCAGATCTTCTGCAAATTGCAAAGCGTCAAACTGGTCGAGCTGTGATTCTGATTACCCATGACGAGCAGCTCGGCAAACTTACTCAAAAGAGCATCGCAATTAGTCGATAAGTTGCGACAACATCCGAAGGCGTTTGCTAAACGAATCAAGATGTTTCGGTGCACCTACTGGCCCGCCCAGGTCAATCCAGTTTTCGACTGCGCGGATTCCCTGTAGTGAGCTCAAGCCCCAAATTTCAAGTTCAACCAGGTCAGCTGGTTTCACTTTTTCAAGCCGGGTTGTGAAACCCATTTGCTCTGCAATTTCAAGAACTTCTTGGCGAGTGATGCTGTCGAGCCAAGGCAGCTCGTTGCCTGGGGCGCAAAAAACGTCGCCACGCCACCAAACAATTGAACTCAGCGCACCTTCGGCAATAAAACCCTTTTCATCCAGAAATACGGCTTCATCTGCGCCATGCAGTTGGGCCTTGCGACGAATCTGCATGCACAAACTGAGGTCGGGTCCTTTAATCTGCGGATACTTGCGTGGATCCGCCTCAGGGTATGTCCATAGTGTCATCGCGCCAAGCTGTTCAGGTGCCTCACGTAAGCGCAAGAACAGGTTGCTTGCCTGCGGTTGTTCGCCGTGCAATTCGATGCGAGGAAACCAACGCCCTTCGCGTGGGATAGCCGCTGTGACCAATTCAAAGAATTCAGGCAGTTGATTGGCGCTTAGCGGGTGAGAAGCCGCTACCCAGTTTGCAAATCGTTCAAAGTGTCGGTTCATGTGACGAGCTTTGCCGTCTTCTACCAACCAACTATCGGCTACCGCCAGTTGCACCTCGGTGGCAGCAGGTTCGGTCACGGGTTTTAATTGCCCCGAGCGATAGCAAAAGAATTGACCAAAGTCAGTCATCTTTCACCTCCGATATGCACCAATGTGGCCTGCGTCTAATCTAGATTACGAATTCGGCACATAAAAAACTTAGGCGAGGCAGGTGAACGGCATGCAACTGTTTAGTGCCGTTTTAAAGGGTTGGGTTCACCCAGCTGACGCGTTTGTTGCATTCTTCGTTGAGCAAGCCAATAGTTTTTGGCTAGACCGAGAACACAATCACGATGATCGCTTCAGCGTTATTGGTGCCGGTGTCGAGGCTGCTATTGAGGGTGACTGGGCCGAAGCGCTATCAGCCAGAATCGAAGCAGCTCAAGAAATTATTGGCGATGCTCTACCTTTTGATTGGCGCCCCGGATTAGTTGGCTTGATTACTTACGAGGGTGAACCTCGATTCATCGAATCCAACCGGGCGATAGTTTTTGACCACGCACACCGACGTTTATTTTTCGTCGGCAGATTCGCATCCGCGGCCGACTTTGAAGCTTGGCATCATGCGGTTTTATTGCGCCTCGGATTAGTTGCAGGTGATTCGGCAAGTTATCGACACCGCAACAAGAACAACCGATCGAAGTCACACGCATCTTTGCGTCACGATTCGAGCAACTACCTGGGCATGATCGAAACCGCGCAGCGTCACATTGCAGCCGGCGACGTCTATCAAATTTGTCTAACTAATCGCATCGACATCGAGCAGGCTCCAGACCCGCTAGATGCTTATCTTGAATTGCGCAAAAAGAATCCGGCACCTTATTCGGCCTATTTCAAATTGGGAAATCTGGTTGTGGTTTGCAGTTCTCCTGAACAATTCTTAAAAGTCACCGCGGATGGGCTAATCAGCACGAAGCCGATAAAAGGCACGAGACCACGTGGCCGCGACCAGTTCAGTGATGCAGCCGCAGCCGAAGAACTGCGCAGCAACCACAAAGAGCGCGCAGAGAACCTGATGATTGTTGACCTAATGCGCAACGATATTGGGCGAGTGGCGCAGGCCGATTCGGTCAACGTTCCAAAACTCTTTGAAGTCGAGAGCTATGCAACCGTTCATCAATTAGTGAGCACCGTTAAGGCGCAATTATCCGAAGGTAAAAATTCAGTTGATGCTTTGCAATCGGCTTTTCCCGGCGGTTCAATGACTGGAGCGCCAAAACTGCGCGCCATGCAGATTATCGAGCGACTTGAACAAGGCCCTCGAGGAATTTATTCGGGAGTTATCGGCTATTTGGGGTTTGACGGTCGCGCCGATTTTGGCATGACGATTCGCACCATTGTTTTCGAAGGTGCGCTTGCCTACATCGGCGTTGGCGGGGGAATCACTAGCGATTCAGACCCAGAATCAGAGTTAGCCGAGACCAGGCTCAAGGCTGCAGCTCTTCTTGCGGCCATTGGAGCCAACGACCCTTGGGTTTAGGCCCCATTCGCTTGGTAACCTTAGAAGAATGACCGACGCAATTAACGAGAACGAATACGACGTATTCGCCATTCAAGACAAGTGGCTTCCAATCTGGGATGACCTGCGTCCGTTTGCGTCTGGCAATGCAGGGGACACCCGCCCAAAGAAGTACGTGCTCGACATGTTCCCATACCCATCGGGCGACCTGCACATGGGTCACGCCGAGGCATATGCACTTGGCGACGTAATCTCTCGCTACTGGGTGCAAAAGGGTTTCAACGTAATGCATCCAATCGGTTGGGACTCATTCGGTCTTCCAGCTGAAAACGCAGCCATCAAGCGCGGGTTGGACCCAAAGGGTTGGACCTACGACAACATCGCGCAACAGCGTGCGTCGATGCGTCGCTATGCGTGTTCTTTCGACTGGGATCGCGTGCTGATCACTTCTGACCCGATTTATTACCGTTGGAACCAGTGGCTGTTTCTTGAGTTTTACAACAAGGGTTTGGCCTACCGCAAAAACTCGAACGTTAACTGGTGCCCAAGTTGCCAAACCGTTTTGGCCAACGAGCAAGTTGTGCAGGGTCTTTGCGAGCGCTGCGACAGTGTGGTCACCAAAAAGGCACTGACTCAGTGGTACTTCAAAGTCACCGAATATGCAGATCGCTTGCTAGATGACCTAGACACACTCGAAGGCAATTGGCCGGGCAAAGTTCTATCGATGCAACGCAACTGGATTGGTCGTTCGCACGGAGCCGATGTTGATTTTGTGATCGAAGGCCGCACCGAGCCGGTGACTGTTTTCACTACCCGACCAGACACTTTGTTTGGAGCAACCTTCATGGTTGTTGCTGCCGACTCTGCGCTTGCTGCAGAACTAGCAGCAGATGCAGATTCTGAAACCCAAGCTGCTTTTGCTGCTTATTTAGATCAGGTGAAGCAATCAAACGACATTGAGCGTTTGGCAACCGATCGACCTAAGAGCGGTTTTTCACTAAATCGTTTTGCAGTCAACCCGGTAAACGGTGCCAAGCTACCAATTTGGGCTTCGGATTACGTTCTTGCAGACTATGGCCACGGCGCCATCATGGCTGTGCCGGCGCACGACCAGCGCGATCTTGACTTTGCTCGCGCATTTGATTTGCCTGTTCAGGTAGTTCTCGAAACCGGTGAAGAAGACCCTGCGGTGAGCGGCGTTGCAACAACCGGTGAAGGCACTCTGATTAATTCGGGACCACTAAATGGTTTGTCGAAGGCTGATGCAATTAAAAAGATTGCCGAGGTGCTTGAGGCAGATGGCATGGGCAAGAGTTCAAAGAATTTCCGCTTGCGCGACTGGCTAATTTCTCGTCAGCGTTACTGGGGCACCCCGATTCCAATCATCCACTGTGCAAATTGTGGCGAATTGCCAGTGCCTTTGGATGCGCTACCGGTTGAATTGCCGTCGGCTGAAGGTCTTGATCTAAAACCAAAAGGAACCTCACCGCTTGGTGGAGCAACCGACTGGGTTAACGTGACCTGCCCGAAATGTGGCGGCGCGGCACAGCGAGACACCGACACCATGGATACCTTCGTCGACTCGTCTTGGTATTTCTTGCGTTTCTTGTCACCAACTTCCACCGAGCACGCCTTTCCTAAAGAAGCAGCAAAAGAGTGGATGCCGGTTGATCAGTATGTTGGCGGCGTAACTCACGCGATCTTGCACCTGCTTTATGCGCGCTTCGTTACCAAGGTGCTGCACGATTTGGGTCACATCGATTTCGAAGAGCCATTTACCCGCCTGCTAAATCAGGGAATGGTTTTGATGAACGGCAGCGCGATGTCAAAGTCCCGCGGCAACATCGTGGCACTAAGTGAGCAACTAGATGAGCATGGCATCGACGCAGTGCGTTTGACCATGTCATTTGCTGGCCCACCTGAAGATGACATTGACTGGGCCGATGTTTCCCCGGCTGGTGCAGCAAAGTTCTTGGCTCGCGCTTGGCGCACAGCGAATGACGTGACCAGCGCACCCGGGGTTGACTTTGCAACTGGCAATAAGGAGCTGCGCAAGGCCACTCACACCTTCTTGCGTGATTTTGGCCCACTGATTGAGAACTTTAAGTTCAACGTAGGCGTCGCAAAGATTATGGAATTGGTCAACGCATTGCGCAAGGCCATCGATGGAGAAGCGGGTGGCGCTGATGCTGCCGTTCGCGAGGCCGCCGAAACTGTTGCCAAGGCATTGTCGCTGTTCGCTCCTTACACATCCGAAGACATGTGGGCAAAGCTTGGCTTTGAACCAGGCGTTGCTCTGGCTCAATTGGGTGTGGCCGACGAATCACTTTTGGTTGAAAGCAATGTTGTGGCAGTTGTTCAGGTAGACGGCAAATTGCGTGACAAGTTCGAAGTTTCAGTTGCAATCACTGAGGATGAGCTTCGCACCCAGGCACTGGCCTCGGAGTCCGTTATTCGTGCCATCGGCGACAAGCAAATCGCAAATGTGATTGTGCGTGCGCCGAAGCTGGTCAACATCGCCACCAAGTAGTTTTTCCACAGATTTTGCTATCTCGCCGGGCCAATTGGTTCGGCGATTTAGTTTTTTCAAATGGATGAACTGAAACTAAAGTTTTCGCAACTGATTGCGGGCAAGCAGCCAATCAGCAAAAAGATGTTTTTTAGTTTGGTTGGCCTGGCAGCAGCAATTGTGTTTGTCATCAACACAGCTACTGCTGCGCCTGCCTCGGTTCAGGTGGTATCTCCTTCCCAGTCACCAGTTGATGTCTCCGTTAGCCAACCCGTGATCTTGGTGCACGTGGTTGGCGAGGTTTTGAAACCCGGCATCTATCAACTTGAGGCTGGTGCTCGGGTCGTTGATGCAATTTTTGCAGCCGGTGGAATGACCAGCAGAGCAGAGCAGTCCAGCATCAATCTGGCTAGGTCGCTGAGCGATGGTGAGCAATTATTGGTTAGCAAAATTGGCCAGCTTGGTTCAATTGGCAGCGCGGGCACTTCGGCAGCTTCGGCTCAGATCAGTTTGAATCGGGCATCTCAGGCCGAGCTCGAAAGTTTGCCCGGGGTAGGGCCGGCGCTTGCTGGTCGTATGATCGACTGGCGCCTGGCTAACGGAGGTTTCAAGAAGAAAGAAGACCTGCTAAACGTCAGTGGCATTGGCGACAAACTCTTTGCCGGAATCAAAAATTTGGTGACTCTGTGAGCACCTGGATTGCCGCAGTTGCCACCTGGTTAGCATTGCTGATTGCTCTGTTGTGTTTTTAAGAAGTCGCTGGTTTGTTTTATCGGTCGTTGCATTAGCTTTAGCGCTCACGTCTCTGTCACTACAACGCAACGCGGCTAAGCCCTTGCAATTAGATGAGTCGGTGTCCGAGTTTCAACAGCACTCTGCCTGGTTTGAAGTTCTTGAGAATCCTAGAAAAGCTCATCAACGATTCAGTGCGGTCGTCAGGTTAAAACAAATCGATCTGGGTTCAAGTGCCGTTGGTTTGGCTGCCCGCGGCACCGTGAGTGGAGACGTCGAGTTTGGTGAAGTTCATCGAGGGTCCATCTACTCCTGCCAGTTGCAATTTCGGCCCGCGCTTCAGCCGAGTCGCGACGGATTCTCCGGCTATTGCCGCGATGAGCCAAAGCTCGTTCAGATTGCTCCGGCTTATCTAGACGGCTTCACGGCACTGCGTGAAAATTTCCTTGGAAACCTTTCCGGGGTGTCACCCGATGCCGCTGGATTGGTTGCAGGTTTGGCCATTGGTGACACATCTGCCATTAGCGAGCAGGTGTTGGCAGACATGAAACTTGTTTCGCTAACCCACTTGACGGCTGTGTCTGGCGCAAACTGCGCCATCGTGGTTGCGTTGGTCTATTTTTTGCTCAAACGATTTGGGGCAAGACGAACAAGCCGAACTCTTGCCGCTCTAGTTGCGCTAGTCGGTTATGTGTTGCTGGTTGGTGCTCAACCCAGCGTGCTTCGTTCTGCCGTGATGGCCGGGGCAGTTTTGATTGGCTCTGGCGCGGGGCGCCGAACATCCCCGGTTAGTGCTTTGGCTTTGGCTGTGTTGGTGTTGCTCATCGCAGACCCTTGGCTCTCAATTGACTTTGGTTTTGCGTTGTCAGTGTTAGCAACGCTTGGACTTTTGCTGCTCACATCACCAATGACTGAATGGTTATCTGCTCATTTGCCAAGTTGGATGGCCTTGTCTATTGCGGTGGCCGTTGCGGCCCAACTTTTTTGCCTGCCAGTGTTGCTGCAATTGCAAGGCGGCTTGGCAAGTTATTCACTTGCTGCAAATCTTTTAGCTGAACCTTTGGTTGCACCGATTACGGTGCTCGGCATCCTCGGTTGTTTGTTGGCTTATCCATTGCCTTGGTTAGCGGGCGCCTTGTCTTGGCTGGCATCCGTAGCAGCCTGGTGCATCACTCGAATAGCCCATGGATTTGCAAGTCTGCCTAAGCCAACCATCGAGTGGTTCAGTGGGGTCGCCGGAGTGTTGGTGGCCATCACTCTCATCGTTGCGGTGTTGGTCTTTTTCAAATCACGAGGTGCAGGAATCAGGCAGCTTGCCGCACTTGCAATAGCTCTAGTAGTTGCAATCAGTTTTTCAATTACCGGTTCCAGATATGTTCGTTCGCTAAGTTGGCCAATGCATAACTGGCAGATTGTGAATTGCGATGTTGGCCAGGGTGATGCTCTTGTCATTCGCTCGGCTAATCGAATCGCTTTGGTTGATGTTGGTCGTGATGACGCCCCTATAGATGCATGCCTCGACCGACTCAGTGTGGAATCAATTGATTTGCTCATGCTCACTCACTTCGACATGGACCACGTAGGAGGGTTAAGCGGTGCCATCGCAGGCAGAAAGATCGGCACGGCAATTGTTAGTTCATTCCCAGACGAACGTTGGGGTGCACTAGGTGCTCTAAAACTTTTGCGTGATTCGGGAGTGCCGATTAATTCGGCTTCTAGCGGTTTTACCGGCAAACTGGGCGACATTGATTTTGAACTGTTGAATCCAGCGGGCTCACCCGAAGATTCCAATGATGGCAGCATCGCTGCAATCTGGCGTGGGCCTGAGTTTAACTTGATCACACTGGCCGATCTTGGCGAGCGTGGTCAAATGCGACTTGCCGCTTCGCTATCTACCTGGTGGGGCAGAGGCAGCCAGCTGCCTTTGGTGCTCAAGGTTTCACATCACGGCTCGGCCGATCAATATGCCGAATTAATCGAAACCATTCACCCGCAACTTAGTTTGATTTCGGTGGGCAAGGGCAATAGTTATGGTCACCCCACCGGTCGAACTCTGAATCTGCTGAATCGAATCGGGTCCCAAATCCTCAGAACCGATGAACTAGGTGCAATCTCAGTTGGCTCAACCGCCCATGGTCTTGGCTTTGCCACATCGGGTGCGGGTTAGGCTTGATGGGTGAGCAAGGCAAAGGCAGTTGATTGGCGCAAAGCAGCGCCGGCGCCCATTGTCTTCATCTCGGGCCCAGAAGAATTCCTGGCGGGGCGTGCAATTCGAGCGATTCGAACCCAACTAAAAGAAGCGGACGCTTCGCTCGAAATTCATGAACTTGAAGCTGCAGATTACAACGCTGGAACCCTACTGAACCTCACTAGCCCTTCACTGTTTGCTGAACCTCGCTTGGTGATTATCCGAGGTGCAGAAAAATGCAGCGATGACTTTATTGAAGACGGCATCGCTTATTTGGAGTCACCAACTGCCGACACAACGCTGATCATTCGCCACAACAGCTCAAGCGTGCGCGGCAAAAAATTGGTTGAGGCTATTCGAGAAAACGCGCACGCACATGAAATTGCCTGCGCCGAAATCAAGAAAGATGCCGACCGTCAGGCTTTTGTGTTGGGGGAATTCGCAGCAGCAGACCGCAAAATTACCAACGCAGCTGCGCGCGCCTTGCTAGATGCTTTTGCTGACGACACCGCTGAACTTGCAGCGGCGTGTAGTCAGTTGCTGCTCGATAGCGCGGATTCGATCACCGATGAGATCGTTGACCGGTACTACGGTGGCCGTGTTGAGACCAACGCATTCAAAGTAGCCGATGCCGCACTTGCCGGCAGAGCGGCTGAAGCACTCTCGCTGTTGCGTCACGCGCTGGCCACGGGTGCTGACCCAGTGCCACTGGTGGCAGCGCTTTCGATGAAACTTCGTCAGATGGCAAAGATTTTTGGCAATCGTTCGGCTTCGGCCGCCTCACTTGGCATGGCGCCTTGGCAACTTGACCGTGCGCGCAAAGATTTGGCTGGTTGGTCTGATGATGGTTTGGCAAACACCATTGAAGCGATTGCAGCAGCCGATGCCGCTGCAAAAGGTGCCGAGCGCGACCCGGTTTACTCACTCGAGAAACTCGTTCAACTCATTTCTCGCAAGGGCATAGCCGAATCTAAATGACCAAAACCAAATTCGGCCTGCTGGCTTTTATTGCAGTTTTGGCAATTGCCATGGTGGTTCGACCGCCGGTGGCGGTGATGGGGCCGCTGCTTGATGAAATTCAGCAGTCTCTGCACCTCTCAACCCAACTGGTTGGATTGCTGGCAGCCGCACCCGTCTTGTGTTTTGGCGCCGGTGCATTTGCAAGCCCCTGGATTGTGCGCAAGTTAGGTGTCGATCACACCATGCTCTGGGTGCTAATTGGCCTCATTATTGCTTCGGTTGAAAGAGTCTTCTTTGGATATCTTGGGCTGCTAATCGGAACCGTTGCCGTAGGTCTCTCCATCGCGGTAGCGAATGTTCTTTTGCCAACAATTGTGCGATCCAGATTCCCGAACCACATACCCCTCGTAACTGGCGCCTACACAACAGTGGTTGCAATCACAGCAAGTTTGGCGGCGACTATTGCAGTGCCCACCAGCACATTTTTTGGTGGTTGGGTTTCTGCCCTGTTGCTTTGGGCTTTTCCAATGTTGCTTGCTCTGCTGCTCTGGGTGCCTCAAGTTAGGCGCGCTGATCCACACGTAATTCAAATTTTGGGCGCCTCGGATGATCACCGAAGAACATTGAACCGGTCACCGCAAGCTTGGGCCATTGTTGCTTTCTTCGGATTTCAGTCAGTTGGTTTTTATGCGGTGTTGGGCTGGTTGCCACTTGCCCTAATCTCAACTGGGCTTAGTCCTGACGAGGCGGGTACCTTTCTTGGGCTCACCGGAGCAATCGGAATTCCTATTGGGTTACTTATTTCGTCATTGCTTGGTAAATTCAAGCGCTTGTCTTGGTGGGCGGCTGGAAGCAGCTTGTTGACATTCGTCGGTTACTTAGGGCTCACCCTCATCGTTCAGACCCGGGATCACACCTGGCTACTACTTGTTTGTGGCGTGCTCAGTTTTGG
>NZ_JAHEIM010000001.1:144865-154239 GCF_024639375.1 Rhodoluna sp.
GACTGCAGTGCACTTTTCCAATTGCACTATCGCTGGTTGGAACTAGAGCGACCGCAGGTGCGCAAACCACCCAGCTTTCATCAATGGCTCAGGGGTGGGGTTATCTATTCGCTGCAGCGGCAAGTTTCGCGGTTGGCTTGCTGGCTTCAGTGGCCCACAGCTATGCCGCAGGTTTTGCCTTTGTAGCCCTGATTAGTTTGGTTCAAGCCGTCATAGGTTTCTATGCGGGCACCTCAAGAAAACTGACAAGTAAATAAAAAATCCCCGAGTCAAAGACTCGGGGATTTATGCGACTTATTTCTATCGCAAAGTTTTTTATAGAGCAGTTGCCTTCTTGGCAATTGAAGATTTGCGGTTAGCAGCCTGGTTCTTGTGGATTACACCCTTTGAAACAGCCTTGTCTAGCTTCTTGCCGGCAAGAGCAACTGCTGCAGCTGCCTTGGTCTTGTCGCCAGCTGCAACTGCTTCGCGTGCTGCACGCACAACGGTCTTTAGTTCGCTCTTTACAGCCTTGTTGCGCTCAGTAGCCTTCGCGTTAGTAGCGATGCGCTTGATCTGTGACTTGATATTTGCCATGTTTCGCTTTCTTAGTTAGCTGGGCAGGCATAAAACGACTTACTCAGCTGAAAAATGTGGATTTCGGGAAATCACCCGTATCGACCTCCAATGCTAACAGTTAGCCGGGGGATTGGGCAACTAAACCAAGGGTTTTGCGCACTATTTATGCCAGAATAGGTGTTCGGCCGCATCGGCCAATTCATCACAATCAGAGGTAAATCTTGTCGCCACGCTCTTTGCACCGCCTAGAACCGGCCAAGACCCCGCCTGAATTCATTCGCAACTTCTGCATCATTGCCCACATTGACCACGGCAAGAGCACCCTGGCAGACCGCATGTTGCAGCTCACCGGAGTGGTGGACGCCCGCAGTATGCGTGCCCAATACCTAGACCGCATGGACATCGAGCGCGAACGCGGCATCACCATCAAATCTCAAGCTGTTCGCATGCCTTGGGATGTCGACGGCCAGACCTACGCCTTGAACATGATTGACACGCCAGGCCACGTTGACTTCACCTATGAGGTTTCTCGCTCACTGGCTGCCTGTGAGGGTGCGGTTCTGCTGGTTGATGCAGCCCAGGGGATTGAAGCCCAGACTCTCGCGAACCTTTACCTTGCCATGGAAAACGATCTTCAAATCATTCCGGTGCTCAACAAAATTGACTTGCCGGCTGCCCAGCCAGAAAAATATGCCGAAGAACTGGCCAACTTAATTGGGGGCAATCCAGAAGACTGCCTGCGTGTTTCTGGAAAAACCGGTGTTGGTGTTGACGTGTTGCTCGACAAAATTGTGGCCACCGTGCCGCACCCGGTCGGTGACCCAAACGCGCCTGCTCGCGCCATGATTTTTGACTCGGTTTACGACAGCTACCGCGGCGTGGTTACTTATGTGCGAATGATCGATGGTCACTTGGCACCACGCGAGCAAATCACCATGATGTCGACCAAGGCAGTGCACGAGGCTCTTGAGATTGGTGTTTCATCACCTGAGCCTGAACCAACCAAGGGTCTTGGCGTTGGCGAAGTGGGCTACCTAATCACCGGCGTAAAAGATGTTCGCCAATCAAAGGTTGGCGACACCGTCACCACAAAATTGAAGCCAGCCACTGAACCACTTAAGGGTTACGCAGATCCGAAGCCAATGGTTTTCTCTGGTGTCTACCCGATCGATGGCAGTGACTACCCAAACCTGCGTGAAGCACTAGACAAACTAAAGCTTTCAGACGCTGCATTGGTTTACGAACCAGAAACCTCGGTTGCACTGGGCTTTGGATTCCGCTGTGGATTCCTCGGTTTGTTGCACCTTGAGATTGTGACCGAACGTCTTGAGCGCGAATTCGGACTTGACCTGATTGCAACTGCGCCATCCGTGGTTTATCAGGTGACTCTTGAAAATGGCGACGAGCAAGTTGTTACCAACCCGAGTGAGTTCCCGGGCGGCAAAATCAAGAAGATTCTTGAGCCAATGGTTAAGGCCACAATTCTTTTGCCTAAGGATTACGTGGGTACTGTGATGGAGCTTTGTCAGGGTCGCCGCGGCGTGATGATTGACATGCAATACCTAGGTGAAGACCGTGTGCAATTGCGCTACACATTGCCACTTGCTGAAATCGTTTTTGACTTCTTCGATCAGCTAAAAAGCAAGACCGCGGGTTACGCATCTCTTGACTATGAAGAGGCGGGCCTAGCCGAAGGCGATTTGGTGAAGGTTGACCTGTTGTTGCAGGGCGAACAGGTTGACGCATTTAGCGCAATCGTGCACAAAGACAAGGCTTATGCCTACGGCGTGATGATCACCGGAAAGCTTCGCGAATTGATTCCGCGTCAGCAGTTCGAGGTGCCAATTCAGGCAGCCATCGGTGCGCGCATTATTGCTCGTGAATCTATTCGCGCCATGCGCAAAGACGTTTTGGCTAAGTGTTACGGTGGTGACATTTCTCGAAAGCGCAAACTTCTAGAGAAGCAAAAAGAAGGAAAGAAGCGCATGAAGACCATTGGTCGCGTTGAAGTTCCTCAAGAAGCCTTCATTGCTGCGCTTTCTACCGATGGTGAGAAAAAGGGCGAGAAGAAGGGCAAGTAATGGCCGGCCCTTTGCCAATTGGCGAACCAGCACCTTCGGATGGCTCACTGCCGAACCAAGTTGCAATCGATGCAAGTTCTCGAACTCTGCACGCCTACTTGCACATTCCTTTTTGTCGTGTGCGTTGTGGCTACTGTGACTTCAACACCTACACGGCAACCGAACTCGATGGCGTAAGTCAATCCACCTTTGCGCAAACCCTGATTGGTGAAATTGCACTTAGTGCGCGCGTAGTTAGTGATGCGGGCTTGCCTAAACGAAAACTTGCTTCAGTATTTTTTGGTGGCGGCACGCCAACTCAATTACCAGCCAGCGATTTGGTTGCAATTCTTAGCGCACTTCGTGATGCATTTGATTTTGCACCTGGCGCTGAAATTACCACCGAAGCAAACCCCGACAATGTTGATGTCGACTATTTGCAACAGTTGGTTGGCGGAGGCTTCAACAGAATTTCATTTGGCATGCAATCAGCTGTGCCAGAAGTTCTGGCAACTTTGGAGCGCAGTCACCAACCGGCGAATGTGCCATCCGCGGTTACTGCTGCGAAAGAGGTTGGGCTTGCCACCTCTGTGGATCTCATTTATGGCGCCCCCGGTGAAACTCTCGAGCAGTGGCGTGAATCGATTGAGGCCGCGCTGTCTTATGGCACCGATCATATTTCCGCCTATTCGCTAATTGTTGAAGAAGGCACCAAGCTTGCTCGGCAAATTAAGTCAGGCGAACTTGCCGAACCTGATGAAGATTTGCAGGCCGATAAATATGAACTTGCTGACCAACTTTTTGCTGCAGCCGGTTTGAATTGGTACGAAGTGAGCAACTGGTCGCGCAATTCAGCAACGGCCTCGGCACACAATGTGGCCTACTGGGCTAGCCAAGATTGGTGGGGTTATGGCCCTGGTGCGCACAGTCACTTCGGTGGTGTGCGCTGGTGGAATGCCAAGCATCCGGCCGCCTACGCATCAAAAGTTGCCGCAAATGAGTCACCGGCTTTGGGTAGAGAAATTCTGAGCGACCAAACTCGTTTAGAAGAGCGGGTGCTTCTCGAGATTCGCATGAGTCAGGGTTTGTCAATCGACTTGGTCAAGCAGCTGAATGCCGATCACGCCAAATTGATCTCAACTTTTATTGCAGATGAATTGATTGATGCCAGGGCCGCCATCGGTGGTCACTTGGTGCTCACCTTGAAGGGGCGATTGCTAGCCGACTCGTTGGTGCGCCAAATTCTCGCTTAGTGCTTGATGAATTTAATGGTCCACGGATAACGGTAAAACTCGCCGAGGCTGGCTTTATAGGCAGCAATGATGCGAAAGATCACCCAAATAATCGGTGGTACCCAGAAGAACAGCCAGCCAACCACGCTGATTGCTAGAACCACGTAGAGCAGCAACATGTTTAGGCCAAAGTTCAAAGACTCAATCACGTGGTGTCTTATGAAGGGTCCACGATCTTTCAACAGCAGGTAGCCCAGCAGCGGGGCGAAGAATTCGAGAACGATACCCAAGGCGTGCACCGCGATTGCCCAAAATCGCTCGCCCTCTTTAGATAGTGGCTCGGCTGGTGTGGTGTAGTCGTTGTCGCTCATGAAGTTCCTGTTCGTCAATGTCAGCCTAATCAAACAGCGGTGTCGGGGTAATATTGGCACTCAGAAAGTAAGAGTGCTAATTGGGAGAAACGGGGTGCAGCATGATTCCAGACCGCAGTCTCGAAGTTCTTCGCGCTATCGTTCAGGATTACATCGCCTCAAAGGAACCAGTCGGTTCGAAGTCGTTGGTTGAGCGTCACTCGTTTGGGGTTTCTGCGGCAACCATTCGCAACGACATGGCATTGCTTGAAGAAGAAGATCTAATTCATGCCCCGCATACTTCGGCAGGTCGAGTGCCAACCGATAAGGGCTACCGACTTTTTGTTGATCGACTCAACGAAGTCAAGCAACTCGGTCAAGCCGAACGTCAGGCCATCGAGAACTTTATGGTTGGCAGCGCCGACCTTGATGAAACCTTGGGTCGCACGGTGCGCCTGCTGTCATCGCTAACTAATCAAGTGGCTATGGTTCAATACCCAACTCTTGGCAAAGCCTCAATTCGCCATGTGGAGTTGATTCCTGCAGCCGACACGCGCGTGCTGATGGTTTTGATCACAGACAGTGGTCGCATTCAACAGCACGTCATTGAATTGGGCGAAAACGTTGATGAGGCTTTTATTGCTGAACTGCGAGCAAAACTCAACACCTTGCTTGGCGGTGCGTCGCTGAGTGCCGTGGCCGAAACAGTGCGGGGGCTTGCCGAAACATTCGCGCCTGCCAAAAAAGTTCAGGTTCAACTCATCTTGGCCAATTTGCTTGAACAGGTTGATGCAAATCGCCAAGAAAAAATTATTCTTGCTGGCACCGCAAATTTGGTAAAGCGTGAGGATGATTTTGCTGGCAGCGTTTCACCCGTTCTTGAGGCAATTGAAGAACAAGTCATTCTCTTAAAACTGATCACCGAAATGCAGGCAGAGCAACACGGCGTAAGTTTGCGCATCGGCAAAGAGAATTCGTTTGAAGGTTTCAGCACAGCCTCAGTTGTTGTGAGCGGCTATGAAAACCAGGGCAGCGAAATTGCCAAGCTTGGCGTGATTGGCCCAACTCGCATGGATTACTCAACCAACATCGCTGCCGTTCGCGCAGTTGCTCGTTATCTAACCAAGACTCTAGGAAACTAATGGCAGACCACTATGAAGTGCTTGGCCTGGCGCGTGACGCCAGCGAAGATCAAATCAAGAAGGCTTACCGCAAACTTGCACGCGAACTGCACCCAGATGTAAACCCTGCAGCAGATGCCGAAGAGCGTTTCAAACTTGTCACGCACGCCTACGAGGTGTTGAGCGATGCCGATTCGCGCCGCAAATATGACATGGGTGACCAAGACCCATTCGGTGCCGCCGGATTTGGCGGTTTCGGCGACATCTTTGACACCTTCTTTGGCGGAGGTGGCCAGCGCGGGCCGCGTTCACGAGCCGAACGAGGTCAGGATGCGCTCATTCGAGTTGAGCTCGACTTATCTGAAGCGGTTTTTGGTGTTGAAAAGAGCGTTGAGGTTGACACCGCAGTGCTTTGTGAAACATGCCAGGGTTCTTGTTGCCGACCAGGCACCAGCCCGGCTGTTTGTGACATCTGTCGCGGTTCCGGTCAAATTCAACGCCAGGTGCGCTCGTTGCTTGGCAACGTGGTTACCTCGCAACCGTGTGGCACTTGTCGCGGCTACGGTCAGGTGATTCCTGATCCGTGTCTTGACTGTCGCGGTCAAGGTCGTGTGCGCGCTCGACGCAAAATCGATTTGAATATTCCTGCAGGTGTTGAAGATGGTTTGCGTTTGCAGCTTGCTGGTCAGGGTGAAGTTGGTTTTGCCGGTGGCCCAAGTGGCGATCTTTATGTCGACATGGCAGTCAAGCAACATGATGTGTTTGGTCGTCAGGGAGATGATCTAACCTGCACTGTTGATGTTCCGCTTCACGATGCTGTGCTTGGCGCGATGGCAACAATTCAAACCCTTGACGGCGAAATTGAAATTCAGCTTGAACCAGGATTACAAAGCGGCGACGTCATCACTATCAAGGGCAAGGGTGTCAATCACCTTCGTCACAGTGGCCGAGGCGATTTGCTGATCACCTTGCACGTAAAGACACCAACCAAACTCGATGGAAAGCAAAAAGAACTATTCCGTTCACTCGCGGGTTTGCGCAAGGCAGACAAAATCGAATTGGTAAAGCAAACTCACGGTCGTTTCTCTTCTAAGCGTCGAGGTTAACTGTGGTTGAGCCGATGTTTCACCGTGTTTTCGATGAGCCCGCTGTTGTCGGCTCGGCGTTCGAAATATCTGGTGCCGAGGCCAAGCACGCAATTTCGGTGAAACGCATGCGTGTGGGTGAAGCAATTCAGGTCACCGATGGTGCCGGCGTTCGAGTTCGAGGGGCGGTAGACGCAATCAATGGCAACAAGCTGGTCGTTCGTGTCTCAGAGTCAGTGCATGAACCTGCACCAGCATTGCAACTCACTCTGGTGCAGGCTTTGGCAAAGGGTGACCGCGATGAACTCGCAATTCAAGCAGCAACTGAACTTGGCGTCTTTGAAGTCACCCCTTGGCAAGCTGACCGTTCAATTAGTCGCTGGATTGGCTTGAAAGAAGACAAGGGCGTTGAGCGTTGGCAAACAATCGTTTCAGAAGCTGCCAAACAATCTCTGCGTTCTTGGGTTCCAGTAGTCACGGCCCCGATTGAGAGCTCTGGGTTGCAGGCGTTGATCGATTCTTTTGACCTGGTTTTGGTTCTGGATCCAACTGCTACCAGCGGAATCGCCAGCACGGAGATTCCAAAGAGTGGGCGAGTGGCGCTGATAGTTGGCCCCGAAGGCGGCATTTCTGAGGATGAATTGAAGCAGGCCGAGCAGTTTGGTGCGGTTCGAGTTCATTTGGGTGAGCCAATTTTGCGCACCTCAACGGCAGGGGTGGCTGCTATCTCGGCTATTTTGACCCTTTCGGGGCAATGGTCTTAGCCGAGCCCCAAACTAAACTGAATCTGGAGGGTTAGTTTGCACAATTCAGATTGCATCTTCTGCAGAATTGCGGCCAAAGAGATTCAGGCCAACATCGTTGCAGAGACAGATTTATCAATAGCTTTTTGGGACATTGCCCCAAGGCAAGCGGTACACATTTTGGTGATTCCAAAGGCGCACTACGCAAACATTGCCGAATTATCTGAAGCTGACCCTGAATCGCTTGTCGATGTGATTCAGTTGGGTTCAAAATTGGCCCTCGAGAAATCAACCGGATCTTTCCGATTGAGCTTCAACACCGGCGAAGAAGCTGGTCAAACAGTTTTCCACGCTCACTGCCACATCACCAGCACAACTCCGAAAGCAGATATTGCCTAATCCAAACGCAGGTCGCAGCAAGACCGAACACCTTGAGATTCAAGGTGTTCCAATGGTTGCTCTTTTTGGCACCGAAGATCGTTTGCTAAAAACACTTGAGCTTACTTTTCCTGAGGTTGAGGTTCATGCTCGTTCTAACGAGGTAATTCTTAAAGGCCCGGCCGAGCAAGTTGCTGGCGCCAAACAACTAATTGAGCAAATGGTTGCTTTGATTATCAACGGTCAAGAACTTGCTCCCCAAGATTTCACTCGATCAGCAAAGATGATCGATTCAGATGTTCGGCCAACCGACGTGCTTAGCCAAAGCATTTTGAGCTCTCGTGGCAAAAGCATTCGACCTAAAACATTGGGCCAGAAGAACTACGTAGACGCCATCGATCAGCACACTGTGGTGTTTGGCATCGGCCCCGCAGGAACCGGTAAGACCTACTTGGCCATGGCCAAGGCAGTGCAAGCGTTGCAACGCAAAGAAGTGAGTCGCATTATTTTGACTCGACCGGCCGTTGAAGCTGGTGAGCGTCTTGGCTTCTTGCCCGGAACACTGAACGAGAAGATCGACCCATACTTGCGCCCACTTTTCGATGCACTGCACGAAATGCTGGATGCGGATGCCGTGCCAAAGTTGATGGCTTCGGGCACCATCGAAGTTGCTCCATTGGCTTACATGCGAGGGCGCACGCTCAATGATTCATTCATCATTCTTGATGAAGCACAAAACACCACGCCCGAGCAGATGAAGATGTTCCTCACCCGTCTCGGTTTCAATTCCAAGATGGTGGTCACCGGCGACATCACGCAGATCGACTTGCCAACCGGCCACTCAGGCTTGCGCACTGCCGTGGCAGCGCTAGGTGAAGTCGAAGACATGCACTTCGCCACTCTGACATCCGAGGACGTAGTTCGACACAACCTGGTTGCCAAGATTGTTGACGCGTATACAAAATTTGAAGAGACCAATTTGAAACCCGGAGCAGGCAAGCGATGACTATCGAAATTAATAACGAGTCTGAGATTGCCGTAGATGAAGCGCGGGTGCTTCGGTTGGCGACACATGCCCTAGACAAACTGCACATTCACCCAAATGCCGAATTGGCAATCCAGTTTGTTGATGAGGCCACCATGGAGCACCTGCACATTCAGTGGATGGATGAACCAGGGCCAACCGACGTACTTAGTTTTCCAATGGATGAACTTCGACCAGGCACCGACGCAGACATCACTCCGCCGGGATTGTTAGGTGACATAGTGGTTTGCCCAGCTGTTGCCATTGTGCAAGCCGAGGCAGCCGGTCACGAACCAATCAACGAGATTTTGCTGTTAACCACCCACGGAATTTTGCACCTATTGGGGTTCGATCACGCCGAGCCTGATGAAGAGAAAGAGATGTTTGGCCTGCAAAAGGGCATTCTCGAGAGCTTCTATGCCAGCGAGGCAAACTAGTTGACTTATTTACCGCTTTGGGTAGCCGCGTTGTTGGCCCTATTGGCCACCGCGACTGCGATCGTGAAAGCGACTCTTGAAAACAAGGAGTCAGACAAGGCTGAATCGCTTGGATTCGTGCGTCTGGTGCTAACCGGTGTGTTCGGTGTCGTGATTGGCCAGGCAGTGATTCCCTTTGGATTGCAGTGGTGGTGGTCTGCTCTCATTTCGATCTCGCTGATGGTTGCCCTTCTTTTTGGATCACAGTTTGCTGCCCGCGCCTTTGGCCATCGCGGTTTTGGTGAGCAATTGCTGCGCTTCAGCAAACCGCTGGTTAATTCAACGCACCTTCTATTCACGCCAATTTCGCTGCCCAAGATTGACGAACCCGAAGAGTTTGAGCAGGA
>NZ_JAHEIM010000016.1 GCF_024639375.1 Rhodoluna sp.
CTCGAACGACTACGTCGGCAAGGGTCTTTCAGGTGGAACCATCGTGGTTCGTCCAGACCGTGCAAGCGTGTTTGCAGCCGAGCAAAACATCATCGCCGGAAACGTTATTGGCTACGGTGCAACTAGCGGAACCATGTTGCTTCGTGGCATCGTCGGGGAACGTTTCTTGGTGCGCAACTCCGGTGTCACTGCGGTGGCCGAGGGCTGTGGCGACCACGCGCTCGAGTACATGACAGGTGGTGTGGCAGTAATTCTTGGCCCAACCGGTCGCAACCTTGGTGCTGGTATGTCTGGTGGTGTTGCATATGTTTACAAGTTGCGTGGCGACCACGTAAACCACGATGCATTAGCAGCAGGAGAGTTGCACATTGGTGAGCTTGAGGCTCTCGACATTGCGCAGCTTAAAAAGTTGCTTGAAAAGCACGTGGCAGAGACAGATTCACAAGTAGCCAAAAATATTCTGGGCAACTTTGAAACTGAAGTAGCAAACTTCACCCGAGTTCTTCCGCGCGATTACGCCAGCGTAATGTCGATTCGCGCTAAGGCTACGGCTAACGGCATGGACCCAGATAGCGAAGCCGTCTGGAAAGAGATTCTGGAGGTCACCAATGGCTGATCCACGCGGATTTTTGAAGAACACCGAGCGCGAGACTGCAAAGCGTCGCCCGGTTGCCGTGCGCATCATGGACTGGAAAGAAGTTTATGAAAAGCGCGACCGTGCGGTTGTTCAGCAGCAAGCAAGCCGTTGCATGGATTGCGGCGTGCCGTTCTGTCACCAGGGTTGCCCGCTCGGCAACTTGATTCCAGAATGGAACGACCTCACCTGGCGCAACGACGGCAAGTCGGCCATCGACCGTCTGCACGCGACCAACAACTTCCCGGAATTCACCGGTCGTCTCTGCCCGGCACCTTGTGAAAGCGCCTGTGTTCTTGGTATCAATCAGCCTGCGGTAACCATCAAGGAGATCGAAGTTTCAATCATCGATCAGGCCTTCGAAAACGACTGGGTAACACCTCACCCTCCTGAGCGTCTAACCGGCAAGACTGTTGCCGTGGTTGGTTCAGGCCCGGCAGGTCTCGCTGCAGCTCAGCAATTAACTCGCGCCGGTCACACTGTTGCCGTTTACGAACGCGATGACAAAATCGGTGGTTTGCTGCGCTACGGAATTCCTGATTTCAAAATGGAAAAGCAGCACATTGATTTGCGTCTGAAGCAAATGGAAGCAGAAGGCACCCGATTCCGCACCGGAGTAAACATCGGTGTTGACATCACTTGGGAAGACCTTCGCGCACGCTATGACGCAGTTCTAATTGCGTCAGGAGCCACCAAGCCTCGTGATTTGAACATCCCTGGCCGCGAACTATCCGGAGTGCATTTTGCAATGGATTATTTGGTGCAGGCCAACCGCGTTGTTGATGGCGAAACTGTCGAGAACCAGATTGTTGCCGATGGTTTGAACGTGGTAATTCTTGGCGGTGGCGACACTGGTGCCGACTGTTTGGGCACCGCTACCCGCCAGGGCGCGATCTCTGTCACTACTTTGGCAATTGGCAACCAGCCGCCGACCGAGCGTCCAGCTAGCCAGCCTTGGCCAATGTTCCCAACAATCTTCGAAGTGGCAAGTGCCCACGAGGAATTTGGCGAGCGCAACTACTTGGCGTCAACAGTTGAATTTGTTGGCGAAAACGGCAAGGTCACGGGCATTAAAGTTGCCGAGACCGAGTTCGTCGACGGCAAGCGTCTGCCTAAACCAGGCACCGAAAATATCATCCCTGCAGATTTGGTTCTGCTAGCTCTGGGCTTCACCGGCGTCGAAGGCGACTCCGCGACTCAGCAGTCAGCAATTGAACTTGACTCAAGAGGAAACATCGCACGAAATGGCAAGTGGGCAACCAACCTGCCGGACGTGTTTGTTGCTGGCGACGCCGGCCGCGGACAAAGCCTGATTGTTTGGGCTATTGCCGAGGGCCGCGCAGCTGCTGCAGCAATTGATGAATACCTTGAGGGCAAGACCGTGCTTCCGAGCCCGGTTAAACCAACTGATCGTTCAATTTCTATCTAAGAAACCAAAACAAAGGGAAACCATGAGACGCGCCAAGATTGTTGCCACCCTCGGACCGGCAACTTCAAGCTACGAGCAAATCCGTGCCATCATCGAGGCCGGTGTTGACGTCGCTCGCATGAACCTTAGCCACGGTAGCTACGACGTGCACGAAGAGATCTACCGCACCGTGCGCAAGGCAGCGGCTGACCTAGACAAGCCGGTTGGCATCTTTGTTGACCTTCAGGGTCCGAAGATTCGCCTCGGCCGTTTCAAGAATGGTCCACACGAACTTCACAAGGGTGACGTTTTCAAGATCACCATCAACGAGGTCGAAGGCGACGAGACCATCTGTGGCACAACCTTCAAGGGTCTTTGTGGCGACGTAAAAGTTGGTGACTTGCTTTTGATTGACGACGGCAAAGTGACCCTCAAGGCAACTGAAGTCACCAACGACACAGTCATCACCATCGTTGAGATTCCAGGTTTCGTTTCAAACAACAAGGGCATTAACCTGCCGGGTGTTGCGGTTAACGTGCCTGCGCTTTCTGAGAAAGACGAAGATGACCTGCGTTGGGGAATCCGTCTTGGCGTAGACATGATTGCGCTGTCGTTCGTGCGCAACGCTACCGACATCAAACGTGTTCACGAGATCATGAACGAAGAGGGCAAGTACTTGCCGGTAATCGCAAAGATCGAGAAGCCTCAGGCTGTTGAGGCACTTGAAGAAATCATCGATGCGTTTGACGGCATCATGGTTGCTCGTGGTGACCTTGGTGTTGAGCTCCCATTCGAAGATGTTCCGCTAGTTCAGAAGCGTGCGGTAGAGCTTTCTCGCCGTTGGGCAAAGCCAGTAATTGTGGCGACTCAGATGCTTGAGACCATGATTGAAAACTCACGCCCAACCCGCGCAGAGGCTTCAGACGTTGCAAACGCAATTCTTGACGGTGCCGACGCAGTAATGCTTTCGGGCGAAACATCAGTTGGCAAGTGGCCAGTTGAAACCGTAGAAGCAATGGCTCGCATTATTGAGTCAACCGAAGAAAACGGCCTTGACCGCATTCCTTCACTTGGCACTCGTCCGCACACTCACTCTGGTGCTGTTTCACTTGCAGCGGTTGAGATTGCTGAATTGCTTGGCTCAAAGTTTGTTTGTGTCTTCACTGAATCAGGTGATTCACTTCGTCGCGTAGCTCGCTTGCGTTCATCGGTGCCTACCTTGGCGTTCACCCCAAGCACCACAATTCAGAACCGTTTGTCATTGGTTTGGGGAGCGCACTCGTTCTTAGTTGCGCCAGTTAAGCACACCGACGAAATGATGCACCAGGTGGACAAGATCGTGATTGCTCAGGGGCTAGCCAAAATCGGCGAAGAAGTCGTTGTCGTTGCTGGTACCCCACCTGGCATTCCAGGTTCAACCAACTCATTGCGTGTTCACCGTGTTGGTGACGCAGTGAATGGTGCTGCACCTGGCTTCGCAACTAGCTAATCTGACTATCTAAACGCTTAATTAAACAAAAAAGACCCGATAAATCGGGTCTTTTTTGGTTACGTGCCGAAGGCGGGACTTGAACCCGCACTCCGTGAGGAAAAGCATTTTGAGTGCTCCGCGTCTGCCATTTCGCCACTTCGGCTTTTTTGCAACCAGTAAATCTTACCTGAAACTGACAAAGTTCCAGAATTGGCAACCATCGAATAAAGTTGAGCCCATGGTTGAAGCAAAGAAGCGCACAGTAATCGTGGCCGAAGACGAGTCACTGATTCGCATGGACATTGTTGAAACCCTAAAAGAAAACGGCTTCGACGTAATTGCCGAGGCAGCCGATGGCGAGCAGGCTGTCGCTCTGGTGAAGCAACACCACCCAGATCTCCTTGTGATGGACATCAAGATGCCAAACATGGATGGCATCACTGCCGCCGAGGCATTGGTTGGCGAAAAAGTTCCCATCGTTTTGCTCACCGCCTTTAGCCAAAAAGAGCTTGTGGATCGCGCCAGCGAGGCCGGGGCCATGGCTTATGTCGTGAAGCCATTCACGCCAAACGATCTATTGCCGGCAATTGAAATTGCCCTTAGTCGCCACACTCAGTTGGTGGCACTCGAAAACGAAATCTCAGACCTAAACGAACGCTTTGAAACTCGCAAACTAGTTGATCGCGCAAAGGGTCTACTCAACGAGAAGATGGGCCTCAGTGAGCCAGATGCTTTCCGTTGGATTCAAAAAGCTTCTATGGATCGTCGTCTAACCATGCAAGAAGTTGCTGTGACGATTATTGAGCAGCTTTCTGCTGTCAAGCCAGCCAGTGGAGCTACGAACTAAGAATTCTTTTCGCGCAAGAAGTTTGTGATGCGCACGGTCGAAAGACGTCGACCATCTTCATCTGAGATTACGATTTCGTGCGTGGTCAAAGTGCGCCCCAAATTCAACGCGGTGCACACCGCAGTTACCTTGCCCGTTGTTGCTGATCGACTGTGCGAGGCGTTCACTTCGATTCCCACAGCAACCTTGTCTGGGTAGGCCCAAACATTTGCTGCGAAACTTCCAAGGCTCTCGCCAATTACTACGTGCGCACCGCCATGCAAAACACCAAGCGGTTGAGTGTTTCCCTCAACCGGCATGGTAGCAACTGCGCGTTCGGCGCTAAGTTCAAGAAGTTCGATGCCCATCTTTTCAGCAAGTGAACCGAGGCCGCGCAATTTAAGAAGCTCAAGTGCGGCAGGGCTGAATTTTTCGCTGGTCATTAGAGTCTCCACGGCTAACGGCAAACTAGGCTTGCCTCATGAACGCTAACCCAAAGCCTACCCTTCTGCTGATTGACGGGCACTCATTGGCGTTTAGGGCCTTTTACGCATTGAGCCCAGATAGTTTCAAAACTCCGGATGGCCAACACACCAATGCGGTGCACGGTTTTATCTCAATGTTGCTGAACATCTTGCAGCAAGAAAAGCCAACTCATTTAGCTGTTGCTTTCGATCTTTCTCGCAGTTCATTCCGCACCGAGGAGTATCCGGAGTACAAGGGCACTCGCGGTGAGACTCCGCCTGAGTTCAACGGCCAAACCGAACTTTTGCAAGAAGCGCTTGCCGCGATGAACATTAAGACCATCACTCGGGTTAATTACGAGGCCGATGACATCATCGCGAGCCTCGCCGATCAATCCGCAGACGCCGGCTTCGATGTGTTCGTTGTTTCAGGTGACCGCGACACATTCCAATTGATTTCCGAGCGCACCACGATTCTTTATCCGGTGAAGGGTGTGCTCAACCTGGCTCGCATGGACGACGCCGCAGTTGTTCAGAAGTACGGCATTCACGCCAAGCAGTACCCAGACCTTGCCGCACTAGTCGGCGAAACCTCGGATAACTTGCCAGGAATTCCAGGCGTTGGACCGAAGACTGCAGCCAAGTGGTTGCAACAGTTTGAAAATCTTGATGGTGTTCTGAATGCAGCCGACAGCATCACTGGAAAAGTGGGAGAGAGCCTTCGCGAACACCGTGAATTGGCTGTGCGCAACCGTCGCCTTAACCATTTGGTTCGCGATCTCGATTTTGATTTCACGCGCGAAGACTTAACTCTGGGCGGTGTTGACGAAACCGCAGTGCGTGAGGTTTTCGCAAAACTTCACTTCAAAACCCTCACCGAAAGGGTGCTGCGACTTCGTGGTGCTGTTCCTGGCTCCGCACCGGCAAAAACCGGTGACGATAACTCATCCGCGGTTGCAGCATTCAACGAAGCATTTGATAAACCAGCGCCGGTATTTGACGACCTCACCGTTCCTGAGGTTGAGCAGCTGAAGAGCGCCGATTTGATGAAATGGCTTAAGGGCACCAAAGGCACAGTGGGCCTAGCTTTCGAATTCACTGATTCGGCAATCAGCGCAATTGGCTTTGCCACCGAAAACCTGCGCAAGCTTTGGCACCCTAAAGATGTTGCCGAAATTCTGTCAACGCTGGGTGTTTGGCTTTCCGATGTCGCAATCGTCAAAGCAGTGCACCAGGCAAAAGACACCACCAGGCAACTGCTTGATTACGGCATCGAGTCGAATGGTTTTGACTATGACCCGTTGCTTTTGGCTTACCTGTTGAACCCTGTGCGCAAAGAATTTGCTTTGGATGACCTCGCCCTCGAGTATCTGGGAATTTCAGTTAAGCGCGGAGACCCAAATCAATTAGTTGCTGAAGAGACCACCGATGTTTCACTCGATGCGTGGCTAACGATTTCGCTCAGCCCAAAACTGTATGAACTAGTTAGAGATCAAGATCAATTGCGGGTCTATGGCGAAGTTGAATTGCCAACCGTGGCTGCTTTGGCTCGCATGGAGCACTACGGTGTTGCCATTGACGTTGCCAAACTAGAGGCTTTGTTCGAGCGTTTGACCACCGAGGTTGCGGCAATCGCCAAGGCCGCTTACAAAATCATCGGTCACGAGATCAACTTGGCTTCGCCAAAACAATTGCAAACCGTTTTGTTCGACGAGCTTGGCATGACCGGCACTAAGCAGGTCAAGACAGGTTTCTCAACCAATGCCGCAGCGCTAAATGAACTTTTCGAGCAAACCGAACACCCGTTTCTCGAGCGCTTGCTTGACCACCGCGAAGTCACCAAGATTCGTCAAATTGTCGAGACCATGCTCAAGGCGGTTGCTTCGGATGGCCGCATCCACACCAACTACGTTCAAACTGGCACAGCAACCGGACGACTTTCGAGCGAAAACCCGAACCTGCAAAACATTCCGATCAAGTCGGAGCGCGGTCGAGAAATTCGCGATGCATTCATAGTGGGCGAGGGCTACGAGACCCTTCTCACCGCCGACTACTCTCAGATTGAAATGCGAATCTTGGCGCACCTTGCCGAAGACGAAGGCATCATCGAAGCATTCAAGAGTGGCGAAGACTTGCACCGCTTCGTTGGCGCCCGCCTTTTCGGTGTCAAACCAGAAGAAGTCACCAGCGCTATGCGTTCCAAGGTGAAAGCCATGAGCTACGGATTGGTCTACGGCCTGAGCGAATATGGTCTGGCAAAACAACTTCGAATTCCAAACGCCGAAGCCAAGCAGCTAATGGCTGACTATTTCGCCCGGTTCGGGGGAGTCCGCCGCTACCTGGCATCCGTGGTGGATACCGCGAAGAGCCTTGGCTACACCGCAACCAGCTATGGCCGCCGCCGCCCATTTGACGATTTGAACAGCAAGCTCTTTCAGGTTCGTGAAAATGCCCGACGCGCAGCCCTAAATGCCCCGATTCAGGGCACTGCGGCCGACATTATGAAGCTGGCCATGACCCAAATAGACTCCAAAATGCGCGAGCAGGGCCTAAAAAGCCGCATGTTGCTGCAGGTTCACGACGAATTGGTCTTTGAAGTCGCCAAGGGGGAGCTCGAAACTCTCAAATCGCTGGTTGTCGAAAGAATGTCGAATGTCGTCGAACTTTCGGTGCCACTCGAGGTGCACCTTGGCATAGGTAAAACCTGGGAACAGGCTGGCCACTAGGCCGAAAAGCCAGTAGGCTAGGAGAGCGTCTTTCGACGCAATTCCTATCCATCGTTGCGATGGAAATCTTGGTAAAAATGCCTTGGTTTTGTCGCGACCCGAGTAATGCCCGTTAAGAGTACAAATAAATATGACCACCAAAACCACAAAGCAAATTGCCGTCAACGACATCGGCTCTGCTGAAGACTTTCTTGCTGCTGTAGAAGCAACCCTAAAGTTCTTCAACGATGGTGACCTGATTACAGGAACCGTTGTAAAGATCGACCGCGACGAAGTTTTGCTGGACGTCGGTTACAAAACTGAAGGTGTAATTCCTTCTCGTGAACTTTCAATCCGCCACGATGCAGATCCATCAGAGATCGTTGCAGTTGGCGACGCAGTAGAGGCACTTGTTCTTCAGAAAGAAGATAAAGAAGGCCGCCTAATCCTTTCAAAGAAGCGCGCACAGTACGAACGTGCGTGGGGCGATGTTGAGAAGATCAAAGAAGCTGATGGCACTGTTACCGGTACCGTTATCGAAGTTGTTAAGGGTGGTCTGATCGTAGACATCGGCCTTCGCGGCTTCCTTCCTGCATCTCTTATCGAGCTTCGCCGTGTTCGCGACCTTGGCCCATACCTTGGCCAGAAGGTTGAAGCCAAGA
>NZ_JAHEIM010000002.1 GCF_024639375.1 Rhodoluna sp.
CGGCAATGGCAACCGCAGCAGCGGCTCCAAGCAGAGTGCGCGAAAGTGTTTTTGAAATGTTCAACATGTTGCCAAAGTAGGGCCGTGCTGTGAACCGAATAAGAATGCAAGGTTAACGTTGCGTGCCAGAAAGTTAAGGCTTTAGTAAACCGAGCTAAGTTGACGCTCTAAGCCAAGAAATCTTTTAGCGAAGCAAAGTAGCTTTGCATCCCAACAGTTGTGGCTTCAATTTGCTCGGCAGGCATTTCACCAAACTGTGAGAACTTCACCCATGACTTATCGCTACGGTCTTCAAACTCAATCACGATTTTGTGGTGAGGCGCGTTTCGATCCTGCGCTTTGAATTCGGCGGCATTCTGGGTATAAGACATGCTGTGCTCGAGGCGCTTCAACGGCTCAACAGTTGAATACCAACCAAAGAAGTAAGCCACCATGTCGTACTGCGGCACGTCGATTGCAACAGTCCACAAACCACCAACATTTGCTTCGGATGTCGCGCTGCCAGGCACCACTGTCAAGTCAGTTGGGTGGTACCACTGCTCAAGTTGTGCGCTGTCGGTCCAGGCAGACCACAGGCGCTCGATCGAAACCGGGTATTCACCTTCAACGGCATAAAGAAAATCGTGCTTGATGATTTGCTCCTAAAACTTAAACGTTGAATCTAAATTCCACTACGTCGCCATCTTTCATGACGTAGTCCTTGCCTTCCATGCGCACCTTGCCCGCAGACTTAGCATCGGCCATTGAACCGGCAGCCATCAAATCATCGAACGAAACAATTTCAGCCTTGATGAATCCGCGCTGAAAATCGGTGTGGATTACGCCGGCTGCCTGCGGGGCAGTCCAACCCTTGTGAATTGTCCAGGCGCGAGCCTCTTTAGGGCCAACGGTCAAATAGGTTTGCAAACCAAGAGTGTCAAAACCAATGCGCGCCAACTGGTCTAGACCTGATTCGTCTTGACCCAGTGAAGCCAAAAGTTCAGCTGCCTCGGCGGCATCCAAGTCGATTAGTTCTGACTCAACTTTGGCGTCTAGAAAAACCGCCTCGGCAGGAGCGACCAAATCGGCAAGCGCCTTCTTTTTGGCTGCGTCGGTCAATATGCTCTCGTCAACGTTGAAAACATAAATGATTGGCTTCGAAGTCAACAGCCCAAGCTCTTTGATTGGCTCGAGGTCAACATCGCTGGCTGAAAGTGGCTTGCCACCGTCGAGCACAGCCTTAGCAGCGTCGATTGCCTCAAGCGCCGCCGGCTCCATCTTCTTGCCCTTGACTTCTTTTTCGATGCGCGGGCGAGCCTTATCCAAGGTCTCCATGTCGGCCAAAATCAATTCGGTGTTAATGGTCTCGATGTCACTTGCAGCATCAACCTTGCCGTCAACGTGAACCACGTCACCGTCAACAAAGCCACGAACAACCTGTGCAATTGCATCAGCCTCGCGGATGTTGGCCAAGAACTTGTTGCCCAAACCTTCACCCACCGACGCACCGCGCACGATGCCGGCGATATCTACGAAAGACACCGGTGCCGGCAGCAAACGCTCTGATCCATACATGTCGGCAAGCTTCTGCAAACGAGGGTCAGGCAGGTTCACCACACCAACGTTTGGTTCGATGGTTGCAAACGGGTAGTTCGCCGCCAGAACGTTGTTCTTGGTGAGTGCATTAAAGAGGGTCGACTTGCCTACGTTAGGCAGTCCCACGATTCCGATTGTTAGAGCCACGAGGGTCAAGTCTATCGGCGAGGTCGGTGGCCACTGGCAGACTGTGTGAGTGCCCATAAATTTCACCGCCCTCGACTTTGAAACCGCCAACGGTTCGCCGGCCAGCCCGTGCGCGGTTGGCTTGGTAAAAGTGCGCGATGGCCAAATTGTTGACACCTTTGTTACGCTCATTCAGCCACCGGCACCCAACAACTGGTTTCACGAGGGCAACATCCGAGTGCATGGCATTCAACCCGCGGATGTGCTCGACGCCCCAAGCTGGCATGAAGCACTCGGCGAGATGCTGCAATTCATTGGCGATGACACTCTGATTGCCCACAACGCACCTTTTGACATGGGAGTGCTTCGCGCTTCGGCTGCGGCAATCGAAACCACATTGCCAGCTCTCAAATACACCTGCTCGCTGGCTATCTCGCGCAAAACCTACAATCTCGAGAGCTACCGACTAAACGCGGTGGCTTATGCCATTGGTCACGAAGAGTTTGCTCACCACGATGCCCTGGCCGATAGCGACGCCTGTGCCCGAATTGTGTTGCATGCCGCAGATCGCCATGGTGTTGAAACTTTGGATGACCTGCTGGCGGCAACCAAGCAGGTTCTCAAGGACCTCTAAAAGCGAACCTGCACGCGTGGGGCCAGCCGGGTTGCTACGTATTGTCTGAGGCTAATGAAATACTCGGGGCATGGATGCATACATTTTTCTTGGCCTAGGCCTTTTGCTTGGCATTATCGTGGGCTACCTATTTGCCGAAGCCCGTTCACAGTCGCGAGCTAAAGAGCGCGCCAGCGAAGAAAACAAAATGCAAGAGGCCATGGGCCCGGTCAAGTTTCACTTAGAGCAAATGCAAGCCGTGGTCACTCGCCTAGAAAAAGAGCGCACCGAGCAGTTCGGCTCAATTCAGGAGCAGCTCAAATCGGCAATCGAGTCAGACGAACAACTGCGTCGCCAAACCGAGTCACTTTCTCGCGCACTGTCGTCAAACAACATCCGCGGGGTTTGGGGTGAAGCGCAATTGCGCAAGTTGGTTGAGCTAGCTGGCCTCATCAAACACGCCGACTTCGACGAACAAGCAAGTTTCAAAACAGACACCGGTTCTGGCCGTGCCGACATGGTGATTAATTTGCCGGGTGGCAAGTCGCTCGCCATCGATTCAAAGGTTCCTTTCAACGCCTATCAAGAGGCGTCAACAATTTCAGAGCTAGCCTCTGGTGAAGAACTAGCCCGTCGATCAAAGCTGCTCGACGAGCATGTCAAAGCCGTGAAGTCTCACATCGATGCTCTCTCAAGCAAGGGCTACTGGACCGGCTTGCAAGCAAGCCCAGATTTTGTGATTGCGTTCGTGCCATCCGAGTCATTGCTATCAGCTGCACTCGATCAAGATTCTGGTCTGCTCGAATATGCATTCAAAAAGAACGTGGCCCTCGCTTCACCTGTTAGCTTGTTCTCGGTGCTCAAGACCATTAACTACATTTGGCGTCAAAATGCCGATGAAACTTCGGTGCGCACCATGATCAAACTTGGCAAAGAGCTTTATGACCGAATTGGCAAAGTTGCTGAATATGCCGACAAGCTCGGCCGCTCAATTACGGCAACCGTCAAGGATTACAACGTGTTCGTTTCGAGCCTTGAGAGTCGCGTTTTGGTCACTGCCCGCAAACTCAACGACCTAGACGAAAACTCGCTGGGCACCGAGCAAATTCAGGCGCCAAAAGAGCTGGATGCCTCGCCACAGCCGCTAACCGCCAGCGAATTGACCCAAACCGACGACAAATAAGTTAGAACAAAGTCTAGGTTTTGACAGGCTTGGGTATACTTTTCGAAGCGTTCGACAATGAAGTTGGCAGCCCGATTATTAGTAATCCAAGGAGCACTTCATGTCTGCAATCAAGTCACCCGTTGTCACTTTGACACCGGCACCAACACTTGACCGCACCTACTACGTTCACGACCTCATCGAGGGTGGCGTAAACCGCGCAGACGGCGTAGCCGAAGAACTTGCCGGCAAGGGCATTAACGTTTCAAAAGGTCTGCGCCTAGTTGGCATGGCAGCACCAGGTGTTGTTCCAATCGGCAACGAAGACCCAAGCGTGCTTTTGCGCACTGGTCACAGCGATGCACTTGTTCCACTTTGGGTTGACGGAAATCTTCGCGTTTCAACCACCATCGTTATCAAGGATGGCCCAACCACCAAAGTCAACGAAGCCCCTCGCCCACTTAGCGAGAACGACTGGCAAGAAGTAATTCGCCTGACCGAAAAAACTGTTATCGAAGCTGGTGCCAAGTGGCTGGTTATGGCTGGCGCATTGCCAATCAACCTTGCCACCGGTAGCTATGTTGACCTTCAGCCAATCTTCAACAAGATGAAGGCACTTGGCGTTCGAGTTGTTCTAGACACCTCAGGCGAACCACTTCAGTTCTGGGCCAAGCAAGGCGCAGCAAGTGTGATGAAGCCAAACGCCGAAGAACTTGCATCTGCAGTTGGTCGCTCATTGCTCACCAACGGCGACGTTATCGATGCAGCTCGTGAGCTCATCGGCCGCGGCGTTGAATGTGTTCTTGCAAGCCTTGGTTCAGACGGCATGATCGCCGTCACTGCAAAGCACTCATGGCACGCAAAGACTCCACCAATCAAGGTAATCAACACTGTTGGTGCCGGTGACTCAACCATCGCTGGGTTCTTGTCTGCAGTTGCCGAGTCAACCAATGGCCCAACCGAAGCAAACTACTTTGTTGGTTTCGATGTTCCAGCTGGCCTAAAGATGGCAGTGCAGTGGGGTGCAGTAAAGGTGCAACAGCCAACTTCTGGTTTGCAGAACCTTGATGGCATGCCTGAGGCAACTGTGATTGAGAACCCTTCACGCGAACTTCCGCTTAAAGAGCCAGCTCACATTTAATTAGAGTTTGCTCACTCGCGCTTCAACGGTGTGAGCAACACCGAGTTTGCTATCCAGCACAAAACTTGAAACCAACAGGTCTTCGCCTTCTTCGCGAATGCCCTCGGTCAAAATTCCTGGAGTGATTCCAGTGAGCACAAAAACAAAGTCGTCACCCGATACCAATTCATCGAGTTCAAATTTGCGCTCCAAGTCGTAGTTAGCAGCAAGGGCGCGCTCAATCTGATCGACATCCTGCGGGGCAAAACGGGTTTGCATAAAGCCACCCAAAATCTGAATTGCAACCGCGGTCAGCACGCCTTCGGGTGAACCACCAAGGCCAATCAACAAATCAACTCCGCTGTCGGGCACAGCCGCAGCAACGGCCATCGCCACATCGCCTTCATCAAAGCGCACCCAGGTTGCCCCAGCTGCCTCAACCTCTTTAATCAGACCAAAGTTGCGCTCTTTATTAATAATCGCCACGCGAATGTCGGTGGCCGGCTTGTCAAGCGCCTCGGCCAATTGACGAATGTTTTCAGTAGGTGAAGCATCGAGATCCAACACTCCCCTGCCAGCTGGCCCGCTCACAATCTTTTGCATGAAATAAACCTCGGATGCCGCCAGCATTGATCCGCGCGCAGAAGCCGCCATCACGGCCACTGCGCCATCACGCGCATCCGCAGCTAGAGCCGTGCCATCAACCGGGTCAACTGCGATGTCCCACTCAACCGGCTGACCGCCGCCAATGATTTCACCGTTGTAAAGCATCGGGGCTTCGTCTTTCTCGCCCTCGCCAATCGAAACAATTCCGCCGAAGTTTGCCCCGAGAAGTGAGGCACGCATGGCATCAACCGCGGCGCCATCCACAGCCAATTTGTCACCCGAACCAACCAGGTGCCAGCAACCGGCGGCAGCCGAAACCGTAGCCGAAATAATGTCAACAGTGGGCTGGTTGGCGTTATGAAACATCAAAACCTTTCGCGAGAGGGCCGGCCCTCATCCTTGCTAACATCATAGGTATTCCACCGATGGCCTTAGGAGTAAACCATGCCAGTAGCATCACCAGACCAATACCTAGAAATGCTTGACCGCGCCAAGAAGCAGGGTTTTGCTTACCCAGCTATCAACGTTTCTAGCTCACAAACTTTGAACGCAGCACTTGCCGGATTGCAGGCTGCTGGTTCTGACGGCATCATTCAGGTGACCACCGGTGGCGGCGACTACTGGTCTGGCCCAACGGTAAAGAACATGGCATCGGGTGCCGCAGCCATGGCTGCCTTCGCACGCGAAGTTGCTAAGAACTACGACATCACCATTGCCTTGCACACTGACCACTGCGCTAAAGACCAGCTAGACAAGTTGGTTCGCCCACTAATCGCAATCTCTCAGGAGCGCGTGAAGGCTGGCCAAGACCCGCTTTTCAACTCACACATGTGGGACGGCTCAGCAGTTCCAATGACCGAGAACCTAGAGATTGCCAAAGAAATGCTTAAGCTAACCAGCGGCATCGGTGCAGTTCTTGAGATCGAAGTTGGCGTTGTTGGTGGCGAAGAAGATGGCGTTGAAGGCGCAATCGATGAGCACCTTTACACCACACCTGCAGATGGCCTTATGACTGCCGAGGCGCTTGGCCTTGGCGAAAACGGTCGCTACATGGTTGCGCTTACTTTTGGCAACGTGCACGGTGTTTACAAGCCAGGCAACGTTCACCTGCGCCCAGAATTGCTTGGCGAAATTCAGGCAGCAGTTGGCGCTAAATACGGCAAAGACAAGCCATTCGACTTGGTATTCCACGGTGGTTCAGGTTCAACACCAGAAGAAATTTCTGAGTCAGTTCGTCACGGTGTAATCAAGATGAACATCGACACAGACTTGCAGTATGCATTCACTCGCCCTATCGCTGACTGGATGATGAAGAACTACGACGGCGTGCTAAAGGTTGATGGAGACGTTGGCAACAAGAAGGTTTATGACCCACGCGCATGGGGCAAGGCTGCCGAAGCTGGCATGTCAGCTCGCGTTGTTGAGGCAGCAAACGAACTTGGCTCAGCATCAAAATCAATGTCTGCATAATTTAAAGATGAACGACCGAAGCCCGTTGTATGACAACGGGCTTCCTCGTTTTAAGGGGCAATACTCAAACGGCGAGATGCACGGTTTTTGGGAGTTCTTTCGCAAAGACGGCAGCTTGATGCGCTCTGGAACTTTTGATTTAGGCAAACAAGTTGGAACTTGGAAAACCTTCGATCGCGAAGGCAAGCTTGTAAAAGAAACTGACTTTAAGAATTAGCGCTTGATTTTGTTGCTGGTTTCTTCGCCAGCAGCTTTTAGCTCTTTCCGCAATTCTGCAGGCAGTGAGAACTGAATATCTTCTTCGGCAGTTTGCACGTTGCGCACATCACCAAAACCGCGAGCTGCCAAGTGATCAAGAACATCTGACACAAGTTCTTCGGGCACCGAAGCACCTGATGAAACACCAACCGATTCCACGCCTTCAAACCAGGCTTCATCAATCTCAGATGCAAAGTCAACGCGGTAAGCAGCCTTTGCGCCGGCTTCGAGTGCAACTTCAACCAAGCGAACAGTGTTTGAAGAGTTTGCCGAGCCAACCACAATCACCAAATCAGATTGAGCGCCAACCTTCTTGATGGCTACCTGACGGTTTTGGGTGGCATAACAAATGTCATCGCTCGGTGGGTTCTGCAACGTTGGATACTTCTCGCGAAGCTTCACTACGGTCTGCATAGTTTCATCAACCGAAAGTGTGGTCTGCGAAAGCCAAATCAATTTCTTAGGGTCACGCACACGTGCAGCGGCAATGCTGTCGTCTTTGTCGATAATCTGCACAACATCCGGGGCTTCGCCAGCAGTGCCTTCTACTTCTTCGTGACCCTCGTGGCCAATCAGCAAAATGTCGAAATCTTCGGATGCAAAGCGCTGCACCTCGCGGTGAACCTTGGTGACCAGCGGGCAGGTGGCATCGATTGTGTTTAGGTTGCGAGCCTCGGCAGCTGCAACAACCGCAGGTGAAACACCGTGGGCAGAGAACACCAAGACTGAGCCCTCTGGGGCTTCGTCCACTTCTTCAACAAATATTGCGCCGCGCTTTTCGAGTGACGCAACCACATGCTTGTTGTGCACGATCTGCTTGCGCACATATACCGGGGCACCGTAGTGATCTAAGGCCTTCTCAACGGCGATTACGGCTCGGTCAACTCCAGCGCAATACCCTCGCGGTGAGGCCAAGAAGACCTTTTTTGAGGCCTGGTTGGTGGGGGTATTCTGGATGTCAGTCACCCCTCAATGATAAACGGCGATGGATTGTGGTGACTGATACTTTTTGGAGGCATGATGAGCGACGAAGAACTCGCTGGCGCCCCAAAAGTTAGCTCAGAACAAGCGCCTTGGCCGGTATCGCGCCTTTCAGCAACCCTAAAAGACTGGATTGACCGTTTAGGAATGCTTTGGATTGAAGGCGAACTGGCTTCGATCAAACTCGGCCCAACCAACATGTTTGGCGAATTGCGCGATTTGCAGATTGAAAACAGCATTTCAATTCACTCTTGGAACGTTGCCAAGATTCCAAATGACCTAAAACAGGGTGACCGCGTGATTGCGCTGATCAAACCCGCGTTTTGGCCAAAGGGCGGCAAGCTCACCATGCAGGTTTTTGAAATTCGCAAGGTTGGCCTTGGCGAATTGCTTGAGCGCATCGAACGCTTGCGTGCACAACTAACTCTCGAAGGCCTTACCTCGATCGAGCGCAAGCAACCGCTGCCATTCTTGCCAAACAAAATTGGCCTAATCACCGGCAAAGATTCCGACGCCGAAAAGGATGTGCTGCAAAATGCCAAGCTGCGCTGGCCCGATGTTCAGTTTCGTGTAATTCACACCCTGGTGCAGGGCGATAAAGCTGCACCCGAAATTATCCAAGCCATTAAGACTTTGGATCAAGACCCCGAGGTGGATGTGATCATCATCGCTCGCGGTGGCGGATCATTCTTGGACCTACTCGTTTTCAGCGACGAGCAGTTAGTTCGCACCGCGGCAAATGCCAAGACACCTATTGTTTCGGCGATCGGTCATGAAAACGACCGACCAGTGCTCGATGATGTTGCCGACCTGCGTGCATCAACTCCTACTGATGCGGCCAAGCGTGTGGTACCCGACGTGATTGAAGAGTTGCACAAACTGCAGCAACTTCGTGACCGCGCATTCATGCGCGTGGCTACTTTTGTGCAAAACCAAATAGACATGATTGCCCAATTGCGCAGTCGGCCAATTTTGGCCAACCCATACACGTTCATCGATGAGCAATCGGTTGAGATCGAGCGAGCCGTCTTCATGATTCGCGACCGAATCGACCAAAAGCTCACCCGTGAGGCAATGCACGTTAGTCACCTTCGCCAGCAGGTGCGCAGCCTGTCACCTCAATCAACCCTTGACCGCGGCTACTCTGTGGTGCGAGACGCCGATGGCCACGTTGTCGTTGATGTCGACCAGGTGAAATCTGGGCAAAAACTTCGAGTTCGCCTGGCAAAGGGCGAACTGCCGGTAACTGCCGACTAGGCCAACGAAATAGACTAGAGACCATAATGAGCCCAGAATCTAAAGCCAAAAACGCCGCCGAGGCCAACGCCGACGTAGCCAAATTGAGCTATGAAGAGGCCCGCGACCAGTTGGTAAAAGTGGTGGCCGAGCTCGAGCAAGGCGCAGTCACCCTAGAGGCCTCTCTGGCCCTGTGGGAGCGCGGAGAAGCCCTTGCCAACCAATGTGAATCCTGGCTCTCAGGCGCCCGCAAGCGCCTTGATGCAGCCGTAGCCAAGAAGAAGGCTGAATAACTGTGGCTGAAGATGATGCAGCAGCTAAACGTCGCGCCCGTCAAACGGTAATCAACCTGCTGCTTTCACTCGGAGCATCCCTAGGAATCGTTTTGGCGTTGGTGCTAATCGTGCCTCGCGACGATAGCAACCGCATTCAACCAGTTGACTTCCGAAGTGTGGCCGCCGAAGCGCAGTCTGCCAGCGGCAACTACATTGTGGCTCCCGAATTACCTCAGGGCTGGTGGGCAAACTCGGCTCGCTACCTTGGCAACCCGGCCGACGGCGTTGCAACTTTTTATGCGGGCTTCGTTGGGCCAAAGAATCAGTACATCGGCTTGACTCAAGCTCAAAACCCGAACCCAACTTGGCTAGTGCAACAGCTTCAGGGTGCAGTGCAAACCGGCACCTTTAGCAGCGGCTACCGCGACTGGACAATCTACGAATCACCTGAGGTTCACAATCCAAAGAAAACTAAGGATTACATCATGGTGATGAATTTTACAGAAGGTGAAAAAGTTGCCGTCATTATTTATGGCACGGCCTCTGCGGATGATTTTGCACAGTTTGCGACCAACATCGATCTCCTTTTGAAGAACAACTTGAACGGAGCGAACTAATGGCCGATGTTCGACCGTCATCTCCGCAGCAAGCTTGGCTGGCAATGAAGGAAGGCAACCAGCGTTTTGTTGGTGGCACTCCAGCGCACCCTCGCCAAGACATCGATCGTCGTTCATCGCTGGCAGCAAAGCAGATTCCGTTCGCTGCACTTTTTGGTTGTGCCGACTCGCGCCTATCCGCGGAAATTATTTTTGATGTTGGTCTGGGCGATCTATTTGTAGTTCGAAATGCCGGCCAGGTTATCGCCGAAACAATTCTGGGCTCACTTGAATACTCGGTAGAGGTTCTTGGCGTGCCATTGATTTTGGTGCTCGGTCACGATGAGTGCGGTGCAATTCGCGCAACGATCGATGCCACCGAGGGCAAACTTAATTCTGAAGGTGAATTCATTCACGACCTAGTCGAACGAATTCGACCTACCGTTCTTGAAGCAAACGCTGCCGGATTTCACGACATCGACGATGTCACCGCATTGCACATCAAAGACACCATCAATGAGCTTCTAACCAGAAGCAAACTAATTGCCAAAGCCGTTGCCTCGGGCAAACTAGCCGTTGTGGGGGCCAACTACAAGCTCACCGCCGGTGAAGTTCATCCCTTGGTAATGTTTGGCGACATCAACTAACAAGCCACAGACTACGAAAGGTCAACATCGTGGAATTTCGCATCGAACACGACACCATGGGCGAGGTAAAGGTTCCGGTAAACGCGCTTTACCGTGCCCAGACCCAGCGAGCAGTAGAAAACTTTCCAATCTCTGGCACCACGCTTGAGCGCGCTCACATCGCAGCTCTGGCTCAGATCAAGAAGGCTGCTGCCCTAGCGAACGCAAAACTTGGTGTGCTTGATTCGGCCGTCGCTAAAGCGATTGCCGATGCTGCGGATGCGGTTATCTCAGGCAAGCACGATGGCGAATTTCCGGTTGACATTTTTCAGACCGGTTCGGGCACATCTTCAAACATGAACATGAACGAGGTGCTGGCCACCTTGGCCACCACAGGCCTGGGTTCAGCTGTGCACCCAAACGACCACGTAAACGCCTCACAGTCCTCGAACGACGTATTCCCTACTTCGGTTCACGTTGCTGTGACAGCCGCCCTGATCAACGACCTGCTGCCGGCGCTAGATCACCTAGCGACCGCGCTAGAAGAAAAGCGTGACCTGTGGAAAACAGTTGTTAAAGCTGGACGCACCCACTTGATGGATGCAACCCCGGTTACCCTTGGTCAAGAGTTTGGTGGCTACGCTGCACAGATTCGCTACGCAATTGAGCGTGTGCAATCAACCATCGGTCGCACCGCCGAGGTTCCACTGGGTGGCACCGCGGTTGGCACGGGCATCAACACCCCTAAGGGTTTCCCGCAAGAAGTAATTCGCTTGCTTGCCGAAGAGACCAAGTTGCCAATCACCGAAGCTCGTGACCACTTTGAAGCTCAGGGTGCCCGCGATGCACTTGTTGAAGCCTCTGGTGCACTGCGCGTGCTTGCAGTTTCACTGACCAAAATCAACAACGACTTGCGCTGGATGGGTTCGGGCCCAAACGCTGGTCTTGCCGAACTTCACATCCCAGACCTTCAGCCTGGATCATCAATCATGCCGGGCAAGGTAAACCCTGTTGTTCCAGAAGCAGTAATGATGGTTTGCGCACGAGTCATCGGCAACGATGCAACTGTTGCTTGGGCCGGCGCAACTGGCAACTTCGAATTGAACGTAGCAATTCCGGTAATGGGCAATGCACTGCTTGAGTCGATTCGTTTATTGAGCAACTCAATGCGTTTGCTTGCCGACAAGACTGTGAAAGGTCTTGAGGCAAATGAGACTCGCGCTCGCGCTCTTGCAGAGTCAAGCCCATCAATCGTGACCCCACTCAACAAGTACATCGGCTACGAAGCAGCAGCAAAGATTGCCAAGCACTCGGTAGCCAAGGGCCTAACCGTGCGCGAGGCAACAATCGAACTCGGATACGTTGATGGCGAGAAGCTGACCATGGAGCAACTTGACAAGGCTTTGGATGTTTTGTCGATGACTAGCCCCGGGCTATAAAACTAAACGCTGCCCACTAAGGCAGCAGCAAAACCAAACAACAGGTATGGGCCGAGCGCAACGCTCGAGCCCATTCTTGTTTTTCGAAGCAAAAGCATTAGCAACACAAACACTGTTGCAGCCATAAATCCGGCAACCAGCGCCAGCAAAGGTGAAAGCGCGCTGAACCAACCGAGCGCTAAAGACATGCCGGTGATCAACTTCACATCACCCATGCCTAAATCCGCGAACCGATTCACCAACAGCCCAACAACAAAAGCAACGATGGCAGCAATTGCGGCCATGCCCATCCGAAGCCAATCACCGCCCACCAACCCGGCAATCAACTGACCTAATAATGCAATTGGCATCAACGGCAATACCAGCTTGTTAGGCAAGCGATGTTCCCTGACGTCGATGCGCGCCAGCGGAACAGCAACGGCGAGCAAGTAGGCCGGGCCAAGCAGGGCAAAAATGTGATCCATACCCAAAGGCTAAAAGTTAAGCCAAAGCGCCCCCGGGGTTATCCCCAGAGGCGCCCCAGTAGCTAATTAGTTGTCGAGTAGGTCGGTGACCAATGCCGCAATTGCCGAACGCTCTGCGCGCTGCAGAGTCATGTGGGCAAACAACTCGTGGTTCTTCAAGGACTCAATAACTGCCGCGATGCCGTCGTGACGACCAACGCGAAGGTTGTCGCGCTGTGCCACGTCGTGAGTCAAAACAACTTTGGCGTTCTGACCGATGCGTGAAAGCACGGTGAGCAAGGTGTTGCGCTCAAGTGATTGCGCCTCATCAACAATTACGAATGCATCGTGTAGTGAACGACCGCGGATGTGGGTCAACGGCAAAATCTCCAGCAAGCCACGGTCAACGATGTGATCGATAACTTCTTTAGAAACCAATGGGCCAAGGGTGTCAAAGATTGCCTGACCCCATGGGTTCATCTTTTCGTTCTCAGAACCTGGCAGGTAGCCGAGCTCCTGCCCGCCAACCGCAAAGATTGGGCGGAACACGATGATTTTTTTGTGCTGGCGACGTTCAAGCACTGCTTCAAGACCAGCAAGAAGCGCCATTGCTGACTTGCCGGTTCCTGCGCGACCACCAAGAGAGACAATGCCGATCTCAGGGTCAAGCAATACGTCGATAGCCAAGCGCTGCTCAGCTGAACGACCGTGAACTCCAAACACATCGCGATCGCCGCGAACAAGTTTTACTTTGCCGCCTTTTTCAACGCGACCAAGTGCGTGACCGCGCTCAGATGAAATAACTAATCCGGTGTTGATTGGCATCTGTGCAACATCTTTGTGCTTGATCACTTCGGTGTCATAAAGATCAGACATCTCATCAGCCGACAATGCCAATTCGGCAATGCCAGTCCAACCAGAATCAACCGCGTTGTCGTTGCGGTATTCATCGGCACTCATACCAAGTGCAGATGCCTTCACACGAAGGGGCAAGTCTTTTGAAACTAGAGTGACGTTCTTGCCTTCGCTTGCCAGGTTGAATGCAACTGCAAGAATTCTGCTGTCGTTGTCGCCCAACTGAAAACCTGCTGGCAACACTGACTGGTCAATGTGGTTTAGCTCAACGCGAAGAAAACCGCCCTCGCCAACTTCCATAGGAAAATCTAGGCGCTCGTGTTCGATGCGCAGGTCGTCTAGGTGACGAAGAGCTTGGCGTGCGTAATAACCGATTTCTGGGTCGTGACGCTTTTTCTCTAGCTCGTTAATAACAATGATCGGAATTACGACTTCTTGTTCTTTGAATTTGAAGAGAGCTTTTGGGTCTGAAAGCAAAACCGAGGTGTCTAAAACATAAGTCTTAGTTGCCTGACTTGTTGTTGCCGATTTTGATTTAGATGTTGCTGCTGCTTTAGCCACCTAAGCTCCTTCGTTTCAGCTTGGTGTCAAACTACGCCCGCCAGTGGTCGGCTCGGCGGCATGACACGCCCGACTGCGGATTTGTTATTTTGTGTTCACCTGGCGGTCACAAAGTGAAATTAGGCCCCGAAACGGCGGTGCCTAGATTCAAAGGCGCGAATGGCTCGGAGGAAGTCCACCCGTCGGAAATCGGGCCACAGGGCCTCTTCAAAATAGAGCTCCGAGTTGCTGCTTTGCCACAGCAAGAAGCCCGAGAGGCGCTGCTCCCCCGAGGTTCGAATGATTAGGTCTGGGTCTGGCTGGCCGCCGGTATAAAGATGCTCGGTAATCAACTCGGGCGTCAACATTTCGGCCAAATCTTCAACGCTGGTGCCGTGGCCGGCGTGAGTCTTCAAGATGTCTCGCATTGCGTCGGCAATCTCTTTGCGGCCACCGTAGCCCACAGCCAAATTCACATGCAAGCCTCGGATTTTCTCAGTGGCTTTTTCGGCTGCTTCGATTTGCTGCAATAGATCAATCGGCAACGATTCACGATCGCCCACCAACTGAATCTTGAACTTCTTGATTTGAGCTAGGTCGGTGGCAACTGCACCAATGATGGCAAGTAAGTCTTTTAGCTCTTCTGATTCGCGCTTTACCAGGTTGTCGGTCGACAGCATGTAGAGGGTGACTACCTTGATGCCAATCTCGTCACACCATCCGAGGAATTCAAAAATCTTTTGTGCACCTGCGGCATGACCGTGCTTGGCTTTGGCCCCCGCGCGACGCTCGGCCCAGCGACGGTTGCCATCCAACATCACGGCAACGTGCTTGGGCAGGTCGGCCGCATTGAGACTCTGCTCGAGTGAGCGCTCATACAGCCGGTAAATCAGGTTTCGCACTCGATAAGGCTACTTGAACGAGGGGTCTAGAGTTGCCTTATGAGCGATTGGCGCAAAGACGAGGGCCTGCCCGGCTACCTGCCGGTATCCGAGGGTTATGCCACTGCGCCAGATGAGAAAAAACCAAGTTGGCGAGGCTGGATTCACACCGGTGTATTGCCACTGGTGATTGCCGGCGGAATCGTGCTGATTGTGTTGGCCAATGGCACGCCGGCCAAAATATCTTCGGCGATATTTTTTGCAACTTCGATTTTGTTGTTCGGCAACTCGGCTCTGTATCACCGCTTCAACTGGAAGCCAAAGGTCAAGGTTGCGCTGAAGCGCATCGACCACGCAAACATCTTCTTGTTGATTGCCGGCAGTTACACGCCAATCACATGGTTAGCTTTGCCTAAAGAAAAAGCTCTGATGCTGATGATTATTATTTGGGGCACCGCACTCCTGGGAATCGGCTTCAGAATTTTTTGGATCAGCGCACCACGCTGGTTGTATGTGCCAATTTATGTGGGCATGGGATGGGCGGCCATCGCCTATGTGGTGGATTTCATGAACGCAAATGCGCCAATGATGATTTTGATTTTGGCCGGTGGCCTTTGCTACACACTTGGCGCTGTGGTTTACGGTCTAAAAAAGCCAAACCCTATCCCGGGTCATTTTGGTTTTCATGAGATTTTTCACACCTTCACGGTGTTGGCATTCATGAGCCACTGGGCCGGAGTGCTACTTATTGCGCTTTCGCCCGCTGCTGGCAGCTTCGGCCTCTAACTTCGCCGCAATTTCGGCGCGGTAGCGAACTCGTCTAACTCGGCGAACCATGTCAAAAATAATGAAGATGGCACCTGCAGCCACAAAGAAAGTGGCCAAAAAGCCAATCGTGCCCGGGCTGTACCAAGTCTGCGAGGGGTCGGTAGAGGGTGATGGGCTTGGTGTGGCGGCCAACAGGTTGAAAAAGAAATTCTTCATTGCTTAAGTATGTAGCCTTAAAGCAATGACCTCTCAATCAGACCTTTTAGCCGACCGCTACGGCACCAGCCGCGTGCCTGCTAGCCGCAAGCGCCTTGGCGTAATTGCCCTTGCCGTGGTGCTGCTGTTGGGTTTTCTGGCCTTGGCGCTCAGCGTGGCCTTTGCCGAGGCCAACAAGCTTGAAACCAAAGACCTCGGATACCAGATTCTCAGCCCCCAGCAGGCTTTGGTGAAGTTTGAAGTGAAATCTCCCAATGATACCGAAATCACCTGCGCAATCAAGGTTCTGAGCCAAAGCTTTGCCGTGGTGGGTTATCGCGAGGTGCCGGTTTCGGCGCTGGCCGGGCAACCGCAACAGTTTGAAACTCTGGTGAACACCACCCAATTGGGCGTCTCTGGATTAGTCGACAAATGTTGGCGCAAATAAACTAGAGGGATTATGTCTGAAAACGCAGAAGCAACCTGGCTCACCCAAGAGGCCTACGATCGTCTGGCCAGCGAACTTGAGTATTTGCTAACCGTCGCTCGCGCCGACATTGCCAAGAAGATTCAAGAGGCTCGTGAAGAAGGCGACCTTAAAGAAAACGGTGGCTACCACGCTGCCAAAGAAGAGCAAGGCAAAATCGAAGCCCGCGCTGCTCGCCTAGAGAACATCTTGGCTAACGCAGTGGTTGGCGAAGCTCGTGAGTCGAACGGCATCGTCGAGCAAGGCACTGTTGTGCGCCTCGAAATGAACGGCAGTGAACTTGAATTCTTGCTTGGCAGCGCCGAGATTGCCGAAGGCAGCGACATTGAGGTTTACAGCCCAGACTCACCAATCGGTGCAGCAATCATGGGAGCCAAAGTTGGCGACAAGGTTAAGTTCTTTGCGCCAAACGGCCGCGAACGAGTAATTGAAATTCTCGAAGTCAAAAACTTTTTAGGCTAAAGAGTTTCGGCTTCGATGCGAGCTTTTAGTCCCGCATCTTGCAGAGCCTTCAAAACTCGCTGGCGGTGTTCGTGGCCAGTGGTCTCAATGCTCATGCGCAATTCAACTTCAGTAACTTCTAGACCCTTGCCGTGGCGAGTGTGCAAAACCTCAACCACGTTTCCGTGCGCAGCAGCAATTGCTTGTGCAGTCTTTACCAATTGACCTGGGCGGTCTGGCAGCAATACCGAAATTGTTGTGTAGCGCTCTGAGGCGGCTAATCCGTGGCCAATAACTTTTTGCATTAGCAACGGGTCGATGTTGCCGCCACTTAGCACCGCAACAGTTGTGCCTTTTGGTTTCACAACACCAGACATCAGCGCAGCAACAGCAACAGCACCTGCCGGTTCGACAACCTGTTTGGCGCGTTCAAGCAAAACCACAATTGCCTTCGCAATTTCGTCGTCGCTCACAGTTACAACTTTGTCGATGTGCTTCTTGATTAGTTCAAAAGGAATGCGGCCCGGTTTGTTTACCGCGATGCCATCGGCGATGGTTGGTGTTGCGTGAATCTCAACAACCTTGCCTGCTTTAAGTGAAGGCACATAAGAGGCCGCGTGCTCAGATTGCACACCAATAACTTTGATTTTGCGGCCAGCCTCGGCAGCACGAAGTTTTGCAGCCACGGCAACACCAGCGGCAAGACCGCCACCGCCAATCGCAACCAGGATGGTGTCAACGTCGTCCACTTGATCCATGATTTCAAGACCAACCGTGCCCTGACCCTGAATAACATCAATGTGGTCATAAGGCGGAATAAAGATTGCACCCTTTTTAGTGGCATAAGCCTGTGCAGCTGCGAGAGTTTCGGCAAACACCGAACCTTCGAGAACTACATTTGCGCCATAGTTTTGGGTTGCCTGAAACTTAGGCAATGAAGCGCCAACCGGCATAAAGATTGTGGCCTTGATGCCAAGTTTTTTGGCAGCTAGAGCAACGCCCTGGGCGTGGTTGCCTGCGCTGGCTGCAACAACGCCCTTGCGGCGTTCTGCTGCGGATAGCTTTGACATGCGGTTATAGGCGCCGCGAAGTTTGTAGGCACCGGTGCGCTGAAGGTTTTCACACTTTAGAAAAACCTCGTGGCCAACAATTTGTGAGAGGTAGTTGCTGTGAAGCACCGGCGTCTCAATTGCAACCTGAGCAACCACATCGTGGGCGAGTTCAAACTCGGCAAGAGTTGGTGCTTTCACGGCTGGCGCTGGCATTTAGACCTCACTAGAAATTTGTGCTTCTAGCAGTCTAGTTTGCCTAGAACTTAGAGCCGATTTCTCGCAGTCGTGCGATTCGCTTTGGAATCGGCGGGTGGGTCGAAAATACGCGCTCAATCAGACCAGGCTTGATTGGGTCGGCAATATACATGTGAGCCATTGATGCGCTGGCACGACGAAGTGGGCGACCATATTGACCAAGCTTCTCGAGTGCGCTGGCTAGACCCTCCGGGAATCTTGTTGTTTCGGCGCCACTGGCGTCGGCGAGATATTCACGCTGACGCGACACCGCCGCCGAAACAATCGGACCAATGAACCATGCAATGATGCTGGCGGCAATACCCACCAAAAGCAACACGGCACCAAGGCCATTGTCTTTGCTGTCGCGACGATCGCCACCGGCAAAGAATGACATGCGAATCGCCATGTCGGCAATGATGCCAATTGCACTAACCAAACCAAAAACAATTGTTGAAACTCGAATGTCGTAATTCTTTACGTGGCCCAATTCGTGAGCCATCACGCCTTCAAGTTCACGGTCATCCATGATTTCGAGCAAACCCGTTGTAGCTGCAACCACGGCGTGCTTAGGGTCACGGCCAGTTGCAAAGGCATTCGGCGCGGGGTCGTTGATTATGTAAACCTTTGGCATCGGCATTCCCTGAGAGATGGCAAGGTTCTCAACCGTGCGCCACAGTCTTGGGTTGTCGGCTTTTTGAATCTGGTGCGCGCCACTCATTGCAATAGCTAGTGAACTTGCCACAAAATATTGAATCAGTGCGTAACCGAAGACGAACGCAATTATCCAAAGCGCACTTGAACCATTGCCGGTTGAATAACCCCACCAATAAGAAAGCCCGCCGATTAGGGCAACGAACAAACCAATGATGATGAACGTGTTGCGCTTATTAGCCGCGATTGCGGAATACATCTATCCCCTTGAAAAAAAGCGTGAAGAAGTTTGAGTTAGAACTTAACCGCAGGAGCATCGGCGATAGCTGCTGAGTCAGCAACCTCGAAGAATTCGCGCTCCTTGAAGCCTAGACCGCGCACAAACAAAACCTGAGGGAACTGCTTGATTTTGGTGTTTAGCTCGCGCACGCCGCCGTTGTAAAAACGGCGAGCTGCCATGATCTTGTCTTCGGTGTCGGTCAGCTCAGCCTGCAAGCTCAAGAAGTTCTGATTGGCCTGCAACTGAGGGTAAGCCTCGGCAACAGCAAACAGGCTCTTCATGGCGTTTGAGAAATCGCCCTCGGCCTTAGCCGCCGCCGCCGGGTGAGCAAGAACCTCCGGGTTCACAGTTGCGGCACGAGCCTTGGTTACGTTTTCGAAGACGGCCTTCTCGTGAGTGGCATAGCCCTTAACGGTCTCAATCAAGTTTGGAATAAGGTCCGCACGGCGCTTTAGTTGCACGGTGATGTCGCTCCAAGCCTCGTCAACGCGAACGTTTAGACGAACAAGGCCGTTGTAGGTAGCCCAAAGAAAAATGCCAACGATCGCAACTACGGCGATCACAATGATGAGTGTGTAGTTCATGGGTCAATGGTAAATCTGCGGATGGGCTGCGCCTATGGCTTTCAGGTAATTCACAAGAAACTCACAACATTGGAGCTCAGGTGACCTTCGGGTCCTCAACTAGAGCGGAGACTCTCACCCCTCCCCAGCCTTCGGCCGGGGCCCCAAGCGTGGGTCTCGCAGCCACGGACAGTAAATAAAAAACCTCCCGAAGGAGGTTTTTTAGTGCCCCTAGTGGGACTCGAACCCACACTGTGACGATTTTAAGTCGTCTGCCTCTGCCATTGGGCTATAGGGGCGAAAGCAAAAAGGGCACCCAGTGGGCGCCCTTTTTGTGAATCTCTAATTACTTAGCTGGACGCGAAGCAAAAGTTGAGAATGCTAAACGTGGGTCCTTGGTTGCACCAATCGCAACGATGTCGCGACGAAGTGCCCAGTTCCAGAACCAGCCAGCGAATACACGAATCTTGCGCTCCCACATAGGCATTGCTAGGCCGTGGTAACCGCGGTGCATGCACCAAGCGATGAAGCCCTTGATTGCCAACTTCTTGTATTGGAACACGCCAGTGCCAACACCTAGACCGGCAACCGCACCCATGTTCTTGTGGAAGTACTCAACGATGCCTTCACCGCGAAGCGATGCAACGATGTTGCGAGCCAAAAGCTTTGCCTGGCGAACAGCGTGCTGTGCGTTTGGAACACAGAAACCACCAACGCCACCACCTGAAAGGTCAGGAACTGCAGATACGTCACCGGCGGTCCATGCGTCAGCAACAACGTCTTCGCCGTTCTTAACCTGAAGGGTTGGGAATGCCGTGATGCGGCCACGCTCATCCAAAGGCAGGTCAGTGTTGCGCACGAATGGGTGAGCCATAACGCCAGCAGTCCAAACGATTACATCTGACTCGAAGCTCTCGCCAGTTGAAAGTTCGATCTTGCCCTTCACTGCAGACTGAAGCTGAGTGTTTAGGTGAATCTTTGCGCCACGTGCGTCTAGGTTCTTGATTACCCATTCGCTGGTGTCAAGAGCAACCTCAGGCATGATGCGGCCCATTGCCTCAATCAGGTGGAACTGAGTGTCTTCAAAAGTGATGTTTGGGTAATAGCGAAGCAAGTAGCTAACCAATGAACGCATTTCTGCGAACACTTCGATGCCAGCAAAACCGCCACCAACAACAACGAAGGTAAGCAAGCGAGTGCGTGCTGCGCCAAGAGGCAAGTTTGCTGCCTTGTCTAGGTTGGTGATGATGCGGTTGCGAATTTCAACAGCCTCTTCAATTGTCTTAAGTCCGATTGCTTCATCGGCAACACCCGGAATCGGGAATGTGCGAGAAACTGCACCAGCGGTAACGACGATTTGGTCGTATTGCTGCTGGTAAGGCTTTAGGCCGGCAACTTCGATGGTTGCGGTCTTATTTGCGTGGTCAATGTTGGTTACCTTGCCAGCAACAATGTTGGTGGTCTTTAGGTGACGGCGGTGTGAGGTCACAGCGTGACGTGCCTCGATTGAACCCGCAACAACCTCAGGCAAGAATGGCTGGTAGGTCAGGTAAGGAAGTGGGTCAACCAGGGTTACTTCTGCTTCGTTTTTGGCGAGCAACTTCTCTAGCTTGAAAGCAGTGTAGAAGCCAGCGTAACCGCCACCGACGATAAGAATTTTAGGCACGTGAAAACCGTTCTTTTGTAAGGACAATAGGGTTTATTTTAGTGGCTTTCGCACACGCATTTGGTTGGCGACCAGCTGCAAGCCGCCAAAGCAAGATCGCCAATTGGGTTGACCCCTGGGCCCGCGGCCAGCGAGTGGCCAATAAGTGCATGAAGGCATTTAACTCGGGATGGCATTCCGCCGGCTGAGATTCCCGCAATCTCGGGAACATCCAAAGAAAGTTCATGGGCGGTTTTGTCTCGATCGGCAATGTATGCCTCATGAGCTGCCTGATAGGCGGCCGCAAGGTCTGGTTCTTCGGCCAAGCGTGCCTGCAATCCGGCCATGAATCCGCTGGCTTCAAGGGTAGATACCGCAGCGGTAGCGCCTCGGTGGGTCAGGTAATAAGTGGTCGGAAAAGGCGTGCCATCGGCCAAGCGCGGTGCCGTGTGCACCACGGTTGGTTTGCCACAGATGCATCTGGCGGCAATCGCTACGATGTCTCGGGCTGGGCGACCCAGTTGTCTCGACACCTCAGCGATATCGGCTTCGGTGGCTGGGGTTAGTCGGGTCACTTGGCGGCACTCACTTTTTGGGCATCGGCTGGTTGTTCTACGCCGGCGCGAATCACAGACTCCATCAAAGAATCAACCCAGTTGTTTTTTGTTTCACGAATAGTTGTTGAGATCTCACTGGTGTTGGCGCGGTCGGCCAGCATTGCGCCAACGGTTCCAGATTTATCCGAGGTGTCAACGCCAGCGGCATCCATCACCAGATAAGAGACCTCTCCGGGCATCACGTAGTAAAGACGGTTGCGTGCCTGAGCGCGAATGTAAACCGGGTCTTCCCAACGCTTGCGCTCTTCTTGCATGCTGATCACATCTTTTTTGGCTTGCTCGAGTGAGGCCTGAGCTTCGGCAATTTGCTGACGCTGCACAAACCAGGTTTGAACTCGGGGAGCAAGTGTGACAACTCCAAAAATCATCACCGCCAGCACGGTTAGCGTGTAGGCATTAAAGCGAAAACCCCGCAGAGCTGCAGCAACCTGAACGGGTGCAGCTTTGCGGGGTGATTTCATGCTTTAAGTGTGCGCTAGAAACTAAGCCTTGAAGCGAGGAAACGCCGAACGACCAGCGTAGAACGCTGCGTCTGACAGTTCTTCTTCAATGCGTAGCAACTGGTTGTACTTTGCAACACGCTCTGAACGTGCAGGAGCACCAGTCTTGATCTGTCCTGCGTTAGTTGCAACGGCTAGGTCAGCAATGAAGGTGTCTTCGGTCTCGCCTGAACGGTGAGAAATGATTGCCTTCATGCCATGACGCTGTGCCAAAGAAACTGCATCAAGAGTCTCGGTCAAAGTACCAATCTGGTTTACCTTCACCAAGATTGCGTTACCCGCAGCCTCGTCGATGCCCTTCTGCAAACGAGCAGGGTTGGTTACATACAAGTCGTCGCCAACTAGCTGAACCTTTGAGCCTAGCTCAGCGGTCATCTTGGTCCATGAAGCCCAGTCATCCTCGGCTAGTGGGTCTTCGATTGAAACTAGTGGGAAGCGTGCAACTAGGTCTGCGTAGTAAGCGATCATTTCGTCGCCGGTGCGCTCTTGACCTTCGAAGGTGTACTTCTTGGTTTCTTCTGAGTAGAACTCAGTTGCTGCAACGTCTAGTGCAAGTGCAATGTCAGTGCCCAGCTTGTAGCCAGCCTTAGCAATTGCTTCTGCAATTAGGTCAAGTGCCGCAGCGTTGGTTGGCAACTCTGGAGCAAAACCACCCTCGTCGCCAAGACCAGTTGAAAGACCTTTGCTGTGCAGCAAGCTCTTTAGTGCGTGGTAAACCTCAACACCCCAACGAATTGCTTCGCTAAAAGTCTCGGCACCCAAAGGCACAATCATGAACTCTTGGATGTCAACACCGGTGTCAGCGTGTGCGCCACCGTTGATGATGTTCATTAGTGGCACTGGAAGTGTGTAGGCGTTTGGTCCGCCAAGGTAGCGGTAAAGAGGCTGGCCGGTGGTCTCTGCTGCTGCGCGCGCGGTTGCAAGTGAAACACCAAGAATTGCGTTCGCACCCAAGTTTGACTTGGTTGCGGTGCCATCCAAAGAAATAAGTGCTGCATCAACTAGACGCTGGTCTAGCGCGTCGAAGCCAACAAGTGCTTCGTCTACAACTTCAACAACAGCCTTAACTGCGTTCTGAACACCCTTGCCCAAGTAGCGAGACTTGTCGCCATCGCGGCTTTCGTGAGCTTCGAATGCGCCGGTTGATGCACCTGATGGAACTGCTGCACGACCAAAGCTGTCGTCTTCTAGCAGTACTTCAACTTCTACGGTTGGGTTGCCACGTGAATCAAGAATCTCGCGAGCGCCAATGGCTTCAATAATTGACAAAATGTCTCCTAGTTTGTGGTGTTTTTCAGAGCGCGCCAGAACGGCACTAAACGCCGTTGTAATGGGTACTAGTTTACTCAGTTGCCAATTGGCTTGATGACTAGCGAGTCCATGTTTACTGAATCTTCACCAACCGTTGCAAAGTGAGTAAAGCCCTGTTCTGCCAAGGAATCCAGCAGATTATTGAGCTTTTTAGGGAGCAATTCAAGGCGAACCGAGTAGCCATGCTCGAAAAGCGCTGGCTGAAGCTTGACCGCCGAGGCAATCACGGCTGGGCTGTCGTTATCTAGCACCAGCACCAAGTTATTGGCGGTTGCGTGAAAACGGTCATCATTAGCCAGTTCAACTGCACGCTCAAAACCAATTGAGATTCCAACCGCCGGCACGTCTTCGCCTGTCCAACGACCGATCATGCCGTCGTAGCGGCCGCCGCCACCGATTGATGAGCCCGACTCTGGGTGTTCGATTTCAAAAATGGTTCCAGTGTAATAGCCCATACCTCGAACCAGGGTTGGGTCAAAACGCAAACGACCTTCGCCAAATTGAGCGGCAACGACTTCGAAGATTTCTTTTAGTTCGGCAGGCACCGGCAAGTTGCCGCTGATGGCCTTTAGCCAATCGGCGGCGCGGGCACCAACTTGAGCATCAAACTTTTCTGTCAGTTCGGCAACCACGCCCTCGGCAGCAATCTTGTCGAGCTTGTCGATTGTGATCATTGCCGAGCCGCGGCCATCCTCGGGCACGCCAAGTTGTTCAAGCAGGTTCGAAAGCAAGACTCGGTGATTCACTCGGATAGTGGCTGCCTCGAGACCGATGTTTTCGAGTGCGTGCAGCGATGAAGTGAGCAAATCGATTTCGGCAAGGATGCTTGAATCACCAATCACGTCAATGTCGCATTGAATGAATTGGCGGTACCGACCTTTTTGTGGGCGCTCGGCTCGCCATACCGGGCCGGTTTGAATTGCTTTGAAAACCTTTGGCAACTTTGCGCGGTTGGTTGCGTAATAGCGCGTTAGTGGAACAGTGAGGTCATAACGCAAACCGAGATCTGCAAGAGCATCTGGGTCGCCGCCAAGTGATTTCTCGAGTTCTTCGCCACGCTTCATTACGCGGAATGCAAGTTTCTCGTTGTCGCCGCCCTGACCTGAGGTTAAGCGTTGAATGTCTTCCATCGCTGGTGTTTCAATTTCTTGAAAACCGTGCGTTGCATAAGTAGATCGAATGATCCCCAAAATCTGGGTGCGCTTTGCGTGCTCAAGTGGAAGGAAGTCGCGCATGCCGCGAGGTGGGTGCACGTCTTTAGCCATGCGACAAGTTTGCCAGACATCCTGGCAAAAATTGGTTAGCGACTAGTCGTCGTCAGAATCGCGTTCGTCGTGATCGTCACGATCTCCATCGTGGTCTTCTCGTGACGCTGAAACGCGAGCGCCAGGGTTGGTTGCACCGCCAGCAGTTGAACCTGAACTGCCGCCCACTGCTGGGGTTGCACTCGACACGTTGCCATAATTTGTGTTGCCGGCAAAATCGGGCGCTACCAGTGTTGGCTTGGGAGCAATTGGCGCTGGACTCGCTGGATCAGAAAGACCAGGCACTGCAATTGGATCAGCACTGACCGAGGTTGAAGTTGATGTATTTCCCGGGCTTACCGACGCAATGCCAAAACTGGCTCCGGCGCTCGCTTGAACAGGGTCAGGGTGAGAACTAGCAGGCGCAGAGGCTTGGTTTTGAATTGAATTATTAGCAAAGGTTTCGGCTGCAGCCTCGGCCTCGCCGGGTAACTCGCTTGTGGCGTTGAATGTTTGAGCAATTGCCGGTAAAACAATCTGTGCGCCAACGAGTGCAACAGCGGCAGTAGCGATTCCGCCGATGAAGTACTTTGCCGCCGGGTTTAGTTTTTTAGGCTCGTCGTAAACGTAAGGTGACGAATCGTTTTGCTCAGACATTTGAAGCCCCCTGGTTTGGTTTGTCTCTCCACAAACAGAACACTCCTCTAATCTGTGAAAAGCCTGCAAAAGGGCTTAGAGCAGCCTGCCAGTTATTCCTCAGTTGGAATAGCAATCACGCCAGCATTCGAGGCATCCGCAAGTTCTACCTCGCGAATTTCTACCTGCAGTGCCTTGAGCGCTGAACGAAGTGCTCTCTCAGAGTCGAGCCCGGCAGCGCGACCCGAAGAAACAATTGCCAAAAGAATTGCGCCAAGCTCCTCCTCGCTGGTCACGCTGAATGGGCCGGGTGCGTCGGCGTCAAGCAAACCGATTTTTTCGGCTTTGCCCAAAATCTTGTCGGCAAGAGCAAGTGCCGGCATGCCCTGAGGAATGCCGTCGAGGATGCTTTCGCGGTGAGGCTTCTCTTTCTTTTTGTGATCGTCCCAGTTGGCCATCACTTCGTCACCGGTGGTGGCAGCAAACTTTTGTAATTCTTCTTCATTGCCAAACACATGTGGGTGACGCCCCATCATTTTCTTCGCTGACAACTCGGCAACGTCTTCGATGTCGAACTTCTCGCCGAGTGAGCCGGTGGCAGCTAGGTCACTGTGAAAAATCACCTGATAAAGCACGTCTCCAAGTTCTTCAAGAACTTCATCACGATTGCCCGACTCGATTGCGTCTACGAGTTCGTAGGCCTCTTCGATGAGGTATTTGGTTAGTGAGTCGTGAGTCTGCTCGGCATCCCAAGGGCAACCGCCAGGCTGACGCAATTTGTGCGCAACGGCAATTAGCTCATCAAGTTTGGTCATTTGCTGCCCTCTTCGTTTTGTGCTTCCGGTGGAAATACTCGAGCCAAGAACGCCCAAGCCCAATCGATTATTGCCTTATCACGTAGTGGTTCAAAGTTTGAATCGCGGGGTGCGGGAATTGTTAATGTTTGCGAGCTCTGCAGGTATTTTGCACCGTCAAATAAGTTCGTAAGTTGAACTTGTTGAGCCTCGGATAGGTCCACCGGCTGAAGCTTGGCTTGCAACCCAAGCACATTGAAATCTTTGAGGCCAAGTCTGTTGGCCTGCTGACGCAACTCTGTCACATCAATCAGGTTGAGCACCGCCTGCGGGGCTTTGCCATATCGGTCTTCCAGCTCAGCCAAAATCGATTCGAGTTGTTTGCGAGTTCCCATCACGCCACTGGCTGCCGAGAGCTTGTGATACGCCTCTAGGCGCAGTCGCTCACTATCCACATAGGTTGCCGGGATGTGTGCATCAACTGGAAGCTCAAGTTTTAGCTCGGCTGGTGAATCGTGTTTCTCACCCTTGAAGTCGGCAACTGCCTCGCCAATCATTCGCAAATACAAATCGAAACCAACACCGGCAATGTGGCCTGACTGTTCGCCACCGAGCAAGTTTCCAGCACCACGGATTTCTAGGTCTTTGAGCGCGATCTGCATGCCGCCGCCAAGCTCATTATTGGTTGCAATTGTGGCAAGACGATCGTGCGCGGTTTCGGTTAGTGGTCGATCTGGTGAGTAAAAGAAATAGGCATAGGCACGTTCGCGGCTGCGACCAACGCGTCCACGAATCTGGTGCAATTGGCTCAACCCAAAGTTTTCGGCGCTGTCAACAATCAAAGTGTTGGCATTTGGAATGTCAATTCCAGTTTCGATGATTGTGGTTGACACCAGAACGTCAAACTTGCGCTCCCAGAAATCGACAACCACTTGCTCTAGAGCGCCCTCAGACATCTGACCGTGCGCCACCGCAATTCGTGCCTCGGGCACCAACTCGGCAATTTGATTTGCAATTGCCTGAATGCTGCTGACTCGATTGTGAACAAAGAAAACTTGACCTTCACGAATTAGTTCGCGGCGAATTGCGGCAGCAACCTGCTTCTCACTGTAAGCACCAATGTAGGTAAGAATCGGGTGGCGATCTTCAGGTGGAGTTGCGAGCGTTGACATCTCACGAATTCCAGTGATTGCCATCTCAAGCGTGCGAGGAATTGGCGTGGCCGACATAGACAGAATGTCGACGTTAGTTTTCATCTCCTTGAGCTTCTCTTTGTGCTCAACACCGAAGCGCTGCTCCTCATCGATGATGATCAATCCGAGGTTTCTAAATTTCACACTGTTTGAAAGCAAACGGTGGGTGCCGATCACTAAGTCGACCGACCCGTTTTCGAGACCTTCGATAGTTTCGCGAACTTCTTTTGCGGTTTGAAAGCGCGAGAGTGATCGCACAGTCACAGGGAAACCAGCAAAGCGTGCCTCAAAGGTGTCGGTGTGCTGGCGAACCAACAACGTGGTTGGCACCAACATGGCAACTTGCTTGCCGTCTTGAATGGCTTTGAAAGCTGCACGAACAGCAACCTCGGTCTTGCCATAACCAACGTCACCGGCGAGCAAACGGTCCATCGGAATCTCGCGCTCCATGTCGCGCTTCACTTCTTCAATGGTAGTGAGCTGATCAGGAGTCTCAACAAAGGCGAAGGCCTCTTCAAGTTCATGCTGCCAAGGGGTGTCTGGCCCAAACGCATATCCCTTTGATTTCATGCGTGCTGAATAAAGCTTGACCAAGTCGATGGCAATCTTGCGAATAGCCTTGCGGGCGTTGCCTTTGACACGGGCCCAATCGCCGCCGCCCATTTTGCTGAGCACAGGCGCCTCGCCGCCTACATAACGAGTAAGCAGGTCGAGCTGATCGGTAGGCACAAACAAGGTATCCCCCGGATAACCGCGCTTGGATGGTGCGTATTCAATCAACAGATATTCACGCTCGTGCTGCGCGCGACCAATGCCGGTTTGGCGCTGAACCAATTCAACGAACCGACCGATGCCGTGAATTTCGTGCACAACATAGTCGCCGGATTTCAAACTCAGCGGGTCGACCGCCTGGCCGCGCTTGGTAGCAAGCCTGCGCACCTGAGGGCTCACATATGCCGAGGACTTGCCATAGAACTCGCCCTCGGTAATCACAATCAGTTTTGCTTCTGGAGCAGTGAAGCCCTTGCGCAAATTTCCTTGGGCAACGGTGGCTTTTATTCCCGCAGAAACCATTTGTTCGTTCAAGCGCTCAACGGTGCCATGACCTTCGGCCACCAAGATAATTTGCTGACCTTGCTTGGCTTGATCGTCAAGCCACTCGACTGAGGTTTGATCGAGCCCTTTGAAATTTGGAATCTCAAACAGACCCAGGTGCACCAAGGTGTCGTCATCGGCTCCAAATTGCGAAATGGTAAACATTGCTTTGCCCGCGAGAGCATCTTTGAATTGCGAAAGCTCAACAAAGCCGCCAGAGCTCAAATCGATTGGAGCATTTGCACCCTCGGTAGCGGCATCCCAAGCAGCATGTAAAAATTCTTCGTTGGTCTCTACCAAACTCTGCGCTCGGGCAGCTGCCTTTTCTGGCGACAGCAGCACTACAAGTGATTGAGCTGGCAGGTAGTCAGTGAACGGCACAAGTTTGTCAACCAACACGGGCGCCAACGACTCCATGCCATCCACAGGAATGCCCTGTGAGATTTTTTCAAGCATGGTTGAGATGTTTGGAAATTCGTGAACCATTTCGCGTGCGCGTGATGCAACCAGAGGTGTGATGATGATTTCGCGCGCCGGATAAATTTCAACCTCGTTGACGTTTCCCTCTAATGAGCGCTGGTCGCCAACACTAAATTCGCGAATGTCATCAAGCTCGTCACCGAAGAATTCCAATCGCACTGCGTGCTCTGCGGTGGTCGGGAAAATATCCAAGATTCCACCGCGAACGGCAAACTCTCCACGACGAGTAACCATGTCAACTCGGGAATAGGCAATCTCAATCAATTTCAGCGGCAGTTCGAACAGCGAGTATTCCTTGCCGCGCACTAATTGAATCGGCGGATGGTTGGCCAGGCCGGCAACCACTGGTTGAAGAACGGCACGCACCGAAGCCAAGACGAAAACCGGGTGGTCGATGGTTTTGGCTGCCGCCAATTCGTTAAGTCGGTGCAGCACTTTGAGTCGCTTGCCCACGGTTTCGGGGCTCGGGCTTAACCTTTCGTGCGGCAGCGTTTCCCAAGATGGAAACTCTAGAATTTCGGCATCTGGAATTAGCGAGCGCAGAGCGGCAGCGGTATCCTCAGCTTCGCGCCCGGTGGCCACGACAACTAAATAAATTGGCGCCAGGTTGGCTGAGCCTCTAAATTCGTTGATTACCGAAAGCACGGCGGCATGTGCACCCTGTGGGGCAATTATATCTAGCCGAGCAGCTTTGATTTTTGATTGAAGGGTCGCGAAGGCATATCCTTCGGAAACGAGTGCGCCAAGGCGCGACAGGGCCTTGAGATTTTCTGCACTCACATGGTCAAGTGTAAGTCGGCTAAGTGGCTTTGAAAATGCCTAGCCTTTTGGATTGAAACGATTTTGCGCTTCAAGAACACCGCGCTGCACAATCTCTTCTACTGCGTCAGCGGCTAACTCGAGAGTCAGCGGCAAATTTTTGCGCTCAGTTGAGTTGAAATCTTTTAGAACAAAATCTGCGGTGTCCATTCGACCCGGCGGGCGGCCAATGCCAATGCGCACTCGAGTGAAATCATTTGAACCACAGGCTGCGATGATGTCGCGAAGCCCATTGTGACCGGCGTGACCGCCACCCTGCTTAATGCGAATGGTTTCGGCATCGATATCTAATTCGTCATGCAGCACGATTGTGTGCGCCAGGTCGATGTCGTAAAACTTCATCAGCGAAGAAACTGGGCCGCCGGTGGTGTTCATGTAGCTGCCTGGCTTTGCCAAAATGACCTTTGGTCCGCCCATGCCAATGCGCGATTCGGCAACTGCAGCATTAGATTTGTGACTTTTGAAACTTGCACTAAGGCGATCGGCTAAAACCGAAAGCGCCATCTGACCAACATTGTGCCGGTTAGCAGAATAGTCGGGCCCAGGATTACCGAGCCCGACTATTAGGAATGCTGAGTTTGACAGATTAAGCCTTTGGAGCTTCTGCAGCTGCAGCTGCTGGGGTCTCGTCTGCGTGGCCTGCCTGGGTCATGACAACCGAAGCAACTAGCTCGGTGTCTGCAAGGTCAAGCTTTGCGCCCTCTGGCAACTTGATGTCGCCGGCAAGAATGTGGTGACCTGCACCGTTGTCCTTGGTGACGTGAATCTCTACGAAGTCAGGAATGCTGGTTGCAGCAACTTCTAGCTTCACGGTCTTGTGCTCGATGTCCACGATGGTTCCAGACATTGACTCACCAACAAGGTGAACAGGAACCTCAACGTGTACGCGCTCACCCTTAACAAGCTCAACTAGGTCGATGTGCTCGATGATCTGAGTGATTGGGTCCTTTGAAGCTGACTTCACTAGAACTGCCTCTTCTTTGCCGTCGATGGTTAGGTCGATAACCGCGTTCTTGTGGCGAAGCACAAGAGCAACCTCGTGGGCAGGAAGGGTAATGTGGCGAGGCTCTGAGCCGTGGCCGTAAATAACTGCTGGGGTGCGGCCGGCGGCACGGAACTTGCGTGATGCGCCCTTGCCGAATGAGGCGCGAACTTCGCCGACTAGCTTTGCTGCTGTGTTCATGGTTAATCCATTTCAGTAATGGCGTGCAAAATGACCGCCGATTTAGGTTTTTGTTTCTGTCAACTCAAGCGTCTACGCGAGGACAAGTGGTAACTCTTGACACCCCGTCGATCACGGCCTCTTGCGAAGCCCTCGCCGTTGTTCTTTGGCCAGTCTAACGAGCCAGGTGCCTGGCAGCAACCGCCAAGACCAATAACCCTAGGCTCACCGAAACGGCAGGGCCCGGAACAGCAGAAATCAGCATCAAACAGAGCAGGCCGCCCACCACATTTAGCCATCTCGGCATAAATCGCTCGACTTTAGGTTGACGCATCGAACTCAGGTGGCCAATCGCGTAATAAAGCAAAACCGAGAAGCTTGAAAAACCGATGACCCAGGCCAAAGTGCCAATTTGCACCAGGATGATGGCCACCACCGCAATCACTATTTCGGCAAGCCAAGGTGCGCCCTGAGAATTGCGTATTTTGAAAATCTTTGGCAGCTCACCATCTTCGGCCATGACCGCAGCGGTTCGAGAGACCCCAGCCAGCAACGCCAGCATTGAACCGAGCGCCGCCAGCGAAGCAACCGCAACCACTACCCAGCTCGGCAACCAGCCTGCGGCAATTGCCATGACCGCCACAAACGGAGCCTCGGCTGAAACCAACGATGGCCCAAGAATTGAATTGAATGCCAACGAGGTTGACACATAGAGCACCAAGACAGCTCCGAGTGAAATCGCAATCGCGCGCGGAATGTTTCGGTTTGGATTTTGAACCTCGTCACCAAGAGTTGCCACACGGGCATAACCGGCAAATGCAAAAAACATCAGCGCTGCACCCTGAAGCGCATTACCCGGGGCTAATGCCATGGCATCAATTGCAACGCTGTTTGACGAGCCAGCAGCACTAAAAATCGCAAGCAACAAGAATGCCGTTGTAACCACTGCCAACACTGCGGCAACCGCTGCAGTTCGATTTATGCCGAGCAAATTAATTCCGGTGAGAACCAGGATTGCCGCAACTGCAACAAGCCCGTGCCATCCTGGCAAAACATACTCTTCAAACACCAATGCGATTGCAGCAATCGAACCGATCTTGCCAAACACAAAAGAAAAGCCCGCCACAAAAGAAGCCGGCTTAGAAACATAAACACGCGAGTATGCATAAACGCCGCCCGCTCGCGATTGCACGCGAGCCAACTGATAAATCGAGGTGGCATTAAGAATGGCAACCAACGCTGCTATTGCGAGCGCAATGTTTTGAAGTGAGCCAGCCGCCGCAGCAACATCGCGAAAAACTACAAAGACTCCTGCGCCCAACATTGAGGCCAAGCCGATTGCAACTGCACCGACTAGACCTAATTGCTGTTTAGGCGTGACCTGGGAAGAGTTTGTTGACTGAGTCATCGCCGAATACCGCGCTGATTGCCGCCGCAATTAGTGGTGCAATCGAAAGCACGGTTAGCTGCTCGAATTGCTTATCCGGAGTAATTGGCAAAGTGTTGGTGACTACGACGTGGTCGACGATGCCGCTAGACAAACGCTCAACCGCCGGTGGTGAGAAAACAGCGTGAGTGGTGGCCACGATAACTTTCTTGGCACCCTTCTCTTTCAAAGTTTTAGCAGCGGCAACGATGGTGCCTGCGGTGTCAATCATGTCGTCGACTAGCAAACAGGTGCGACCCGAAACATCACCAACAAGTTCGTGTGACGAAACTTGGTTTGGCACATCTGGGTCACGACGCTTGTGAATGATGGCTAGAGGTGCACCTAGGCGCTCGGCCCAGATGTCTGCAACACGAACTCGACCTGAGTCTGGTGAAACAACGGTTAGATCTTCGTTGCCCCAACGCTCGGCGCAGTGATCGGCCAACATAGGCAATGCCCAAAGGTGGTCAACCGGGCCATCAAAGAAACCTTGAATTTGTGGAGTGTGCAAGTCAACTGACATCAAGCGGTTCGCTCCGGCAACCTTGAACAGGTCGGTCATTAGTCGAGCAGAAATTGGCTCACGGCCTTTGTGCTTCTTGTCTTGGCGAGCATAAGGAAAGAATGGGGCAACAACTGTGATGCGCTTTGCGCTTGCGCGCTTTAGAGCGTCAACCATCAGCAACTGCTCCATCACCCAGTTGTTAATGCCCTGAGCGTGCGACTGAATTACGAAAGCGTCTACGCCACGAACCGACTCTTCGTAGCGAACGAAGGTCTCACCATTGGCAAAGTCATAAGCGGTGGTTGGCACAACCTTGGTGCCCAGAATCTCAGCGACTTCATCGGCTAGAGCTTGGTGGGCACGTCCACTAACAATCACTAGGCGTTTTGAATTATTCGCTGTGATTTCCATGTGGTCTCCCGCTCTTGAAGAATCTTTAGTTTTTGGCTTTTTGGGCCGCTTCAGCAGCTTGGGTTCCTGGGCGTTTTGAAATTACCCAGTCAGCCAAATTACGCTGTGGTGCCACGTTCATCGCCAACTCACCCGGTGCCACACTTCTGCGAACCACGGTGCCTGCTGCGGTATAGGCTCCATCACCAATCGTAATAGGTGCAACGAAGACGTTGTGCGAGCCAGTGCGCACATGCGAACCAATTTTGCTCGAGTGCTTGGCTACGCCGTCGTAATTAGCAAAAATTGTGCCGGCACCAATGTTTGAACCCTCGCCAATTTCGGCATCGCCAACGTAGCTCAGGTGAGGCACCTTCGAGCCAGCGCCAATCTTGGCGTTCTTGGTTTCAACAAAAGTGCCAATCTTGCCATCGGCGCCTAGGTCGGTGCCAGGTCGCAGGTAGGAAAACGGCCCTACGGATGCCCCCGCGCCAATCTTTGAGGCGGTGACGTGAGACTTGACTACCGTGGCGCGCTCGCCAACCTGTGAATCAATCAACACAACTTCTGGGCCCACGGTGGCACCCTCACCAATCGAACTGAATCCTTTCAGGTGGGTTCCTGGCAATAGGGTCACGTCTTCACCCAACTGCACGGTGATGTCAATCCAAGTTGACGCTGGGTCTTGAATAGTGACACCCGCCATTTGCCAGGCTTCACAAATTCTCTGGTTTAACTCGGCTGCTACTTCGCTCAGTTGAACTCGGTCGTTGATGCCAGCCACCAACCAGTTGTCGGCAATCGCCAACGCCTGCACTGAGTCGCCGTCGGCAAGCAACAACGAAGCCACATCGGTTAGGTACTTCTCACCCTGGGCGTTGTGACTTCCAACTTTTTGCAGAGCGGCACGCAACTTGGCTGCGTCAAAAACATAAATGCCGGCATTGATTTCGGCAATTTCCAACTGCTCATCGGTTGCATCGCGGTGTTCAACAATTTGCACGAAGCTGCCGTCTGCCTTGCGCACGATGCGGCCATAGCCACTTGGGTCATCGGCAAATGAGGTCAAAATGGTGGCGGCAAAATCGCCAGCAAGGTGTGCATCCAGAAGCGCCTCAATAGTTGGCACATCCAACAAAGGAACATCGCCACTCGTGACAACTACAGCCCCATCGAAATCGGCAGGCAACTGCGCCAAGCCACATTCAACAGCGCGACCGGTGCCAGGGATTTCATCCTGGTGGGCAATGTTGCTGGTTGGGAAATAGGCATTGATGTATTCGGTGAGCAATTCGCGTTTGTGACGAATAACTGGAATTACGTGAGATGCGCCCAACGAAGTTGCAGTAGCCAAAACGTGGCCCAGCAGTGGCAGGCCGGCTAGTTCGTGCATGACCTTTGGAGTTTTCGAACGCATGCGAGTGCCTTCGCCGGCGGCAAGTACAACTACCGCTAGGTGCTTCTCGCCCATCGCGCTCCTGTCAATTGGCAGTGTGCTCCCCGACCAGGACTCGAACCTGGAAAGCCGCCTCCAAAGAGCGGAGTGTTGCCATTACACCATCGGGGACCGTGACCTCGCGGCCACCCGAACAGTCTGCCAGATAAGCGAGCTGCTATTGGCTATTTTCCTTGAAGTAGCTCAGAAGTTTCGAGCCATTCGAGCTCTAGAGTCTCGCGCTTGCCGTTGTATTCAGCCTGCTTGGCTGCCATTTCGGCAAGACCCGCATAATCGCTGGAATCGTGGGCGGCCATCTGCTCATGCAGCTTGGCTTCATCCGTAGCCAGCTTTTCTAAGGCTCGATTTAGGCGTGCCAGGTTCTTTTCGGCATCGCGCAGGGCGGCGCCAGTTAGGCGTGGGGTTTCGTTTTTGGCAGGCGCTGCGGCAGCTGCGGGCTTTGCCCCGGCGCTCAAACTGTGCTTGCGAAGTTCTAGATACTGATCAACGCCACCGGTCAGGTGGCGCAATCTGCCGTCGCCAAGCAGCGCGTATTGATTGTCGGTAACTCGCTCAAGCAGATAACGGTCGTGGCTAACCACTATCAGCGTGCCAGGCCAGCCGTCAAGCAGGTCCTCCATCGCAGCCAGAATGTCGGTGTCAAGGTCGTTGGTTGGCTCATCCAAAATCAACACATTTGGTTCGCCAAACAACAATCGTAAAAATTGCAGTCTGCGCTTTTGCCCACCGGATAGTTCGCCAATTGGAGTTTGCAGCTGGGCTTGGGTGAACCCAAGCTGCTCAACTAATTGCCCGATGCCCACTTCTTTTTTGTCGACAACAAAGAACGCTTTTTCGCGAGCGATCAAACTAAAGATTCGCTCGTTGGCAAATTCATCCAGCTCGCGCACTTCTTGGCTCAAGGTGGCAATGTTCACTGTCTTGCCTCGTTTGATTACTCCCGAGTTCTGTTGCAAAGTTCCCTGAATCAATTTGAGCAATGTGGTTTTACCGGCACCGTTAACACCAACCAAACCAACTCGATCTCCAGGGCCAAGGCGCCAGGTGATGTCGTGGAGCAATTCACGATCACCAATTGAATAACTCATGTCTTCAATGTCGAGCACATCTTTGCCAAGACGCTGAGTTGCCAATTTAGAAAGCGCCACGCGGTCACGCGGCTCGGGTTCGTTAGCAATCAGCTCTGCTGCAGCATCCATGCGGAATTTTGGTTTTGTAGTTCGCGCCGGCGCACCACGACGTAGCCAAGCAAGCTCCTTGCGCATCAGGTTCTGACGGCGGGACTCAGAAGCGGCAGCGCTGCGGTCTCTTTCATTTCGTTGCAAGATGTACGCGGCGTAGCCACCCTCGAATGGCTCAATCACACCGTCGTGCACTTCCCAGGTGAGGTTGCAAACTTCATCCAAGAACCAACGGTCGTGAGTTACAACAATCAGTCCCCCTGCGTTGTTCGACCAACGAGTCTTCAGATGCTGCGCCAGCCAGGCAACACCTTCGATGTCTAGGTGGTTGGTTGGCTCGTCAAGCATCACAATGTCGAGGTCTTGCACCAGCAATTTGGCAAGCGCTACGCGACGGCGCTGACCACCGCTCAGTTCACCAACTTGCTTCTGCCAATCAAGATCGTTTAGCAGTCCGCCAATTACATCGCGAACCTTCGCGTTGCCAGCCCACTCATACTCAGGGGTCTCACCAACTACCGATTGCGCGATGGTCAACCCTGGGTCAATCACATCTGATTGATCTAAGAGACCGAATGTGATATTGCCGCGGTGTGTGATTCTGCCGTCGTCTGGCTGCATGCGCTTCGACAACAATTTGAGCAGAGTAGATTTGCCATCGCCATTGCGACCAACGATGCCAATGCGGTCACCCTCATTGACACCAACCGTGATTGAGTCAAAGACTTTTTTAGTTGGAAACTCGAGGCTGACCTGTTCGGCGCCTAATAAATGTGCCACTAGTTGCTTTCTGCTTTTGCGCCAGCGCTTGGGCCCCAGGTGGCCAATGCGTTGAAGCCTGAACTTGCTAGGGATGCTGCAATGCTGTGCGCCTGCTCAACCGAGCTTGCCAAAAATGCGATTGTCGGTCCCGAACCAGAGACCATACCTGCGAGTGCGCCCGCAGCGAGGCCAGCATCAAGAGTGTTTTGCAGCGAAGGTATGAGATCGATAGCGGCTTCTTGCAAATCGTTGTGAATCAGCTTTGCAATTTGGAGCACATCGCCGGTCACCAGCGCCGCAAAAAGTTCTTTCGGTTCGCCCAAGGCTGGCATTGCGGTTGCATCTTCGCCACGCGCTGCGCGCAATTCATCCAAGCGTTTATAAACCGCCGGCGTGCTCAAGCCGTGATCACAGGTGACCAAAACCCAGTTGAGCTTTTGCACGTTGTCGATTGCCTTGAGTTGATCACCACGACCCCAGCCGAATGCTGTGCCGCCCATCATGGCAAAAGGCACATCTGCACCCAAGGCTGCGGCACCTTGCAAAAGGTCATCATCGCTGATTCCGGTGCACCAGTAATCGTTCACAGCCATCACCGCGGCTGCAGCGTCAGCCGAGCCACCACCCATGCCGCCAGCAACAGGCACCGACTTAGAAATTTTGAAGTGCACCGGATGTACATTTGGCAACTCAGCTAAGTTCGCGACCACTTTGGCGGCTTTGACAACCAGGTTGTTTTCATCGGTTGGAACATCGCTTAGGTGGGAATCGCTAATGTTGCCCTCGACGGCTACTGACCAGTGATCGGCCACCTGCACGCTCACTTGTTCGCGCAAATCAACGGCCTGATAAACGCTAGCCACGTCGTGATAGCCATCGGGCAGCAGAGAACCGACTTCAAAGAAAATATTGATTTTGCCCGGCGCCGAATAAGTAGTCATCAGGCAATTTCCAATCGGCGTCGGATGCCAACAAAGACTTCGTTCCAATATTTTTGGTAGGCGCTGATTGCGCTTTCATCTTTGAGCAATTCGTGCACAACGCGAATGGCAACGCCAGCATCAACAATCATGAAATCAATAAATGCTCGAGTGCCATCAACAAACGCCAGAGTGATCTTGCCGTTCTTGGCCGAAACCAAACGCGGCTTATCAAACACCGACCAGGATGCAACATCGCTCAGCACCGTGTACATGCGGGCTAGTTCAACCTGAAAGGTTTCTTCAATCTTGAAAGCAACTGCCATTAGCGGGCCTTTGCAATCGCTACAAATTGATGCACGTCTAGTTGCTCGCCACGTGCCTGCGGGCTAACCCCAGCGGAAATCAAAATTCGTTCTGCGTCGGCTGCGCTGCCAGCCCAAACGCTAAGTGCTTGGCGAAGAGTTTTGCGTCTTTGACCAAAAGCGGCGTCGGCAACTTCAAACACTTTGAGTCGCAATTCTTCATCGCCCAGTGGCACCTGACGCTTTGCGAAATAAACCAACGCCGAATCAACATTGGGCACTGGCCAAAAGATGCTTCGGCCAACGTTGCCAGCCAGAGCAGATTCGGCATACCAAGCAAGTTTCACGCTCGGCACCCCATAGACCTTTGAGCCAGGCCCCGCTGCTAGTCGGTGAGCAACTTCGGCCTGCACCAAAATCAAACCAGTTTGAATCGAACTGAATTGCTCCAGAAAGTGCAAAAGCACTGGCACCGAGATGTTGTAGGGCAGGTTGGCCACCAACGCATCCGGGGCCGCTGGCAAATCGGTTACCTTCATTGCATCATTGCGAACCAAAGTGAAATCGGTGCCCGGTGCTCGCTTTGCAATTGTGGCTTCAAGCTCGGCCGCCATCTTTGGGTCAATTTCAACGGCAATAACTTTGCGGGCTACTTCGAGCAAACCCAATGTCAACGAACCAAGGCCCGGGCCAATTTCAACCACGGTTACGCTACCGGTGAGCTTTGCAGCAGCAACAATTCTGCGGATGGTGTTTGGGTCGGTCACAAAATTTTGACCTAGTTTCTTTGTTGGGGTCACATCTAAACGCGCAGCCAACTCGCGCACATCTGCAGCGCCCAGCAGGTCAACCATTAGATCGCCCAGCTTTCAAAAACGGCCTCGGTGTTTCGAGCCAATTGCTCGCAAAGCTGATTCAAGTCTGCACCACGAGTAGCCGCCATCGCACGCGCCGTAATTGGCACCAGGTATGGCGCATTTGGTCTACCACGGTATGGCTCTGGCGCTAAGAACGGAGCATCGGTTTCAATCAAAATCAGCTGCGGGTCAGCAACGGCCAATGAATCGCGCAGGTGCTGGTTGCGTTTGATTGTGATGTTTCCAGCAAACGACATGTACCAACCCTTTTCGTTGCAAATCTCGGCAAGGTCGGTGTCACCTGAATAGCAGTGAAAAACGACTTTCTCTGGTGCGCCCACTCGGTGCAATGTTTTAACCACTTCGTCATGTGCTTCACGATCGTGAATCATCAGGGCTATGTTGTTCTCTTTGGCAATTCGAATGTGCTCTTCAAAACTATGTTGCTGCAACGCAATCGATTTATCACCTTCGGTGCGAAAGAAATCCAAACCAGTTTCACCAATTGCTCGAACCCTTGGTTGAGTGGCTAGAGCTGCGATTTCTGCAATGGCATCATCGAGCTCGGCGCGGGTTTCATAAAGTGGCGCCTCGTTAGGGTGCAATGCAACCGCAGCCAGAATTCTCGAGTCTTGGGTTGCCACCTCGGCACACCACTTTGAACTCTCGAGTGTTACGCCAACCTGAACGATGCCTTTCACGCCAACCGATTCGGCGCGGTCAAGGTTTTCTTTCCAAGGCATAACACCAAGGTCTTCGTCAAACACAAACTCAAGGTGGCAGTGATTATCATAAACGGCCACCTCGAGTGGCTCTGGGTTGGGTGCGAAACTTGGCGCTTTGCGTTCTTTAGCTTCTGCTGGTTTACCCGCTTTGCTGTTGCGAGTGAACTGCTCTTCAGACACGCTTACTTCGCTTCGGTTGCGTCGGTTTCAATGCGAGGAAACAGTGGCTCAAGCTCTGCAAGTGCAGCACCTGCCGGCAACTGACCCCAGCGACCAGCGTCACCAATTGGTTGAGCATCAAGTGAACCTAAACCAGCGCCTAATGCAGACCACAACTTGGCAGCAGCCTTTGGTGTAATCGAGTTCATCAAAACCGCAAGAACTCGCAGGCCTTCAGCGGTGGTGTTTAGCACTGTTGCCAAACGGTCGCGCTTCGATTCATCCTTAGCCAACACCCACGGCTCTTGCACGGTGATGTAGTTGTTGAGTTCGTCAACCAATGTCCAAATTGCAGTGAGCGCGTCTTGGATGGCGACATCGCTAATTGCTTGATCGGCAGCGGCAACGGCATCCGTAGCAATCTGCTGAACCTTTTTGTCTTCATCGGTGAATTCACTCGCCGCTGGCAGCACGCCATCAAAGTAGCGGTGAATCATTGCGATAGAGCGAGATGCCAGGTTGCCTAGGCCGTTGGCCAACTCTGCTTGATAACGTGCCGATAGGTCTTCCCACGAGAATGAACCATCTTGGCCAAAGGCAATCGCCTTCATGAAGTAATAGCGGAATGCATCTGAACCAAAGGTGTCGGTGATTTGGCTTGGCGCAATACCGGTGAGCTTTGACTTCGACATTTTTTCGCCACCAACCAACAACCAGCCGTGACCAAAGACCTGCTTAGGTGGCTCGATGCCGGCAGCCATCAACATCGCTGGCCAAATGACTGCGTGAAAGCGCAGGATGTCTTTGCCAACAACCTGAACCGATGCCGGCCAAAGCGAAGCAAACTTCTCTTCGTCTTCGCCATAACCGATTGCGGTGATGTAGTTCAACAAAGCATCGAACCACACATAGGTGATGTGGCTGTCATCCCAAGGAATGTCGATGCCCCAGTCAAACTTTTCTTTAGACCTCGAAATTGAGAGATCTTCTAGTCCACGGCGAACGAATGACATAACTTCGTTGCGTGCCGAATCTGGCTGAATGAACTTTGGGTTTGCTTCATAGAAAGCCAAAAGCTTGTCGGCATATTCGCTGAGCTTAAAGAAGTAGTTGGTCTCTTGCAGTTTTTCAACGGGCTTTGAGTGAATGGCGCAAACAGGCTGGCCGGCAAACGCACCTTCGCCATCAATCAGGTCGGCATCGGTTTTGTATTCTTCACACCCAACGCAGTAGTTGCCCTCGTATGAACCGCGGTAAATAAAACCGGTGTCATAAAGGTGCTGCAAGAACTTCTGCACGTTCTTTTCGTGACGCGGCTCAGTGGTGCGAATGAAATCTTGGTTTTGAATGTCAATGGTTTCAAGAAGTGGCAACCAGGCCTCTTCAACCAGCTTGTCGGCCCACTGCCGTGGTGAAACCTTGTTGGCTGCTGCGGTGCGAAGAATCTTTTCACCGTGCTCATCGGTGCCCGTTAGCAAGAAAGACCGCTCACCACGTTGACGGTGCCAGCGTGCCAAAACGTCTGCCGCTACCTCGGTATAGGCGTGCCCGATGTGAGGAGCATCGTTGACATAAAAAATGGGTGTCGTTACATAGAACGATTGACCCTTGTTTGCAGACATGGGTTCCATCTTAACCAATTGCCTGCTTGCCTGCCTTGCGAGCATCGAGCACCAATTGATAAAGCTCGCTCTTGCTGGCGCCATTTGCCCCGGCAATCTCGGCTACGGCATCCTTCAGGCTGGTGCCCTCGGCAATCAGCCCCAGTGCCTGGTCAACCAAATCGGCCACCGATGTAGCTACTACCTCTGCGCCAGCCACCACCAAAACCATCTCGCCCTTTGGCTCAGTTTTTGCCCATTCAACCAATTGAGCCAATGTGCCACGCTCGGTGTGCTCAAACTTCTTGGTCAATTCGCGCGATACCGAAGCGCGACGCTCTGCTCCAAGCTCCTGAGCCGCATCTATCAGCGACTCGAGAATGCGGTGTGGCGATTCAAAAAACACCATGGTTCGTGGTTCACGCGCCAGCGACTGAAACATTTTGCGGCGATCGCCCTGCTTTCGTGGCAAAAAGCCCTCAAAGGTGAAGCGGTCGGTGGGCAAGCCCGAAACAGCCAAAGCACTCAAAACCGCGGATGGCCCCGGCACAACTGTGACATCAATGCCGGCCACTACCGCTGCGCGCACCAATAAGAAGCCTGGGTCACTCACGGTTGGCATGCCAGCATCGCTAACCACCAGCACGTCAGCATCCTTAGCAATATCAAGAATTTGATCTAGACGATCACCCTCGTTGTGCTCGTGCAGGCTAAAAATCTTGGCATTTAGCTTGATTCCCAATGAATTAGCCAACTTCAACACGCTTCGGGTGTCTTCTGCGGCAATGAACTTGGCCAGCTGCAAATTTTCAATCAGGCGCGGCGAGGCATCCGACAGATTGCCGATGGGAGTAGCCGCAAGAATAAGCACGCTCTATTGTCTAGCATTAGGGTCGTGATTGCTCTGCTGACCAAAACCATGGCTGATTCAACCTTGCGCCGGGCATACAACCGATTTGGGTTTTGGTTTGTTTTGGCCATTGCGGCTGTGCTCAGGCTTTGGAATCTTGGGTATCCGAGCAAATTAGTTTTTGATGAAACCTATTACGTCAAAGATGCCTGGACACTTTGGAACACGGGTGCCGAAAGAGCTTGGCCCGCAGATGCAAATGCCGCATTCGAAAGCGGCCACGTAAATGACTTTCTAACTGATCCGAGTTTTGTAGTTCACCCGCCGCTAGGCAAATGGATCATCGGCTTTGGCATGTGGGTTTTCGGTGCCGAGAATCCATTCAGTTGGCGAATCGCAACTGCAGTTCTAGGCATCGCGGCAGTGGCACTGCTCATGATTATTGCCAAGCTGGTTTTCAAGTCGCACACCTGGGCGATTACCGCCGGGTTGATTTTTGCAATCGATGGGCACGCCATTGTGCTCTCGCGCACTGCTTTGCTTGACAACATTTTGATGTTCTTTGCCCTGCTGGCTTTCTACTTCATGCTGCGGCATATCAATTCGCGAGACACATCCGTAGTTAGCTGGCGCCAGCCGTGGTTGCTGGCGATGGCCCTGGCCCTGGGAGCGGCCACCGCAGTCAAGTGGTCGGGCCTTTACTTTGTTGCGGTCTTCGGCATTTATGTTGTGCTCACCGATGTGCTCGACCGACGAGCCGCCGATCAAGAGCATTGGGCACGCAAGGGTATTTTTGGCCAAGGACTAATCTCGCTGCTAATTACTTTGCCGGCAGTGCTAATTGTTTACCTGGCGAGTTGGCTTGGTTGGATTATTGGCAGCGACGGTTACGACCGCAACAACTCATCTAATTGGCTGGTCGCCCTTTGGACTTACCACCAGAGTGCCTACGGATTTCACGTCGGGTTGCACACTCCTCACTCTTACGCCTCCAACCCCCTCACTTGGTTGTTGGCGATTCGACCGACCAGTTTCTTCTATGAAGGTGCCGCGGTGGGCGAAAACGGCTGCGAATTTCAAGCGGGCTGTTCATCGGCAATCACCGCACTGGGCAATCCACTGATCTGGTGGGCAAGTGCGGTTGCTGTGGTCTATTTAGTGGTTTGGTTTATTCGAACCCGCGATCGCACCGCAGCGCTAATTGCCACAGGACTTGTGGCTGGCTATGTGCCTTGGCTTTTCTTCATGGGTCGAACCGTGTTTCAGTTTTATGGCATCGCATTTTTGCCTTGGATGATTTTGTCTCTGCTTTATGTGTGGCGAATTTATGTTTACCAACCCGACCCAGAACGAGCAGCTCGCGCGAAGGTGTGGCTGCTTGGCTTCGTAGTTCTAGCCAGCGCACTCACCGTGTTCTTCTTGCCCATTTGGATTGGCACTTGGATTCCCTACCCTTATTGGCTTGTTCACATGTGGTTACCTTCTTGGATTTAGGCTTAGGGCATGCCTACTTATGCCGTCACCTACACTTACGCCAATGAACCTGAGGTAATCGCCGAAATTCGCCCAATGCACCGCGAATGGTTGAGCCAGTTGCTTGAAGAAGGTGTTCTGCTTGCCAGCGGACCAAAGGTTTCAGTGCCCGGTGCACTACTGATTTTTAGGGTCGATCAACTCGACGAACTCGCTCGACTCCTTGACCGCGACCCGTTTGACATCGCTGGTGTCATCGAAGAACGCGTAATCGAGGAATGGAATCCGCTGTTTGGGCCTTGGAGTTAACATGACCTTCTCACCAGAGCAAATGCCGCTGCTGACACTCAACAACGGTCAGCAAATTCCACAACTTGGCCTTGGCGTTTACAAAGTCACGCAAGACATCGCCGTTGACTTAATTAAGAACGCTGTGGATGCCGGCTACCGCCGAATCGACACTGCCGCGCTTTATGGAAACGAAGCCGAAGTTGGTCAGGCAGTTCGTGAAAGCGGGCTGGCCCGTGAAGAACTCTTTGTCACGACGAAAATTTGGAATGACCGCCAAGGATACGACGAGGCGCTCGTTGCAATTGATGAAAGTCTTGACCGACTGAACATCGATTACGTTGACATGTTGTTGATTCACTGGCCTTGCCCAACTCAAAATTTGTTTGTCGAAACTTGGGCCGCTTTTCAAGAGGCACAAAAGGGCGGCAAAATCCGTGGCATTGGAGTTTCAAATTTTCAACCTGCTCATCTGCAAAAACTAATTGCCGCCGGCGGAACCGTGCCTGCCCTAAACCAGGTAGAGATGCACCCCGGCTTGCAACAAAGAGAAGTGCGCGAATTTGACTCAAAGCATGCGATTGCAACTGAAGCCTGGAGCCCATTGGCTAGAGGAAAGTTTGCAGACAACGAAGCGCTTCAGTCGTTGGCCGCGGCACACAACAAAAGCGTGACTCAAATCATCGTGCGCTGGCACATTCAGCTGGGCAACCTGGTTATTCCAAAAACAACCAGCTCAACTCGCTTGGCTGAAAACATCGACGTCTTTGACTTCGCGCTAACTGAAGAACAAATGGCAACAATCGCAGGCCTAGATTCAGGCATGCGCACCGGCATGAACCCTGACGAGTTTGGATAATCGAATGCGTGTTTTAATTTCTGGAGCAAGTGGACTGATTGCAACTGAACTTGCGAAACAACTCACCGATCAGGGTCACGAGCCAATCAAGCTTGTTCGTCGAATTGCCAAAGCACCCAACGAAGTGCAGTGGAATCCAGACGAACTGTTTTTACCAGATGATGTCATCGAGAACGTAGATGCGGTTGTCAACTTGGCCGGAGCAACAACCGGGCGAATCCCTTGGACCCGCAAATACAAAAAAGAAATTGTTGACTCCCGAATCAACTCAACGCGAACTCTTGTGAAAGCAATGGCAAAAGCAACTAAGCGACCAGCCGTTTTCATCAGCGGTTCAGCTTCAGGTTTTTATGGCGACCGAGGTGCTGAACTCTTAGGTGAATCGGCAACCAAAGGCACCGGCTTTTTGAGTGACCTTGCAGCAAATTGGGAGCGCGAGGCACAAAAGGCACCAAAGGATGTTCGCGTAGTTTTGGTGCGCACCACCATGGTGATGTCTCGAAAGTTAGGGGCACTTGGCCGGTTGCTGCCCCTGATCAAACTTGGCATTGGAGGAGCCTTGGGTTCAGGCAAGCAATTTTGGGCTTGGATCACGGTTGTTGATGAGGCTGCGGCAATCATTCATCTAATCAATACCGAAAGTGCATTTGGGCCATTCAACTTGACCGCGCCTGAACCAGCAACCTGCAAGCAGATCGTTCGCGCGTTAGGCAAAAACCTAAAGCGACCAACCCTGCTGAATGTTCCTGGTTGGGCTCTTCGACTGTTACTGGGTGAAGCTGCAACTGAACTATTGCTAACCAGTCAAAACATGTCAGCACAAAAATTGCTGAAGACTGGTTTTACATTTGCGCACCCAGACTTAAAGTCGGCTGCCGCCTGGGTCACGGCTAAATAAATATTTAGACAAATAAAAACCCCGCCGGTTGCCCGGCGGGGTTTTTAGTTAAGCGCTATTACTTCTTTGCAGCAGTCTTGCGAACAGCTGGCTTGCGAGCTGCAGTGGTCTTGCGAACGGCAGGCTTGCGAGCAACGGTCTTCTTTGCAGCTGGCTTTGCAGCAGTCTTGCGAGCTACTGGCTTCTTAGCAGCAACTGCCTTCTTAACTGCAGGCTTGCGAACAGCTGGCTTAGCCGCTGGCTTTGCAGCAGTCTTGCGAACTACTGGCTTCTTAGCAGCAACTGCCTTCTTAACTGCAGGCTTGCGCGCAACAGTCTTCTTAGCAGCTGGCTTTGCAGCAGCAGTCTTGCGAACAGCTGGCTTAGCTGCTGGCTTAGCAGCAGTCTTGCGAACAGCTGGCTTCTTAGCAGCAACTGCCTTCTTAACTGCAGGCTTGCGCGCAACAGTCTTCTTAGCAGCTGGCTTTGCAGCGGCCTTTACAACTGTCTTGCGTGCGGTGCCGGCAGCCTTCTTAACTGCAGTGCCTGCAGTCTTGGTTGCGCGTGTTGCTGTCTTAGCGGTCTTTGCGACCTTCTTTTCTACTAGTGCCACAGTTTCATCTACTTTCTTCTCGAGGTCGACTGCTGCCTTGGCTGCTTCATCAGCAACTTCAGCTGCAAGTTTTCCTGCATCTTTAGCGATATTGTTTGCGTTCTTAGCAAAGATTTTCTTTGCGTTGTCAAGAATCCCCATACTTAGCTCCTGTTTTTTCTCAGTGCAATAAAAACACTACCGACAATAGGTGTTTATTTATGTCAGCGTGTCGTGATTATTTTTTTTCTAACCGTTCGCGCGTCTGCGCTTAAGAATGTCATCAAGCTCATCTTGAGACAAGGTTTTCTTTTTCGTTTCAACTTTTTCAATTGCAACTACATCAGCCAAAACTGTTTTTGAAATTTCACCGATGCGCTCACGCGGTGCAGGCAACGGGTTTCGCGACCAAGCACGAGGATCAACTTCGAATGCAAGTTCGTTTTGAGTCTCGCTGCTTTCAACATGGGAAATTTCGCTAAAAATAGCGCTTCTAGCCCTGTTTGAGCGTGTTACCAGCACAGCAATCTGCTTGCGAGCAGCCCCTGCAACAAGCATTGCAACTGCGGCAACTGCAAGGCTGGCGGCAAACGCCACCCAATAGAGAGGTGAAGTTGTTGCTAAGTATGCAGTGCAGAAAGCAACCACTGTTGCGATTGCAACCAACGAAGAAAAGATGCGCTTGGTTGTGTTGAGTCGGTAAAACCGCTCTGCATTTTGGGTGATTGACCTTGAAATATTTTTTTGGGATTTGACCGAATTTATTTCGGTTTTGATGTTCTTGACCACCGATTTCTCGATTTGGCGTTCATGGCTTCTCTTGAACCAGGTTGGCACGAACACCCAAAGCCAGAGTCCGGCGATGATCAAAAACAACAAGCCACCAGATCCGTTGAAGTTCATGCTTCAAAGTTAGGTGCCGGGCAGCAGTTATCCGGTGATTTAAAGGGGCGTGTTTAACCCCAGCTGGTTTTTCTGAAAGGGTACTCGATTGCAGGCACTTCTTTGCGCTGCCATCGGTTTAAAACTCCACCTCGAACTTCATCGTGGGTGAGTGCAAATACATAGTGATCTCGCCATGCGCCGTTGATATGTATGTAGCGCTCCTTGAGCCCCTCATAGCGAAGGCCCAATTTTTCAACCACGCGAATTGAAGCTTCGTTTTCGGGGCGAATGTCTATTTCAATTCGATGCAAACCAACAACATTGAATAGGTAATCCATAACTAACGCCACTGCAGTTGGGGCCACCTGACGCCCAGCTACCTCAGGGGCTAACCAATAGCCAATAACTGCACTACTTACTGAACCCCAAAGAATATTCGCAACATTTAGTTGCCCCACAACGATTCCGTCGTACTCAATCACAAACGGGAGTCCTTCATCGTTATCCATTTGCTTCAGCAGGCCGCGTGCTTGTGATTTGATGTCAAAAGAAGACGGGCCATAGGGATTTGTGGCTTCCCACGGCCTCAACCATTCGCGATTGCCAAGAATTAGTTTTTCTAATTGCTTCACATCTTTCATGCGCAAGATGCGAAGCAGCACACTGCCATGAGCTAGTGCGAAAGAGTTGGCCACGATGGCAAGATTAGTGCCATGAATGAATTCACCGCAGCAAGCGGCAAGGCAGAACTTCGTGCGAGCCTAAAACAACGCCGCGATGCATTGAGTTTTGACCCAGAACTTTCGGCTGGCCTAAATGCAGAACTTGCCGAGTTGTGCCTAATCAATGGTGCGAAGAAAATTTCTTGCTATTTAGCATTCGGCAACGAGCCCGACACTGAGCTGTTCATCGATTGGGCACTCGACCAGCAAATCGAGGTTCTTGCGCCAGTCTCAAAAGAGTCAGGCGAACTTGAGTGGATTCGTTTCGATGGCGTAACAGCACCTGGAATATTTGGATTCCACGAACCAGTAGGCGAAATCGTCGACGCCTCTGACGTTGACCTCATGATTGTCCCTGCGCTTGCCATCGATCAAAAGGGCAACCGCATTGGCAAGGGCAAAGGTTTCTACGACCGTTATCTGGCAACACTGACCAGCACACCCCCTCTAGTGGCTGTGGTCTACGACGAAGAACTGCTTGAAAGCATTCCGGCAGAGCCACACGATAAGCCGATTGATGCCGTGGTGACTCCAAGCCAAACCGTGCGGTTCAATCAGCGGTTAAAATAGATTCGTGCCCACTTATTCATATGCTTGCAAGGCCTGCGAGCACACCTTCGACATTCAGCAGTCATTTAGCGATGACGCTTTGAAAGTGTGCCCAAAATGTGGGGGCGAATTGCGCAAGGTTTATGGTTCACTCGGGGTCACCTTCAAAGGCAGCGGTTTTTACCGCACCGATTCTGCATCCGGCTCTGGCCCTTCATCGAGCAGTAGCCCAAAAAGCGACTAGCCCCAGTGTGGCGGCTTGTCTTGTCGCAAGCGTGAATCATTCGATTCGGTGCGGTCACCCCAAGCAGCATCTGTGTCTTCAAAGGCGCGGTCAGCCGCGTCAAATAATGGCAGTGGCCGCTTAGAAACCTGCATGCCCAGACCCTCAGCAATTCTGATTGCCAAAGCCTGCGGATCTGAGAAAAGTTCAAAACTAAATACTCGTTGATACTTCCATCCCAAAGATTGAATCAGTCCTGGACGAATCTTGAATCGCTCAGTGCGATTCTCACCTGGAATTGACCAATCAGGTTCAATCACGATTGCAGTTTTAGCGAAGGCTGCGATTAGCGGCAGTTCTTTTGAATAGCCCTCTTCTACCCTGGCACCCAATTTCTTTAGGCGCAGACCTAAGTCGGCAAGCATTGGATCACTGGTTGATGCACTGTTCGAAGCGGTTGCAGTTGCTGCGGTGAGCAAATCAGCAAGCAATACTGCCCCGTTGCTAAGGCGGTCAGTAGGCACATCTTCTGGGCCAAAGCAGCTAACCACAGTGATTTGTCGCTTCGAGCTAACTAACAAATTCGCTAGATTGCGACGACCATCGGCTTCGCTCAATTGACCAAAATTTGAAAGAACCGCACCATGGGAAGTTCGCCCAAAACCGATAGAAAAAATCACACGATCAGCAACTCGGTGAGTGAGGTCTGAAATCGGAGACACTTCGAACTTTTCGCGACCGTGAGCTTCGAAGAACTCTGCCAACTGTGGGCGTTGTTGCAATCCGTTGGCAACTGCCGCGCGAATTCGTTCAGCGTGTACTGCCGACGCACTTGCCACCAACAAAGACTGCTCGGGGTGCCACAGCGCATGGTTGAAAACTAATTCGACAACGCGATCAACTTCGGCATCAAGGCTCTCTGTGGCACCTTCGATGGTTGTCTTAGCGCGGTTGCCTTCGCTCACAACATCTAGCAAGAAATTTGACTCGCCAAAATACTCTGCAGCCGAAGGCAGGTATCCGATGCGGTTTTGATAGAACTCTCGATTAATCAAAGCGGCAAGCGTTTGGCTGGTGGTGCGGTAGCTTCGGCGCAGCACCTCGGTGCCAAAAACTTTGCGTGTTTCATCGAATACCGAGCTTGCAGGGTCAGGCTTTTGCAGGGCGCTTGGCTTCGGTTCGATTTCAAAACCGGTAGGCATTGCGATGGCGTCGTCACCAAATGCAATCAACTGCTTAGCCCGACGAATTGCAGACAGGTTCTCAGCGATGGTTGAACCGGCTGCATCGAGCACCATCACAACGTCGAAAGTTTGTGACTTGTCGAAACTGCTTGGCACTTCGTATGGAGAAGCGATTAGCGCCGGAGCAATTATTGGCCAGATGTTTGGCGCCGCCAACTTGGCATCAGCAAAAGAAGCTTTTCCTGATTTGAGCAAAACTTTCAATGACGCGGCCTCGCTTGGCGACTGCTTCAACGCTGCGTGCCATCGGTTTGCCAATTCGGCTGCCAACACCGACGCACCAATTTGAATTTGAGAGTCATAGGCATTTCTGAAGTTCTCTTCATTCGCCTCTAACTGTTCAGCAGAGAAACCCAAGATGGCTTCATCGCGTGAAACCAAAACTTCGAGGGCAGATTGCCACCAGGCCTGCTCCAACTCGACAGCAATGTTTTGTTTGGCAACGTGCAATTTGGCCAGGTCGCGCGCAAGCCCGCCAAGGCCAGCCTCGCGCAGTCGAGCAACCAGCATCGATCGCTCGCCAAGATTCTCTAGGGCATCTGAATGTTCGGCAAGAGAATTCAGTTTTGACTTGAGCAAATTCAGTGGCAATTTAACCAACGCAGGTTCGTCTGATTCTGCGTCGAGGTGACCTTGCAATGTTTCGAGGTCGGCAACGAATGCCTGGTATTCAACCTGCGCATCGGCAATACCTAATGGCACTTGAGGTGCCGTCGCAACCTGGCAAAACAGTTTCCACTGTTCACGTTGCTCTTGAATTGCAATAAGCGAAGCGTGCATGTCTGAGGTGTGCATTCCCGGGCGCAAATATTCTTTTGCCAATTTCTTCAACCGGCGGCGATTTGCGCCAGACATGCTGCTGCGCTCGCTCTTGTCGACCCCGCGACGGCCGGCAGTTGCAGCAATAAGTTCAGTCAATGGGCGATCAAAGACATCTGCAACAAATTTGTCTAGCGTCTCCCGAATGCCAACAAATAGTTCTAGGTAGACGCCCCAGTCTTCAACCGAGTCGGCGGGTTTGAAATTAACCTTCTGTGTGAATTCAGCCAAAGCGTTTGACAGCGACGGGAACTTTTCATCACGAAGTTTTTTAGCCAAATTAATTGCATGCTCAACTTGGGCGGGAGATTCAAACCGTGCCTGATACCAAGCGGTATCTTGTGGACCAAACCTGAACTCACCCAGCTCCTCTGCCTCGCTGACCATGGCCAAGGCTTCAGCGCGATCAAGGTGACGCAGCAAGTGATCTTTTGGAATTCGAGCGTTGGTTAGTGGCGGGTGAGGCATTGCACTGAGCGATGATAGTTCGCGAAAAACTCGAGCAATCGACACACCAAGTTCTTCATCAGTTTGATTTAGCGCAACAAAATACTCGTCAAGTTTCTGCTCGGCGATAATTCGATTTTCTCTAGGTGCCAGGGCATCTGCAGGTTGGGCTTTTTCATTTCTCGAGATAGCCGAGATGACATCCACCCAGGTTGAGTGAGAGCGAACCGCGAGACCGGCTAAACCTATTGACGATAAGCGATCGGTGAGTTCATCAATGGTTTGCCTTCTTGGAGCGACCAGTAAAACGCGGTTGCCTTCCAAAACCAAACCGGTCAGCACGTTGATAGCCGTCTGCAAGTAGCCACAACCTGGCAACGTCTCAACCGCAAAGCTTTGACCCGCCAGAGCACGGGCAACAATTCGCATCTGGGTGGCGTCGGCGTCAACCACCAAATTCAACTGAGGAATCGCTACCTCTGGCAATCCATCTCCAGGTGCTCCAACCAAACGCTGCAACAAAGCAGTGTCGGTTGTCTCAAAATCAGCAAGCATTGCTGAAGGCGCGGTTGTGAAATTTGAAATCACCAAAATGCGTCGTAAATCAAGTTTTGAGTTAGCAGCGGTGAGGTTAGCTAAGTAGTTCAAAACCGTAACCGGAACCAGGTCTGAACTTTCATTTTGGCGAGCCAACAACTCAGCTTCGTTCAACCGAATGGAATAACAATTCGCTAGTGCTTCCACAAAACTTGGGTTCACACTCGGTTTGCCAGCAATTCCAATTTCATAATCGTCGCCACGTTTGTTTAGCGACACAGGCCACATCAAAATCGGGGTTTGAAGATCGAAACCGTCGGCAGTGAAATCTGCAATGCCGCCAACCAGGTGTAGCGATTCAATACCAAAGTGATTTGAAAGGCGATCGCCTTTAGCTTTGATTCTGCGCGCGGCCGATAGGGCTCGTGAAAAAGCTAACGGGTCTCGAACCAAATTTGAAAGAAGTGTTTGACCGCCTGTCACAAATTGTGAAAAGCCACCCGGATGGCTTCGCTCTAGATCAATCTGACCGAAGCTGTTGGCTTCAAAATTGAGCAGCGGATTGGTTGCACCAATCGATTGAAGTTCTGTCCTCCAGGCATGCCACTGAGCCTGCGAAATTTCGCTTGCAGATTCATTGTTGTCAGACATGCAAAGAGCCTAACTTTTGAGCCCTGCTTATGGGCTTAGGCTTGCCCGAGCACTCAGCAATGCCCGCGGTATATTTGAGCGAGTTTGCCCCCGTAGCTCAGTGGATAGAGCAGAGGTTTCCTAAACCTTGTGCGGAAGTTCGATTCTTCTCGGGGGCACTCGGCCGAAGGCCGAGGAAACCGAAAATTAGCGATGCGTTCTCGGGGGCACCTTTGCGTCTAGGCCGCTTGGGCGAATGCCAAGTATGGATTCCATTCAGGTTCGAATCTTTCGGCGCCGCGCACCATCCAAGTGGTGCCCTGTGGCATGCGGGGTGTGAAATTCAATTGCCAACCCATTTCGGCGGGCGTCTTGTCGCCTTTCACGTTGTTGCACTTTAGGCAACAGGCCACCAAGTTCTCCCAGGTGTCACGGCCACCTCGAGATTTTGGTTGCACGTGATCAACGGTGTTGGCACTGCGGGAACAATATGCGCAACGGTGGTTGTCGCGGCGAAGCACACCACGACGTGAGACCGGAATCAAACGGGTTCCCGGGATTCGCACATAACGTGAAAGCAAAATCACCGAAGGCAAGGCATATTCACGGCTTGAACTGTGCACGGCCTGATTGGCTGCCCCGGCAAGAATGGTGGCCTTGTTATTCAGCACCAAAATCAAGGCGCGTTTAAAAGACACCACAGCTAGTGGCTCATAGCCTGCGTTCAATACCAAAGTGCGCATCCGTTTTCCTTTCGAAGACGCCCAGACGGATTCTGGGCTTTCGGTTAGGCACTAACTGCTTCGGGCAATAAAAAAGCGCCGTCAAAAATGACGGCGCAAAATTACTTTTCGAGTTGTTGACTCGGTTGATCAAATTGACATGGATGAGATTCATGCTTGGCGGGCACGAAATTCATAGTCATTAAGATCACCTAATCAATTATTAGTTAATACCTACGGTCAGATTAGACCCGCTAGCCAAAAAACGCCACAGCGTGAGCCGCGTGTTTTTATGACGATTTGGTGAATTATTAGTTGGTTGCCAAACGCACAAAGTGCACGTTGCTGGTGAAGATTGGGGCTAGCTTCACGGTGTCACCTGGGCGAGGCGCGTGGTAGAAGTTGCCATTTCCTGCATAGATGCCATCGTGGCTCAAGTCATTCATGATTACCAAGTCACCAGGCAAGGCATCCTCAGGCTTAATCAGAATTCCCATGCGAGCCTGGCCGTGCACGCTGTGAGGCATAGCGATTCCAAACTGAGCAAAGACGAATGCGGTGTAACCAGAGCAGTCAAAGCCACGAGGGGTCGCACCACCGAATACATAAGGAGTGCCCACATAGCTTGCAGCAACCTTCAGGATGGTGGCACCATCCAAAGTGCTGTATGGCGGGTTAGCCACGAAGTCTTCGGCAGTTGGGCCACTGTAGGTGCGGTAGTTGTTCACGATTTCTTGGCGGGCAATTTCGGCAGCATCCGCAGATTCGTATTTGCCACGAGCAAATCGCACGGTGTTGACTGCTGCAACTGTGAGATTTTGAGTGTCTTGTGCCGAAGCAATTACTTCAGCATTAGTAGTTGTGAAGCGAGATCTAGCGGCAACGTCTGGGTTGTAGGCATAAGCCGGAAGCGCAAAGGTGGCAAATAGGCCAGCCGCGATAGACATTGTGATGGTGTTTCTTACTGAGCGGCGAGCGTGAAAGGCCACCGGTTTTGCAGAAGGCACGACAAACGCTGAGCCATTGGCCTGCGCTGCTTTTTGTGCGGCAAAGAACTTGGCGTCTTCTTTAGCTAACTTCTTAGCTAGGCGACGCTCGGCGCGCGATAGACGATTCTTCTCTGACTCTCGAATCGAACGGCGACTGCGCAATTCGAATGATTCAAGAACATTGATCTGAACGTCGGCGCGGTGCTTGCCGGTGGCTTTTTCTGCCAAATTGAAACCTCCGAAGTTTCATTCACTATCGTGAACGATCCATTGCCAACCAGGTTCATGGACAACAACCTGTTCAGTTTACCTAAGGTTTACCGAATCCGCTGTTATTTATTACGAAAGGGTAACAACCCTAAGCTTCAACGAAAAGGTGAAGGGCAAGCTCCAAATCCACTGAAAGGCCCTCTTCTTGGCCTTTTTGGGCCACAAATACGGCTTTTTCGCTGTATTCAAGGGTGATTTCAGACCCCGGAACGAGGCCCAGGTCCTTCATCTGGGTCAGCAGGCCAATATCTACCTGCAAAGGCTCGCCAATTCGGCGCAAAATGTAGGTGCTCTGCCCAGCTAATGCTCGAGGCAGGTCAACCAGCGAAATTACACCCTCTTTAAAGGTTGGGTTGATTTTGAGACCAAGCTCATCTAAGCCGGGGATTGGATTGCCATACGGGGAGATGTCTGGCGAAGAAATAAGAGCCAAAATCTTGCGCTCAACCTGCTCGCTCATCACATGCTCCCAGCGACAAGCTTCGTCGTGCACTAACTCCCACTCCAGGCCAATCACATCGGCAAGCAAGCGCTCAGCCAAACGGTGCTTGCGCATTACTGCAACTGCCTCGCGTCGACCTTCGTTGGTCAACTCGAGGTGACGGTCTCCGCTAACTACAACGAGGCCGTCACGCTCCATGCGGGAAACGGTTTGCGAAACTGTGGGGCCTGACTGATCTAGTCTCTCGGCAATACGGGCACGAAGTGGAATTTGGCCCTCTTCTTCCAATTCCAAAATGGTGCGTAGATACATTTCGGTGGTATCAATCAGATCGGTCACATCGCCCCCTTTTTTCCTTGGTCAGCAATCAGATTACCTGAGCAATTGTTGCAGAGCGGGGCATCTGATTGGTCGAAGTAAACTCGAATCATGTCTGAAATCAATATCCCTAGTGACTTCTTGCCAACCGACGGCCGTTTTGGCTGTGGGCCATCAAAGGTTCGCCCAGCTCAAATCGCCGCCTTCGCATCCGAGGGTGCAAAACTCATGGGAACCTCGCACCGCCAGGCCCCGGTGAAGAACTTGGTGAAGCGCGTTCAAGAAGGCCTCATGGAGTTGTTTCACAACCCAGCGGGCTACGAAATTGTTTTGGGCAATGGTGGCTCGACTGCATTCTGGGATGCCGCAGCATTTTCGATGGTCGAGAAAAAAGCGCAGAACCTGGTGCACGGTGAATTCGGTGCCAAGTTTGCAACCGCACTAACTAATCCGTGGCTAGAAAAGCCAACCGTGATTAATGGAACACCTGGCTCACGCCTTGAACTTCAGGCAGAGGCTGGCGTTGATTCTTACGCCTACGCGCAGAATGAAACTTCAACCGGCGTAGTTACCCCGGTGCAACGCGTTGCCGGTGCTGACTTTGGTTCGCTGATGTTTACCGATGCAACGTCTGCGGCTGGTGGCATTGACTTCGACGCAACACAAACCGACGTGTATTACTTTGCTCCGCAAAAAAACTTCGCTTCGGATGGCGGCCTGTGGTTTGCCTTGATGTCACCGGAGGCTATTGCTCGCACCGAAAAGATTGCTGCAAGCGACCGCTACATTCCGGAATTTCTAAGTGTCAAAACTGCAATCGATAATTCTCGATTGAACCAGACACTAAACACACCCGCGATTGCAACCTTGTTCTTCTTGGCCGAACAGATCGACTGGATGAATGCGAACGGTGGCTTGGCTTGGGCCGATGCTCGCACTAAGGCTGCCTCAAAGCACCTATACGAGTGGGCTGAGAACTCATCTTTCGCAACTCCATTCGTTTCGAACCCAGACCACCGCTCACAGGTGGTAGTCACCATCGACTTTGACGATGCGATCCAAGCAACCGACATTTCAAAGGTGTTGCGTGCAAACGGCATTGTTGACGTTGATTCATATCGCAAGTTGGGCCGCAACCAACTTCGCATTGCAACATTCACTGCAACCGAAATTGAAGATGTAAAGGTGCTCACCAAAGCAATTGACTTTGTTGTTAGCGAACTGTCTTAGATTGATGACATGCGCTTTTATGTAAAAGATTCCGAGCGAAAGCCCGACCCGGCTCCGGTTAAGACAAACGCCAAGCGCGCTATCTTGATCGGCTTGGCGTTTTGGACAGTTGCCCTAGTTCTTTGTCTTACCTTTGCCGAAGCGCTTGCGGCGTCGCAAAAATCTTGGTTTCTTCTTACCTGTGTCTTCGGCATCGCTCTGGGCGTCTTGGCCCTCTTCCGAGTTCGCGGCCGCTAGGTCATCCGAAGTTGATTCTTCGCTGGCTTCACTAGCTTCACTGCCGTCAACTACTTGTTCAAGTTCTTCAACCATGTCTTCGACAACTTCGGCTTCGATGTCGGTTTCGTCATCTTCGTCTTCTGCATCAAGCGCCGCTTGTGCTTCGAGTTCTGCCTGCAACGCTTTGTAATCTGCCAAGCGCTCTGACCATGGAACCCACTTTGGTGCCACGAGTGAATCTGGGCCAGGCATCAACAAAACTTCTGAAATTGTCGGCTCGGTTTGATCGTCGCTCTGAAACAGAGTTACCGACCAGCGCCAACCGATGTAACCCTTTTGCTTGCTTTCGAAAAGGAATGTAGTTGTGTTGTCGCCTTCGTCGATTGTTTCAATGAACGAACCGACGGTTGCTCGAGGTGCCGCTGCAACTGCTGCAGCAAGCGCAGCGCTCTTGCTTGTTTCAGAAATTGATTTAGGCATCCAGCTCTTCTGCCACCTTGCGCAACAACGCGGCAACCTTTTTGCCATTTGAAGACTCAGGGTACTTGCCGTGCTTGAAGCCGCCACCGATGTTGTCTAGCAAACGAATTAGGTCTTCCACGATTACAGCCATTTCATCGGCTGGCTTGCGAGAAAGCTTCACCAAGCTTGGTGGTGCGTCAAGAACGCGCACGGTCATTGCCTGTGCGCCCCGCTTGCCATCGGCCACGCTGAATTCAACGCGGGTGCCAGGCTTTACTGAGGTTGTGCCAGCAGGCAAGGCGCTGATGTGAAGGAATACCTCGCTACCCTCGTCGGATGCGATGAAACCAAAGCCCTTGTCTTCATCAAAAAATTTGACTTTGCCGGTTGGCATGAAAAACCTCTTTCGTAGTTCAAACCTTTATTTTACAAGGGAGTTTGGCCATCTGGCCAAGGTAATCTAGAAGGATGGCTAAACAAGCAAACCCACGCATCGAAAACATCCTGGCCTACATGGCCGTTGGGCTAATCGGCACCTCAATCTTGGCCATGTTGGTGGCCTTGGTTATGGCAGCCACCGGCTCAGCCACCCCTACAGTTGGCAAAACCGTATTGCCTCCAATCTTGGTTTTCTATCCGCAGTTTGGCCTCGCGGCCGGCGCTATTTGCATCATTTTGTTGCTGGTTGTTGGCATTCGACGCCGCACCCGCGAGAACCGCAAGTAATCGCGCATTAGAAACTTAGAGCGATGAGCGAGTTGTTGGGGGTTGCAGCTGCTCTGCGTCAGTTATCTGACCAGCAGCTTCAAACTCTCATAGCCGAACGAATAATCAACACCAGTTCGCTAAATGACTTTTTCGACCTGGCCGAGGCAATCACCAAGCCAAATAATGTGGCTCAGGCAATCTCTGGTTTGCCACTTCGTCAGGCACGAGCCCTTGCTCAGTTGGTTCAAAATCAAACTGCGGATAGCGACGCCGCCGCGTGTTTGCAACGCTTGCTGCTAATCGATGCCGAGCACAAACCGTTTGAATCAACCGTTGAAGCGTTTGGCAATTTTGCAAAACTCGAATCTCTAGCTTTGGTTGACCAAGAATCTTTTGCGCCACATCAAAACGACATTGATCGCGACTGCGGCATCGAGATTTTTGAAACGCTGCAGGCTATCACTGAATTGATTTTTGATTTGGAACAGCGCCTGGTTACCGAGGTGGGCAAAAAGAGCGTTGGCCTGCCAGCAATTAAGCGATTGGCAAGTCACCTCAAAAAGAACAACGACTACGCCAAAGCAATATATGAACTTGCCTATCTAGCCGATCTAATGTCAGTTTCGGCTGGGCGTTGGCACCTGACCCCACTTGCGAAACACTGGTTGGACTGGAGTCAAAAACAACGCTTCGAACACCTTGCAAAAACTTGGCGCAACATTCTGGGCGATGCATCATCGATTGAATTGATTGCGTCACTTGGCAATACCGACCAAACCGTTTCGCTCGAAAAACAGTTGAGTCTCACTTACCCTTTTGCCGACGGCGCGGTTGCATCAAAAATCGTAAAGTTAGCGACCCTTGCTTCATTGATCGGCATCTCGGCAAACGGCTGGCTCAGCTCGTGGGGCCGTGCGGTAATTTTGGGCAACGCATCCGAGGCATCAAAAGCTGCACTCTCTCGTCTGCCAGAACCACAGCGCAAAATTATTTGCCAAGCCGACCTCACGCTGATTGCACCTGGCCCGCTGCCAACCGACGTAGAAATTTTGATTCGTCGCTTTGCCGACACCGAACAAATTGGTATGGCGTCGACCTATCGACTCTCTGCGCTGAGTATGAGTCATGGTCTTGAAACTGGATTAACCGCAACACAAATTCGTACGGCACTCGAAGAGCTCTCTGGTAAAGCTCTGCCCCAACCGATTGATTACCTAATCAATGAGTCAGAAAAGCGATTCAAGCGCCTAACGATTGTTGAAGGTGATGAAACACTTCGCAGCGTCTTGCGCTCGACCGACCCAATTTTGATTACCGAAATCAACAACGAGCAGAAGTTGAAACCGTTCTCGTTGCGCGCGCTACCCGATGGCACCTTGGCCAGTCGATTCGAGCCAGAACTTTTGTATTTCGGCCTTCGGGAGCTGGGTTTTGCTGCCGTTCGAGTTGACTCAGCCGGCAACGTGATTTCACCACTCAACGCATCCTCAGAAACCGAATTGCCGGCCCAAGTGAGCACCGTAGTTCGTGATCTCGAGCGCATTCGCCAGGGTGACCCAGGCGCCGACGACCAATCAGAGTCTCAGGTATTTAGACAGATTCAGCTAGCCATCAAGAACAAGGCCCGCATGCGCACCACTGTGAAGAGCAACAGCGGCGCCGAAATTGAGTTCACCCTCGAACCGATTGGCCTAGCTAACGGCCGCCTGCGCGCCAAAGACCGCAAGGCAGACATCGAACGCACTTTGCCATTGACCAGCATTTTGAAAGTTGTTCTCGATTAGGCAACCTTGGGGTTGGCAGCGAGAGTTAGGCTTTAAGGATGACTGAGGGCCCGCTAATTGTTCAGAGCGACAAAACTGCGTTGCTCGAAGTGGACCACCCTCAGGCCGCCGATGCCCGCCATGATTTGGCAATCTTCGCTGAACTCGAGCGCGCGCCCGAGCACATCCACACCTACCGAATTACTCGTCTCGGTCTTTGGAATGCTCGCGCTGCCGGCCACGACTCAGATTTCGTTTTGGGTGTGCTCGATAAGTATTCAAAGTTTGCGGTGCCAGGTTCTGTGCGTTCAGACATTGCAGAAACCATGTCCCGCTATGGCCGACTTGTAATTCAACGAAGCGCCGATGGCGAACTTGAATTGTTCTCCACCGACCGCGCCATTCTTACCGAGGCAAGCCGTCACCGAAAAATTGCAGAGTTGCTCGATGGCCCAATTTCAAATGAAGCTTTTCGCATTCAGCCGTGGGCCCGCGGTCAGGTAAAACAAGAACTTCTAAAACTCGGATGGCCGGCCGAAGACTTCGCCGGCTATACCGAGGGCACCCCGCACCAAATTGCATTAGAGCAAACCGAGTGGAAGATTCGCGATTACCAAAACCAAGCCGTGGCTAAGTTTTGGGAAGGCGGGTCGGGCGTTGTGGTGCTGCCTTGTGGTGCCGGCAAGACTATTGTTGGCGCGGCGGCAATGTCGGTTGCAAAAACCAACACCCTGATTTTGGTAACCAACACTGTTTCAGCTCGTCAGTGGAAGAGTGAATTGCTTCGTCGCACCACTCTTACCGAAGATGAAATTGGCGAGTACAGCGGCTCTCTCAAAGAAGTGAAGCCAATCACAATTGCCACCTACCAAATTCTTACCACCAAGCGCAAAAACGAATACGCACACCTGGCTTTGCTAAATGCAAACGACTGGGGGCTAATCGTTTATGACGAGGTTCACCTTTTGCCGGCACCGATTTTCAAGATGACCGCTGATCTTCAAGCTCGTCGTCGACTGGGCCTCACCGCAACTTTGGTTCGCGAGGATGGCAAAGAGGGCGATGTGTTCTCACTAATTGGCCCAAAGCGTTTTGATGCACCCTGGAAAGAAATTGAATCGCAGGGATACATCGCTCCGGCTGCCTGTTATGAAGTTCGCATCGATCTGCCGGAATCCGAGCGATTGAATTATGCAATTGCTAGCCAAGACGAGCGCTACCGAATTGCAGCAACTTCAACCACCAAAATTCCAGTGATCAAAGAATTGATTGCGAAGCACAAGGGTGAGCCAACGCTCATCATTGGCCAATACCTAGACCAAATTCACGAAGTTTCAGCGGCGCTTGATGTGCCCGAGATTACGGGCGAAACTCCAATCAGCGAACGCGAAACTTTGTTCGAGGCATTCCGCACCGGTCAGCTAAACACCTTGGTGGTTTCAAAGGTGGCTAACTTCTCGGTGGACTTACCCGAGGCATCCGTGGCAATTCAAATCTCTGGTTCTTATGGCAGCCGCCAAGAAGAAGCCCAGCGCCTGGGCCGCTTGCTTCGCCCCAAGGCCGACGGGCGCACAGCGAGCTTCTACACCCTCATCAGTCGTGACACCGTAGATCAGGACTTTGCCCAGAACCGCCAGCGCTTCCTTGCTGAGCAGGGCTACAGCTACGAAATTCTCGACGCTCACAGTCTGTAAAACGTCACAGGCAACACGCTGGTGTCTTTCAGGTTTCTCACAGCAAATTCCCTGAAACTGAACCCATGGAAAACATCAAGGTATTAGTCGTCGATGACGAACCCAACATCCGCGACCTTCTTTCAACTAGCCTCCGCTTCGCCGGCTTCAGTGTTTATGCAGTTGCCAACGGCGCCGATGCAGTAGCCGCCGCCGAAAAGGGCGAGCCAGACATCATCTTGCTAGATGTGATGCTGCCCGACATGAACGGCTTTAGCGTCACCAAGAAACTTCGTTCAATGGGCATCAACGCTCCGATTCTGTTTTTGACCGCTCGCGACGAAACCGAAGACAAAATCACTGGACTAACCGTTGGTGGCGATGACTACATGACCAAGCCATTTAGCTTGGATGAGATTGTTGCTCGAATCAACGCGATTCTGCGTCGCACCAAAGCCGCCGAGGTAGAAGAGTCGGTTCTTGAGGTTGGCGAAATCAAGATCAACCAGGATGCTCACGATGTATTCGTAAATGGCACCGTAGTTGATTTGAGCCCGACCGAATACAAGCTGCTTCGTTTCTTGATGTCGAACCCAAACCGAGTGCTTACCAAGGCTCAGATTCTGGATCACGTCTGGGAATACGACTTCAACGGCGAAATGGGAATCGTCGAGTCTTATGTTTCATACCTTCGCAAGAAGCTCGACCCGCTGACCACAGAACCTTTGATTCAAACTAAACGTGGTGTTGGCTACATGTATAAGTCAACTAAGAACGGCAAGTAATTGAATTCAAAGTTAGCAACCGCTTGGGAGCGCGTCTCGCTGCGCACCAAGCTAACCGCCCTATCGGTTTCACTGATTGGGTTGTTGCTTGTGGTTTCTAGCTTTGGCACTATCTCGTTGCTTCGCACATATTTGCAAGCCAACGTTGACACTCTGCTGAGTTCCACAGCGGCCGCGCTTGCACATGAAGACCCGGCGCAGGTTGAAATGCGATTGGCAACCCACCAACTGCAGTTGCCAAGTTTGCCGAGCGATTTTTACATTGCCTATGTCGACATCAATGGCGACATTTTGATCGGCTTAGTTTCATCAGCCAGCGATGAAAATGAAATTCCGAACGTAAGCAATTTCTCATCCTCTTATGTGATGGCAACCAAAGGTCGTCCGTTCGAGGTTGATAGCAATGGCGTGATCAACGGAACCACCAGCGACCACGGCTGGCGCATGGTGGCCGTGCCGCTAACCAGCATGCCCGGCTCACTTGTGGTGGCTCTGCCCACCGGCGCAAACAACGCTTTGCTTGCGCAGTATGGCTACATCGGTGGCGGCTTTGGCTTGTTGCTGCTATTACTAAGTGGCCTTTCTATTTGGCTCACTATTTCTTCCGCTCTAAAACCCCTGAATGAAGTGGAACGCACAGCCGAGGCAGTCAGCGCCGGTGACATTTCTCAGCGCTTGGTTGAACACCCTGGCCAAACTGAAATGGCCCGCCTGAACCGATCGCTTAACTCAATGCTCGATGGTGTTGAGACGGCCATGAAAGACCGCGCCAAGACTCTCGACCAAATGCGCCGGTTTGTAGCCGATGCGAGTCACGAACTTCGCACTCCCCTGGTTTCGGTTCGCGGTTATGCCGAGCTCTATCGAATGGGCGCTCTCGACCAACCACAGAAGGTTGCCGAGGCAATGAGTCGCATCGAGAGTGAAGCTGTTCGAATGACCGGTCTGGTTGAAAGCCTGCTTACCCTCACCCGCCTTGATGAAACCCAGCAGCTCAAAAAGACTCGCACCAACATTGTTTCTCTCGCAGTTGATGCCGCTAAGGATGCGTCCGTAGCCGATGGCAATCGCAAAATTGTTGTGACCGACATGAATGGCAAAGAGCTCGAAGGTCAGGTTGAAATCAGCGCAAATGTTGACGCAAATTCAATGCGTCAGGTGCTCACCAATTTGCTTGCCAACGCAGCGCGCTTTTCACCTGCCGATGCACAAATTGAAGTTGCAATTGATGCAAACGCAAAACTAGCTGGTGAGCAGCGACTAATTATTGAAGTGCGCGATCACGGTGAAGGCATTCCAGAACAATTGCGCAAAAAAGTATTTGAGCGTTTTTACCGCGTCGACAACTCTCGCAACAGTGAGACCGGCGGTTCAGGGCTTGGTCTCTCAATCGTCTCAAGCATTGTTGCTCGCCACGGAGGAACCATCGAGGCCACTGAAACTCCTGATGGTGGCGCAACCTTCCGCGTCGACGTGCCGGCTTAGTAATCCACAGATTCGTTTCAAATTTGTGTGACTCGCTGCAAATTATGCAGTCTTGATTCATGCCACATTTCAGCGTAGACAGCGAACAAGTCATGGCGGCCAATGCCGCGATTCAAAACACCATCGGTCGACTTAACCACGAAGCCAACACCTTGCATTCGCAATTGCAATCTCTTGAGGGCAGTTGGCAAGGTGTAGCCGCAAACAGTTTTCAAGAGCTGGTGTTGCGTTGGCGCAGCACCGCCACGGCGGTCGATTCACAACTGGGCGAACTAGGCCATGCCCTTGCGATCGCGGCGCAGCAATACAGCGAAATCGAATACGCCAATCAACGACTTTTTCTTTAGCGGATAAAACAAATGGGCGGCCACCGAAGTGACCGCCCATTTAAGTTTTCGAACTTTAGAAGTCCATGCCACCCTGAGGAGCAGCAGGAGCCGCAGCCGGCTCTGGCTTCTCCGAAACAACAGCCTCGGTGGTCAAGAACAAACCAGCGATCGATGCTGCGTTCTGCAATGCAGAGCGAGTCACCTTCACTGGGTCGTTGATGCCAGCCTCAAGCATGTCAACGTACTCGTTGGTTGCAGCGTTTAGACCCTGGCCTGAAGGCAAGTTAGCAACCTTCTCGGCTACAACACCTGGCTCTAGGCCCGCGTTTAGGGCAATTTGCTTTAGCGGAGCCGAGATTGCAACGCGCACGATGTTTGCACCGGTTGCCTCGTCGCCAGTTAGCTCTAGCTTCTCAAATGCAGTCTTGCCTGCCTGTAGCAATGCAACACCACCACCGGCAACGATGCCTTCTTCAACAGCAGCCTTCGCGTTGCGAACTGCGTCTTCAATGCGGTGCTTGCGCTCCTTTAGCTCAACCTCGGTTGCTGCACCAGCCTTAATAACTGCTACACCACCAGCAAGCTTTGCCAAACGCTCCTGCAACTTCTCGCGGTCGTAGTCGCTGTCAGTGTTTTCCATCTCGCGACGAATCTGCTCAACACGACCAGCAATCTGAGCCTGGTCTCCAGCGCCCTCAACGATTGTGGTTTCGTCCTTGGTGATAACAACCTTGCGAACGCGACCCAATAGGTCAAGAGTGGTGTTCTCTAGCTTTAGACCAACTTCTTCAGAAATAACCTGACCACCGGTCAGGATTGCGATGTCCTGCAACATTGCCTTGCGACGGTCACCAAAGCCAGGAGCCTTTACAGCAACTGACTTGAAGATGCCACGGATCTTGTTGACGATCAAAGTCGCAAGCGCTTCGCCGTCGACATCCTCAGCAATAATCAAAAGTGGCTTGTTAGCCTGGATCACCTTGTCAACAACTGGCAGAACATCCTTGATGTTTGAAATCTTGCCGTTGACGATCAAAACGTAAGCGTCTTCAAGAACTGCCTCTTGACGCTCTGGGTCGGTCACCATGTAAGCAGAGATGTAGCCCTTGTCGAAGCGCATACCTTCGGTTAGCTCAAGAGTGATGCCAAAGGTGTTTGACTCTTCAACGGTTACAACGCCCTCTTTGCCAACCTTCTCGATTGCCTCGGCGATTAGTTCACCAATCTGAGTGTCGCCTGCAGAGATAGATGCGGTTGCAGCAATCTGTGCCTGAGTCTCAACTGGCTTTGCGTTGTTGATTAGCTCTGCGATAACCGCGGCAACTGCCTTGTCGATTCCTCGCTTCAGGCTGATTGGGTCTGCACCAGCAGCAACGTTGCGAAGACCTTCGCGAACCAATGCCTGAGCAAGAACGGTTGCAGTTGTTGTTCCGTCACCGGCAACGTCGTCAGTCTTCTTGGCAACTTCCTTTACTAGCTCCGCGCCAATCTTCTCTAGCGGGTCGTCTAGCTCGATCTCTTTAGCGATCGAAACACCATCGTTAGTGATGGTTGGGGCGCCCCACTTCTTCTCTAGAACCACGTTGCGTCCACGTGGGCCAAGGGTCACCTTTACGGTGTCTGCAAGGATGTTCAGTCCGCGCTCTAGTCCGCGACGGGCCTCTTCATCGAAGTGAATGATTTTTGCCATTGGGATTCAATCTCCTGTAAGTAGTTAGCACTCGGTAGGTTTGAGTGCTAATACAGTTTTAGCACTCTCGACCCGAGAGTGCAAATGATCCACAGGGCATCAGGGCAATAAAAAACCCACCCCCGAAGGGATGGGTTCCTATGAAATCTAGCGGTCGCTTAGATAACGTGAACTGCGTCAGCCTGAGGGCCCTTGTCGCCGTTCTTAACTTCGAACTCAACGCGCTGGTTTTCCTTCAGCTCCTTGTAGCCCTCTGACTGGATTGCTGAGAAGTGTACGAATACATCCGCTCCGCCATCCTGGGTAATGAAACCAAAACCCTTTTCAGCGTTGAACCACTTGACGGTTCCTTGTGCCATGTTTTACTCCTGTTACTAATCGAACAACCCGAAAAATCCCCGGGCTGAGTCGCATAGAAAAGAGCTTGTGCTACGGATACTGCTACGACCAGTTCTAACCCTAGCCCCTAGCTGCTTCATAAGGTAGGGCTGCGCAACAATCCACGCAATCGGTTACAAAACGGTTATAACTCTAAAAGTGCGTTTTATTTAAAATCTTTTCCTAAGACCACGGTGATTGGGCCAGCAAACTCAGTTGAAACCTGAATTGGTGCATCGCCAAAAAGAGCAGCCACTTCGGATGCCTGCGAGCGGAAAACCTCGTCAGTGATCACAATCAAAGTTTTCTCAATCGAAATTTGCGTGCCATCTGCGTCTTGCAATTTGGCAGCACCCAAAAAGTTGAACTTGCCGTCGATCAAAGCAGTAGACGCTTTGGTAACTTTTGCCTCGACTGCGGTGCCATCCAGAAGTTTTACTCCTGGGGCTGACTGCGAAGCGCTGGCACTCGGCTGAGGCAGAACGCCATCAAAAACCGTGCTGCTTTCAACTAGCTTTAGCGCGCCATAGCCAATCACTGCAATCACGGCTGCTGCCACAAAAATGCGAACCCATTCATAGACGCGGTCTTTGGCAGTGCGACGCACACGGTGTCTGCCACCATGCTGGGTTGCCGAATCGAATTCATCGATTGGGAACTTTTTTGCCATGATCCTGCTTATCTTTATCAAGCGCCCAAAACGCGGGGTGCTCTCAATATTAGGCCAGGTGCATCATGAAATACCCCATTCAAAAGTCAGAGGATGACTGGCGCAGCCAGTTGACCGAGTTTGAGTACCACGTGCTTCGCGAGGCTGGCACCGAGCGTGCCTATACCGGCGAGCTGCTCGAAGAACACCGAACGGGCATCTTTTCTTGCAAGGCCTGTGGAGTTGAACTTTTTAGAAGTGATGCCAAATTCGACTCACACTGCGGCTGGCCAAGTTTTTATGAACCCAAAGCCGGCGATGCGGTAGAGCTAATCGAAGATCGCAGCCACGGCATGCTGCGCACCGAAGTGCGTTGCGCCAACTGCGGTTCACACCTGGGTCACGTTTTTGAAGATGCCCCGCAAACACCAACCGGCGATCGCTATTGCATCAACTCGGTGAGCATTACCTTTGCACCAGCCAATTAACTTGGGATTCATCCAAAGCGTTTAGGCTTCGAAGATGAGCGATTACAAAAAAGATAGAAACAACGTAACCAATGGCGGCGTTGGTGCATTCATGTTCTTGGCATTTATTGGTGCCGCCGTTTACTTCATCTCAAAGGCCGACGGCTTCTGGGATGGCGTGCTTGGTTTTCTAAAGGCCCTAGTGTGGCCGGCGTTTTTGGTTTATGAAGTGCTGCACAAATTGCTTGGCTAAGAAAGTTTTCAAATGTCGTCTAAACCATCGGTACTTTTTATTTGCGTTCACAACGCAGGCAAGTCACAAACTGCTGAAGCTTTGATGCGCCACATTGCCGGCGACAAAGTTGACATCTATTCAGGCGGCACTGGCCCAGATGAAAATCTTGCCGGCGATGCCGTGGTTGCACTTGCCGAAATTGGCATCGGTGTTGAAGGCCAATTCCCCAAGGCAATCGACCCGGAAGTTTTGCGCAAGGCTGACCGAGTTGTAATTCTTGGTGACCAAGCAAAGGTTGCTCCTGTCGAGGGCATGAAAGCCGAGATTGAAACTTGGCTAACCGTTGAACCTGCTGAGCAAGGTATTCACGGTGCCGAACGAGCCAACCTGGTGCGCGACGACATTTACGCTCGCGTGAAGCAACTGGCAGCAGAACTTGGCGTCGCGTAGCTCAAATACTTAAATGAAAAATGCCTCCCTTGCGGGAGGCATTTTTGTTAGTGGAGCCGACCAGGGGACTCGAACCCCTAACCCTCGCATTACAAGTGCGATGCGCTACCAATTGCGCCAGGTCGGCCGATAGCCCTAGAGCTACCTGGAAGGCAGGTTACCCCGCATTCCAAGAGACAATCCTAGTGGCTAAGTGGGCAACGCTGCCTGTTATCGTGGAATGGGAATTGCGAATTAGGGGGAAACTAAATATGTCTCGCAGAAGTCTTATTGGCACGGTCGTTGGAATTGCGATTTCGGTTTGCCTTTGCTCATGCACGATAAATGTCGGTGGGGCCGGAGCTGTTGACTCATCCTCTAGCCAATCGGGGGCTTCAGAAACAAATGAAGGCACTGACCAAGCTTTGATCAATGAATACTTGGGCAATTTAGCTGCACTAGGACAGGAAGAATCGGCAATCCTGAATACCTACGATTCAGTCAGTGGCGAAAATTACACTGACGACTTGACGATGTACAACACGCTCATTTCATTACTACCGAGAGTGCAAAGTTTTATAGCTGAACTTGAAGCCCTCACCCCAAGCGATGAAACCCTTTCTCTGATTCACAACGACCTTGTGACAGGCTGGAACTTGCAATCCAAAGGTATGACTCTCGCAGTAGCTGCGCTGAAAGAACAAGACGTCAGCAAGATTGCTGAAGGTAATGAGGCACTGGCTGAAGGTAGAGCGCTCCTTCGAAAAGCAGCACAAAAAACGGCCGAGCTAAAGTAAAAAGAGATTCGTTAAACCTCTAGCCATTCATTGCGGCAAGAACAGCCTGCGCAAAGCTGGCTGGGTCAATGTCGCCGGTGTATGGCTTGCCATCGATCAGGATCGTCGGGGTACCGGTAACAATGCTCGGCACCACTCGACTGGTTTCGTTCTGCAACCAAGGAACATAGGTTTTCTTGTCGATGCAGGCAGTTACCTTGTTGCTCTTGGCAATTCCGAATGACTTGAGCTGGGTTTTCAACTGCTCGTCATCAACGGCTGCCCACTTTGAGTTGAACAACTCATCCTGGTTAGTTGGCGGAAGTGAGTAAAGCCAGTTGTGAACCTTCAAGAAGTTGTTTGGGTCGTAGTTGGCAACGCAAAGTGCAGCATTGCCAGCGGTTTCTGACCAGTTTGGGGTGCTTGAGTGATTGCCGTTCACGATTGAGATCGGGTGAACTTCTAGAGTCGCTGCGCCAGTCTCAACCCAGTTGGTGATCTGAGCTGAGTTTGCCTGCTCGAACATTCCACATGCCGGGCACTCAAAATCTAGGTAGATCTTGATGTTAGGCACGTGCTTGTTTGAAGAAGCAGTAGGGGTCGGGGTTGAGGTATTGGTGAAGGCTTCTGCGCCGGCACCAATCTTGATGCCACCGTCGAAAAGAAAGTTTGCTGGCGCCTTGCTGTTGTTGGCCTGGTTGTTGATTCCGGTGAGGACAATCGCCAAGATGATGGCAACTACACCTAGAGCACCGGCAACAACACTCACCTGAGTGATGAGCTTGCGGCGCTTTTGGCCGCGTTTGAAGTTTTCGCGCATCTCACGTGACTTGGCGCGGGCTGCTTCGCGCTGCTCGGCGCGGGTAAGTTTTGGTTCGTTCGGGGTCATTCGATACCTAACTGTTTGTCACGATTTGGTGACGTTGAACCTCACCAGTTTAGATGACCTTTTGGGGGTGCAATAATGACTTTTACCCAGCAGCGCCGCTGTTGGGCCTTTCACAACGGATCGTCCGGCACGTACCTGCCGGTGAAGGAATAGAAAAAATGGCATCAGTAACATTCGATAACGCAACCCGCCTATACCCAGGCGGAACCCGCCCAGCAGTAGACAAAATCAACCTAGAAATCAAGGATGGCGAATTCTTGGTTTTGGTTGGCCCTTCTGGTTGCGGTAAATCAACCACCCTGCGCATGCTTGCCGGCCTAGAAGAGGTAAACGGCGGCCACATTCGCATTGGCGACCGCGACGTCACCGACGTTCCGCCAAAAGACCGCGACATTGCGATGGTTTTCCAGAACTACGCTTTGTACCCACACATGACCGTTGCCGAGAACATGGGCTTCGCTCTAAAGATTGCTGGTGTTAGCAAAGAAGAGCGTGCCGAGCGCGTTCTTGAAGCAGCCAAGCTTCTAGATCTTGAGCCATACCTAGCTCGCAAGCCAAAGGCCCTTTCTGGTGGTCAGCGTCAGCGTGTGGCAATGGGTCGCGCGATTGTTCGCAAGCCTCAGGTGTTCTTGATGGACGAGCCTCTTTCAAACCTTGACGCAAAACTTCGCGTTCAGACTCGCACTCAGATTGCTTCGCTACAGCGTCGCCTTGGTGTCACAACTGTTTACGTGACTCACGACCAGGTTGAAGCGATGACCATGGGTGACCGCGTTGCAGTTCTAAAGGATGGCTTGCTTCAGCAGGTTGCTACCCCTCAGGAGCTTTACGACACCCCACAGAACGTTTTCGTTGCTGGCTTCATTGGCTCACCAGCCATGAACCTATTGCAGTTGCCAATCGTTGAAGGTGGCGTGCAGTTCGGCACCACCGTTCTGAAGATCAGCAAAGATGTTCTGGCTAAGACCAAGCAGAAGACCATCACCGTTGGTGTTCGTCCAGAAAACATGGTTGTTTCAACTAAAGATGGCCTCAAGGTTGAGGTTGACGTTGTTGAAGAACTTGGTGCAGACGGCTACCTATACGGTCACTCAGACTTCGATGGTGCAAACCACGATCTAGTTGCTCGTGTTGACGGTCGCGTTCACCCTAAGGCTGGCGACACTGTTTACCTAAAGGCTGAAGGCGGCATCGTGCACTTGTTCGATGTTGAAACTGGTTTGCGTCTTAACTAGTGAGTTCACTAGACATTACGGCTGCCACGGTAGAGCCAGCACTGCTGGATCTACCGTGGCATTTGCCATTAGAAGACTGGCCAGCTGAAAACATTGCTGCGCTGCCAAAAGGTTTGAGCCGTCACACAGTTCGCTTTGCCCACCTGGCCGACAACGTAATCGCGATTAAAGAGACACTGCCCGATTTGGCAAAGCGCGAATATGACATGCTCAAGAATTTGATCAAGCTCGATGTGCCTTGCGTTGAGCCATTCGCAATTATCAACAACCGTGCCACCACAGATGGTGAGCCGCTGCTTTCGGTATTGATTACGCGACACCTAAAGTTCTCACTTCCCTACCGCGCAATGTGGTCTCAGGGTTTGCGCCCGGACACCGCCAAGCGCTTGGTTGATGCACTGGCATTGTTGCTGGTTCGCTTGCACATCGCCGGTTTCTTCTGGGGCGATGTTTCGCTTTCTAACACTCTGTTTCGCCGCGACGCCGGCGCATTCGCGGCCTACCTGGTTGATGCCGAAACTGGCCACCTTTATGAATCAGGCCTTTCAAACGGCCAGCGCGAAAACGATCTTGAAATTGCTCGCGTAAACATCGCTGGCGAATTGATGGACCTAATTGCCAGCGGTCACGCACAACCTGGCGTCGACGCAGTTGCAACCAGCGAGCGAATCGTAGCCAAATATCGCGAATTATGGGCCGAGCTCACCGGAGTTGAAACTTTCAATGTTGCCGACCGCTGGAAGATTAACCGTCGCGTTGACCGACTGAACGAACTTGGCTTCGACATTGAAGAACTCGCCATCAAGACCAGCGAATCTGGCACCACCGTGAAGATTCAGCCAAAGGTTGTTGATGCTGGCCACCACCAGCGCCGCCTCATTCGGCTGACTGGTTTGGATGTTGAAGAAAACCAAGCTCGCCGACTGCTGAATGACCTCGACCAGTACCGAGTGAATCACCCTCGCCCTGGAGCCGACGAAGAAGTGCTGGCGCACGAATGGTTGAGCAATGCTTTTGAGCCAGTAATAACTTCGATTCCAAAAGAACTTTCTGGTCGCCTAGAGCAAGCCGAGATTTACCACCAGGTGCTTGAACACCGTTGGTACATGTCAGAAGAGCAAGGTCGCGATGTTCCAATTGAAGAAGCGGTGCACGCTTACATCAATGACATTCTGAGATTCCGTCGCGAAGAAGAGGCCTACCTAAGCCCGCCAACCGAGTCGATTACTTTGCCAACTGCAATTCCATCGGGAACCATTGTGGTTGCCGAAGACGACGAAGAAGCTGACTGGCGCGACCTGGTTTAAATTACTTGCGCTTTGAGATTGCTGCAGCGCGACGCTTTGAAATTTCATAAAGCGTGACTGATGCCGCAATGCCTGCGTTTAGCGATTCAGTGTCGCGAGCAATTGGAATTGAAAGAATTGCGTCACAGTTTTCTGCAACCAAACGTGACAAACCTTTTCCTTCCGAACCAACCACAAGAACAATTGGTTCGCTGCCGAGTTCAAAGTTCGGCAAATCCATTTCGCCATCGCCATCAAGACCAACCACAAATACGCCACGCTTCTTCAAATCTTTTAGCGTCGCGTTGAGGTTTGCCGCAAGAGCAACTGGCACACGTGCCGCTGCACCAGCAGAGGTTTTCCAAGCAGCAGCTGTCACGCCGGTTGAACGACGCTGAGGCAAGATAACTCCTTGACCACCGAACGCTGCAACCGAACGAATGATTGCACCAAGGTTACGTGGGTCGGTGATGCCGTCAAGCGCAACAAACAATGGCTTCTGACCACGAGACAAAACCAAATCCAACAATTCCATTGGGTGCTGATATTTGTATGGCGGAACCTGAAGCGCGATGCCCTGGTGCACTGAGTCATAACCAGTCATTCGGTCAATCTCTGGGCGAGTAATTTCGTTCACTGCAATGCCACGAGTTGAAGCAATCTTGATTGCCTCTTTTACGCGGTCATCCATCTCGATGCGCTGTGCAATGAACATTGCGGTTGCCGGCACCTTTGAACGCAGTGCCTCAAGCACTGAGTTGCGACCTGACAAAACTTCGGATGCGTCTGCGGCCTTGGCCACGCGCTGACTCGAACGAGATGCTGCACCTGCAGAACCAGCGGTGCGGGCACTGGGTGCCAAGAACTCTCCCCGGCGAGCGCCTTCACGCGTTGCCTTGGTGCCACGAGCACCTGCAGCCGCTGCACCAGTTGCGCCACGAGCGCCGCGCGCCGGAAGCGCCTTGCCAGTGCGAGCACTAGCGATCTTTGGGTCTAGCTCTGAAGCAAACTTGCGAGCAGTGCCTGAGTTGCCTGCACCCTTTCCAACAATCTTGATGCCGAGTGCGGCAGCCTTGCGCTCTGCTTGCTGGCGTTCTTTAAATGCCTTGTGACCCTTGCGATCTTCAGCCTTAGGGGTTGGGCCGCGGCCTTCTAGGCGCTGCTTGCCGTGGCCACCGGTGCCAACTTTTTTGCCGCTGCTCTTTTTTGCCGCTCCTGGGCGACCTGGTTTACCTGCCATTAGTTGACACTCCAATTTGTTGCGTTAGCGCCGTCTTCAATTGTGATTCCGGCGGCTGTCAGTTGATCTCGAATCGCATCTGATCGAGCAAAATCTTTTGCAGCGCGCGCTGCGTTTCGTTCGGCAATCAAACTCTGCACCAGCGCATCAAGCACTGAGTCGTTTGATGCAGCCTTTGCCCAAGTGGCTGAGATTGGGTTAATGCCAAGCACCTCGGTCATTGCCAAAACAGCAACTACGGATGCCGCCGCGGCCTCAAGGTCTTCGCCGTCTACTGCCGCGTTGCCGGCACGCACGGTTTCGTGCAGCACACCAAGCGCTGCAGGAATCGCAAGGTCGTCATCCATAGCGTTGATAAATTCTGCAGGAAGTGCAGCCAACAAATCGGCAGGAACTGAAGTGGTGTGCTTGGTGCCTTCAAGACGACGAGTTGCACGCTGAATGAACGCTTCAATTCTTGAATAGGCCGCTTCGGCTTCGTCGAGCACACCGTCGTGGTAATCGAGCACCGAGCGATAGTGAGCCGAGCCCAAGTAATAGCGAACTACAACTTCACGAGCCGAGTTCAAAAGATCGCTTGCAAAAATCGAGTTGCCCAAAGACTTTGACATCTTTTGACCTCCAACATTTACGAGCCCGTTGTGCAACCAGTAGTTTGCAAATTCATCACCCGCGGCGCGAGACTGCGCCAACTCGTTTTCGTGGTGTGGGAATCGCAGATCAAGACCACCACCGTGAATGTCAAAGTTAGTGCCCAAATATTTTGTTGCCATAGCTGAGCATTCAATGTGCCAACCCGGGCGACCGGCACCAAACTTGGTTTGCCAGGCAGCTGATTCTGGTTCGCCAGCCTTGTGCGCTTTCCAAAGTGCAAAGTCGTGAGGCTCACGCTTGCCGCGTGGGTCAGCATCTGAATCGGCATCCATGTCGTTAATTTTTTGGTTGGTCAGCTCGCCGTAATCGGCCCATTTGCCAGCCGCAAAATAAACGTTGCCCGAGCCGTCGTCAGCTGGGTAGGCATACCCCGCTTCAATCAGTCGATCAATCAGCTCAAGCATCTCTGGCACGGCTGCCGTTGCGCGAGGCTCATAGGTCGGCGGCAAAATTCCAAGTGCCGAATAAGCACGGTTGAATTCATTTTCAAACTTGTAGGCAAGTGCCCACCACTGTTCACCAGAAAGTTTTGCGTTGTCTAGAACTTTGTCATCAATGTCGGTCACGTTGCGCACCAAAGTAACCTGCATACCTTTGACCTCAAGCCAGCGACGCAGCTGGTCGTAAACCAGAGCCGAGCGCAAGTGACCAACGTGCGGGGCACCTTGAACGGTTGGGCCACAAAGATAGATGCCAACCTGCCCAGCCACCAATGGGCTGAAGGGGCGCACCGCTTGGGCGCGCGAATCAAACAGGCTTAGGCTCACGAGGCAAGCCTACCTTTGGCACTTGCCAGCAGGGCTGTAGCCACTGCGGCTACTCCCTCGCTGTTGCCCAAGAATCCGAGGCCGTCGGTTGTGGTTGCACCAACAGTTACCGGTGCACCCAGGATGCCCGACAACTCAGCTTCGACGGCGGCGCGCATGGGTGCAACCTTTGGTCGGTTGCCAATAATTTGCACCGCAACGTTTTGAATTGAAAAACCGTTTTCGGCAACAAGTTTCATTGCGCCTTCGAGAAAGACACGACCGTTAGCGCCTGAGTATTCAGGGCGGTCAACGCCAAAGTTTGAGCCGATGTCGCCAAGGCCGGCAGCCGACAAAAGTGCGTCAACAATTGCGTGACTCACGGCATCGCCATCGCTGTGCCCTTCAAGCCCGCGCTCCCCGGGCCAAATGATGGTGCCCAAATAAAGCGGCTTGTTTTCGTCTTCACTAAAGCGGTGCACATCGGAGCCGATGCCGCTTCTAAAAGTATTTGCAAAACGAAGTTCGGCAGCAGCCAGGTCTTCCGCGGTTGTAATTTTGAAGGCCGCTTCTTCACCCTCGACCGAAACAATTTGACCGCCATGCGCTTGAAATAGAGCAGCGTCATCGGTGAATTCATTAGCCGCAGCGGCATAGGCCGAAACAAGATCGGCAACTTTAAAACCCTGCGGAGTTTGAGCAACACGCAACAAATTGCGATCAACCGTTTCACGAACAATTTCACCGTCAACACGTTTGATGGTGTCAACAATTTTTAGTGCTGGCACCACGCCATAACCAGAGCGACGAACTTCGTTGGCTACTCGCTGAAACAAACTTGCCGGGGCAAGCGCACGCGCAGCATCGTGCACCAAAACAACATCCAAAGTTTCATCGAGCACACCGAGTGCATTGGCAATTGATTGCTGACGAGAATCGCCGCCCACCACAACGTCGAAGCGAATTGATTTGCCTGCGAGCGCAAGATCGGCAAGTTCGGCGGTTTGCTGTTCGTGCCCAGCTGGCACGGCGATGATTACTTGCTCAAGAGAGGCAAGCGGCGCAATGTTTTCAAGAGTGTGCTGAAGCAAAGTCTTCTCGGCAAGCGAGACGAATGCTTTTGGTTTGTTGGCACCGAGACGGGTGCCAAGGCCTGCGGCCACAACAACCACCGCGAGATCGCGATTGGTCATGTGGGGCCTAAGAAGCTAGAACTTCATCAAGAGTTGCCGAAGCCTTAACCTCATCAACTTTGCGAGCAAGGGCAAGTTCTGAAACCAAGATTTGCCGAGCCTTGGCAAGCATGCGCTTTTCACCAGCAGACAAGCCGCGGTCTTGGTCGCGGCGCCATAGGTCGCGAACAACCTCAGAAACCTTTACAACGTCTCCGGATGCCAGCTTCTCAAGGTTTGCCTTGTAGCGGCGTGACCAGTTGGTTGGCTCTTCGGTGAACTCGGCGCGAAGCACGCTGAAAACTTGCTCAACGCCCTTCTTGTTGATTACGTCTCGCACGCCAACCATCTCAACGTTCTCTGCAGGAACCCAAATGGTTAGGTCCCCCTGGGCAACCTTTAGTTGTAGGTACAACTTGGTTTCAGAACGAATGGTTTTGTTAGCAACCTCAACGATTTGAGCTGCTCCGTGGTGTGGATAAACGACTGTTTCGCCGACTTCAAACTTCATGCAGGTGATTCCCTTCAGAAACCACGATTTTACCACAGGGTTGCACTGTAACAAAGGGATAAACTAATAGCGCTATTGAGTGTTTCTCGGGAGGAAATAATGACTATTCGTAAGTTTGCAACCGTTGCTATCGCAGCAGCCCTAGTTTTTGGTACTGCCGGTTGCACATTCACCTCTCCAGTGGCTACCCGCCAGGCTTACAGCCCGAGCGACGGTGCCCAGGTAAACCTAGAGACCATCAAGGCCCGCAACTTCATTTACCTAAGCAACGGCACCCAGGCTGCGCTATTTGGCTCACTAGTCAACTCAGGCCTGCAAGACGCTGAAGTTCACATTCAGTACACCGATGCCACCTTGAACGAGAAGAAAGACGTTCACTTCATCGTTAAGGCCGGCCAGAAGCTAGACATTGGCTACAACGGCGAGCCAGCCCTAGGAATCGACCTAGACAAGACTCCAGGCAAGATCGTGAGCATCTTCGTTGGTCAAGACTCAGCAACTGGCAACGAGATTCGTGTTCCTGTTCTAGACGGCACCCTAAGCGAATATGCACCGCTAGTGGCCACCTTGAGCACCGTCACTCCTGCAGCCGGCGAAGCAGACCAGCACGCAGAATAAGTTTTCAATGCAAAAACCCTCCCGATTGGGAGGGTTTTTGGTTTAAGGCTTAGACCTCGTATTTATAGCCGAGACCACGAACGGTGAGCAGGTGCTCTGGGCGGGCCGGGTCATCTTCAATCTTTGAGCGAATGCGCTTGATGTGAACATCCAAAGTCTTGGTGTCACCAAAGTAGTTTGAACCCCACACGCGGTCAATGATTTGACCACGGGTAAGCACGCGGTTGGCGTTTTCAAGCAAAAGCTCCAGCAGTTCAAACTCTTTGAGCGGCATTGAAACCTTTTCACCGTGCACAAACACCAGGTGGCGGTCAACATCCATGCGCACTGAACCAACCTCGAGAATGCCGGGGGTTTCGTGAACCACCGGTGACTCAGCCTGGCGGCGAAGCACTGCCTTCATGCGAGCCAATAGCTCACGAGTTGAATAAGGCTTGGTCACGTAGTCATCGGCACCGATTTCTAGGCCAACCACTTTGTCAATTTCAGAGTCTTTTGCGGTAAGCATGATGATTGGCACCTGCGAGGTGTTGCGAATGTGGCGGCAAACTTCATTGCCGCTCATTCCTGGCAACATCAGGTCGAGCAGAATCATGTCTGCACCGAAGTCTTCGAAGACACTAACTGCCTGGCTGCCATCTTCGGCCTCGACTACGTCGTAACCCTCTTTTTGCAACAGGTAAACCAAAGGCTCACGAAGTGACTTTTCATCTTCAACAACTAGAACACGGGTCATTCTTCATCCTCAATGTCTTGCTCATTTACTATCGGCAGGCGCAGGGTGAATGTAGAACCCAAACCTGGTCGAGAAAATACTTGGATGTCGCCGCGGTGGTTCAAGGCAACATGCTTCACGATCGACAACCCGAGGCCAGTGCCTCCGGTTTGACGTGAGCGAGATGGGTCAGCGCGATAGAAACGTTCAAAGATTCGTTCTTGGTGCTCAGGCGCGATTCCAACTCCGTTGTCGGTAACCGAGATTGCTGCAATATCGTCTGGTTCGATTCTCAAACCGATGCCCACTTGGCTGCCTTCATCCGAGTACAAAATTGCATTCTCGATGAGGTTCTTGACTGCCATGGTGAGCATTTCGTGATCGCCCAAAACCTTCACGCCGGCAGGGGCATCCGAGCTAATACGCACGTGGCGACGCTCGGCCAAAACTTGATTGCGCTCGACGCCTTCAGAGATAACTCCGGATAGGTCGATCACATGCGCGTTTTTGGCTATGTCGGCACTCTGTAGGCGAGATAGCTGAATGATGTCTTGAACCAAGCTGGCTAGGCGACGAGATTCGCGAAACAGGTCACCGGCGAATTTCTTCACCATGGTTGCGTCATCCGCGGCGTCGACCAATGCTTCGGATAGCAGGCTGATTGCCCCAATTGGTGTTTTAAGTTCGTGTGAAATGTTGGCCACAAAATCGCGGCGAGTGTCTTCGAGTCGCTTTGACTCGGTTTCGTCTTCGACAGTCAAAAGCACGTTGCCATCTTTGAGCAAGGCGGCGCGAGCATGAACCCAAACGCTGTCGTTGCGCAGGCCAGTTGACAGCTCAAACTCACCTTCGCATGGGTTGCCTGAGATGCGGGCCTTTTCGACCAGCTCAACCAACGAGCTGTGAATCAAGATGCGGTTTTGAACCAAACCCAGAACTTGAGCCCCGGTGGTAGCGCGAACGACGTGATTTGAGCCATCCACAACAACGCCAGCGGTAGCCAAGACATCCAGCAGGTATGCCACAGTTTCCTGCACTGGCTGGGTCGCAACGGCTTCCAATTCGGCCTTCCGGGTTCGAAGTGCCAGAACCCAAACCAGCACGCCTCCAACCAAGAAACCCAGCACTGCTGCTAGTAGTATGGCGAAGGATGCGTTCACATTCTTAACACTAGGCGATTCTGACATCCCGCCCGAGTGGAGGGTTTACGCATCCGAGGAAATTTGGCCTTAGTTCAAGCACTATTTCGCCTTTGTTTACCTAAGGCTGTCAGGGTTCTTGCTAATACACAGTTTTAAGGAAGGTGCACCATGCGCGAAATTTTTCAGTCTCAGCTGCACGAGGTTCAGACTCGCCTAATCGAGATTGCCGAAGACGCCGCACGTGTGGCAGAGAAGGCCACTAAGGCTTTCACCACCTCAGATGTGACTCTTGCCGACGAGGCCATTGCCGTTGCCGACGCCATGACCAATAAGGCGCTGGCTCTAGACGAGCTAGTAATCAAGATTTTGGCAAAGCAATCACCGGTTGCTCGCGACCTGCGCATCCTGGTGTCAGCCCTTCGCATCTCAGCTTCGCTTGAGCGCATGGGTGCTCTTGCTGGCCACATCGCGGCAATCGCCCGCTACCGTTTTCCAGGTGCAGCTGTTCCTGAAGCACTAAAGGCAACCTTCGAAGAGATGGGCGCACTTGACGTGAAGCTGGCTCACCAGGTTGTTGAGCTTTTGAAGAACACCGACGCAGACTTCGCTCGCCAGATTCAGGCTGAGGATGAGCGTGTGGATGAATTGCACCGCAGCGTATTCGACACCGTTCTTGGCGACAGCTGGAAAGAGAACGCAATGTTCACCGTTGACGTGACTCTAGCTAGCCGCTACCACGAGCGTTTTGCAGACCACGTAGTAGACATTTCATCGAAGGTTAGCTACCTAACCACCGGTGACTGGTCAGACGAAGACCTAACCGCTTAGTTTTTAGCAATAAGAAAAGGCCTCCCGATTGGGAGGCCTTTTCTTATTAGCTTGTGGTTTTACTTCTTGTTGCCTTGTGCCGCAACTGCAGCAGCGCCAGCGGCAGCAGCCTCTGGGTCAAGGTATTCGCCGCCCTCAACGATTGGCTTGAAGTTTTCGTCTAGCTTGTAAACCAACGGAATTCCGGTTGGAATGTTTAGCTCGGCGATCTCATCATCTGAAACGTGGTCGAGGTGCTTTACCAATGCACGTAGCGAGTTGCCGTGTGCGGTAACCAAAACGGTCTTGCCCTCTTTTAGCGAAGGCTGAATGTCTGAAAGCCAATAAGGCAACATGCGCTCTAGAACATCTTTGAGGCATTCGGTCTTTGGCACATCTGAACCCAAGTCTGCATAACGCTCATCGTGAGCTTGCGAATACTTATCGTTGTCATCGATTGGCGGTGGTGGCACGTCATAGCTGCGGCGCCAGGTTTGGAACATCTCGGCACCGTACTCTTCAAGAGTCTGTGCCTTGTCTTTGCCTTGCAACGCACCATAGTGACGCTCGTTCAAACGCCAGTCACGCTTCACGTCGATCCAGCTGCGGTCGGCGGCACTCAACGCAATGTGTGCGGTGTTGATTGCGCGCTTTAGGCGTGATGTGTAAAGCAGGTCTGGCTTTAGGCCTGACTCGGCTAGCAGTTCACCTGCACGCTTGGCTTCTTCGCGACCTTGGTCGCTTAGGTCTACGTCTACCCATCCGGTAAACAAGTTCTTCTGGTTCCAGTCACTGTTTCCGTGACGCAACAGGATCAATGTGTATTTAGCGGTCATGCGCTCAAGTTTAGAGGTTCGACTAGGTTGGTTTCGTGGCAGCAAAAAAGCCAATTGGCACAATCACTCGGGGAACCACCAACCCCAACCGACTTCGACGAATCGATCGGTACATTGCTGCCCTGCCTATTCTTCGAACCGCGGATGAGCCAATCGTGGTTGACCTTGGCTTTGGTGCCAGCCCAATAACCGCGATCGAGTTGCTGCAGCGCCTTCAAAAAGTGAATCGTGGCACACACGTGGTTGGCATCGAGATTGACCGCGAGCGAGTTGAGCGAGGGCTTGCCGTGGCCGGCCCCAACCTGCACTTCACCCACGGCGGCTTCGAAGTGCCCTTGCCTGCTGCGCTGGCTAACAGCGCCACAGTGATTCGCGCCTTCAATGTGTTGCGTCAGTATGACGAGAGCGAAGTGGCAGCGGCTTGGGCGCTAATGCAAAAGAGGCTTACGCCGGGTGGCGTGATTGTTGAAGGCACCTGCGATGAAATTGGCCGACTGGCCAGCTGGGTCACCTTGGATGCCACCGGCCCGATTAGTTTCACAATTTCACTTCGACTGAGTGGCCTGGAAATGCCGAGCAAAGTTGCCGAGCGTCTGCCCAAGATTTTGATTCACCACAACCAACCCGGTGAAAAGATTCACGAGTTTTTGAGTGCCCTCGACATGGCGTGGCAAACGAATTCAGGCATTGGCGCATTTGGGGCAGCCCAACGCTGGGTTGCCAGTTGCAAACAGTTGGTTGAAGCGGGTTGGCCAATTGTTGGCGATCACAAACGTTGGCGCTTGGGTGAAATCAGTTTGGATTGGAAAGCAGTGCAGCCAAACTAGATTTTGAGCTGCCTAGATAGTCGGCAATTCGGTGCGAGCGGCATCCTCAGTCATGCCACTGGCACACAACAGGTCGACCAATAACGGGCGCAGCAACAGCAAAACGCTTGCCTCGCGAATTTCGTTGGCGATGCCGAAGCGCTTTGGGTCAAGCTGGTGAATAATTTCAACGAACATTTCTTGAGCATCGCCACGAGCTTGTTCGTCCTCGAGACCACGCTGCAACATCGTGGTTGCGCTTCCAATCTGATCGAACAAGTCAGCCAGGTATGGTCTGGCCTTGCCGTCGTCAACTAAAAAGTCAACGCGACGAACCACTACGCGCAAATTGCGAGTCGCAAGATCCATGCCACGCATCAAGCGCACTTGTCCCGAAAGTTCATCGCGATATTTGCGAAGAAACGGCGAGATGCGCGAAACGGCAATTGCACTGTCGAGCGAGAGGCGCCAGTTGTCTACCAGCGGTTGAGACTTGCGCATCTGCGCGAGTGCCGCGTCGGCAACTCGGTTATCAACTCGGCGCACTGCAATCTCGAGTGCCTTTAGTGAATCAAGAAAAACAAAGAACAAAGCTTCACCGTCGTGCTTGGCCAAGCCGCGCGGGTCACGCGGAATCAACGCGGTGAAAAGTAATGCAGTTGCACCACCGAGCAAACCATCAAGGCTACGGATAAATGCACCGCCCTCGGGCGCCGGCATGATGTAAACCAACATCGCCTGAATGCCAACCGTGAGTGCAAACGCAGCAGAACCGTTGATAAATCTTGCAGCGGTGAGACAAATCAACAGCACGAGTGCCATTTGCCAAACACCTGAGCCAATCACCCAAAGCAAAACTTCACTGAGTGCAATTCCCAGAATCATTCCAAAGGCTGTTTGCAGCACACGCTTCGGTCTGGCATCACGCGAAAAACCTAGCGAAGCAATGGTGACCGTAACCGCAAAGATTGGATTGGTGTGCCCAAGCAAAAAATGAGCAATCGAAAAAGCGGCGGTGGCACCCAGAACAATTTGCAAAATCGGTGGCACCGATTGAATTACGCGTGATGTTGATTCGCGCAAACTCCAGTGCAATTTTGGAGTTTTCATTTGTGCCTTCCGCCCATCAACAAATTGCGCTTCGGCAAATCCGCGGCCTTGCCAGCGCTAGCCGGCACGATTACTTCTTGGTTCGCGGCAATCGCCCCAACACTGCTTTCAACAACCAGGTGAGCTGCCTCGGGCACGCTTCGACTCAACAGCGCCAATGCAATCGGGCCCATCTCATAATGGTTGGCCGCAACGGTGATCTTGCCTCGGATGGCTTCATCGCCAGCAACTCGAACCGCATCACCCGCATCGGGAATTGCGTGCCCCGAACCATCGAGGTGCAAGAAAGTTAAGCGACGAGGCGGGTGACCAAGGTTGTGCACCTTGGCAATCGTTTCTTGGCCGCGGTAGCAACCCTTGCTCATGTGCACCGCGGTTGAAAGCCAATCAAATTCGTGAGGCAGAGCCTTGTCGTCAACTTCGGTGAGTTGGCGCGGGCGATGCGCTGCAACGCGCACCGCGTCATAAGCCATTAGTCCGGCGGCTTCGTAATTTGCAGCAACTGCAACGATGTTGCTAGCCGCAATTAGGTTTTCGGTCCAAGGCCAAACTGCAGGTCGAGCCATTGAATAACGAACTCCACCGGCGACTACGCCCGGCCACGGATCCTGCCAAACCAAGGGCACACCATTAGAAACCTCGGCCTCAGTCAATGCCGCACCTAGGTGACCAACTACTGCGAAGTCATCCGAACGGTCTTGAATTTCAACTTTTTTGCGAAACACCATTTTGTTAAGCCAGGACAACAATGGTTCGCGGCCTTCTGCTTCAACAATCAACCAAGAAGTTTGACCGTCATCTAAGAAGTGGATTACCTGTTCGACGTGACCGTTCGGGTCTAGCAACAATGTTTCGGCAGAAACTCCAGGCGCCAGGTTTGAAAGATTTTGCGAGAGCAAAGAGTGCAACCAAGTTAGGCGATCTTCGCCACTCACGGTGATGATGCCCCGAGGGCCGAGTTCAACAATTGCTGTGCCGGCAACTAAATTGCGTTGCTCAATCATTGGGTTACCAAAATGTGCGGCAACACTCATGTTTACTCAACTCGTTCAAGGCGTGCAGATGCATGCGGCTTTAGGTCGCCGCCGGGTAACGCGATTTCCCAAACCCACAACAGTGCACCTTCAACCAAACCGAAAAGTCTGGTTGAGTGTCGATAAGTTTTTGCACCTTCGAATGCAGCACCGTGTGCTGAGGCAAGGTCGATGCGAGCACCCTTGATTTTTCCGTTGTAAAGCTCGGCCATTCCACCCGGGTGCAACATTGAAACCTGAATGTCGAAGCCACCTTCTTTATTGCGCAACTTTTCGAGGTCTTCGTGGGTTTGCAAACTTGGAGTGCCGGTGCCTACCAAAAGGCCTGGGCCGTGATCGGCAGGTTCGGCTGGTCTAGCCAAGCGCCAGTAGCCAAGTTCACTTGGCAACGGAGTGCTGGAGTCGGCGATTAGTTCGGCCGAAGAAACATAGGTGAGGGCATTCGAGCCGTCGTGCGCAAATTCCATGCGCTGTTTGAACTCTTGTTCAATTGGGGCCTCGTCAGAATCATTCAACTTATAGCTGATGACTCCGGTCCCCTCCCATTTGCCAACTAGAAAGGCGAATGGGGTGAGCTCCAGAGGAAGACCTTCTGGAAGTACGAACAACTTATTTCTGACCCTTGAACAACTTGTAAAGCACGAGGGCTGAAACAGCAGCGATGGCCAATGAAGCCAAAACCAAGAGGCCGGTGAAGAAAATCTCGAGAGCTAGAAGACTAATCATGCAAAAAGTCTATCGGCTCAAAAAAATGTAGGCCGTGGCAATTGCCAGAATCAAGGTGCTGCCGCCGCCCACATAAATCAACTTGCGCACAAAGCCTTCAACATCGGCTTTGAAGAGGTGAATCACTGAAACCAAGGCGGTTGAACCAGCCAAGATGGCCCCAAAAGAGACTTCAATCAGATGGCCCTCAGCCGGAAAGCGCCAAATCAGAGCCACGGTGACAATTGCCACCAAAATCCAGATCGAAACGATCTCAGTCCACTTTGAGTTCACAAAACCATCATGCCCTACGCCTCAGGCCAACTGGCTTAGACTTACAGCACCAGTTTGGAGAGAGACATGGCCCAGCTTCTAGTTCTGTCGGCATCGACCGACAAAGAAGTTTTGCCTGCGCTCGGGTTTCTGAGCCACCGCATTCGCTACATGGCCGCCGAACCAGCCAACCTGGTTAGCGCCCCTGGCCACGACCTCATTTTCTTGGATGGCCGCAGCGATCTCGCCGGCGCAAAATCCCTAGCCAAAATTCTGGTGACCACCGGCCTAACCGCACCGCTCATCTTGGTGCTTCGCGAAGGCGGCCTGGCTGCAGTCTCGGGTGACTGGGGCGTGCACGACGTAATTCTTGAGAACGCCGGCCCTGGTGAAATCGATGCCCGCATTCGCTTGGCGCTTAGCCGCCGCCTAATTGCTGAGGGCCAAGACAAGATTCACGCCTCGGGCGTTGTGATTGACGAGGCCAGCTACTCGGCCAAAGTGCATGGCCGCTCACTTGACCTCACATATAAAGAGTTTGAGCTTTTGCGCTTTTTGGCCCAGCACCCAGGCCGCGTATTCACCCGCGAGCAGTTGCTCAGCGAGGTTTGGGGCTACGACTACTTTGGTGGCACCCGCACTGTGGATGTCCACATCCGTCGCCTAAGAGCGAAGCTCGAAGACCTGGATACCTTGATTGGCACCGTTCGAAACGTGGGCTACCGCTTCAATTTGTCTGAAGAAGACGCCGAAATGGCCGACGCCGGGTATTAATTCGTTTACCTTGTGGCAACCATAAGATGACAAGATTGCTCACATGTCTTCTGAAGAAACCATGGCCATCTCTGTGCCCGAATCAAGCCTCGAGTACCCAGCCGACCGTTTTCTAGACCGCGAGCTCAGTTGGTTGGCTTTTAACCAGCGCGTGCTTGAACTGGCCGAGGATCCAAAGCTTTATTTGCTAGAGCGCGTTAACTTCTTGGCGATCTTTGCCTCAAACCTCGACGAGTTCTTCATGGTTCGCGTTGCCGGCCTAAAGCGCCGCATTGCAACTGGTTTGGCAGTTGAGTCAAGCTCTGGTCTTTCACCTCAAGAAGTGCTTAGCGAAATTAGCCGCGAGGCGCACGCACTGCAAGAGCGTCACGCAAACCTATTCATCAAAGATGTAAAGCCGGCGCTTGAGGCGCAGGGAATTCGTTTGGTGCGTTGGGCTGAGCTAGATGCAACCGAAAAATCGGCTTTGCACGATTACTTCCAAAACCAAATCTTCCCGGTGCTAACTCCACTTGCAGTTGACCCGGCTCACCCGTTCCCTTACATCTCTGGATTGTCACTAAACCTTGCAGTTGTAGTGCAGAACCCTGAAACCGGCAAGGAGCACTTTGCTCGTGTAAAGGTTCCGCCACTTCTTCCTCGCTTTGTTCGCATCCCAGGCAACACTGGCGTCAACGATGTGCGCTTTGTTCCACTAGAAGATGTAATTGGCGAATTCTTGTCATTGCTGTTCCCTGGCATGCAGGTGCTGCAACACCACACCTTTAGAGTGACTCGCAACGAAGACCTTGAGGTTGACGAAGACGAAGGTGAGAACCTGCTTCTTGCTCTAGAAAAAGAATTGCTTCGCCGTCGCTTTGGCCCACCGGTTCGTCTAGAAGTTGCAAACGACATCAACCCACAAATTCTTGAGTTATTGGTTCGTGAGCTAGACATCTCTGAAGAAGACGTTTACAACTTGCCTTCACCGCTTGACCTTCGCGGGCTTTTTGAAATCTCTGGCATCAAGCGCCCTGAGTTGCACTACCCAGCGCACCAGGTAATCACCAACCGCTTCTTGCAACCGGTTGAAGACAAAGACGTAAGCATCTTTTCGGCGATGCGTCAGCGCGACATTCTGCTGCACCACCCATACGAGTCATTCTCAACTTCGGTGCAGGCGTTCGTTCAGCAGGCTGCTGCCGACCCTAAGGTTCTGGCAATCAAGCAGACCCTTTACCGCACCTCGGGTGACTCACCAATTGTTGACGCTTTGATTGCTGCCGCAGAGGCTGGCAAGCAGGTTCTGGCATTGGTTGAAATCAAGGCACGTTTCGACGAGCAGAACAACATCGCTTGGGCTCGAAAGCTTGAGCAGGCCGGCGTGCACGTGGTTTACGGCATCGTGGGTTTGAAGACTCACTGCAAGTTGGCCTTGGTTATTCGTCAAGAGGCTGGCCAGTTGCGTCGCTACTGCCACGTTGGCACCGGAAACTACAACCCGAAGACCGCTCGTTTCTATGAGGACTACGGCCTACTTACCGCTCGCGAATCGGTTGGCGAAGACCTAACCAAGTTGTTCAACCAGCTTTCTGGCTATGCGCCTGAAGCCGAGTTCAAATCACTGCTGGTTTCACCAAACGGTGTGCGCGATGGCTTGCTTGAACGCGTTGATCGCGAGATTGAATTTAAGAAAGCCGGCAAAGATGCACGCGTTCGCGTGAAGGTTAACTCGCTGGTTGATGAGCAAGTTATCGATGCGCTTTACAAGGCTTCAAAGGCGGGCGTAAAGGTTGAGGTTTTGGTGCGCGGCATGTGTGCACTTCGCCCAGGCGTGCCTGGTCTAAGTGAAAACATCACCGTGCGTTCAATTCTTGGTCGCTACCTTGAGCACTCACGCGTGTTCACCTTCTTGGGTGGCGGCGACCCAGCAGTGTTTATCGGTTCTGCCGACATGATGCACCGCAACCTAGACCGCCGAGTTGAAGCTTTGGTTCGTTTGTCGCAGCCAGACCACATTCGCGAAATGAACTCTATGTTTGATCTAGCAATGGATGACGGTTCGGCTTCTTGGCACCTTGGCCCAGATGGCAAGTGGAGTAGATTCAAGTACGACCGTGATGGCGCCAACCTGGTTGACGTGCAAGACAAGATCATGGCTGACGTGTATGCGAAGAGGAAGCAACGTAGCTAATGCCGATTTATGCTGCTGGAGCTCTGCTGTGGCGCGAAGTAAATGGGGAACTTCTTGTTGCAATGATTCACCGCGCCCGTCGCAACGACTGGAGCTGGCCTAAGGGCAAACTTGACCCGGGTGAAACTCTGCCTCAAACTGCTGTGCGCGAAATTCACGAAGAAACTGGTTTGAAAATCAAACTCGGCCCGTTTCTAGATGTGATGAAGTACCACGTTCCATCTGGCCAACCAAAAGAAGTTCACTATTGGTCTGCGCGCGTAACCGACGCTGCGCTGAGGCGCTCAACGTTTGAGCCGGGCGAAGAAGTGGCCAAGGTGGAATGGAAAACTCCCGAAGAAGCGCGCGCGCTGCTTACCTATTCGGTGGATCACAACGTTTTGGATAAATTTTTAGTGTTGCACGCAGCTGAACTGCACAGGACCAAACCGATTATTATTTTGCGCCATGCTAAGGCAACCCCACGATCTGATTGGAAGGGTGGCAAAAACGTTGAAGACGGAATGCGTCCGCTGCTTCCGGCCGGTTTTGATCAGGCAAAAAAACTTGTTCCATTGATTTCTGCCTTCGGCCCAACCCGAGTAGTCACCAGCCCCTGGGAGCGCTGCTTCACCACGGTTTACCCATATGCCAAATTCCGCAATCTCACAATTGTTGAGCGCTCACAGCTAAGTGAACTCGGCAACAAAAAAGGCCCGAAGCGCACCCAAAAGGTGGTCAAAGATCTGATTGCTAAAAATTGTTCGGCGGTTGTGTGCTCGCACCGCCCAGCACTGCCAACCATTCTCGAAACTTTTGTGCCTCATGGCGAATGGCAACATGTCGCTGCAATCAAAGAGGCTACCGATTTGAAGCCAGCCGAGATGCTCGTAGTTCACATCGCTAAAAAGGGCGACAAGCGCAAAATTGTGTCGGTTGAACGTCACACCACCGAGACCCCGCCAGACAAGATTTAGCCGTAGGGTGAAGGCATGAACGATTCAGCGAGCGCTGGCCTTCCACTCTTGCGCAGTGCCGATGGCAAACCTGCCCTGTGCCTTGTCACCGGTGCCACCGGATATATTGGCGGCCGTCTGATTATCGAGCTGCTGAAGCACGGCTATCGAGTTCGTGTGCTGGCTAGAAATGCGTCCCGCCTCAAAACACATCCGTGGATTGACCAGGTTGAAGTAGTTGAAGGCGACGCCATGAATGAACTCGCCCTCAAAGATGCGTTGACCGGCGTTGACGTCGCCTATTACCTGCTTCATGCACTGATGTCGAAAGACAACTTTGAAGAACAAGAGCACGAAATGGCTGAACTTTTCAGTCGTGTTGCGTTGCAAAACAAAGTGCGTCGCATTGTTTATCTAGGTGGAATCATTGCGCCAAACCAAACCATGTCACCTCACCTGCAGGCGCGCGCCGACACCGGTGAAATTTTGCGCAAGTCAGGTGTGCCAACCATCGAGTTGCGCGCCGGCGTTGTGATTGGCTCGGGTTCAGCATCGTTTGAAATGTTGCGCTACTTGACTGAGCGTTTGCCAATCATGACTGTTCCAAAATGGGTAAACGTGCGCATTCAGCCGATCGCCATTCGCGATGTGTTGCGTTACCTAGTTGGTGCCGCAGCGTTGCCGCCAGAAATTTCAGACGCATTCGATATCGGTGGGCCACAGGTTTTCACTTACAAAGAGATGATGCAGCAATACGCCGAAGCCGCTGGTCTGCGTCGTCGAATCATCATTCCGGTGCCGGTGTTGACACCGCGACTTTCAAGTGGCTGGGTTGGTCTTGTGACACCCGTGCCTTACACGCTGGCCAAGCGATTGGTGGCGAGCCTTAAGAACGAAGTGGTTGCTGCGGATGATCGCATCCGAGGTTTAATTGCAGACCCAGCTGATGGCCTAACCCCTTTTAAGCGCGCAGTGCGATTGGCGCTCACCAAGATCAAAGACGCACGAGTTGAAACTCGTTGGAGTGACGCTTCGGTGCCGGGCACACCATCTGAGCCGCTACCTACTGACCCCGACTGGGCCGGTGGCACGCTCTATAAAGATGTTCGCGTGGTGCACACCAGCGACTCAGTTGCAGAAGTTTGGAAACGCATCGAGAGCATTGGTGGCGATCACGGTTATTCAACTGCCACTTGGGCTTGGGAATTGCGCGGCCTTGCCGACCGCATGATTGGTGGCGTTGGTTTGCGCCGCGGTCGACGTGATCCAAATCATTTGCAGGTTGGTGACGCCGTGGATTTTTGGCGTGTGGAAGCACTCAACAAGAATCAGTTGCTTCGCTTGCGTGCCGAAATGAAAATGCCAGGTCTAGCCTGGTTGGAATTTGCAGTTGAACCAGACCCTGAGACAAGTGGTTCGATTCTCACCCAGGTGGCAATCTATGCTCCGCGCGGATTGCTGGGGCACGCCTATTGGTGGGCAGTCTGGCCAATGCACGGTTTGGTATTTCCTTCAATGGCTCGCTACTGCGCACAAGGCAAGAAATAAAACCTTTCTCTAAATAGACTGGCTTGATGAAGAAAACCACTTGGGCCGCAATTGCGCTTACAGCGGTTGCAGTTTCTTGGGGCGCAGCATTCGTTCTAATGAAAGACGCAATCAACGCGCAGCCGTTTTATGACTTTCTTGCGATTCGATTCACAATCGCAGCAGCGGTGATGATTGCTTTTCGCCCTCGTGTTTTCAAAGCCATCGACAAAACCATGCTTAAGCACGGCATTCCCCTGGGATTACTTTTGGCGTCGGGATACATCACTCAAACAATTGGTCTTGAACTTTCTACTGCAGCCATCACCGGTTTCATCACCGGCCTTTACGTGGTTTTGACTCCCCTTTTTGGTTGGCTCATTTTTCAGCAAAAAGTTGGCAAGCAACTTATCTGGGGCGTTGCCCTGGCAACAGTGGCCCTGGCACTCATTTCTATCAATGGCGTGAGTTTTGAAATAGGGCAGCTGTGGGTTGTTTTGTGTGCCGTGCTATTTGCCGCCCACATTGTTGGCCTAGGTGTTTGGAGCCCTGGCAAAGATGTTTACGCACTCACCCTGGTTCAGCTTTTGGTGGTTGGCGCGGTTAGTTGGGTCGGGGCATTCACCGATGGTGCTTACCAATCTCCCCCGGATGGCGCCGGCTGGTTCGCGGTTCTGTTCACCGCTGTGTTCTCAACGGCAATTGCCTTCTTGGTGCAGACCTGGTCGCAATCCATTATGGATGCCTCGCGAGTGGCGATTCTGCTAACCAGTGAAGTGGTTTGGGCGGCAGTTATCGCTGTGATGATTGGCCAGGAATCCCTAGCTTTCAAGACCGTGATTGGCGGTGCCATCATGATCGCTGCCATGTTGATTGTGGAGTGGCCAACAAAAGAGGTGCGGGAAGAACTTATCCAGCCGCGCTTGTTAGACTAATAGGCGTTGCCTTTTGGCAGCATGGGCCTCTAGCTCAGTTGGTTAGAGCAACGGACTTTTAATCCGTGGGTCGTCGGTTCGATCCCGACGGGGCCTACGAGAACCTCATCCTCCACGATGAGGTTTTCTTTTTTAACGCTCGCGGTGAATTGACTTCATGCGCACATACGCGCCAATGGCCTCTGGGCCATATTCCATGCCCATGCCGCTGTCTTTCCAGCCACCAAACGGTGCGGCCAGGTTTGAACCGTAGAAGTTGATGCCAACCGAACCAGTTTCGATTCGGTGCGCCAACTTTTCGGCGCGATCTGGGTCGCTGGTGAAAATCGAACCGCCGAGTCCGAAGGCTGAGTCGTTAGCAATTCGCACTGCATCGTCTTCGTCTTCAAAAGGAATGACCACCAATACCGGGCCAAAGATTTCTTCTTGAGCAATGCGCATGCTGTTGTCGACGTTGGCAAACACGGTTGGCTTCACATAGAAACCGCGCTCAATGCCTTCCGGCATTCCCTCGCCGCCAACGGCTACCTGAGCGCCTTCGGCAATGCCAATGCGAATGTACTCAGCAACGGTGTCGCGCTGGCGACTCGAGGCTGACGGGCCATAAACGGTGGCCGGGTCAAACGGGTCGCCAATTTTGGTTGCTGCCACAGTTGCAGCCACTGCATCGACGACATCTTTGTAGATGCTTTTTGGTGCCAGGATGCGGGTTGAGTTGTAGCAAGTTTGGCCAGTGTTGCGCAAACAGGTGCGATTCAAAATGCTGGCAAAATCTTCGAGCTTGGCATCAGGCAGAATGATGCTCGCTGACTTACCGCCAAGTTCGAGAGTGACTGGGCGAAGCAATCTTGCAGCCTGTTCGGCAATCGTGCGGCCGGCCCCGGTTGAACCGGTGAAGGCAACCTTGGCAACCAACGGGTGCTGCACCAGTAGACCACCGGTTTTTGCATTACCAGTGACTAGGTTGATTACGCCTGCTGGAATACCTGCAGCAACTGATGCTTCAATGAGAACGCGCAAGTCAAGTGGAGTTTCGGAAGCTGGCTTGATGACCACTGTGCAACCAGCAATCAGTGCCGGCGCAAGCTTCACCATCACAAGTGTTAGCGGAAAGTTCCAAGGAGCAATCAACACACAAACGCCGCGCGGTTCGCGACGAACTACCGTGTATTTATTTGGCGAACCCGGAAAGTCACGACGATCATCTTGGTCGACATAATCAGCCAGCGATGCGTAGTAGCGCAAAATGCCAGCCGAGTGCGAGGCAGCCGACGAGCTTTCAGAAATAGGTGTTCCGTTTTCTGTGGTGATCATGCGACCCATTGCATCACCACGAGCAGTAAGTTCGTCGGCAAACTTCAACATAATTTCGGCACGCTTGGCTGCGCCGATTTCGCTCCACACGCCACTCTTAAAAGCCGCACGTGCAGCTTTTACCGCAGCATCGGCATCGGCCTCATCGCCAACTGGAACCTCGCCCCAGATTTCTTCGGTGGCTGGGTTGGCAACTCGGTTTCGTTCGGTCGAGTGAGCCTTTACCCACTGACCTCCAATAAAGAGGTCATCGTGGAACTCTTGAAGTTTCATGCTTAGTCCTAAATAACGTCGAGCTTTAGAAGTTCGATAGAACGCGCCAACTCCGCTGAGGCAAGTGCACGCGCGGTTTCGGTGATCAACTCTGGATAAGTGGTTTCCTGAAGTTGAATGCGGTACTGGCTTGGAGTCTTTTTGAACCAACCGCTGGCCAAAGCAATGCCAGCAGGAGTAAAGCGCCAGAGTCGGTCTGCGTCACGCACCAGTGAGTCTTCGATGCTGTAAGACTCCATGCGTGTGTCGTGACCATCGATAATGTCGGTGACGCGCTTGATGGTTTCTTCGTCGTATCCCAAGCCAGGCAACACTTCCCGGGCGATGTTGCAGCCCTCTAGTTCGTGAAGTCGACGAATGTCACTCTTGCGCCAATCACCTTGAAAACCCTCGGTGAAAATCTTCGATTCATCGCAACGAGACCAACCGGTGTCGTGCAACAGAATTGCGGTGCGAGTGACCAGCGGGTCAGCTTCTGGGTGTGCATCCAGAAGAAACTCGGCAAACATCACCGAAAGCGGAGTGTGAATGTCATTGCCGCGAGAACGCAACGGCTGCTCCACTGCGCGCCACAGGTCATCCAAGTTTGTCCAGGTGCCACTTGGGTTTTTACCGCCGGCAACAGTGGCGACAGTTTCGATCGTGTAAGACATCTTGTTCAACTTTCGTTAAGCGGTGACTAGGGTTTTTAGAGCTACCGAAGAATCCGCAGCGGCATCCGCTGGAATTGTTTGAGCATTGGTGAGGCATTTGCGAACTGCCATGTAATCGGAAACGTGGTTGACCGCATCAACAGCGATGAGTCGACCGTTTTTGTAATACAAAACACTGAATGAATCTTCATCTGGATTGCCACGTACAACCGTTTGGTCATAACCGGTAGAAAGGCCAGCAATCTGAAGTTTGATGTCGGCCTGGTCACTCCAGAACCATGGCAACGCGTGGTAGCTCTCGCGCTTGCCCAACAGAGTCTTGGCTGCAACGTGAGCCTGGTCAACCGCATTCTGCACCGACTCGAGTCGAACCAAGCCTTCTGAGCCAGTTGGGTTTGGCAACATCACGGCATCGCCGGCTGCAACAACAAGTGGGTTCGAAGTCTGAGCAAATTCATCAACCAGAATTGCGCCATTTGCCAACTCGAGACCAAGTAGGTTAGCCACTTCGGTGCGAGCCAGCACACCAATGCCAACCATCACGATTTCAGCTGGAATCACTGAGCCATCTTCGAGGGCAACACCACTGACTTTGCCGTTGGCACCTTCGAAGTGACTGATTCGCGCGTTTAGTGTGATCTTCGCGCCGCGACGCTCGTGGGCGTTCTTGAAGTATTCACTGGTGAATGGGCAAACTGCGCGGGCCATCATGCGATCTGCGCCTTCAAGCACTGTCACATTTTTGCCAGCCTTGGTGGCCACTGCAGCAACCTCAAGACCAATGAAACCACCACCGATAACCACGACGTTTTTGGCAGCTTCCCAACGCTCTTTTAGTTTGCGGGCATCTGCCAACGAACGCATGTAGAGCACACCATCAAGGTCTGAGCCTGCGATCTCCAGCTTGCGTGGGACCGACCCTGGGGTTAGCGCCATGCGATCAAACTCAATGGTCTTGCCCGAAGCGGTGGTGGCAACACCGCCGTTTTCAGTGGTGCTGATGTTAACCACGGCATCACCCAAAACCAACTCGATGTTGTTGTCGGCATAGAACTTTTGGTTTCTAAACTCAAGACTCTCTTCATCGGCCTCGCCATAAAGAAATGCCTTCGACAGCGGAGGTCGCTGATATGGAAGTTGACTCTCGTCGCCAATCATCGTGATTGAACCAGTGAATCCTTCTTCACGAAGGCTGTCGGCAATCTGCATGCCGGCTTGGCCGGCACCAATGATGAGAATTTTGTTTGTCATGATTAGACCTGCTTCGGTGCAATCGTTACTCGAAGGCCATCAAAATCTGCACACATCTTGATTTGGCAGCTTAGGCGTGAGTGTTCACGACGATCGGTTACTGCGCCATCGAGCATGTCATCTTCGACTTCACCCGGGCCACCAACTACGTCTGCAAATTCATCCGCTACAAAAACATGGCAGGTGGCACAGGCGCAAGCGCCGCCACACTCGGCAACGATTCCGCGAACACCATTCTTAACTGCAGTCTCCATTACTGAATCGCCATCGCGAGCGTCCAGAGTAGTTTCTGAACCATCCGGAAGGATGTATGTGACTTTTGGCATTATGGCTACTTTCTGTTGTGCTTCTGTTTGGTTAGATGAATTGCTTGCCGCCGTCGACCACCAGGGTTTGACCCGTGATGAAATCGGCTTTGGTTGAAGCTAAAAAGATTGCTGCGCCAACGATGTCTTCTGGTTGACTTGCTCGTTTAAGTGCACCACGGTCTACTCCGTAATTCTCGGCATTCTCAATGAGTGAGAGACTGGCATCGGTCAAAGTGAACCCCGGGGCAATTGCGTTCACGGTCACACCGCTTGCGCCAACTTCTTTGGCCATCACGCGGGTCAAACCAATCACCGCGGATTTCGACGCAACGTAGTGCATCCAAAGAGGTGAACCACTGAACACAGTGGCCGAAGCGATGTTCACAATGCGTCCACCCGGTTGAGTCATCTTTGGGTAGACCGAAGCAGAACATAGCCAAGCACCCTTGACGTTCACGGCCATCACGCGATCCCAGTCGTCTGGGTCGATGTCGGTGAATTTCTCTCGCTTGATGGTTGCGTAGATTGCTGCGTTGTTCACCAGCACATCGATGCGACCAAAAGCTTTGATTGCCTCTTCGGCAAGGTTGTCGGTTGACTGCTTCTTAGTGACATCAACCTGAATAGCTTTAGCCTGACCACCTGCAGCTTCAACCAACTTAACGGTTTCTGCTAGGCCAGCCTCTTGCAGGTCAGCCGCAATTATCTTGGCGCCCTCGGCCGCAAAGCCCAGGGCAAATTCGCGACCCAAGCCACCGGCCGCGCCGGTGATGATGACTACTTTGTCGTTCAGTTCGAATCCGACTGCCATCTCTATTCCTTTGGTCGATACGTTTTAGAAAGCTGCGGGGTCTGATCAATGCAAGCCAGGCTCACGAGCACTCGGCTCATGGCGCGACCAGCATCGGTAAAAAGCTCGTTGTAAGCGCGAAAAGCGCAGAGTCGTAATGACTGCTCATCGTTGAGGCCGAACCAGTCGTTTACAACGCGACGGCCGTGCGGGGTGACTCGCCAAATTTTGTCGGCGTCTTTCACTAGCGAGTCATTCAAGCTGATCGGTTGCAAGCGCGAATCGTGACCGTCGATGATGTCACAAATCTCATCAATGTCTGAGGCAGGCAAACCAACCTCGGTAAGAATGCGTCGAGCAATCTTGGCGCCTTCTTTTTCGTGCTGAATGATCAGGTGAGCTCGTGAGCCGTCTTTGTCTGGCGCGATGGCCTCAAGGTTTTCGCGCTCGTCAACGGTTGACCAACCGATGTCGTGAATCAGAATTGCTGGCAACACAATGTTTTCTTGTGCTTCTGGAATCTGCGACAGCAAAGCATTTGCAATGCCATAGGCATACAGGCAGTGTGCGTCATTATCGCGAGTCTTTAGGTAATCCTTGGCAAGCTGCCAAATGGCAGCATCACGATCGGTGAGTTGAATTAGCCCAGGCACCATTTCTGGTGCTGGCAATTTAGCCGTGACTTCACGACCTAAGTAATTAACTACTTCGCGAGATGCTGCCATTTGTCTGCTGCTTTCTAGAAATTAACCAATGATTTCGACTGTGCCTGATGATCCGTCAACGCGAAGCATCATGCCTGTCTTAATCTTTGTTGACGCAGAACCGGTTCCGGTCACGGCTGGCAGGCCGTATTCGCGACAAACGATGGCTGCGTGGCTCATCATGCCGCCGATGTCGGTAACAGTTGCCTTGATCTTGCCGAATACCGGACCCCATGACGGTGCAGTAACTGGCGCAACGAGGATTTCGCCCTGCTGCAACTGGTCTAACTGTTCTGGGCCGGTGATAATGCGGGCGATGCCCTCGACAACACCTGGTGATGCGGCCATGCCCTTCAATTGGTTCGGGTCATCGTCGTCGCTGCCCAACCACTGCGCCACCTGCTCGGTGGTGATACCCCAAAGCATGATGGTGAATGGCTCGTTGATTTCTGCAGGTGGCTCGTTGAATGCCGGAACCGGACGAGCGGTTGCCAAAGCATCAACGATCTTGCGGCGGCGTTCGATCTCTTCTGGCCAGTAGCTTGGCGCGATGCAGTCTGCGCCCACTCCCCAACCGGTGGCAAGGTCGAACAACACTGGTCGAACTTCATCGCGGGTTAGGTACAACATGTCATCTGGGTTGTTCCAGAATCCGTAGCCATGAAGCACTCGGGATAGTTGGCGAACCTTGCGCCAGAACACACCCATTGTCCAGTGCTCGATGTAGAAGTTGTGGTCTTCAACGTATGGATAAACAATGCGAGCAAGACCAAGCTTGCCTTCGAATGTTGCCAAAGCCTCTGGGCTCAACAGTTCGCCGTATTCAGAGACGATTCGGTCACGCTCAACGATTAGGGCATCCTTAGGGCGGTGTAGCTGCTCACCCTTAACCGCACGCGCTACGTAGTCCTGGATGTATCCCATAGGCAGGTCTAGGTGATCGCGCCAGTAGACGTCTGAACCGTAGAAACCATTGCCCGAGGTGTAGTTGAACCAAGGGTCCTGTGCGTTGTTCCAAGCGGTAACCCACTCGCGACCCTTTTCGGTCTTAGCAAGCTCAGCAAGAATGTCATCCGCGCCGTTCTTGGTAGCAAATACATCGCCAAGACCAAGGTTGCTCGCCAACATTGCCAAGCTCTTGAGTTCATCGTCTGGACGGAATAGAACAGAGTCCACACCCATAACCATCTTGGCAACTGCCAAGTCAGGAATGTTTGGGAACGATTCTTTACAGAAGCTAAAGAAGTCAAGGTAAGCAACGTAGCCGAGGTTTAGGAACTCGAAGTGGTATTCCCAGTTGCGGTAACAAAGCTGAATTAGGCGATCGTAGTCAGCCATCATCTTTGCAGTTGGGTCAATGCCCGCACCTGACTCGATGTCGGCCCAATCCACCATCTCTGGCAGTGCCTTGAATTCGATGGCGTCCATCTCTTCGATGGTTGCGTGAACCTTCTTCTTCCAGTTCTCAAGCAAGCTCTCCCAGTTTTGGAAGTAGTGACCGGCGCGCTGCAAGAAGTGAGGCACGCGATCTGCAATAAGTTCTGGCGCAACACCAACCGGGCTCATGTAGCAGAAGCCGTTGTGAATGCGGAACTCAATTCCGTTGGCTGGCGGGATGATGTAGTGACGGGTGTTGTAGGCACCTAGACAGCGAACTGCGTATTCAACACCAATGGTTTCGAATGGCTTGAATACGTTAGGCCAGTGCTGGCTGTCACAGAACCAAAATTTCTGGTCTTCTTTTTCGCGCAGGTTGTCGCGAAAGACCATGTTGTAGGGGTAAAGCTCTTGCCAACCCTCAGCGCCAGCCGGTGCAGCTAGATCATATGGGGAGTCAAAACTTTTGCGCTTTTGAGACATGTCTAATCACTTTCTTAGTTCTCTTCGTTGAGGAGTTGCAGAGTGTTGTGACGCGATAAGTGCTAGCTACCGGTTTTGCCGGCGCGGTCGGTGGATATCTGAGCCATGAGCGAAGTTGTGATCGCTTCAATTCCCGACCCCATTGAGGTGTACTTCACCTCTGCTGGTTTTTGCGACCAAACGGTTTCAGGGCGTGATTGCAGTAGCAACACGTTTTGACCGTCTGGAAGATCTGCATCGATTGCCCATTCGATGTCTTGCACACATCCGTAGTGCTTTTCGGCACTCTTGGCTAGGCGGGCTACAGCAATGATTTCTTCGCTGCTAAGTGATGGCTTGTTTCGGCGAGCTTCATCAACTTCTTGCTTGATGATGCCGCCCTTGCCATCTGGGATAAGTTCTTCGTGCTTGTCGCTAATGATGGTCTTTACCGGGTGCAACATGATCTTGTCGATAACGAAGTTGTCTGGAGTGACTTCACCAGAAACCACCATTTCGCCTAGGCCCCAGCTTGAGTCGATAACAATCTTTGAGCGGTCACCGTTGCTTGGGTCGATGGTCATGGCAACACCAGAGGTGCGTGAGTTCACCATTTTTTGAACGGCAACAGCCATGGACAAACCTTCATCGGCAATGTTGTTTGCCTTGCGGTAGGTGATTGCACGAGATGTGTAAAGGCTGGCCCAGCACTCGCGAATCTTTTGCATCACATTGTCGCGACCGATAATCCATAGGTAAGTGTCTTGCTGACCGGCAAATGATGCATCTGGAAGGTCTTCGGCGGTAGCGCTTGAACGAACCGCTACAGGTACCTCGCCACCACACAACTGCATGAGTTCGTCGTAGGCCTTGTGTGTTTCCTCGTGCACATCTGAAGGAACAGGCTGCTGCATGATCATGTCGCGAATTTTGGCCGATGCCTGGTCTACTGCCGCAACATCATTGATGTCAATGTTGGCCAGAAGAGCCTCAATGTTTTCGAACAAATCGGTTCCGCGCATCACCTCGTCGTAGGCATCCGTGGTGACTGCAAAACCAGGAGGAACAGGCGCGCCTGCTTTGGTCATGATGGCGAGGCTGGTGCACTTGCCGCCTAGACGCTCGTGCTGAGGTGTCTCTGCACTGTCGAAAGGGAATGTATACATCGTTGTAGGTTTCCTTTTGGTTGAGCTGATTGTGTTGACTAACCCCGAAGGATTAGTTCCATTCCACTGGTACTGCTGTTGGTACTCGGAAGGAGAGATTTTCTCCAAACTTGATTTCAGTTTCTGGTTTGAGGCGCAGTGAAGGCACATTCTTGGTGATCTCCTCAAGTGCTACTTTTGCCTGCAACTTGGCCAACATGTTGCCAAGGCAGTAGTGAATGCCATAGCCAAAGGCCAGGTGGTTGCGTGAGTTCTCGCGGTCGATGTTAAAAGCATCTGGTTGATCAAACACGTTCTCGTCGCGGTTTGCAGAGCCCATGACTAGCAAAATCTCAGATCCCTTTGGAATCTTCACGCCACCGATTTCGCCGTCTTGAACTGCCTTGCGGCGCCAAGCCACGATGCTTGGTGAGTAGCGCAAAACTTCATCGATTGCACCAGGGATCTTTTCTGGGTCGGCAACCAACGCTTCGTATGCCACGCGGTGCTGAAGCAAAACACGAACGGCGTTTGAGATCAAAGTTGTGGTGGTTTCGTGACCTGCAAAAAGCATGCTGTAAAGCACAGATGCAATTTCGTGGTCGCTGATTTCATCGCCGGCCTGCTGCAAAGCAACCATGTCTGAAACCAAGTTGTCACCTGGGTTGGCATGAGCATTCGCTACAAGCTCCTGACAGAATGACCAATACTTAACCAAGTTGTGAGCGTGAGGAATCTGCTCTTCGTCAGTTAGCTCACCCCAGGTGATAACCGCACGGCTAGTAGCCCACGCCTTAACCTCTGGAATCTTTTCAACTGGCACACCAAGCAAGGTAAGAATTGTGATTGCCGGAAGTTCGTAAGCGATGTCTGCAAGGATGTCGCCACCGGCATCTCCCTTGGCCAACATTTCGCCAATCATGATGTTTGTGTTGTCGCGAATGAAAGGCTCAAGCACTTTGTAGCGGCGAGGAGTAAAAGCCTTTGAAGCAACTGCGCGAATGCGAGTGTGCTCTGGCGGAATGCGCGCTGAAAGACCTGAGTAGGCAGTAAAGCCACCGTCATCCATCACCTTCTTGGCTGCCGCACTAATTGGGCGCACCGGAGCCTGGGCATTTTCAGATGAGAAGGTTTGCCAGTTTTCAAAAACCGACTTCACGTCGTCATAGCGAGTGACTACGTAGTAGCCAACACGGTCATCAAACATAACCGGCTGCTCTTTGCGCAACTCTTCGTATGAAGGAAAAGGGTTGTTCATATCGAACGGTTCGAACCCGTGGTATCCAGCTGGGCAAACTGCGTCTGACATCTATGTCTCCTCAAAAGTATTTCGCTTATTGGAATACTTTCTCACCGCGAGGTGAACCGGAAACGTATTCTCACTGAGTGAGATGAAGTTGCCAATGCGTTATAAACGCCTAGCGAAGGTTAACCCTGGAAAACCGCTTGTGCTGGGGCTTTAAGGCGTTTTGAATGCGCTCGGCGGTGCCTTTCAAATAAGGCAGCAAAGACTGAAGTTCAGCCGCTCTGGATGACTCCACAACGATTCCAACAGAGGCAATCGTCTCGCCGCCAATCACAATGGGCACAGCGATTGAAGAGGCACCCAGGCGCAGCTGCTCAACCGTAATCGAGAAGCCCTGGCGCGCGACCATCCGCAGTTCAACCACCAAACTCTCACGGTTTAGCGTGGTCTTTTGGGTTGGAGCCGCCAGCTTTTTATCAAGGTAGGCGCCGACAAACCATTCAGGCTCGGCAGCCAATAAAACACGACCAACCGCGGTTGCGTGCAACGGAATCTTGGAGCCAACCCTGGTTGCTGTTGGCATCTTCTTTGAACCATAGATCTTGTCGACATAGAGCGCGGTTGCTCCTTGGCGAATGGCGAGGTGAACGTTTTCGTGAACCAACTCAAATAGATCCTGCAAAAAAGGGCGAACCACATGCTCGCGCTGGCTGATGCCGGCCAACTGCCCCAGCTCCCAAATTCGCACACCCACTTGGTAAGTGCCGTCTTGGTTTTTAGACAACGCACCCCAAAGCTCAAGGTCACCAACTATGCGGTATGTGGTCGACAACGGAATCATTGTCTTTTTCGAAATCTCAGAAATTGTGAGCGGAAACGATGTGCCCTCAAAGGCAGCCAGAACACTTAGCAATCGATCGGTGACCGCAACCGCACCTTGCTTGGGCTGTTTCATGCCGAAAGAGTATCAGCATTCCCATTCAATGGGAAAGGGCATCCGAGCGCATGGCACCTAAACTTTAGCCATGAAGGTTACGGTGCTAGGGCTCGGCGAGGCCAGTTCGCTAATTGCAAAAGGTTTAGCCGAACAGGGCGTTGAAGTCGTGGCCTTTGACTTTGCCCAAAAAGACAACCCAGTGGTGCCTCAAATTGACGACGCTGCGGATGCCGTTTCCGATGCCGACGTCGTGCTTTCACTCAACTCGTCCACCTTGGCAACCAAGTATGCCGAGCAGGTTGCGAGCCACCTAATGGCAGGTGCTTTGTATTGCGACCTGAACGTCAGCACTCCCGCGCTAAAGCGCAAACTTAGCGAGATGTTTCCTGAAGGCTCATTCGTCGATGTGGCCGTGATGAAGCCAGTTGCTGGGCTAGCCGAAAAGGTGCCTCTTTCGTTTGCAGGCTCAGGCGCAGAAAAGTTCATGGCACTTTTCAAAAGCCTAGATATGAATCTCACGTATGTTTCGGATGTGCCCGGCGAAGCCGCCGCTCGCAATTTGTTGAGCAACATGCTGGCGAAAAATATTGCCGGTGCCGTTATTGATTACATGTGGGCGGCAGAACAACTGGGCTTGCAGGATTGGGCATTCGAAGAACTTCAACAAGAGTTTGACTCAATGACTGCAGCAACCGCCAAGGGTCACCTTGTTGACACAGTGAAACATGCCAAGCGCCGCGAAATCGAAATGATGGATGTGGTTGAAATGCTTGAAGGCGTGAATTACCAAAGTCTTTTTGCAGCACCGAATCAACTGATTTACAACAAGATCTACCACCTAAAAAAGGTGCCGTTCAGCGATCAAGAATAAGTAGTTACCAAATGTAGGTCGGGCCCTCGGCAATTGGGCCAAGCGCAGGCACCATGCCGTTATCCTTCAACATGAGCGGCCTGTTTAGAACTCGAATGAACACTTCTTGAAGGGCACCAACGCGAGCAGCGCGAGCCCCGAATGCAGCCGGGCGAAACACCGAGCGGCCGTCTTGTTCAACATAGCCTTCAACGGTTTGAAAGAAATTTGGGCGACGGGTTAGGTCTTCAGAGTTGAGCTCGAGAATCTCGAAGATCTCTGCCCAATAGCCTCCGAGAACAATGAAGTCTGGATCATAAAGAAGAGCCAAAGTCTCGGCAAATTTGTTGAGTTGCTTTCGTATTTTGCGACTGGCTTCAACAGCGGCTTCATCGCCATTTTTGAGATTGTCCACAAATACCTGCAACGCACCTTGCAATCCGCTCTCGGTGATTTGGCTGCCGAGGCCAGCAAGTTCAAGCACCTTCCTTGGCCCAACCTGCGCCACCAAACAGCCCCTGCGACCACAGTCACAAATTTCACCATTTGAATCAACTTCAATGTGAGCCAAGATTGGGCTCATGCCCTGAGCGCCAACCAGCAAATTGCCGTCAAGAATAATTGCCGAGCTGATGCCGGTGTCGGGCTTCAGATAAACCACAGACTTCGGATAACCAAGGCGCAAACGCTTGAGCGCTTCAAACTCGGCTTTTGCAGCAACGTTGACGCCAGAGACCAAAGAAATGGAATCGCGCATTTGTGGAATGCGAGCCTCCATGAGACCAACTAGGTCAACTGGTCCGTTCCAACCCAATTCTTTAGACTGCAAAACAATTGGCTTCTCGCCTCGAACCGCAGCGCCCACAACTAGCACCATGTGAATTGGCCGGCTGCCGTTATTGGCAATGCTTTCGCGGTGTTGCTGAATGGTGTTTGCCATCACCTTTACAACGGTTTCGACATCGCCAAGTTTGGCCTTGTGCGGTTCGCGATCAACACGCAAGATTCGACCGGTTAGATCAAGGCTTTCTGTGATGATTTCTGTTTCGCTAACCTCGCAAATTACAACCGCTAATTGTTTGCCGTCGAAGGTGAGCAACTTGCTAGGCCGACCAGCGGCAGGCTTTGAAGTTGAAGCCTCAACCGCTAACCCCAGAGCCTCAAGCTCTGGAATCAAGCCGGTCAAACTTGCTTTGGCTAGGCCGGTGCGGTCAGCGATTTCGGAGCGCGAAGTTGGCTGCGCAAACAGCAAGTCATGCAAAACCACCGCAAGGTTGCGCTCACGAAGATCAGCGCCGTCGACTCTTGCTGGAGAGCGAAACTGATTATCCTGAGAACCCATTGAGAAAGCATCCCACATTAGGTTCGTCACTTGAAAATCCTCAACTAGCCTTCGTGAGGCATGATCAAAACAGGCTTCAAAACATCCCCTGAATAAGAAGCGGCCAATGCCTCGTTGATTTGGTCGAGAGGGAACTCAACCACCAATTCGTCGTAAGGGAATCGACCCTGGGCATTTAGCGCAAGTAATCCGGAGATTAGTTTTTTGCTGGTGCCTTCGCCACCGAGGATGCCGATGATGCGCTTGCCCCAAAGGGTAGTGATGTGATCAGCGGTAAATTCGGCGCCTGCCGGTGCCCCACCAATCAAGCAAGTGGTGCCCAACATGCCAACGCTGTCGATTGCCTGGCGAACCACTTTGATATTGCCGGTGCATTCAACGGCGTAGTCAGCCAGGCCGCCAAGAATCTTTTTGATCTCTTCAACCGGATTGCTGGTGCCGGCATTGATGGTGTGGGTTGCACCAAATTTGCGGGCAAGCGCTAGGCGAGAGTCATTTAGGTCAACTCCAATAATTGCCTTGGCTCCCGTATTTTTTGCCGCCATGATGGCTGCCAGACCAACAGCGCCGGTGCCATAAATAACGATCGTTGAACCAAGCTCAGGCTTTAGAGCGTTGAAGATTGCACCAGCGCCGGTTGAAATGCCGCAGGCCAACGGCCCCAATTTGCGAACGTCAGCGCCTTCGGGGGCACGCACCAGGCTGGCAGCTCGAGCCACTGCGTAGGTGGCAAATGATGACTGACCAAAGAAGTGCGAGTGAATCTTTTCGCCGTTGCGAGAAAGGGCAGTCGAACCATCGGCACGGCCACCGCCAGCCAAAAGTGGGCCAAGTTGGTCGCAGTAACGAGGCTGGCCGCTTAGGCAATGCTCGCACTCGCCACACCAAGGCCAACCAATGATTACTGCGTCGCCTGGCTTGAAGTCAGTCACATCCGAGGCTACTGAATGAACTATGCCTGAGCCCTCATGGCCTAGAACGCCAGGAGTCGGAAACGGCAGGTCGGCATGCTGGGCAAGGCCATCGGTGTGGCAAATGCCCGCTGCAACGATCTTGATAACCACTTCGCCTGGGCCGGGTTCGCCCAGTTCCAGGCTTTCGATGCCGAATGGTTCATTGTATGAATTAAGTACTGCTGCTGTTACCTTCATGCCAACTCCTTTGTTGTTTAGGCCGTTGCAAACTATTACAACGCATAAATGTCTCAGATAGATAACGAATCGACATATTTATTTCATCTCTTGAAAATAATGCCTAAACTCATCAACAACTCCGTTCTGGAGTGCACCAACTCAAAAAGCTTTGAAAAGAAAGATTGAGACAAATGGAAAACCTTTTTAGCAACGGAGCTAAGAAGTCAAAGCTAGCCAAGGTTGCGTTTGTCGCAGCTATGGTTTCAGCTGCGGCTCTTGCGCTCAGCGGTTGTGCTCCTGCCGGCAGTGGTGGCAGCACTTCAGAAACAATCAAAATTGGCTATGTTCACCCAGCGACTGGTGCCTATGCAGGCTTCACCGACGGTGACCCTTACATGCTCAAGGTTGTTCGTGAGCACTACGCCGATGGCATCACCATTGGGGGCAAAACTTACAAGGTCGAGATTCTTGACCGCGACTCTGGTTCAGACCCTGCCAAAGCAGGCGAGCTTGCTCAGCAACTAATTACCCAAGACAAGGTTGACCTATTGCTGTCAACCTCTACCCCAGAGACTACAAACCCAGTTATCGCTCAGTGCGAGGCTAACCAGGTTCCATGTCTTTCAGCTATTGCCCCTTGGCAAGCAGTTGTATTCGGTGGCGGCTTTAGCGCTGAAAAGCCAATGAAGTGGTCACACCACTTCTTCTTTGGCATCGAAGGCTTCGGCGACACCGACCCACACGCTTGGGATCAAATCGCAACCAACAAGAAGGTTGGCGTACTTTGGCCAAACGACGCTGACGGTCAGGCATTCCGCGATGCAAAGACTGGCTATGCCCAGTTGGTTAAGAAGTATGGCTACACAGTTGTAGACCCAGGACCATTTGAAGATGGCAACCAGGACTTCACTTCGATCATTTCGAAGTTCAAGGCAGCAGACGTTCAGATCATCGCTGGTGTTCCAATTCCACCTGACTTCGCAACTTTCTGGACTCAGGCAAAGCAGCAGGGCTTCACTCCTAAGGTAGCCACTGTTGGTAAGGCATTGTTCTTCCCTCAGCTTGTTCCTTCACTTCCAAACAACATTGGTCAAGGTCTAGCCTTCGGCACCTGGTGGGGTCCAACCTTCCCATTCAAGTCAAGCTGGGATGGCACAACTCCTGACCAGTGGATCAAGAACTTCGAAGCAAGCCCAGAAGGTAAGGGTTTGATTTGGAACCAGGCAACTGCAGAAAACTATGCAATGTTTGAGCTTGTAGACGCAGCGCTAGCCAAGGTAACTGACCCATTCAACAAGGCAGAAGTTACCAAGGCGTTCGACAGCGTCAACATCATGACACTTGCCGGTCAGATTGACTTCACTGGTGGGCCATTCCCTGGTATCGCTACAATTCCAACAGTTGTTGGTCAGTGGCAGATCACCAACGGAAAGTGGGAGTGGGTTGTTGTAGACAACACCAACTACCCAGCGGTTCCGGTAGCGCGCAAGCTTTTGCCGCTGAAGTAATCACCAAATAGTTTGGATGGGCAGGAACAGTGAGTAACGCATTAGAAATAAAAGGAATTGCAAAGTCGTACGCGAGTTTGCGAGTTCTTGAAGAAGTGACATTCACTGTTCCTGCCGGCCAAGCGATTGGCATCGTCGGTCCAAACGGGGCCGGCAAGTCAACCTTGCTAAGCGTTATCAGTGGAACCGAAAAGGCATCCGCGGGCACTGTTCTTATAAATGGCCGCGACGTAACCTCGGTTGGTTCAGAAGATCGCACCAGAATGGGAATCGGTCGAACCTTTCAGATTCCTCGCCCATTCACCAACCTCACAGTTTTTGAAAACGCACTTTCGGGTGCGACCTTTGGTGCTGGCCTAAAGCGCAAAGCCGCCGAAGACAAAGCACTTGAAGCACTTGAAATTGCTGAAATGATGCAATACGCAAACACACCGGCCGGCCAGTTGCCGTTGCTAGCTCGCAAGCGTCTAGAACTTGCTCGAGCACTCGCAACAAACCCAAGCATTTTGCTCTTGGATGAAATCGCCGGTGGACTGACAGAGGCAGAATGCGACAGCTTGGTGCAGACCATTAGCCAACTTCGTGATTCAGGAATCACGATCGTTTGGATTGAGCACGTAGTGCAAGCCTTGACCGCGGTGGTTAGCCGTTTAGTTTGTTTAGCCTCTGGAACCTTGATTGCCGACGGCGACCCAAAGACAGTAATGCAGAGCCCAGAGGTTCTAGAGGTCTACCTAGGTGGAGGCATCAAATGAGCCTTTTGAAGATTGAAAGCATCAGCGCCGGCTATGGCGATGCACCCGCAGTGAGCGGGGTAAGTTTTTCGGTTGAGCCTGGCCAGCTGGTTGCCCTGGTTGGCGCCAACGGTGCCGGCAAATCAACCCTGTTGCGCGTTATTGCTGGTGCCCACAAAATTTGGGGCGGCTCTGTCAGCTTTCACGACCAAGACATAACCGCAACGCAAGATTTTGAGCGCGCTCGTCAAGGCATCTCGTTGGTGCCCGAAGGTCGCCGACTATTCGCCAGCCTCACAGTGAAAGAGAACCTAAACATGGGTGCGGCTGCGCGTCGCCCTGGGCTTTGGAACCTTGACTCCGTGGTTGAAGCCCTACCGATGATCAAGCCACTGCTTTCACGAAACGCTTCGAGACTTTCTGGTGGTCAACAACAGGCTGTAGCAATTGGCCGTGCCCTGATGTCGAACCCAGAGTTGCTTTTGCTCGACGAAGTGTCACTAGGTTTGGCACCAATCATCGTTGATGAAATTTATGAATCGCTAAGCACTGTTCGCAAATCTGGGCTTGGCGTAGTTTTGGTTGAACAAGACCTAAGCCGCACAATCAAAGTTGCCGACTACATCGTTTGCATGCTTGAGGGTCACAACGTTCTTGAAGGTGCGGCTGCAAAACTTAGCCGCGAGTCAATCACCGCAGCGTACTTTGGTCACTCGATTGAGAGCTTTGATGACGCAACTAAGAAAGGCGGCGCAACAAAGTGAACATTGTTAATGCGTTAATTCAGGGAGTTTTGCTTGGTGGCTTATTTGCTATCTCGGCACTTGGCTTGTCATTGGCTTTTGGTGTTCTAAAAGTTGTGAACTTGGCACACGGTCAAATCATGACTCTTGGTGCTTACTTCTCGGTGATGACTTTGACATCGCTTGGCATGGATGTTTGGCTCAGCATTTTGATTGTTGTGCCAGCAATGTTTGCAATTGGTTATGTGGTGCAGCGCACCATGTTGCAGCGCGCACTTCGAATGGGTGAACTTGCGCCTTTGATGATCACCTTCGGTTTCTCGGTGATCATTCCAAACGTGCTGATCAGCGTGTTCACAAACAACAAATTGCAGATTCCAATCGGTGACCTAGCCGTGGCCAGCATCCAAGTGAGTGACAGCATCAGCATCGGTGTAATGCCATTGCTAACCCTGGCAATCGCCGTGATTCTTATTGTGCTGTTGCAGCTATTCTTGGCTCGCACCCGACCTGGTCGAAACATGCGTGCTGCAGCCGACGACCCACAAACTTTGAGTTTGATGGGCGTGAACTACCGCAACGTTTATGCCATGGCCATGGGTCTGGCTTTTGCCCTTGCTGCCCTAGCCGGTGTGTTCTTTGGAATTCGCCAAGGCGGCGTGACCCCGTTTGACGGCCAACTAACCGTGTTGTTCGCCTTTGAAGCCGTGATCATTGGTGGCTTGGGTTCACCTTGGGGCACGTTGGCCGGCGGCATTGTTTTGGGTCTGGCCCAAACTGTTGCGGGTCTGTTTGGCCCAGAACTTCCACTGCTTGTGGGCAATCTAGTGTTCCTATTGGTACTAGTGCTTCGCCCAACAGGAATCGTTAAGAGCAAGGTTGCAAGCTGATGACTTCACAATTGAGTGCTGATTACAAAGTTGACCACTTTCAAAAGAAAGCCACCGTTGTTGGCCTAGTCGGTGCAGCGGTCTTTCTATTCGCAGCCGTTGCTCCTTACATCTTTGCTACGGATGTAACTTCGGCGTGGATCAAGCTCTTCTATTTGATTAGCTTGGCAACCACCTGGAACCTGCTTGCTGGTTATGCAGGCATGGTTTCGGTTGGTCAACAGGCATATATCGGTTTGGGCGCCTATGGCATATTTGTTTTCAATGACATGGGCCTTGACCCTTATTCGAGCGTGTTGGTTGCATCGGTTGCTGTGGGAATAATCGCATTTCCAATTTCATACGTAGCTTTCCGCTTGCGAGGCGGCTACTTCGCAATCGGCACCTGGGTGATTGCAGAAGCAACTCGCCAAATTGTGATTCGTTTTGATTCGCTTGGTTCAGGTCGTGGCCGCAGCATCACCACCTATACCGAAGATGCGATTTATCGAAACCTGTTTACCTATTGGGTTGCTCTGGCGATTATGGGCCTTGCAATTGTCGCGACTTTCTATTTGCTACGCAGCCGTTTGGGTGTGGCTTTGCAGAGCATTCGCGACAACGAAGTTGCGGCAAAATCGATGGGCATCAAAGTTAGCCAAACCAAGCGCATCGTATTTGTCGTTGCTGCCATGGGTGCAGCTGCTGCCGGCGGAATTATTTGCCTCCAGGGCCTAGGCGTTGCATCGCCAAACACTATCTTCGGTGTCAACTACTCAGCGTTCATGATCTTCATGGTTCTAATTGGTGGCATCGGAACAATTGAAGGCCCAATCATTGGCGCAATCATTTACTTCTTGATGGATTACTACTTCAGCCAAATGGGACTTTGGTACATGGTTGTCTTGGGTGTGTTGGCGATTCTCATCATGCTGTTCTTGCCTCGTGGCGTTTGGGGCGAAATCTCGCACCGATTCAATTTCAAAGTCTTTCCAGTTGGTCACCAGGTTCAGCCCCTTTTTCCTGGCATCAAGCTGAAGAAGAAATAAATAGGATTCAAACGGTCACCAGCCGTTTATGAAATAAAAGATAAAAGGAGAAACAAAATGGAGCTGCTAAATACGTCGGTGTGGACGGGCAAGATCTTTAATGGTGACTGGGTAGCTGGTGGCGGCGAGAACATTGATGTTCACGAACCGGCAACCGGTGAAGTGCTAACCACCGTTGGTATGGGCTCAGTAGGCGATGTGCTTCGTGCTTCAAAAGAAGCGGCCGAAGCTCAAAAAGCCTGGGCTAAAACAAAGCCTGAAGAACGTGCTGCAATTCTGCGCAAGGCTGGCGACCTATGGTACAAGTACGCCGACGAAGTCACTCACTGGGTTATTCGTGAGACTGGCGCTATTCCCCCAAAGGCTGGCCTCGAACAGCACATGGCTGCAGAGATTTGCTTCACTGCCTCAGGTCTTCCTGGCCACGCAATGGGTTCAGTGCTTCCTTCTAATGAAGAGCACTGGAGCTTTGCTCGTCGCATGCCAGCAGGTGTGGTTTCAATCATCTCTCCATTCAACTTTCCGTTGATATTGTCGATCAGATCAGTTGCACCTGCCCTAGCTTTGGGCAACGCGGTAATTCTTAAGCCAGACCCACGCACCGTTGTTTCGGGCGGCTATGCAATTGCCCGCGTATTCGAAGAAGCCGGCCTACCTAAGGGCTTGCTACACGTCATCCCTGGTGGTGCCGACATTGGCCAGGCTGTTGTGACTGCACCAGAGGTTCGCATCATCTCTTTCACCGGCTCAACCCAGGCTGGTCGTCACGTTGGTGAGTTGGCTTCAAAGCACCTAAAGCGAGTTCACCTAGAGCTCGGTGGCAACAACGCACTTATCGTTTTGCCTGGTGCCGACATTCAGAAGGCAGCCAGCGCAGCAGCATTCGGTGCATTCTTGCACCAAGGTCAAATTTGCATGGCTACTGGTCGCGTGATTGTTCACGAATCACTGCACGACGAGTTCGTTAAGGTGCTTGGCGAAAAGGCATCGCACTTGCCAGTTGGTAACCCAGCAACCGAGCAGGTTGCCCTGGGCCCAATCATCGATGAGAAGCAGCTAAAGCGCATCGACGGAATCATCCAGGAGTCGGTTGCCGAAGGAGCAACACTTGTTGCCGGCGGTACCTACGAAGGTCTGTTCTACCGCCCAACCGTGTTGGCAAACGTCACCAAGGAAATGGCTGCCTACTCTCAAGAAGTGTTTGGCCCGGTGGCTCCAGTCATCAAGTTCAGCACTATCGATGAGGCCATCGAAATCGCTTCAGACAACGAGTACGGTTTGTCTCTTGCGATTCTTGGTGAAGTTGGTTTGGCAATGAAGATTGCTGACTCAGTTCCTTCAGGCATCATCCACATCAACGAGCAGACTGTTGCCGACGAAGCCAACATTCCGTTCGGTGGTGTGGGTGCCTCAGGCAACGGTTCACGATTCGGTGGCGAGGCTAACATCGAAGCCTTCACCGAAACTCAGTGGTTGACAGTTCGCGCCGAGATTGCACCGTACCCGTTCTAGTCAAAAACAAATTAGCGGGGTCAACTTTTTCGTTGACCCCGCTAATTTTTTAAGCTTTTTTGTTAGTAAGCCAGCTGTTTCTGAAGCTGGTCAAGCACGATGTAGCAAGGCAAAACCTGCGCCACGGATGAATTCGGCTCGCGGCCTTCTTTGATTGCAGCAACGAATTCGCGGTCTTGGAGTTCGATTCCATTCATTGATACATCAACCATGGAAACATCAATTGGCTCTTCTTTGCCGGTGACTAGGTCGTCATAACGAGCAATGTATGTGCCGTTGTCACCGATGTATCTAAAGAAGGTACCAAGCGGCCCATCGTTGTTGAACGAAAGTGACAGTGTGCAGATTGCGCCATTCTCGGCCTGCAACTGAATCGACATATCCATGGCGATGCCGAGCTCTGGGTGCTTTGGCCCCTGCACCGCATTTGCCTTCACGATCTTTGAACCGGTTTGGTAGGCAAACAGGTCAACGGTGTGCGCGGCGTGGTGCCACAACAGGTGGTCTGTCCAAGAGCGTGGCTGACCGAGAGCATTCATGTTGGTGCGTCTAAAGAAGTAAGTCTGAACATCCATCTGCTGAATGTTGAACTCACCTTTTTGAATCATCTTGTGCAGGTATTGGTGTGATGGGTTGAAGCGACGTGTGTGCCCCGCCATTGCAATCAAACCGGTCTTCTGCTGCAGATCAACAATTTCTTGAACCCCGGCCAGGTTGTCGGCCATTGGAATTTCAACTTCAACGTGCTTGCCGGCATTCAGGGCCTGCAGGGTCTGGCTGTGGTGCATCTGCGTTGGGGTAGCAAGAATCACGCCGTCTAGATCTGGCTGCGCCAGCAACTCTGCGTAGTCAGTGAATGCACGCTCGGCGCCGTACTTAGCAGCCACTTCTTCGGCTACCGGCAGCTTCGAGTGCGCAACGTACTTTATGTTTGCATCTTCAATGTTTGCCAAAGCATCAAGGTGCTTGATACCAAAAGCGCCTAGGCCTACCACAGCGATGTTCACAGTCATTAGTTATCTTTCGGAGTAAGAATCAGGTGGCCCACCGAGGTGTTTGAAGCCGGCACGTGGTTGAAGCGGTGCACCTCGTTGACTTTATCGCCCAGCGCGCCACGCATGATGAGCCACATGATCAACTCGACGCCTTCAGAGCCGGCCTCAACCATGTATTCAAGGTGTGGCTTGTACTGCAGGGTCTCTGGGTCATTGATCAAGTCATCCATAAATTGAATATCCCAAGGCAGGTTGATCAAACCGGCACGCGCACCTTGAATCTGGTGACTCATGCCGCCGGTGCCCCAAATGTGAACCTTTAGGTCGCCATCAAATTGCTCCACGGCATCCTTGATTGCCTTGCCGAGTGAGAAACAACGCTCGCCTGATGGCTGCGGATTCATCACCACGTTGACTGGCAACGGAATGACTTTGGTTGGCCATTTATCTGGAGTGCCGTACATCAAAGAAAGCGGCACAGTCAACCCGTGGTCAACGTCGAGCTTGTTCAACACGGTCATGTCGAAGTCATCGAGAATCAACGAAGCCGCAAGGTGTGTGGCAAGTTCAGCGTGACCTTCAACCACCGGGATAGGTCGAGGGCCGTAACCTTCGTCGCAGATGTTGAACTTCTCGGCGATGCCCATTGCAAAGGTAGGCATGATGTCCATGCCAAAGTAAGAGGCGTGGTCGTTGTAAACGATGATTGCAACGTCTGCAGGGTTTTCAGCAATCCACTTTTTTGAGAACTCGTAGCCGTCAAACATCGGCTTCCAGTAGTCATCCTGTGTGCGGCCGCTGTCAACCGCGTGGCCCACTGCGGGCACGTGACTGGTTGCAATACCGGCTGTAATCTTAGCCATTATGCCTCTCCTCGTTCTTTCTTTGAACGCCAGCCATCAGGGCTACGTCCACCGGCAAGCATCATGGCTTGGTATTCCTGAACGTTCATGTCGGTCATGGTGCTAACCGCCTGAACATATGACAAACCTTCGGCGGCAAAAATCTTTGACAAGAAATAAACGTTGCCACCTAAATCGAGCATGCGCTGAAAATCACGATCGAGAACAGCTTTCTTCTGCTCTTCGGTCATCTCCCACTCGTCAAGATACTTGCGCTCATCGGCGTGAAAACGGTCACGGTTTTCTTGTGTGCGCAGGCTCATGCAAAACTCGTTGAGCTGAAAACCTTCACGCGCCTTTTCGATGGTGAAGATGGTGGTGCCCGGAATGTCCTTGAACTGATCGAAATTAGGTTTCATTCTTAACTCCAGTAGAGGTTGTTTGGATTCGTGACGAGTAGCTTTTCTTGCAGTGCTGCGGATGTTGCAATTGATGGAACATAGTCAACAAGGATGCCGTCATCGGGCACCTCTTTTTTCATGTTCGGGTGCGGCCAGTCGGTGCCCCAGAGCACGCGATCTGAAAATTCTTCAACGATAGCCTTGGCAAACGGCACCACGTCGGCATACAGCGGGGATCCCGAAACGGTTAGGCGGTCTGGGCAACTGACCTTGGCCCAAACATCATTTTCACGCATGAACTTTTGGAACAACTGAAAACCAGCGTCATCTAACGGCTTGGTGACATCTGGGCGGCCCATGTGGTCAACCACAATTGGCACCCCAAGCGAAGTAAAGAACTGCCACTTTTCAATTAGGTCGGCCGGCTCAAAATAAAGCACAACGTGCCAACCAAAAGGCTTGATCTTTTCGATGATGCCGCGGAAGTAGTCGTCTGGCTTTGGGTCAACCAGGCGCTTCACATAGTTGAAGCGAACACCGCGAACACCAAGGGCGTGCATGCGCTCAAGCTCGGCGTGAGTGACATCTGACTTTACGGTAACAACACCACGGGCTTTGTCGTTTGCGTGTTCAAGCACATCTAGCAACGCAGAGTTGTCGGCACCGTGACAAGTTGCCTGCACCACCACATTCTTTTCGAAACCCAAAAAATCGCGAAGTGCAAAAAGCTGCTCGCGGCTTGCGTCGCAAGGTGTGTACTTTCGCTCTGGTGCGAACGGAAAGACATCACCCGGACCAAACACGTGGCAGTGAGCATCTACAGCACCGGCTGGCACCTTGAAACTTGGCTTTGTTGGGTTGGCATCCCAGTCAAGCCAATCGGCGTCTTTGACAAACTTTGTGCTCATCGGCCGACCGCCTCAAGCTTTTTGTTTAGACGCGGGAACACCTTGCGGGTGTTGCCCTCGAAGATGCTCTTGCGCTCAGCCTCAGAAATCTTGGCGGCATCAATGTAGCGCTTGGTGTCGTCGAAGTACTGGCCGGTAGTTGGGTCGATGCCGCGAACCGCACCAATCATTTCTGAACCAAACAGAATGTTTTTGTTATCGATCACTTCGACCAACAGATTGATTCCCGGCTGGTGGTAAACGCAGGTGTCAAAGAAGACGTTGTTCATTAGGTGGCCATCTAGGCTTGGCTTCTTAAGCATGTCGGCCAAACCGCGGTAGCGACCCCAGTGATAAGGAACCGCGCCACCACCGTGAGGAATGATGAAGCGCAGCGTTGGGAAGTCCTTGAATAGATCGCCTTGAATTAACTGCATGAAAGCAGTGGTGTCGGCGTTCATGTAGTGCGCACCGGTGGCATGAAAGTTTTCATTGCAGCTGGCAGAAACGTGAATCATCGCTGGCACGTCGAGCTCAACCAGCTTTTCGTAAAGCGGGTACCAATACTTATCGGTAAGCGGCACGGTCTGCCACATGCCGCCGCTTGGGTCTGGGTTTAGATTGCAGCCGATGAAACCAAGTTCATTCACGCAACGCTCAAGTTCTGCAATCGACTCGGTCAAATCTGCACGCGGTGATTGCGGCAACTGACACACGCCAACAAAGGTTCCTGGAAAAAGATCAACCACACGCTTAATCAGGTTGTTGCAAGCAACCGTCCACTCTTTGCTGATGCGCTGGTCGCCTTCGTGGTGGCCCATCGCTGAGGCGCGTGGCGAAAAGATAGTGAGGTCAGAGCAGCGCTCGTTGATTAGCTTGAGCTGGTTTTCTTCGATTGATGCACGAATGATTTCATCTGAAATCACCGGATACTCCGGAGTGGGTTGGCCAGCTTTAAACGCGGCTAACTGATCGATGCGCCACTGATTGTGCAGCTCGGGCGCCGTTGTGTAGTGGCCGTGGCAGTCAATGATCATTTGTTCTCCCAAGTTGATTTAGGCACAAAAACACTGCCTTGCATAAGCATTCGCGCGGTTCGCAAAAGTGCAGATTTTGTAATTTTTAGCTCGGCCCCAGAGCTATCGACTTCCATTTGAACCGTGAAGAAGCCGGTTGGGTGTTCGACTTCAATGTCTTGTGCCCCACTGCCCGGTGCAACGCCTGTGATCTTTTGAGCAATACTGCCCTCAAGAATGCAGGCGGTAGCAACCGAAACAGCGCCAAGCACACCAATTGCCTCGTGAGCGCGGTGTGGAATAAAGGTGCGTGTGCTGATCAGCCCGCCATCTTTAGCCTTGGCCAAGAGCGACATCTTTGGCACTGTTTTGTTAGTGACATCGCCCAGGTTCATGAGTGGGCCAACCGCCAAGCGAATTGCCTCAACTTTGGAACGCAATTCTTGGTTGGCCTCGAGTTCAGCCGGAGTCTCGTAGCCGGTGATGCCAAAGTCGCTGGCATTCAAGCAAACCACCGGCATGCCGTTGTCGATGCAGGTGACCTCGACCCCATTCACAACATCCACCACGTTGCCGGTTGGCAAAAGTGCGCCGGTGCTTGAGCCGGCGACATCCTCGAAATTAATGTTTACCGATGCGTGCGTACCCGGCACACCATCGATGCGCGCATTGCCCTGATAGTTGACCAAGCCGTTTGGAGTTTCAACAAACGCAGTTGCCTTCGAATCGGTGTTGACCATAAAAATCGAAACCGGGGTCAGATCCCCGGTCGCAGCAACTAGACCCTTTTCAATAGCAAACGGGCCAACGCCAGCCAAGATATTGCCGCAGTTTTGTTGGTCACTAACTTCGGCTCTATCTGGCCAAACTTGCAAGAACAAATAGTCAACGTCAATGCCCTCGCGGTTTGACTTGCTAACCACTGCAACTTTGGAAGTTAGCGGGTGACCGCCACCCATGCCGTCAATTTCACGCTCATCGGGTGAACCCATCGCAGCAAGCAATACCTTGTCGCGGGTAGCTGTGTCGGCAGGCAAATCCGAGGCCAAAAAATATAAACCTTTGGATGTGCCACCGCGCATAACCGCGCAATCGATTGCTAACTGCGAGTTGGTCATTCTGAGTAGTCCTCGTAGACCAATCCCTTTTTAGCCAAAGCATCGCGCATGTTGTAAATGTCTAGACCTAGTTCACCTGATGCGAGTCGAGCACGCTTTGCAGTTTCGTTTGCTTCGCGGGCGCGTGCTTTTTCAAGCACCTCGGCCGCATCCTCGCGACGAACCACACAAACGCCATCAACATCGGCCACAATCACATCGCCCGGGCGAACTGCCTGGTTGGCAATCACGATTGGAACCTGCACGTTTCCCGGTGTCTCTTTAACCGTGCCCTGAGATGCAATCACCTTTGGCCAAACTGGAAAACCCATTTCGGTGAGAGTGGCAACATCGCGAACACCTGCGTCGATGATCAATCCGCGCACGCCGTGAGCCATCAGGCTCTCGGCAAGCAGGTCACCAAGGTAGCCATCGTCACACGGGCTGGTTGGCGTAACCACCAGGATGTCGCCTGGCTGGGCCTGCTCTACCGCCACGTGAATCGTCCAGTTGTCACCCGGCGCGACCTCACAGGTGAGTGCGTTGCCCGCGATTTTGGCCGGAAAGATTGGACGCAGTCGGTGGTCTAGTAGACCAATGCGACCCTGCGCTTCGTGCACTGTAGCAACACCCATCTCGGCCAAGCCATCAACAATGGCCAGGTCGGTGCGAGGGGTTCCACGAACTACTCTTGGCATTATTTTCCTAACGAATTCCTACGTAGTTTTCTGCAAGATTAGTCTGTAGTGCTTTGTTCTTGAATAGGTGCTTCAACTGCGATAGCTGCAATTGGTTGTCAAACTCGTCGCCCATGGTGTGCAACATGCTAGTCATCCACCATGAGAAGTGTGTCACGCGCCAGACGGTCTCTTTAGCGCGATCTTCGTAGGCATTCAAAAGGTTCGCATCGTTCTTCTTGAAGAAGTCAACTAGACCCTCGCCCAAGAAGCGCACGTCGTTAGCGGCAGAGTTCAAACCCTTTGCGCCAGTTGGCGGCACGATGTGGCCGGCGTCGCCAACCAAGAACAAACGTCCGTGCTTCAACTTTCCAGAAACGAACGAACGCATTGCAACAATGCTCTTTTCGGTGATTGGGCCAGTCTTTAGCTCCCAGCCATCAACCGCCATGCGCTTTGAAAGCTCTGACCAAATTCGGTCATCTGACCAGTTAGCGATGTCATCTTTAGGGTCAACCTGCAAATACAAGCGACTAACTTTGTCTGATCGCATCGAGTGCATTGCAAAACCATCTGGGTGGCGAGCATAAATCAACTCGTCGGTTGACGGCGCAACATCGGCCATCACACCAAGCCAGCCGAATGGATAAACGCGCTCGAAGCTGCCGACCTCAACGCCAGGGATTGACTTGCGAGAAGGACCCCAGAAGCCATCGCAACCTGCGATAACGGCACACTCGATTTTTTGTGCGTTGCCATCTTTGTCAACGAAAGTGACTGAAGGGTTCTCTGAGTCGGTGTTGTGCAGTTCTACGTTGGTTACTTCGTAGTGAATCTCTTGACCGGCGGCATCGCAAGCGTGATCTAGGTCACGCTGAATTTCGGTCTGACCATAAACCCAAACGGTGTAGCCAATTAGGTCTTTGAAGTTGATGTGCTTGCGCTCACCAGGAATCTGAAGGTAGATACCTTCGTGCTCAAGGCCCTCTTTCTTTAGGCGATCAGAAACGCCAATTTCTTCGAGAAGGTTTACCGCTTGGGTCTCCAATAGACCGGCACGAATACGAGATTCAACATAGTCACGTGATCGGTCTTCGATAACGATTGACTCGATGCCGTGCTTGGCTAGATAACGGTTGAGCATAAGTCCCGATGGGCCAGCTCCGATGATGGCTACTTGAGTTTTCATAGTCTTTAGAAAACACCAATATCGGAGGTCCCGCACAAATCCTTCCGGTGAGCGGAAGACCGTTATCGAAAGGTTATCTAAGGTGCGCTAAGGCTGCCTACACCGCTGAGAATCAACTTCTTTGAAAGCGCGCTAGCCGATACCTTTAGCACCGCAACCATTCGTTCAATGTCGCGGTTAGCCACCGGAGTCACTAATCCGAGGGCAGCAATCACTCGGTTGCCATAGCCGTAAATTGGCACCCCAATCGACGTGGCACCCATCGCCAGCTCCTCTTCTGAATGAGCAAACCCTTGGGTCTTGATTATTTTTAGTTGCTTCTTGAGGTCGGCCTCGTCGGTGATGGTCTTGGTGGTGTACTTATCCAAAGATTTGATTGCTGCATCTTGCAATTCTTTTGAGCCAAAGGCCATCAAAACTTTGCCCACTGCAGTGGCGTGCAAGGGCAAGCGCGCACCGGGCTTGCTCACTACTTCGAGAGTGCGCGAGCCGGCGATGCGCTCAACGATCAAACAACGCACTCCATCGAGTACACCAATCTGCACGGCGTCGTTGGCGATTTGATAAATGTCTTCCATGTAGGGCAACGCCACTTCGCGAAGGTCAGAGTGCAGCGAGGCAAGCAGCCCCAGGCGCCACATTTTGCTGCCAATTTCATAGGCCCCATCGGATGTTCGAATCAGTGCGCCTTGGGCGGTGAGTTCGTGAACCAACCGGTGCACGGTAGTTAGTGGAAGGCCTGATCGACGGGCGATTGCAGCAAGTGTTTGGTGGCGATGACTCGCGTCAAAGGCATCGAGCACCGAGAAGGCTCGGCCAGTCACCGACTTTTGATCTAGCTCTGCTTTGGCCACAGACCAATAATGGGCTTCCGAAGAGCGGAAGTCAATTGCACTGGCTTAATTGACGAGTGATTTGTCTTTTGGCAAAAACAGCGAAGTAATAAAGATGTAGCCGGCAAGCAAAACACCGAACCACAAAGTGATGTTGAGTGGAGCTAGCGATGAAACCCAACCAATGATTGCCGGGCCACCCAGCATGGCCGCGTAGCAAAGACCAAAAACCATTGCCATGTTTCGACCCGAGTGTGACTCTTCACCAACACCCGCCGAGTAGGCAAAGATCTGCGGCACCACCGCGGATATTCCGAGGCCGGCCACCAGCCATCCGATGATTGAAATTTCGAAAACGGTTTGCGAGATTGCAAAACCAACACCCACTGCCGCAATTGCAGCGCCGTAGCGAATCACTGGAATTCGACCGAGCTTGCCAACGACTTTGTCAGCTAAGAATCTGAAGCCTGCCATCGCCGCTGAGAAAACCGTCACCGAAATAGCAGCTTGCGATGCTGACACATTGAGAATGCCAACCCCAAACAACGCAGACCAGTCGAGTCCGATGCCTTCGATGAGCGCGCCCGAACCCGCCATGATGCCAAGTGCAACAACGAGTTTTAGGTAAGGGCGATTCGCTGCATTTTGAAGTTTGGCTTGCGCCTTGAGTTCTTGCTTGCTTTGTTTGGCTACCTCGGATTGCTGCGACTGCACCTTTGGCAGGAACCAGTTGTTGGCAACGGCAACCATGATTAGCCCGAGCGCGCCGATTGCCGAAAGCGTGACGACCATTGGCCACCCGGCGGCAAGTGCAGCGCCGCCTAGTGTGGCACCAATTACACAACCAATAGACCAATACGCGTGAAAGGCGCTGAAGATAGGTCGGTTGTAGCGTTTTTCAAGCTCTACCGCTTGAGCGTTCATCGACACATCGGTGGCACTCAGAAAAAATCCGAACACAAATAGCGCAGCGCACAGTGTGTAAACGTTTGTGGCCAGGCCAGGCAGAATCACCGCCACAGATGTGCAGATGCCTGCCAAAACGGTGCCAAATTTGCTGCCACGTTTGTCAACAATGTGACCCATGAACTGCATAGAGGTCACAGCGCCAAGACCGAGCATCATGATGACCCAGCCCACTTGGGCATTTGAAAGATCAAAACGCTCTTTCACAACTGGAATATGCACAGCCCATGCTGTTGTTGCCGCACCCGTGAAGACAAAGAAGAATGTCACGGCTAGGCGGGCACGAACATCCGCGGTGAATTTGTTCATTTTGAAAGCCTACCCAGAATGCAAAAACCCCAGCCTCGCGACTGGGGTTTTAAGCTTGGCGAAGAATTACTTCTTTTTGCCTTTCTTCTTCAGCACTACAGCCTGGGCTGCGATTACTGTCTTGCCGTTGAAAGTAACTGATGGTGAACCATATAGTTCGTAGCCATTAGCCAACTTGGCTGATACGCGCTCGCAGAAGGTTGAGTCGTCTGGGCCGGTAACTAGTGAATAGGCGCGAGGTGCCGCTGGCTTGGCCTTGACAACCTTTGGTGTTACCTTAGCTGCGGGCTTGGTTGCTGGCTTAGCTGCTGGCTTTGCAGCAACTTTTGCGGCTGGCTTAGCTGCTGGCTTGGCAGCCTTCTTAACTGCAGGCTTCGCTGCTGTGTTTGGTGTTGTAGTCATATGTACATATTCCCAGCGGTTTGGAAACTATGTGAACACCGCAGGTTGTTTCTAGGTTAATTTTGGGTTCACTGGGTGAACAAGGCACGCAACTAAACTTTGACCAGAGGAGCCCAGTGATGACAAACAAAATTGCAGCAAAGCTGGCCGACGGTCGAGACATTTTCTATTTCGATGATTCGAATTCGGCCCTGCCACAAGCCCGCAAGTCCGATCAGCGTGAATTGCCACCGCGCCCTGAGGTTGCACAAATGCGCTTGGACTCACTAACCGGTGAATGGATTTCGGTTGCTGCGGCTCGCCACAATCGTGCTTTTTTGCCACCAGCTCATGAGTGCCCACTCTGCCCAACCAACGAAGACAATCTTTCAGAAGTGCCCGACAATTTTGATGTTGCGGTGTTTGAGAATAAGAGCCCTTCTTTTGGCCCAGACCTGTTGCCAGCGGATGACGAGAAATATTCAGTTGTAGATAATCTTGAACTAGGCAGCACGCGCGCATCCGTTGGTCGATGCGAGGTTGTGGTCTTCAGCCCGGAGCACCTTGGTTCACTAGGGCAAATGCCGGTGAGTCGAGTGCGAACCGTGATCGAAGCTTGGGCCGACCGAACTAATGACCTTCAGTCGCTGCCAGGCGTGCGTCAGGTGTTTCCGTTTGAAAACCGCGGTCAAGAAATTGGTGTGACCCTGCACCACCCGCACGGTCAAATTTATTCTTACCCTTATGTCACGCCACGAACTTCTAAGTTGTTGGCTTCAATCGCCAAATTTGGTGACGACCTGTTTGAGAAAACCTTGCAGTTTGAAAAAGCAAGTGAACGAGTGTTGATCGCCGGTGAGCACTTCACCGCTTATGTTCCGTTCGCCGGTCGTTGGCCAATTGAGATTCACCTTTTGCCACATCGCCACGTGCAGCACTTTGGGCAATTATCCGAGGCTGAAAAAGACGAACTAGCCAGCATCTACCACCAACTGTTGAATGCTTTGGATCGCATCTACGACACCCCTACGCCATACATCTCGGCTTGGCACCAAGCACCTTTGGTTGCTGGTGGAGAAAATGTGCGTTTGCAGTTGCAGATCACTTCGCCTCGCCGTGCCGCCGACAAACTCAAGTACCTTGCTGGCTCTGAATCGGCAATGGGCGCATTCATCGCCGACTTTGCACCAGAGGTTGCCGCCAAAATGATTCGTGAGGTTCTGTAATGACCGATTCGTTAATTCGCAAAGCTGCCGCCGACTTTGAAGCCAAATTTGGTTATGCACCAACCGGCGTTTGGTCGGCTCCCGGGCGCGTGAACCTGATTGGTGAGCACACCGATTACAACCAGGGTTACGTGTTTCCATTTGCAATCAACCGCCACACATTTGCGGCAATTGCCCTGCGTGAAGACAACCTGGTGCGCGTGGGCTCAAGCTTTTCACCAACCTTGCACGAGGTTCCGCTCGACTCAATCACCCGCGACGATAAAAACGACTGGGCGGCCTACCCATTTGGCGTGGCTTGGGCAATTGCAAAGCTGTCTGAAGTGGCGGGCTCCGGTTTTGATTGCTACATCGAATCCGATGTGCCGGTTGGTGCTGGGCTCTCGTCATCGGCCGCAATCGAATGCGCAGTTGGCGTTGCATTAAACGAGTTGTGGAACGCTGGCCTCGATAAAAAGACGTTGGCCAAAGCTGGCCAGCTTGCCGAAAATGAAATTGTTGGTGCACCGACCGGAATCATGGATCAATCGGCATCCTTGCTGGGTGAGGCAGATCACGGTGTGTTCTTGGATTGCCGAAACCTTGAATCTCAGGTTATCGACCTAGGTTTCGCCAAGGCCGGACTTGAACTTTTGATTATCGACACCAAGGTTGCCCACCGTCACGCCGATGGTGGTTATGCATCGCGTCGTGCAGCCTGCGAAGCGGGTGCTGCGGCAATGGGGGTTTCTAGCCTGCGCGAACTCAACGAATCGAATTTGCCAAAGGCTCACGATTTGCTAGACAACACAACCTTTAGAAGAGTGCGTCACGTAATCACCGAGAACCAGCGAGTGCTCGACACCGTGCGAACCTTGCGCGAGCAAGGCCCGGGCGCAATTGGTGCGTTGCTTTACGCATCACACGAATCAATGCGTGACGACTTTGAAATTTCGGTTGACGAGCTTGATACAGCCGTTGAAACGGCTATGCGGCATGGTGCCTTTGGCGCACGAATGACCGGTGGCGGTTTTGGTGGTGCTGCAATTGCTTTGGCGCCAACCGAAAGGATCAGTGAAATTTCTCTTTCGGTGATTGCCGAATTTGAAGCACTTGGATTTGCCAAGCCAGAGATCTTTGCGGTTTCGGCGGGCCCAGGCGCTCGCCGCGAAATCTAACTATTCGTTAGAAAGCGTTGCGCCACATCGGTAGAAGCCGGTGACCAAATTGTCGATTGCTGTCTTGGTTGCATCAGACACATTGCCGAGGGCGTAAACCGCAAACACCATGCTGGTGCCATCTTTAGCCTCAATGATTCCGGCCAGCGTGTAGCCGCGCTTGATCCAACCGGTCTTTGCATAAATGTGGCCGGTGGCATCTAGGTTGTCGCCCTTGAAGCGTGAAGCCAACGAACCAGACTCACCCGAAACAGGCAAGGTCTGTTTGATGGTTGAGAAAACACCCTGTGCTTCATAAACCAACTTATAAAGTTGCGCCATGTAGTTTGGCGAAACCGCATTGAAGTCACTCAATCCTGAGCCATCTTTAATAACCACACCGGTTGCATCAAGATTGGTTGGCTTTAGCGCAGATTTGAAAGCTGCGTTGATTGAAGAAAAAGACCCGTCAAAGCCTTGGTCGAGCGAAACCAATCGCGCCAAGAATTCTGCTTCAGTGTTGTCTGAAACTTGCATCATGTGGGTGATCCACTTGCTGACTGGCTGAGATGAAACACTTGTAAGTTGAGTTGCCCCGGATGGCATGGTGCCCACCGTGACCGTTGCACTTGCCGCCGATGCACCAAGCGCTTGCTTGAACCACTTGCCTGCGTTTTGCACTGGCGAGGTAGTGCGCTGCGATGTTTCAGCAGTTGGGTTTAGGCGGTCACCATCAACCTGCAGTGCAGTCACTTCAGACATGTAACCCTGAGTTAGTTCGCTGCGCTCCCAAGATGATTCCCACGTTGGCCCAGCAAACAAAGTGCTGTCCAAAATAATGTTGGTGATTGGCGTGCTGCCCATTTTCTTGTTTACATTCAATGCCAAAGTTGAAAGCTTTGGCGCATCGCGATAAATCGACTGCTTGCCAACTGCGGTGCGCGACAAAGTTGGGTCACCCGCACCAACCAAAATGATTGTGCCTGGGTCGGTTGGGTCTTGGTAAACGCGAGTCTCAACTCGGTAGTTTGGGCCAAGGCTCAACAACGCAGCCGCAGCGGTAAGTGTCTTCATGGTTGAAGCAGTTGCTGCTGGGGCCGAAGCGTTGCGATCAAACAAAACTTCGTTGGTCTTAGCGTCGATAACCACTGCCGAAAGGTTGCCAAGTTTGGTGTCGGCCGCCTGAGTTGCAACCGAGCAAGTGCGAACCGAGGTTGAACTTGGGCTAGGCGAAGCGCTGTTGCTGCTAGTTGCAGTTGGGGTGTTGCTGCCATTGTTGGTTGGCAGGCCGGCACCAGAAATGCTGAATCCACCAATGATTAGAGCAAGCACACCGGCACCAATTAAGGCACCCTTTGCGGCGTCTTTCCAATAACCAAAACGACCGTTTGACTCAGACAATGAAGCTCCATTTCGCGCTAACTAGACTTCTAGTATGAAGTGTTTGCGCAGTGTTTTTGCCGGCTTGGCCTTGATTGGCCTAACATTTTTCGGCTCGGCTAGCCCGGCATTGGCCCACGCTAACGAGACCTCAACCAGCCCAGCAGCCGGTTCCACCATTGAGGCTGGGCTGATTCCAATTGAAATCAGCTTTGGCGAAAAGCTAATGAACCTAGGTGCCGATCAAGGCAATGTGGTGCAAATTCAAGCCCCGGATGGCTCTTTACCGAGCACCTCGTGCTGGGTGCCAGCCGATACCGGAAGCACCACTCAGTTATCGGCTACCGCGCAGCTGGCCATCCCGGGTAAATATGTGGTCACCTGGCGAGTGGTTTCAGCAGACGGCCACCCGGTTGAGGGACTCTTCGATTTCACCGTGAAGAACACCGCCGGCTTCGAAGTTGATCCAGCAATTCCTGCTTGCGGCGCTGACTCATCCGCAGTTGAATCGCCGATGCCGATTAGTGCACCGGTTGACGATGGGGCAACCACTGTGGTGACTCAGTGGAATTGGATTGGATTGGGCGCGATTGCCACGGCGGTAATCGGTTTAATTATTTGGTTAGTTTTGCGCCGCACACAAAGAAGCGAGTAGCCACGGTGTCTAGTGCGCCGCGAGTTGCCCAGCCAACCTGCTTGCCATCGGCACTGCGCGCAAACATCGCATAAGCCAAGCGAGTGCCATCTTTGGCATCGATGATTCCGGCGAGGCTATAAAGACCGGGGATGAATCCCGACTTTCCCTTCACGCTATTTTTTGCAACCGCATTCACGCCGTTGAAGCGACCAGCAAGGGTTCCAGATTTTCCGGCAACCGGCAAATATGTTTCAAGCGGTGCCAAGGTGCTGGTTGGGTCAGCGGCGGAGGCCATTAGGTGAGCAATGATTTGCGGAGTGACTCGATTAGCTTGAGCCAAACCAGATGCATCTTTCATCACTAGGCCAGTTGAGTCAATCGATAAACTCTCGAGCACCTTCTTGGTCAACGGTTCAACCGAGTCAAAACTGCCAGGCAGCCCAGCCGCAATTGCTGCATGTCTCGCGATGAACTCAGTCTCGGTGTTATCCGAAGCCATCATTGCGTGATGCAACCAAAAGTCCATAGGCTGACTCGAAACGCTGGTTAGTTCGACAGCGCTTTTTGGAGCGGTGCCGACAACTACGGTTGCATTCGCTGCGAGGGCTTTGAGTGCCTTTTTGAAAAGGGCACCAGTTTTGCCAACTGGGTCTGTGCTTCGATAACCGTCATAAGCCAAACTCGTGATGTCACCATTGGTGCGGTCACTATCTAATTGCAGTGCCGTGATGTTTGAGATGTACCCGTTGGTGCGATCGCTAGCCTTCCAAAACGGATTGTAATTTGGCCCGGTGAAGAAACTGGAATCCAAAATGATTTTTGTGATTTCGGTGTCGCTCGACCATTTGTTGAGCACGTTGGTGGCAAGCGTTTCAAGTCGTGGTGCTGCCGTGTAAGCAGAGCGGCTGTCTTTAGTGAGTTGAGACAAACTAAAGTCGCCGCCGCCACGCAGCACAATGGTTGAGGGCTGGCCCGGGATGGTGAGCACCGAGGTTTTAGCTCGGTATGTTTCAACCGGCAATTTGGTGAGTGCGGTTGCAGCTGTAAGCACCTTCAATACCGAGGCCGAAGGGGTCTGCTCGGCACCGCGAACATCGAGCAATGTCTTGCCAGTGGCAACATCAATCACGTAGCCATAGAAGCGGCCCAGCGCCGGGTTACTGATGGCAGTCTTGGCTGAGCAGACGCCTGGAGCGGCGGGCGATTTAGTGGGGCTTGGGCTCGGGCTCGGGCTACCAACCGCAAAGGCCGGTGTTGCAGACAAACCAAACAGCAGGCTGCCTGCCACTACGGCAGCGCCTAAAAATGATTTGGTTTTGTTCACCAATCAAAAATAACCGCAGAAGAACCTAGAGTTCGACTGCCTCGCCGTCGCGCGGTGCATGTGCGTGCCAGCCGAGTTGCGACTTGATTCGGTCACTAAAGATTTCGGCAGCTCCTGCTTCGCCGTGAACCACGAAGACATGCTTCGGCGCTTCGCTGGCGCTGCCAAGCCAAGCAATTAGTTCGTCGGCATCGGCGTGCACCGAAAAGGACTCGAGCTGTTCAACCTGCGCGCGCACCGGCACCATCACGCCGTGCATCTTTACTTCGGTTTCGCCTTCGGCAAGTCGACGGCCACGTGTGCCAATCGCCTGAAAACCAACCAACAAAATTGTGTGCTTTGGATTTGGCAACATCTCACGCAAGTGGTGAACCACTCGCCCACCGGTTGCCATGCCCGATGCCGAAATGATGATGCAAGGAGCGGTTGGGTTGTTGATGCTCTTAGATTCATCAACCGTCATCAGCTCAACTAGTGTGCCGGCATCAAATGGGTCTTTGCCCCGCCAGGTTTCAACAATTTCATCTCTAATTTCTGGAGAGTCCCCGTTGATTGCCTCGCGATAAAAACCCAAGGCTCGAAGTGCCATTGGTGAGTCTGCATAGATTGGCACGTTTGGAATTTTGCCAGCCTGCATCAACTCGCGAAGTTGAATCAAAATAACTTCGGTGCGGTCAACTGCAAATGCCGGAATCAAAATCGAACCACCGCGTTCAACTGTCTGATTGATTGCGTCTTCAAAATTGGTGGTGGTAAGTGCGTGCTCTCTGTCTCCATAGGTTGACTCGGTCACAATTGCATCAAACGCTCCTCCGGGCACACGGTCTGGGCTAATTAGCAGCGGGTGCTGCTCGCGGCCCATATCCCCGGTGAAAAGAACGCGCTTTCCAAAGAATTCAACTTCAACGAAAGCCGCACCGAGAATGTGACCCGAGGGATAAAACGTGACGAAAGTCTCTTCGGCAACCTTGACCCGGTTGTGAAATTTCTCGACGCTGAATAGATCAAGAGTGCGAGTTACATCTGCCTCTTCATAAAGCGGCTTCGGTGGGTTGTGTTTTGAAAAACCTTTTTTTGCCGCGTACTTGGCGTCTTCGGTTTGAATTCGCGCTGAGTCTCGCAGCACAACCTCGGCCAATTTGGCGGTGTAGTTAGTTAGGTGCACCTTGCCCCTAAAACCGTCTTTCACCAATCGCGGCAAATAGCCACAGTGGTCTAGGTGGGCGTGGGTAATAATCACCGCGGATAGCTCGCCCGGATCGATCGGCAAAGGATTCCAGTTTTTTAGACGCAGTTCTTTGAGGCCCTGAAACATGCCTGCATCGACCATTACCTTGGTGGTGCCGGCAGTGAGCAAAAAACGGCTGCCGGTAACAGTGCCTGCTGCGCCTAGAAACTGAATCATTGGTTTAACCATGTTTTGAGTCTAGATCGCTGTGGGTTTTTGGCAGCCCAGCAGTGGCAGACTGAAGGTATGAACAAGGCTCTGCGCAACGATTACCTGCTGCTGGTTACCACCCTTGCCAGCCTGGGTGGTGGCTTTCTGTTTGAGGTTAGCGACCTGCACCTAGGTGCGGTTCTTAGCTGGGCAGTTGGTGCGGCTGTCGGCCTTGCTTTATCCGTGGTTCTGCTTATTCGCGCTATTCGCGATAAGGAATTTGGCAGCGACATGTTGGCCTTGGTTTCGATTTTGGCCACCTCGCTCACTGGCGAATGGATTGCCGCCAGTGTGATCTCGGTGATGTTGGCCACCGGCCGCGCTTTGGAACGCTGGGCCGAAGGCAGAGCACGCCGACAACTAGAGGCGCTGCTGGCTCGTGCACCGCAATTTGCCCATGTGATTTTCGCAGACGGGTCAATCAAAGATGTTGCGCTTGCCTCGGTCAAGGTTGGTGACAAACTCTTGGTGCGCTCTGGTGAAGTTGTTCCGCTCGATGGCAATTTGATTACCGAGGGTTCGTTCGATGAATCTGCATTGACCGGTGAACCACTTCCTCAATATCACGCTGCAACCGAAGAAGTTTCTTCGGGTGTGCTCAATGCTGCCGGCGAAGTTGAAATGATTGCCTCGCGTGATGCCGAGAATTCAACTTATTCAAATTTGATTCGATTGGTGCAACAGGCTCAGGCAAACACCGCTAATGGCGTGCGCATTGCCAACCGCTGGGCGGTGCGCTTTGTGCCATTCGCACTTTTGCTTTCGGTTGGCACCTGGATTTTCACCGGCGAGCTAAGCCGCGCAGTTGCTGTCATCGTGGCCGCCACTCCTTGCCCACTTATTTTGGCGGTGCCGGTGGCGATTATCGCGGGCATGTCAAAAGCGGCTTCACGCGGAGCTATCATCAAGGGTGGCGCAGCGCTGGAGCAACTTGCTCGCACCGAAACCGTGATGCTCGACAAAACTGGAACGCTCACCCATGGTGGGCCAGAAATCACTCGGATTGCATTTGCGCCTGACACTGACGAGAGTGAAATTATTCGACTTGCGGCTTCACTCGAACAATCAAGCCCACACGTGATTGCCCAGGCACTCATTGCCGAAGCTAAACGTCGAAGCCTTTCACTCGAGCGCGCATCCGAAGTGATTGAAAATCACGGTGTCGGTTTGATTGGCAAAGTTGCAGGCCACTCGATTCGGGTTGGTCAACCTGCAACTGAGCTGCCCGAGTGGGCACAACTTGATAATGCTTTGCTGGTTGCCGTTGAAGAGGACGGCGAGCTGAAGGCGATGATTGGCCTAGACGACCCGTTGCGCGATGAGGCAAAGTCGACTGTTGACTGGCTGCGCAAACTGGGCGTGAAGCGAGTAATCATGGTTTCGGGCGACCGCAAGATCACAGCCGAAGCCGTTGGGTTCGAAGTGGGCGTTGATGAAGTTTTTGCCGAGTGCAAGCCCGAGCAGAAGCTGGCCATAGTAAAGGCCGAAATGGCTGCTGCTAAGGGTTCAGTGGTTGTGGTGGGTGACGGCATCAACGATGCACCCGCTCTTGCTGCCTCGGATGTTGGCGTGGCTATGGGCGCCCGAGGCTCAACCGCTGCCAGCGAGGCTGCCGATGTGGTGATTGTTGAAGATTCGATTCAGCACCTCGCCGTGGCGATGCAAATTGCCAAGGGCACACGTGCTCGCGCCCTGCAGGCAGCCGGGGTGGGCATGAGTTTTGCAATGATTGCCATGCTGGCGGCATCCGCAGGTTTTATAAATTCAACCCAGAGTGCTGTGAGTCAAGAATTCATTGACATGGCTGCAATTCTTTGGGCACTGGTTCCGGTGAAGTATCAAATGAACAAGCGGGGAAACTAGATAATGCGCGTAATCAACTATGAACAGCTGAAACAAATTCTTTCGGGTGTTGGCGAAAATCCGCGCGTGGTTGCCTCGGGCAACTTTGCTACTCCTACCGTTTTGCTAAATGCCCTTGATGAGTCGGTTGAAACCTACCGCCTCAACATGCTCGGAGCCCAGGTTGGCATTCCCAACCGCGAAGGCGTGGAGTATGAATCTGCATTCGTTGGACCTGGCATGCGCAGACACGAGCGACTGAACTACGTGCCGAGTCGATTGAGCCTGGTTCCAATTCTTTTTCGCGATCACTTTTGGCCAAACATCGTTTTGCTTCACACCTCTGCCCCACGTCACGACACCGTGAGTTTGGGAATCGAGGTAAACGTGCTTCCGGCAGCAATTGAGGCTGTGCGCGAACGCGGTGGTTTAGTAATCGCCCAGGCAAATAAGAACATGCCCTACACCTATGGCGATGCTCAGATTTATGAACACGAAATCGACTACCTAATCGAAGTGGATGAGCAACTGCTCTCGAAGGAGCCAACACCTGCGGTTGGTGATGCCAAAGAGATTGGTGACCGCATTGCGGCGATGGTCACCGACGGTTCAACAATGCAACTCGGCATCGGCGGTATTCCCGACGCAGTGCTTGCCGGTTTGCTGAAGCGCAAAAATCTGCGCGTGTGGACCGAGATGTTTAGCGATGGTGTGCTTGATTTGCACAAGGCCGGAGCCCTAGACCCAGAACTGCCACTGACTGCATCGTTCTTATTTGGCAGCACCGAACTGTATGAGTGGCTACACCTGAATCGCTCGGTTCGCATGTTGCGCACCGAGAAGACTAATGACCCGGGTCAGATTAGCCGCCAAGCCAAAATGACCAGCATCAACGCCGCGCTCGAAGTTGACCTCTATGACCAGGCAAATGCCAGTTATGTGCGAGGCGAGATTTACTCGGGATTCGGCGGATCAACCGACTTCATTGTTGGTGCTTTGCACTCTCGTGGTGGCCAGTCGTTCATGGCACTGCCTTCATGGCACCCGAAGGCTAATAAGTCGGCGATTGTTCCTCACCTAACCGATAACGTCACTAGTTTTCAGCACAGCTATGTTGCAACCGAGCAGGGTTTGGCGGCTTGCTTTGGTCACACACAAAAACAGCAGGCCGAAAACATCATCGCAGTGGCTCACCCGGATGCACGTGCAGAATTGGTTGACGCGGCAAAGCGCATGGGATTAATTTAAGAAAACGCTTACAAAGCAAACAAATGTGAAAGTTTGTCACTTATTTTTCATTCAGCCGGTTTTGCACAAAGTCGCGGCTTTATAATTGGCCTAAGAATGGCCACCGACAACGACGTCTTGGTCTGTGAATGGAACGCCCGTGGCCGATACTCGCACCGTTTTCTTTGTATCCGATGGAACAGGGATCACTGCCGAAGCTTGGGGTGCCGCCCTGCTTTCACAATTCGATACCTCAACTTTTGAAAACCACACCATTGCATTTGTAACCAATGTGCTAGATGCCGAAAAAACCGTTCAGCGCATTGACCGCGCCAATGTTCCAGGCCAACGCCCAATCGTCTTTTCCACCACGGTTGACCAAGACATCAAAAACATTTTGAGCACCAGCAAATCGCTCTTTATTGACCTGTTTGACCAAACCCTGCCAACCCTCGAGTTGGAACTAGGCGTAAAAAGCGCACCAATCAAGGGTTCAGCTCACGGCATCTCGAACGCCACCAAGTACCAGCAGCGCATGGCCGCCATTGAATACAGCATTGAGCACGACGATGGCCAGAGCCTTCGCGCTCTAGACCAAGCCGACATCATCTTGGTAGCGCCCTCTCGCTGCGGCAAGACGCCAACCAGCATGTACCTCTCGCTTCAATACGGCGTAAAGGCGGCAAACTTTCCAATTGTTGACGAAGACTTCAACACGCTAAAGCTGCCTGCCAGCCTTGAAAAGACTTCAGATAAAGCCTTCGGCCTAATCTCCACTCCCCAACGACTTCAAACAGTGCGCTCGGAACGCCGTCCTAATTCAAAGTACGCATCGATTGAGCAGTGTCGATTTGAAATTGACTCTGCGATGCACATCTTTGAGAAGTACAAGATTCCGTACTTAGATTCCTCAACCAAATCGGTTGAAGAGCTTGCCTCAGTGGCAATGGATATAAAGGGGCTTCGCAGTTAGGCGAAGTGGAGGAGGGAAATGAAAGAAATACTTTGGTTGCATGACATAACCATGAAAGATCTCGACCAAGTGGGCGGTAAAAACTCGTCACTTGGTGAGTTGATCAATGGTTTGAGTTCTGCAGGAGTTCGCGTGCCTGGTGGCTTCGCAACGACCGCAGATGCGTTTCGTGAATTCCTCAATTACAACAAGCTAGAAGACAAGATTAACCAACTGACCGAAAACCTCGACACCGATGACGTTGTCGCGCTTTCAAAAGTTGGATCAGCAGTGCGAGACTTCATTCTTGAAGCAAAGTTTCAGCCAGAGCTAGAACAAGCCATCCGTGGCGCCTATGAAACTCTTCTCGAATCTCACAATGGTGACGCAACCTTTGCCGTGCGTTCATCGGCAACCGCCGAAGACCTACCAGAAGCATCTTTTGCTGGCCAGCAAGAAACTTTCTTGAACATCCACGGCATCGAAAACATTCTTTCGGCAATCAAGTTGGTATTCGCATCGCTTTACAACGACCGCGCAATTGCCTACCGAGTGCACCACGGGTTCATCCACAGTGACGTGGCCCTGTCTGCTGGTGTGCAACAAATGATTCGCTCAGACAAAGCTGTCTCGGGAGTTATGTTTTCGGTTGACACAGAATCAGGTTTTGACCAAGCCGTGTTCATTACATCGTCGTATGGACTTGGTGAGGCAGTGGTTCAGGGTGCAGTTAATCCCGATGAGTTCTACGTTTACAAGCCAGCTCTAAAGGCTGGTCGCAAAGCGATTCTTAAGCGCGGCAAGGGTGAGAAAGCCATCAAGATGGTTTACACCGCTGACAAATCTGTGGGCAAGACCACAGAGTTTGTTGCAGTCACCGAAGGCGAGCGCGTTCAATTCAGCCTTAGCGATGAAGAAGTCACCACCCTCGCTAACTACGCAGTTGCCATTGAAGAGCACTACGGCCGCCCGATGGACATCGAGTGGGCTAAAGACGGCCTCGACAACAACCTCTACATCTTGCAGGCTCGTCCAGAGACAGTGATGTCTCGCAAGACTGGTGGGGTCATTGAGCGCTACGTAATTCACGGCACCGGCAAGGTGATGTCTGAAGGTCGCGCAATCGGCCAGAAGATCGGCAAGGGCGCCGTTCGCGTGATGGCGTCAATCGACCAGATGAGCCAGTTCCAAGCTGGCGATGTGTTGGTTGCCGACATGACCGACCCTGACTGGGAACCAATCATGAAGAAGGCCAGCGCAATCGTCACCAACCGTGGCGGTCGCACTTGTCACGCAGCAATCATTGCGCGTGAGCTAGGCATTCCTGCAGTGGTTGGCACCTCGGATGCCACCAAGGCGCTGGCAAACGGCGACGAAGTTACCGTTTCTTGTGCCGAGGGTGAAACCGGCAAGGTATACGAAGGTCTAATCGACTTCGAAGTGCTTTCTTCGGATGCCGGAAACATGCCAGAGATTCCAGTTCAGATCATGATGAACGTGGGAACACCTGACCAGGCATTCTCGTTCGCCAAGATTCCAAACAAGGGCGTTGGCTTGGCCCGCATGGAGTTCATCATCAACCGCCAAATTGGTATTCACCCGAATGCTCTTTTGAACTTGGCGGCTCAGGATGACTTCACCAAGAAGGAAATCGAAAAGCGAATTGCTGGATACGCATCACCACGTGAGTTCTATGTTTCGCGTTTGGCTGAGGGCATGTCGATGATTGCTGCGGCTTTCAATCCTTCACCGGTGATTTTCCGTTTGAGCGACTTCAAGTCAAACGAATACGCAAACCTCATCGGTGGTTCAAAGTACGAGCCACATGAAGAAAACCCGATGCTTGGTTTCCGCGGTGCATCTCGCTACATTTCTAAGGATTTCCGCGATGCCTTCGAAATGGAATGTGACGCAGTAAAGCTAGTGCGCAATGAGATGGGTCTGACCAATCTAAAGGTGATGATTCCATTCGTGCGCACAGTGAACGAAGCTAAGCAGGTAATCGAATTGCTAAAGGCAAACGGCCTTGAGCGAGGCGTTGACGGTCTTCAGGTAATCATGATGTGTGAGTTGCCAAGCAATGCGTTGTTGGCAGATCAGTTTCTTGAGCACTTCGATGGTTTCTCGATTGGCTCTAACGACCTGACTCAGTTGACCCTTGGTCTAGACCGCGACTCGTCATTGGTAGCTCACGAATTTGATGAGCGCAACGATGCTGTGAAGGCATTGTTGACCATGGCCATCACCGCATGCAAGAAGGCTGGCAAATACGTGGGAATCTGTGGCCAAGGCCCAAGTGACCACCCAGACCTAGCCGCTTGGTTGGTTGAGCAAGGCATTGATTCGGTGTCATTGAACCCAGACACCGTGGTTGACACCTGGTTGTCTCTGGCTAAAAAGTAAACCAATAAAGAAAGTGGCCCGCGGTAATTCGCGGGCCACTTTCTTGTTTCAAAACATTATGAGTTAGGGCTCCAAGCCCCAACCCGAATTAGCCTCTGCTTTGCAGCATCCTCAATTGGGCTCTCTGGCCCTATAGCGAAACGCATCAGCCTAAGCAGCGCACGAACCACTGGTTGAACGAACCAACGAGGTCGCGCCCTGAGGCCAAGCATTTGTCGAATTTCTTGAGGCAAACTAACCACCGCTGCGTCAAACAACAACGCATAAATTGGTTTGGCGCTTTTAGGCAATGGTGCCTTGCGAATGAAATCAACAACCTGCAGAGTTTGCTCGTCTACTCGCAACAGCCCTTGTTCGGCGAACTGCGAAATTTGGTCGTTGAGTTCTGCCCGGGTCATCGGCGCCTGGGCCAAACCCAACGGCTGCACAGATTTTGACCACTGGGCCACATAGTTATCCGCGGCACTTGCATTGTCACCTTTGGGAATGCTCACACCGGAATACCATTCGTGGGCAGTTAAGAACGAATCGCTGAAAGCGATGTGCACCCAAAGCAGCAAGTCGGCATCTGCTGCACGATAGCTCTTTTGCTCTCCCTGACCTGAAACGTAATCGCCCACAACGCGGGTGTGCAGTCGGTTCACTCGACTTGCTTCTTGCATGATTGCTTGCTCGGAACCAAAAGTAGTCACGGTTAGCCAGCGGATGGTGCCCGAGAGTCGACCGAGTGGGTCTTGTTCATATCTTGAGTGCTGTGACACACCTGCCAGCGACCCCGGATGCAAAGCCTGCATCAATAGAGCGCGAATGCCGCCAACCAAGGTTGCAAAATCTGCGTGCACAACCCACGGTGCATCATCAGGGGTAAACCAGCCCGCATCATCGCCGGCGGCAACTACCTCTAGCCAAGGTGGCACACCGTTAGGGTCACCCGAAAGAAGGCGGCGAAAGCGCACTGAAAGTGCTTCTTGCCACGCTTTGTTCTTCAACTTGCCCCTCTGAGATTTATCACTTGCTCGAATCTAACAAAGAAAACCCCGACCAATGGCCGGGGTTTTCTTTTGAATTGATTAGTGCTGAACGGCTTTGCCGATAGCCGCACCGGTAAGCGAGCGAACTTCTAGCTCTGCGTACTTGGCGCTGTTTCGTTCGTTTGAAGTAACGGTTCCCAACCATCCCATGAAGAAACCGAATGGAATCGAAACGATGCCAGGGTTATTCAACGGGAACAACTTGAAGTTGATGTTGTTGATGCCGTTTTCTGGATCGAATGGCAAGAACGATGTTGGGGTTCCCGAAACGTTGCCCGAGAACACCAACAAAATCACTGCACAGGCAAGGCCACCATAGATGGCCCACACCGCACCGCGAGTGTTGAATCGCTTCCAGAACAATGAGTAGAGCACCGCCGGCAAGTTAGCCGAAGCAGCAATCGCGAATGCAATCGCAACCAAGAAAGCCACGTTCAAACCCTGTGCACCAATGGCCAGGATGATTGCCACGCCACCAATTAGCACCGCCGCAATTCGAGCAACGCGAACTTCCTTCTCAGGTGAAGCGTTGCCCTTCTTGATTACGTTGGCATAGAAGTCATGCGCAAACGATGACGAGCTGGCCAAAGTAAGACCCGCGACAACCGCCAAGATGGTGGCAAACGCGATGGCACCAATGACCGCCAACATGATTGCACCGCCGGTGCTGCCGTGACCACCGCCAAGCGTTTCAGCCAATAGCGGTGCCGCAACGTTTCCGCCTTTGTCGGCAGCCTTGATGGCATCCTGGCTAACCAAAGCCGCTGCACCAAAGCCCAGGGCGATGGTCATCAGATAGAAAATTCCGATGTTTCCAATTGCCCAGTTAACTGACTTGCGAGCTGCCTTGGCAGTAGGCACGGTGTAGAAGCGAATCAGAATGTGCGGCAAACCAGCGGTTCCAAGCACCAAAGCAAGACCAAGTGAGAATAGGTCGAGCTTGTTCATCAAAGTCTTGAATGGGTCGTCGGCAACATCCACGCCATATTTTTGACCTGGCGATAGCAAGTTGACGTTACCGCTGTTCTTGACCGCGGCACCCAGTAGCTCAGAAACGTTGAAGTGGAATTGCGCGAAAACCATTATGGTCAAAAGTGCTGCACCAATCATCAGCAAGAACGCTTTCAGAATCTGCACATATGTTGTGCCCTTCATGCCGCCGATGGTCACGTAAACAATCATCAAGATACCCACGCCGGCGATGATCCAGGTTTTTGCACCTGAGTCAGTGATGCCAAGCAAGAGTGAAACCAGCGAACCGGCACCCACCATTTGTGCGAGCAGATAGAAGATTGAAACCACGATGGTTGACGCCGCCGATGCTGTGCGCACCGGGCGCTGCTTCATGCGGAAAGAAAGCACATCACCCATGGTGAATCGACCTGAGTTGCGAAGCGGCTCGGCTACCAACAGCAGTGCCACTAGCCAGGCAACCAAGAAACCAATTGAATACAAGAAGCCGTCGTAGCCAAACAAGGCAATCATTCCGGCGATGCCAAGGAAAGATGCGGCAGACATATAGTCACCGGCGATAGCTAGGCCATTCTGGAATCCAGAGAACGAAGCACCACCGTCGTAAAAGTCGGTTGCCGATTTCTTGTTTGAGCGACCGGCGCGAAATACCAGCACCAAAGTTACTGCCACGAAAGAAATAAACAGGATGCTGCTGAGCAGAGTGGTGTTCATTACTTAGCCAACTCCTTCTCAATTTGCTGACGCAGTTTTTCTGATCTGGCGTCGAGGTTTCGAGTTGAGTGACGCTCATAGAGCCACATGATGATGAACGTGCTGGCAAATTGCAGCACACCCAAAATAAACGCGATGTTGATGTTGCCAATCACCGGGGTGCTCACCCAATCACGGGCATAAGCGGTGAGTGCTACGTAAAGGAAATACCAAACCAGGAATGCAACAGTTAGTGGAAAAGCAAAGCCCCTAAATTTGCGTTTCAGTTCCTGGAACTCTGGGCTGGCCTGTGTTTCGGCCCACACCTTTTCATTCTCTGAAGATGACATTGAACTCCGATGTTCACTAGGTTCATGCCGCCTCGTTGCGGCATGTGGGTGCCGAAGCACTCTTTTGTGAGCCTACTGAAATACAGAATTGTTTTTTACAAAATGGCTATTGGTAACCCATTCGTTATTACTAGCACTTCGGATCTTCGCTTGGCACCACACCATTCAAGAAGAAATCGTCCACGTGGTCGTCTACACAGGTGTTCGAGTGACCATAGGCCGTGTGGCCATCGCCGTTGAAAGTGATGAGTTGACCCTTTTTGAGCACCGAGTTGGCAAGGTCAACCGCCTGCGAATAAGGGGTGGCTGGGTCGCCGGTAGTGCCCACGACAATGATGGTTGGCGCCCCTGCTGCTTTGTAATTAGTTGGATGCTTTGCCAATGGATATGGCCATTCGGCACATCCGAGGCCGCCAAATTGCCAGTAGCGACCAAACACCACACTGGCCTTCACCACGCGGGCGTTCTGGGCCGCCATTGCCGCAGGCGATGAAGACTGTCGGGCGTCTAAGCAATTGATTGAAATATTTGCTTCGGTGATGTTGCTCGAATAGGTGCCGTTTGCCTTGCGATCGTTATAGGCATCGGCCAACTCAAGCAGGGTGTCGCCCTTGCCCGTCTTGGCTTCGGTGATTGCATAACTCAGCGTGCTCCAGCTGCTGTTGCTATAGAGCGCCATGATTACACCGGTGAGCGCAGTGCCATAAGACACTTTTCGACCCGAAGCGGTTGGCAACGGGTTTGCTTCGATTTTCAAAAACAGATTTGCCATCGCCTGCTGGGCACTGGCCAAGCTGCCAGAGAATGGGCAGTCGCTGCTGCTTAAACACTGAGTTAGGTAATTGCGAAATGCCAGATCGAAACCTTTGAGTTGCGCGAGACTCTGATCTTCATCACTCATCAAGGGGTTGATTGCGCCATCGAGCACCATTCGACCAACGCGCTTCGGATATAACTGCGCATACATGGTGCCGAGGTAAGTTCCGTAACTGTAGCCCAGATAGTTGAACTTGCTTTGACCAAACACTGCGCGCAAAACATCGAGGTCGCGCGCCGCCGACACCGTGTCGATGTAACCAAGTGCTGCGCCTGTGTTTGCCACGCAGGCATCGGCGAACTCTTTCATGGTGGCTCGAGTCTCGGCCAAATCGCCAGCGCTACCCAATTCAAATTGTGGAATGCCATACAAAAAATGATCCATGCGTGCGGCAGTCAGGCACTTAACTTTTGGCTCACTTTGCCCAACACCACGTGGGTCAAAACCAACGACGTTGAAGTTCTTGCGCAAAGCCGGTGTGCCGATCGAAGAAATTGAATTCAAAGAAAAATCCAACCCAGATGTTCCCGGGCCGCCTGGATTGAAAAAGACGAAACCCTTTGGCTTCGCAATATCAGCTTGTCGATAGGCAACGGAAAGTTTTAGTTTTTTGCCACTTGGCTTTGCCCAGTTCATCGGCACCAAAACCGTGCCGCAATAGGTTCTGTCTGCACCGCACTTGGTGAAGGTAATTTTTTGAGAATAAATAGGTTTCAAATCGGTAGCAATGCTTGCCTCGACATTCGGCTTCAGCGCCACTGTGTTAGGCAGTTTGGTTGCAGCCACAGCGCAAGAAGTGGTTAGCAAAGTAACTACAAGAGCCGCAGCAACCGCGCGAGAAAGTTTGGTTATCAACATTTTCATGATTACTTTCTGCGCAACTGAACGGCAAGTGCTTCAAGAGCCATTAGATCACGCACGTTTGAATCCACGCGGTGACGAGCCGTGCTGACAGCTTCGATGCGATGGATGGTTTGCGCCGCAGTTGAGCCGTTTGCCATTTCGGTAATACCGGCTCGCAAGTCTTCGTTCACCAATGCCACGCCGGCACCGATCTGCAGGGTCAAAACATCACGAAGCAAAGACATCAGGTCAACCAAAATGCGGTCAAGGCCGTCACGCACGCTGCGAGTTGCGCGGCGCTTTTGACCCTCTTCAAGTGCCTTCAGATCAGACTTTAGGTTGGCAGGAATGTTGTCGCCAGGCTTCAAACCAAGCGAATGCATCAAAGCAGTTTTCTCTTCGTCATCACGCTCGGCGGTTAGCGCCTCGGCGTCTTTCTTAGCAATTTCAAGCCAACGTTCGGCGGTCATCACGGCCGAAGTGACGCCAGTGATGTTCAACGCCGCCATCAATGTCTCGCGACGGCGACTGCGCGCCTCAGAGCTAGTTGCTAATCGGCGAGCCATGCCAATGTGGCTCTGCGATTCTGCAGCAACCTGGTGTGCCAGTTTCGACTCAATGCCATCGCGCTCAATCAGAATGCGAGCCACCTCTTCGATGGCCGGCACCTTTAGGCCCACGCGGCGAACGCGCGAACGAATGGTTGGCAACATATCTGCCTCGGATGGCGCGCACAGCAGCCAGATCGTGCCGGCTGGCGGCTCCTCTAGCGCCTTGAGCAAAACATTCGACGAACGCTCTTGCATGCGGTCGGCATCTTCGATAATCATGATGCGAAACTTGCCCATCGAGCCACCGAATTGTGAGTTGGCCACTAGTTGGCGAACCTCTTCAATTGAGATCTGCACTTTCTCGGTTGAGAGCACCGAGATATCTGGGTGACTGCCGGCCTTGGCCAAAATGCAACTCTTGCACTCGCCGCAACCACCGGTTGGGCAAAGCAGTGCAGCAGCAAAAGCATGAGCCAAATTTGAACGACCTGACCCGGGTGGGCCGGTGACTAACCAAGCATGATGCACACCCTGGTCGCGGTGACGCACGGCAACTTCCAGTTGCCCAACCGCTTCTGGTTGACCAAGCAGGTCATTCCAAATTGGTGCAAATGCGGCGGTGGCACTCAATTGATTTACAGCAGCCCTTCAACGCGGGCACGAATTTGCGATTGCATCTCATCAATCGATTGCGCGGCGTCAACCACGAACCAACGCTCGGGTTCAGCCTTGGCAAGCTGCAAATAAGCCTGACGCACTGCCTCAAAAAACTCGGTCTTTTCACGCTCAAGGCGGTCAGGTTCGGTGCCGGTATTTTTGCGGCGCGACATTGCGGCCTCGGCATCTAGATCAAGCAAGATGGTGAGGTTTGGCAAAAGGTTGTTCACGGCAAACATCGAAAGCGCTCGCACTTCGGCGGCATCTAGCGCGCGACCAACACCTTGATATGCCACGGATGAGTCCAGGTAGCGATCGGTGATTACATCGGTGCCGGCATCCAGAGCGGGTTTCACTTTAGTGGCAACGTGATGTGCGCGATCGGCTGCATAAAGCAAAGCCTCGGCGCGCGGAGCAACCTCGCCCTTGCGGTGCAGCAGCAGGTGTCGAATTTCTTGACCAAGTTCGGTGCCGCCCGGCTCTAGCGTTCGCAGCGTGGTTCGTCCGTGCGCTGTCAAAAATTCTTCTAGCAAATCAGCTTGAGTTGATTTGCCAACTCCGTCGATTCCCTCAAAAGAAATGAACAGACCGGGCATTACTTTTTCTTTCGGGTAGCGCCAGCCTTGACCACGCGCTTGGTAGTTGGTTTCTTGGTGACCTTGCCAGCCTTGGCAGGTGCCTCTCCTGGTTCAAGCCCAAGTTTTTCACGACGAATCGCGAGTAACTCGAATGCCTGATCAGAAGTTAGCTCTTCCAGATTTTCATCCTTAGGCACGGTTGCATTAACAGCGCCGTCGGTGACGTACAGGCCAAACTGACCCGACTTGGCAACCACGTTCAAACCAGAGGCTGGGTCTTCACCGAATTCCTTGAGTGGAGTTGCGGCGGTGCGGCGACCTCCATATTTAGGCTGCGCAAAAATCTCAAGCGCACCAGCAAGATCTAGCGAGAACAACTGGTCCTCGCTTTGCAAAGAACGCGAGTCTTTGCCCTTCATTAGGTAAGGGCCAAACTTGCCGTTCTGCGCGGTGATGTCAACTGCGCTTTCTGGGTCAACGCCAACTACGCGAGGCAGAGACAGCAACGCGATTGCATCTTCAAGAGTCAAAGTTTCTGGGCTCATGGTTTTGAACAGCGATGCGGTCTTCGGCTTCGCCGCGTGCTCGTCATCCAAAACCACATAAGGCCCATAGCGGCCATCTTTGAAAAGAATGTTGAAGCCAGTGGTTGGGTCAACGCCCATCACGCGGTCGGTGATGATTGGCGCATCGATAAGTTCTTTGGCTTTGGCAACGGTTAGTTCATCAGGTGCAAGGCCCTCTGGAATGTTGACAATTCGTCGCCCATTTTCATCGTGACCTTCGGCCGCAGCATCTCCAAAAATTTCAATGTATGGGCCGTACTTGCCGGTTCGCAAAGTAATGCCCTCTGCCAACTCAATTGAGTTGATGGCTCGCGGGTCGCTGTCGCCCAAGTTCTCAACGGTTGGGCGCAAGCCGTGGCCATTGTCTTCGCCAAAGTAGAACTTCTTCAACCATGAGCTGCGGTCAAGTTCTCCGCTAGCAATTCGGTCAAGGTCTTCTTCCATCTGAGCGGTGAACGCGTAATCAATTAGATTGCCGAAGTTCTCCTCAAGAAAACGTGTGATGGTGAAGGCAATCCAAGCTGGAACAAGCGCTTGACCACGCTTGGTCACGTAGCCCTTGTTGATAATGGTCGACAAAATCGCCGCATAGGTCGAAGGGCGGCCGATGCCGTCTTCTTCTAGCGCCTTAACCAATGAAGCTTCGGTGTAGCGCGGTGGCGGTGAAGTCTGGTGGTCTTTAGCGGTGACTTCAATAGCCTTTAACGCTTGACCCGCGGATAGGTTAGGCAACTTTGACTCACGCTCTTCGGCTTCGTCTTCGTTGCGTGATTCGTCTTGGCTTTCTTCGTAAGCTGCCATGAATCCGCGGAAGGTGACTACGGTTCCCGATGCGGTGAACTCGGCAGCGCCACCATCAGCAAGCGGGCTCACTGAAATTTTTGCAGTGGTGGTTGAAACCTTGGCGTCTTGCATCTGAGATGCAACGGTGCGCTTCCAGATGAGGTCGTAAAGATCAAACGCGCGGCCAGCCAAAACACTGGCCAGCTCTGATGGGTGCTTGAAAGTTTCACCGGCAGGGCGAATCGCTTCGTGGGCCTCTTGTGCGTTTTTGTTTTTGCCCTGATAAACGCGTGGCGCATCTGGCACAAATTCGGCACCAAACATTTGCTTGGCCTGGGTGCGGGCAGCATTAATCGCCTGAGTCGAAAGAGTTGGTGAGTCGGTTCGCATATAAGTAATGTGACCCTCTTGATAAAGCGACTGCGCGGTATCCATGGTCTGCTTTGCCGACATGCGCAATTTGCGAGAAGCCTCTTGCTGCAGTGTTGAAGTAGTGAAAGGTGCAGCC
>NZ_JAHEIM010000022.1:0-3356 GCF_024639375.1 Rhodoluna sp.
TCGCACCGAACTCTTTGATTTCTATTTGCAAAATGTTTATGCCCAACGGGTCAACAATTGGGATCTCGTTGATAGCACTGCGCCTTACTTTGGTGAATTGCTAATTGGCCGCACTGGAACCGACAAACTTCTGAATTCGCTTGCTGCCAGCGATTCACTTTGGGAACGCAGAACTGCCGTGTTGTTCACCGCAGCATTCATCCGCGATTATCGCTTTGATGAAATTTTGCGCCTTGCCAAGAAGCTGCTCAAAGACGATCAAGATTTAATGCACAAAGCCGTCGGATGGATGCTGCGTGAAGTAGGAAATCGTGAGAGCGATGTGCTGCGCGCATTTTTGCATGAGCATGCAAATCGAATGCCTCGCACAATGCTGCGCTATTCAATTGAAAAGTTGAGTGAGACCGAACGCAAAAGGTGGCTAACCTTTAAGGGTTGAGAGGGGCCAGCCGTGGACAGCAAAAAGAAAAGCATCGTGAAAAGCATCACGTGGTATTCGTTTCACAATGTGATGATGTTTAGCATCGGTTATGCATTCACCGGCAGCGTTGAAACTGGTCTGGCTATTGCTTTGATACAAACCGCAGGCGAATCAGTTCTCTATTATTTTCACGAACGAGCTTGGATCCGCTGGGGTCACCGCATTGTGAAAGATAAAAATATTTCGAAGCCTGCGACCTAGTTTAAATCGATGACCACGGGCACGTGGTCGCTTGGCGCCTCGCCCTTGCGCTCGTCGCGATCAATCGCTGCCGAGGTAACTCGATCGGCAAGAGCATCGTTGCCCAAAATAAAATCGATGCGCATTCCTTCGTTACGAGGGAATCGCAATTGCTGGTAATCCCAGTAGGTGTAGCCATCGGGAACGCGTTCACGAACCACATCGATCATTCCAATTTGCTCAAAAGCCTCAAAGGCCTGGCGCTCTTCGGGTGTCACGTGGGTGAGGCCTGCAAAATCCGCAATGTCCCAAACGTCAGTATCCAAAGGGGCAATGTTGAAATCACCCATCAAAGCCAACGGCAGCTCGGGTTCGTGCTCTTGCCACTCGGCCACATTCGAAGCCAGTCGATCTAGCCACTCGAGCTTGTAGTGATAGTGTGGGTCGCCAATGTCGCGGCCATTCGGCACATAAAGTGACCAAAGCCGCACGCCATCGAAGGTTGCACCCAGCGCACGAGCCTCTTCAACGGCTTCTTTACCTTCTTTGCCAAATGGCGGAATGCCATTGAAGCCAACTTCGATGTCCTCAGCCTCAATGCGGCTGGCAAAAGCTACGCCGTTCCATTGGTTTAGGCCGTGCATGTAGATCTTGTAACCGGCATCTTCAAACTGCTTATAAGGAAACTGATCTGGCTTGCATTTGATCTCTTGCATCGCCAAAACATCAGTGCTTGTGCGCTCAAGCCATGAAACCACTCGGTCTACACGGGTGCGAATTGAATTTACGTTGTGGGTGGCGATGCGCATGCTTCTAGCCTAAATGCGCTTAGGTAAACTGAACTCATGACCTTTAGCTCGCCTTCAAAACCACGCCTCGTTGAACTGATTAAGCAGTTGGCGGTAGTGCACGGGCGAGTCACTCTTTCTAGCGGAATCGAAGCCGACTACTACGTTGACCTTCGTCGTGCGACCCTTCACCACGAAGCCGCTCCGCTGATTGGCCAGGTAATGCTAGACATGCTCGATGCTGCTGGCATCACCGAATTCGATGCAGTTGGTGGTTTGACGATGGGTGCAGACCCGGTGGCCACCGCAATCATGCACCAGGCGGCATCCCGAGGCCGTGCAGTAGACGCCTTTGTAGTTCGCAAGGCAGCCAAAGCTCACGGCATGGGTCGTCAGGTTGAAGGCCCAGATGTAAAGGGCAAAAAAGTAATTGTGGTTGAAGACACCTCAACCACCGGCGGCTCACCACTAACCGCCGCACAGGCACTCGAAGAAGCAGGCGCAATCATTGTTGCGGTTGCCACCGTGGTTGATCGCGACACCGGTGCCGACAAAGTGATCGGGGATGCTGGCTACCGATATTTGTCAGCGGTAAGTCTTGATGACCTTGACCTTCGCTAACGAGAAACGCACTCGCAGACCCTTTGTTTTAACCCAGATAAGTTCTGGGCTCAGCGTCGTTTCGGGCTCCATGGTTTTCATGGCGTTTCCGTGGCTTGCAATTCAACTAACCGGCTCAGCAACTAGCGCCGGCCTAGCAATTGCCATCACATCTATCCCCGGATTGCTTCTTGCTCCTGTAATGGGATCAATCGTTGACAAATTCGGTCGCCGCAAAACCGGAATCGTGATTGAAATTCTCACCGCACTGGTGACTCTGCTAATTCCATTTATTGCAAATGTTTGGGTCATCACTTTTCCGTTGCTAATTGCGCTTGGCACATTGCGTTCAACCGTGGGCTCGGGCTCGGGCACTGCACGCAAGGCATTTGTGCCCGATGTGGCTCGCGTTGCCGGCCTTTCACTCGAGCGAGCCAACTCAATTCAAGAAGCCGTTTTTGCTTCAGGCTTTGCGGTTGGCCCAGCTATCGCCTCGTTCTGCATTGGCTGGATCGGTGTTTACAACACCTTTTATGTAATCGCTGCATTCGGTGCGGTTTCGGCGTTGTTTATGTTGCCGGTGAAAGCACGCGAACACAAAGAAGACCACGAAGCCGAAAAGAATTTGTTTAAGTTCGCCGTTGAAGGCTTCACAATTATTTTCAAAACGCCATCCGTAGCAATTATGTTGGCCGGTGTAATGACCTTGGCCATGATTTATTTGCCTACCGAGATGGTGGTTCTGCCTAACTACTTCAACGCAAAGCATGACCCGCAGAGCCTTGGCATTTTGCTTTCAACCATGGCAGCAACCACTGTGATTGGTTCGCTTTCGTTTGAAAAGCTTTCGAAGATTTTCAAGTACAGCAGCATCTTTAGATTCGCCATCTTGGGTGTTGCACTTTCGAACTTGGCAATGTCGTTCTTGCCGCCATACTTTATGCTCATCATTTTTGGTTTGGTGCTTGGCTTGGCTTGGGGCCCAATGACACCGCTGCTAAACACAGTGATTCAGCGCAAGATTCCGCCAAGCAAACGCGGTCGAGTGTTCAGTCTCGAAATGGTTATCTGGTCTGGTGGGCCAATGATTTCAATGGTTTTCGCGGGCATCGCAGTTGACGCATTTGGTGTGCAGCCGGTTTACTTTGCACTGGCTTCGCTGGTGCTTGCAATTGGCGCAGCAATTACCTTCAGCAAGTACATGAAAGAAATCAACACAGCTGATTTCAGTAGTTGAAATGCAATTCATCGAGAAATACAACGTTGCACTAAGCATTGCCGGAGTTGCGCCGGTAGTTAAAGCTCAG
>NZ_JAHEIM010000022.1:3456-34166 GCF_024639375.1 Rhodoluna sp.
ACCTTCAGCAAGTACATGAAAGAAATCAACACAGCTGATTTCAGTAGTTGAAATGCAATTCATCGAGAAATACAACGTTGCACTAAGCATTGCCGGAGTTGCGCCGGTAGTTAAAGCTCAGTGCTGAAGCGCTCCTTTTCTAGAGCAATTGATGATCAGTAATTTGGGGGAATTATGTCAGATGAAACAAAAGAGTGCATAGCTTGTGCTGAAAAGATTCAGATAAACGCCAAACTTTGTCGTTATTGTTCTACTCATCAAAACGATCGTCGTTTCACGAACCCTGTTGTCAATGTTGGAGTTGAAGCTGCCCAGAGAATTCATCTCAAGCAAAACAAAACGACAACTACGCTTGAACGATATTGCTCGGAGTGCATGAAGTACGTCGTGACTTCGGAATTTTATGACCGTTGCGAAGTTTGTCGAGGCGAGGCAACAGTTGGCCGACTGCCGCGTCAAGACAATTCTGAAATTGATGCCGTGCAGAGCGAAGGCGCGGGTGGCGATCGAGTTCTACCGCCCGGCTACACTCATGTGCCACTCGGCCCAACACCTGGGATTGCGGTTGTGGCTGTAATAGTCGCTTTCTTTGTGCCATTACTTGGGTTGATTTTGGGATACTCAGCCCGAACTGAAGTGCGCAATCCAAACAACCCCAAGGAGGGCGACGGCCTTGCCACAATTGCGATTGTTGTGGGTTGGATCTGGATTGCACTTGGAATTATTTGGATATTAGTAATCATCGGCGCCGCAGCAGCGGCTCCAAATTACGAGTACTAGATCAAATCGGCAACTGAGTTCAAAATCTCAGTTGGTCTGAACGGGTACTTCTTGATTTCTTCGGTATCCGATATTCCAGTAAGCACCAACACGGTGTGCAAGCCGGCTTCAATACCAGCAACCACGTCGGTATCCATTCGGTCACCAATCATGCCGGTGGTCTCTGAGTGTGCGCCAATCTTGCGCATTGCGCTTCTAAACATCATTGGGTTTGGCTTGCCAACCACATAAGGTTCCATGCCGGTTGCCTTGGTGATCAGCGCTGCGAATGATCCTGCTGCCGGAATCACGCCTTCTTGTGAAGGGCCGGTCACATCTGGGTTGGTGACAATAAAACGTGCTCCAGCTTTGATTAGGCGAACCGCCTTGGTGATTGACTCAAAGTTGATGTTGCGGGTCTCGCCCAGCACCACGTAGTCAGGGTTATTGTCAGTCTGCACGTAGCCAACTTCATGCAGTGCTGTGGTTAGGCCAGCGTCACCAATCACATAAGCAGTGCCACCGGGCATTTGCTTGTCTAGAAATGCTGCCGTGGCTAACGCCGAAGTCCAGATGCGATCTTCAGGAATATCTAGGCCACCAGCCTGGAGACGGGCCGAGAGGTCGCGCGGGGTGTAAATGCTGTTGTTGGTGAGCACCAAAAAGGGGGTGCCGGCCGATTGCCACTTTGCAATCAACTCAGATGCGCCTGGGATAGCGTGGCCTTCGTGCACGAGCACGCCATCCATGTCGGTGAGCCAAGAAGTGATATTGCTGCGATCTGCCATAGGTCAAGGATACCCGCCGCGCAAAATAGACTTGCAAAGTGGATACAAACGCCAAGCAAACACTCAGCGGCGCATTGCTCTTGGGGAGCGCGCTCGCGGCATTATTTTGGTCCAACTCTGCTGCCTTGGCTAGCTATGAGTGGATTCACCAATTTAATTGGCTGCCTGCGGCAGCGATCTTTATCTTTTTTGCCACCGTGGGAATTGAGCTGCGTCACGAACTGAGTGTTGGTTCGCTCAGTAACGCACGCAAGGCAGCCCTTCCAATTGCTGCCGCTATTGGCGGAATGATTGTTCCCGCATTGGTCTTCACTCTTTTTAATATGCACACCGGCAGTCTTGCGGGCTGGGCAATTCCAATGTCAACCGACATTGCCTTCGCGCTCGCAATTTTGGCAATTTTTGGCAAGAAGCTGCCAACCGAAATGCGCGCTTTTTTGCTCACCGTTGCGGTGGTCGATGACGTTCTCGCGATTTTGGTAATCGCAATTTTTTACACTTCAAGTTTCAGCTTGCTTTCACTTGCCTCAGTGATTGGCGTTGCGGTGGGTCTCGCATGGCCACGCAGTGCTGGTGCCGCAATTCACTCAAAACTTGATTCATTTAATTCACTAATTGGTTTGCCACTTTTTGTGCTGTTCGAAGCTGGTGTGCACATTTCAGTAAAAGACCAATCCGCAGTTTTAAATTCACCAATTATTTATGGTGTAATCGCCGGTCTAATTCTTGGCAAGCCGGCAGGAATCTTGTTGGGCACTTATGTGGCGGGCGCAATTTCAAAAACTCAAATTGATTGGCAAAACCTGTTTCCAATCGCTTTGCTCGGTGGAGTTGGGTTTACCGTTGCGTTGCTAATGAATAGCTTGTCGTTTGCGCAAGGTTCACTAGCCAGCGCATCTGGCACCATGGGAGTCATTGTTGGCAGTGCCGCGTCGGCCTCGTTGGCAATTTATGCAATGCAAAGAAAGCGCGCCAATGGCTGAGATTGAAAACACCACACCAACCGAAGACGAAAACGCCTCACCCGAACTAACCACTTGGGGTGTTGGCCCGTGGCAGGGCGAATGGCCTACCGAAGAGCACTTTGACCCAGAGTTGCTTCAAAACGGTGACACCCGAAATGTGCTCGACCACTTTCGCTACTGGAAGATGGAAGCAATTGTTGCCGACCTCGACAAGCGTCGCCACAAATATCACGTAGCCATTGAAAACTGGCAGCACGATCTAAACATCGGTTCAATCGTGCGCACCGCTAACGCCTTCTTGGCCGAAGAAGTTCACATCATTGGTAACCGTCGTTGGAATCGCCGTGGCGCAATGGTGACCGACCGCTACCAACATGTGCGCCACCACCCATCTGTAGAGGAATTTGTGGAATGGGCCAAAGGCCGCAACCTGCCAATCATTGCCATCGACAACGTGCCTGACTGCCAACGCATTGAAGAGTATGCCTTGCCCGAAGAATGCGTGCTGCTTTTTGGGCAAGAGGGCCCGGGGCTGAGTGAAGCTGCCATCGAGGCTGCCACCGTGGTGCTTGAGATCACCCAGTTTGGCTCGACCCGTTCAATCAACGCCTCGGCGGCTGCGGCCATCACAATGCACCAATGGGTAATGCAGCACGTCTTTAATAAGCGATAAACTTGGCTGTACGCCATCGCGTGCAAATCCTTCTTTTTAGGCAAAGGGGAGCATCATGCCTGCAGTAGTGATTATTGGCGCTCAATGGGGCGACGAAGGCAAGGGCAAAGCCACTGACCTGCTAGCCGAGCACATCGATTATGTGGTCAAGTTCAACGGCGGCAACAACGCCGGCCACACCGTGGTTATTGGCAACGAGAAATACGCTCTTCACCTGCTGCCATCTGGCATCTTGACCCCTGGGGTTATCCCGGTTATCTCTAACGGCGTGGTCATCGACCTAGAGGTCTTGTTCCACGAAATCGAGGCTCTAAACGCTCGCGGCATCGACACCTCAAAGCTTCGCGTTTCTGCAAACGCACACGTGATCACCCCTTATAACGTGACTTTGGATAAGGTCTCAGAGCGCTTCTTGGGTAGCCGCGCAATCGGTACTACCGGTCGCGGCATTGGCCCAACCTACGCCGACAAAATCAACCGAGTTGGCATTCGCATTCAAGACCTATTTGACGAAAGCATTTTGCGTCAAAAAATCGAAGGCGCATTGGTTCAGAAGAACAACTTGCTTGCCAAGGTTTATAACCGCGCTGCAATTCGCGTGGACGACATCGTGGCCGAACTGTTGAAGTTCACCGAGCGTTTGCGCCCTATGGTTGCCGACACCGCTTTGGAATTGCACAACGCAATTGAAGAAGGCAAGACAGTTTTGTTCGAAGGCGGCCAGGCAACCATGCTTGACGTTGACCACGGAACCTATCCGTTCGTCACATCTTCTAACTCAACCGCTGGTGGCGCATCAACTGGTTCTGGCATTGGCCCAGCCCAGTTCAAGACAGTTATCGGAATCGTGAAGGCCTACACAACTCGCGTTGGTGCCGGCCCGTTCCCTACCGAGTTGTTCGACGAGAACGGCGAGTTCTTGCGCGCAACCGGTTTTGAATTTGGAACTACCACTGGTCGCCCACGTCGCTGCGGTTGGTATGACGCACCGATTGCACGCTACTCAGCTCGCATCAACGGTGTTACCGATTTTGTGTTGACCAAGCTGGATGTGCTTACAGGTCTAAAGGTGATTCCTGTTTGCGTTGCTTATGACGTTGACGGCAAGCGCTTCGATGAAATGCCAGTGTCGCAAACTGACTTCCACCACGCTGTTCCGATCTACCAAAACTTTCCTGGTTGGACCGAAGACATCACTGGTTGCACCAAATTTGAAGAGCTGCCTAAGAACGCACAGGATTACATCGTTGCGCTTGAAAAGATTAGCGGCGCTCGAATTTCTGCAATTGGTGTTGGCCCGGCACGTGACGCAATTATCGTTCGTCACGACTTGTTGCACCGCGACTAATTTCGCAGGGCGATAAGCGCTACTTAGTTTTGAAGCGCTGACTCCAGGCCACGCTGGTGAGAATCAATGCGGCGGCAATCCAAGTGATTGGTGAAACCGCTTTGTGCAAGACCAAGATCGACAAAATCATCGTGACGATTGGTTGCAGCAACTGCAACTGCGCGCCCTTCACCAGGCCAATTGTGTGCAAGCCCTGATTGAGCATGAAGTTGCCAATTGATAGCGAGAACCAACTCACAAATAGGTAACCCAAAATTGCCGGCCAAGTCGGCCACTCGGTAATCGGGTTGATCGACCAGTTGACGATTGCAATTGGCAACTGCACCGGAATCGAAATGATTACCGCCCAGCTAAGCACCGCAAACGAAGAGTATTTAGCCACCAGGGTTGAACCTGAGATGTGCCCCATTGAGGCAAACAGCACTGCAAAGGCTAGGGCGATGTATCCCCAGTAAGCGCCGCCACCAACTTCACCGCCGGCTTTGAAATAGGCCAACGCCATAGCGCCACCGGCACCTAGGGCTGCGGCTGCCCAGAACATAGGCCTTGGTTTTTTGTGACCAATAAACACCGCCACGATTGCCGTCACCATCGGCGTAAGGGCGCCAATCACGCCAGCATCCGCGGCGGGCACAGTTTGCAGTGCCAAAGTCGAAAGCAGCGGAAAACCAATAATTACACCAAGTGATGAACCGATGATTAGTGGATAGGCCTCGCGCGGCGGCAAGATTGGTTGCTTCATAGCCTTCAAAGCGATAACCGAGAGGATTCCCGCGGGCACAACTCGACCGATGCTCATTGTGATGGGGTCGAAGCTCTCGGCTCCGAGTGTGACGGCAATGAAAGTGAAGCCGAATCCGATGATTGCGAAAAACGACAGCAGGTAACCGCGCACTGTTTCTGATTGCTGCTTCATTGCATCCTTAGAAATTGCTTCACCGTTGAATGATTTAAATCTAATGCCCCCGACTCGAGAGCCGGGGGCATTAGAAGTAACTGTTGAACCTATTACTTGCGTACCACGTTGATCTCGTGTGTCAAAGCTTCAAGCTCTGCACCACCAGCCATGGCCTTGGTTAGTTCTTCTAGCTGAACTGTGTCGCGATCGAAACGCTTGATCATTTGACCACGGTTCAATAGGTAGAAGCGGTCACCAACAAGGTGTGCGTGGTGAGGGTTGTGGGTAATGAAAACCACTGACACTCCACGGTCCTTAGCCGCAAGAACATACTTCAAAACGATTCCAGACTGACGAACACCAAGAGCTGATGTTGGCTCGTCCAGAATCAGAACCTTTGCACCAAAGTAAACCGAACGTGCAATCGCAACTGACTGGCGCTCTCCACCAGATAGGGTTCCGATTGGTTGGTTTACATCGCGCAGGTCGATGCCCATTGCCAATAGCTGCTCTTTGGTGATCTCTTTCATTTTCTTTACGTTCAAGACTTTGAAAGGGCCAACCTGGGTGCGAATCTCGTTGCCCAAGAAGAAGTTGCGCCATACCGACATAAGTGGAATGGTTGCCAAATCTTGGAACACGGTTGCGATTCCGTTAGCTAGTGCGTCACGCGGTGAGTTGAACTCAACTGGCACGCCATCAAGCAAGTACTCACCCTTTGATGGCTTGTGCACGCCAGAAAGCACTTTGATCAAGGTTGATTTACCAGCACCGTTGTCGCCAAGGATGCAAGTTACCGAACCCTTTTCAACAGCTACTGAAACGTTCTGCAGCGCGATAACGCTGCCGAAGCTCTTCTCTACGTTCTTTAGTTCGAGTGCGTTTTTGCTGCTCATTTTTTGCCACCCTTCGCCTTGCGGCCGATGTAGAGGTTAATCAGTACTGCTGTGAACAAGATGATTCCTAGGAATGTTGAGGTCCAGTCTGAATCCCAACGTGAGAATGGAATACCGATGTAAGCCATACCCATGATCAATGCACCGATGGCTGCACCGATAGCCGAGCCAGCACCACCGGTTAGCAAGGTTCCACCCACCGCAGCAGCGATGATGTAGTAGAACTCCTGGCCAACTCCCTGGCCAGCCTGCATGCCCTTTAGGCGAAGCACGAACATGATGCCAACCAGCGCCGCTGAAATTGCGGTGTACATGAACAAGATGATCTTGGTTCGGTCAACTGGCACACCCGCGTTGCGCGCTGCGTTAGCGTCGCCACCAACCGCGAAGATCCAGTTTCCAAAGCGAGTGCGAGTCAACACTAGGGTTGCCACGATGGTTAGGCCTAGCCACCAAAGAAGTGAAATCTGAAAGTTGTCGCTGCCAAAAGTCGAAGCAAAGATTGCCGCTGCAGAGTCGAAGCCCTCAGCCTTGTCTGTGCCGGTTACGCGAACTGAGCCGGTAACAAACTTTGTGTAAGCCATGTTTGCACCCTTCAACACGAAGAAGGTTGCCAGGGTAACAATGAATGAAGGCAACTTGGTCTTGACAACAACATAGCCATTGATAAATCCAACGACTGCAGCAAATAGCAGAGCGATGAAAATTGCAAGCCAGATGTTCATGCCAAGTTCGGTAACCATCATGCCTACTAGCAAGCCTGTGGTACCAACCATTACACCGGTCGAAAGATCGAACTCACCGGCAATCATTAGCAGAGCAACTGAAATGCCAACGATGCCAATTGGGGCAGCGATGTCAGTCCAGCCGGCGATGCCGCCCGGGCCGGCAAAGTTGCCTGTGGTGTCGGTTGATGCGAAAAGAATGAAGATTGCTACTGCACCCAAGAAGGCACCGAATTCGGGCCGGCGCAGAATTTTTTGGAAGATGCTCGCGGTTCTTACGCGCTCATCAACTGTTGACGACTTTGTCATTTGTGACCTAACTAATTTTTTGATTCTGAAATTTGGTTCGGCGAACCAGAAAGTAAAAGGTGGGCTAGGAACTATTCCCTAGCCCACCTCGATGTTTATTACTTGCTAGAGACTAGCGTGTGCCAGCTGCAACTAGGTCCTTAACCGCTGCAACGTTGTCCTTGGTTACGAAGCCAGGACCGGTGTAGATCGGAAGACCGCCACCAAGTTCGTTGCTGTTGGTTAGAGCTAGGTACAAAAGAACTACTGACATGTAGCCCTGTGCATACTGCTGCTGGTCAATTGCGAACTCCATGGTGCCAGCTGCAATTGCGTCTAGTGCCTCAGGAGACATGTCAACGGTTCCAACCTTTAGAGTCACGCCAGCAGTTTCAGCAGCAGGTAGAACTGCCTTCGCAGCGATGTCAGCGTTCAAAGCGAACACAGCGTCGATTGTCTTGTCAGCCTTGAATGCTGCTGCAAGCTTTGCTGCAGCTGCGGTTAGGTCAGCAAGACCACCATCAAGGTTGAAGTTCTCTGCCTTACCGGTGAAGGTTTCAGCAAGACCCTTGCAACGGTCTTCAAGACCAACGTTTGCAGCTTCCTGAATTGGGCAAAGAACGTGCTTTACGCCCATCTCGTTGAACTTAAGACCAGCTTCGCGACCCGCGATAACTTCATCCTGACCAACGTGTGTGAAAGCGCCAAGTTCCTTGAACACTGCTGAACCTGAGTTCATGGTTACTGTTGGGATGCCAGCGTCGTGCGCCTTAAGCATCGCAGCCTTGATTGCCTCTGGGTCTGGTGCCGAAGCAGCGATACCGCTACATCCAGCAGCAACACCTGCGTCAATTGTTGAAGCCTGCTTTGCAGCGTCGTTGGTTGAACCCTGGTAGTCAAGAGTTACGCCTAGGTCTGCAGCCGCAGCCTCTGCACCCTTTTGAGCTACGGTCCAGAAAGTGCCGCCGTCGCCGTGTGTGTAAACACAGATCTTTAGGTCTGAGTGTGCTCCGGCACCATCAGTTGGAGTTGCCGCAGGTGATGCACAACCTGCTAGAGCAAGAGCAGCCACGGCTGCTAGTGCTGCGTACTTCTTTAGTGACATTTACTAACCTCTCATCGTCGAGTATTTGTATGCAGAACTTGAAAGGAACATAACGAGTTCTGACAATCCTGAGTATGTCAGCATGTAAATACATATTCGGACCGTTCCACGAGTTTGTTATGCAACCGCAACCTTTCTAGAGGCCAATAATTATCTGGGTTTTTGTCCATTGGACAGGTCCAAAATTTCGGTGTAGTTTGGAGCCTACTGAACTTGAAAGTTGTCAATGAAGACCAACAAAAGACCCACTATTCGCGACGTTGCCGCCGAGGCTGGAGTGTCCAAATCACTCGTTTCGATGGTGTTCTCAAGCGACGAGGGCGTTAGCCAGGCCCGCCGAGACAAAGTTATGGCTGCCGCCAAAAAACTGGGCTTCACCCCAAACGTATGGGCTCGCTCACTAAGCAGTGGTCTCAGCAACTTCATCGCCATTCTGGTGGTCGACCTGCACAACCCGCTATTTACCGAGGTTGCCGATCACGCTCGCAAGGCTTTGCTCGAGCGCGGCCACCAAACTTTTATGACCGCAGCGATTATTTCGATGCAAAATGGCAAACGTGTGCTTGAAAAATCAACCGTGCAAACCCTGCTCGACCTGAAGCCACGCGGCATTTTGGTGATTGGCGACTTGCCAGACAAAGCCTCGCTGAAGCAAGTGCCCGAAGAAGTGCCTATTGTGATCGCCACCACGGTGCACTCCGGATTGAAGCGTGCGATTGTTTTGCGCATTGATGAAGACGAGGCAATGCGCCAAATTGTTCAGCACCTGGTTGAAAAGGGCCATCAGACCGTGTCTTATGTAGGTCCTGATGACAGCGATGTCTCGACAGCTCGCATATCCAGCTTTAAAAAGGCTATGGATCTATACAAGCTGACCCCGCACATGCAATTTTGTGATCGCACCGAGGAAGCCGGCTATTCGGCAGCCAAGATTGCCTTGCAAGGTGAACCGCAGCCAACTGCATTGATTTGCTTTAACGACGTGGTTGCATTTGGTGTGCAAGAAGCTGTTGAGTCTTTTCAGAAGGCGGGTGGCGGCCAGGTTGCTGTCACGGGCTTCGACAACACCTACATTTCTGCGCTAAGTCGCATCTCGCTCACTTCGATTGAGCAAGAAAAGGTGGCGATTGCCATGCGAGCAGCCGAGATTCTTTCTGCTGACGAATCGGTTTGGCGCGAGGCCGAGGGCAAGAACCTTTTGCTGGTGCCGCGCTTGGTTATTAGGGATTCCAGCAATTTTGTCCAACCCTAATTTGGACAATTGGACAAAGTTGACAGCAGTTTTAGTTGGGTGAAAAATCGGACCGTTCCAGAGTTGAATCTGGTCGGCTTAGCAAAAGGTAGAAATCGCAATGGAGCGCAATAACCTAATCATTGGCGGTCACTATGTGGCGCCAAAATCCGGGGCATTCGAAGAGGTCAAGTCACCTTTCGACAACCGTGTGGTGGGCGAAGTAGCCACCGCAAATCTCGACGACGTCGAAGCGGCAATTGCTGCTGCGGTGATTGGTTTTGAAAAATGGCGCAGAACCCCTGCGCACGAGCGCTTCGCAATCATGCTGAAGGCTGCGGCTTTGGCCGATGAACGCCAAGAAGAGATGGCGCAGATCATCAGTGCCGAAAACGGCAAGAGTTTGGTTGAAGCCCGTGGCGAAGCTAGCCGCTCAGGTGAAATCATGCGATTGGCTGCCTATGAAGGCGCGCAACTTTATGGCGAGACGTTGCCACTTGATGCAAACAAAGGAACTGGATTCGACAAAGTTGGTTTCACCATCAAGCAGCCTGTTGGTGTTGTTGTTGCAATCACCCCGTTTAACTACCCAGCACTTTTGGTGTTGCACAAACTTGCACCTGCACTTGCTGCTGGTAACTCAGTTGTGCTTAAGCCTGCTCGTTCAACACCGCTAACTGCAATTGCATTGGCACAGTGCTTCATCGATGCAGGATTGCCAGACGGAGTTTTGTCGGTCATCACCGGTGCTGGTGGATTGCTTGGTGACGCATTGGTTAGCGACAAGCGTGTGCGTAAAGTTTCATTCACCGGTTCTACTCGCACAGGTGAGCACATTGCACGCGTTGCAGGTGTGAAAAAACTTTCACTAGAACTTGGCGCGTCAGGCCCAGTTGTTGTTCTAAAAGATGCCGACATCGAATATGCAGCCAACTCAATTTCACTAGGTGGCTACATCAACGCGGGTCAAGTTTGTATTTCGGCACAGCGCGTAATTGTCGAAGAATCAATCATGGGCGACTTCTTGGCTGCACTTCAGCCAAAGGTTGAAGCGATCAAAGTCGGCGACCCTTCTGCTGCAGACACAAAAGTTGGCACGCTAATTTCAAAGGCCGAAGCAGACCGAGTTGCACAATCAATTCGCACAGCAGTTGCTGATGGCGCAACATTGCTAACCGGTGGCGAGCAAGATGGCACTGTTATTCAGCCAGCAATCGTTACCAACGTTGACCCATACTCTGCATTTGCTCAGGATGAATTGTTTGGTCCAGCAGTTGCAGTTAGCTCTGCACGCGATGTGACTCACGCAATCGAGTTGGCCAACAGCACAATCTACGGATTGGGTGCGGGTGTATTTACCAACAACATGAATTCAGCAATTCAAGCGATGCGCGAAATTGAATCTGGAGTGGTTCACATCAACTGGACTCAATTGTGGCGAGCAGACCTAATGCCATATGGCGGCATGAAGTCGAGTGGAATTGGTAAAGAGGGTTTGCGTTCTGCAATCGCAGAAATGACAGAAGTTAAAACCGTAATCATGCACGGTCAAGCGTGGAACTAAAGGAATCGAGGAGAGCAAAAATGGTAACACCTAACTATGGCGAAACAGTTCGCCTAACCGTTGCGCAGGCCGTTGTTAAATATATTGCGGCTCAGTACTCGGTCACCGATGGAGTGCGCAAGCGTTTCGTTCCAGCTGCAATGGGTATTTTTGGCCACGGCAACGTTGCCGGTTTGGGCCAAGCGCTTGACCAGCTAAGCGACGAACTGCCTTTTGTTCAGGGCCGCAACGAGCAGGCGCTTGGTCACGCAGCAACAGCCTTTGCCAAGCACACACTGCGCACCCAGGTAATCGCGGTTACCGCATCTATCGGCCCAGGTGCACTTAACCTTGTCACCGCTGCAGGCACTGCAACCGTAAACCGCATTCCACTTTTGCTGCTACCGGGTGACACATATGCAACTCGTCGCCAGGGCCCAGTGCTGCAGCAACTTGAAAACCCACAGGCTCCAGACCTAACAGTCAACGACGCGTTCCGCCCGGTGGCTAAATTCTTCGACCGCATCAACCGCCCAGAGCAGTTGCTCTACTCGTTGCCAAAGGCTTTCCGTGTTTTGGCAAACCCAGTCGAGACCGGTGCAGTTGTAATTTCATTGCCTCAGGATGTTCAGTCACACGCATTCGATTTTCCGAAGAGCTTCTTTGAGCCACACGACTGGAAGATTCGTCGCCCAGAGCCAAGCCTTGATGAAGTAGCAGAAGTTGCAGCTGCAATCAAGCAGGCAAAGAACCCACTAATCATTGCTGGTGGTGGCGTTATCTACTCAAAGGCAACCGCAGAACTTGAAGCACTTGCGGATGCAACCGGTATTCCAGTTGCCGAAACATTTGGTGGCAAGGGTGCCATTCAGAAGAAGGCCGACTGGGCTGTTTGGGGCATCGGTCTTGAAGGTTCACCAGAAACCAACAAGTTGGTTAACAAGGCTGACCTAATCATTCACGTTGGAACACGTTTGACTGACTTTGCAACTGCATCGCAATCAATCTTCCAGAACCCAAAGGTTAAATTCGTTTCGATTAACGTTTCTGAATTTGATGGCATCAAGCAGGGCGCAACCACGGTTGTTGCTGACGCAAAGCTTGCCCTTTCAGCTCTCACCAAAGCAGTTGCCGGTTACAAAGTTCCTGCCGAATGGACAGCAGAAATTATCGAGAAGAATGCAGTTTGGGTTAAGGCTCGCAACGCGGCTCTTGATGTGAACTTCACATTCGACAAGTCAACACTTGACCCTGCATTCTCAGAAGACACCGACGCAATCATGACTCAGGGTCAGTTGCTTGGCGTGATGCAAAACCACGCACGCTCAGGCGACGTAATTATCGCCGGTGCTGGTGGCCCTCCGGGTGACGTTCAAAAAGTTTGGGATGCAACCGAAGGTCGCTTCGCACACCTTGAGTTTGGCTTCTCTTGCATGGGTTATGAATTGCCTGCCGCAATTGGTGTTCGCCTTGCAAACCCAAACCCAGCCAACCGCATCACCACATTTATTGGTGACGGCACCTGGACCATGGCTCCAACCGAATTGGTAACTGCAGCTCAAGAGCGTTTGCCTCTAACCATCGTTGTTTCTGAAAACCACGGATACCAAGTGATTCGTCGTTTGCAGATGTGGCGCGTGGGAAACAGCTTCGGCAACGAGTTCCGCTACCGTCAAGACGGCCCAGTTGTGACCGAGTCGGCAGAAGCCGCTGGCAAGGCTCCTCGTCTTGAAGGTGACTACCTATTCCTTGACATTGTGAAGATGGCAGAGGGTATGGGCGCCAAGGCATTCCGCCCAATGACCACCACCGAATTTGCCAAGGTGCTAGATGACACCCGCGATGAGCAAGGCCCGGTTGTAATCGTGGTTCCAACCATTCCACACGCAAACCTTCCTGCTTCTGAAGTTTGGTGGGACGTTGCGCCGGCTGAGGTTCACGAGAACTCACCTTGGATCCAGGCAACTTCGGATGACTACAACGCAGGCCTGAAGACACAGAGATTCCACTACTAATGAAATCTCCACTCAGCCAAGGCGGCTTTTTAGAAACCCTTAGGAAGGGCCAACTAACCGTTGGCACCTTCTTGGGTTTGGCATCGCCATTGGCAGCAGAGGTTGCTTCAGTTAGTGGCGTGGACTGGGTGTTGTTAGACCTAGAGCACGGCGGCGGCGGCGAAGAACAGGTTTCACCCACCGTGGTTGCATCCGGAGGATACGGTGTGCCAACCTTGGTGCGCGTTGAATCATCAGAGCGCATCCGCATTGGCCGCGTGCTTGATGCTGGTGTTGCCGGTGTCATGATTCCTCGCGTTGACACTGTTGCCCAGGTTCAAGAAGCCGTGCAGCACATGAGCTACCCACCAAATGGAGATCGCGGAGTAGCTACATATAACCGCGCAGTTGCCTGGGGTAAAGATCTTGAAGCGCTAAACCCAGTTTCGAAGTCTGCATGCCTTGTGCAAATCGAAACTATTGGTGCGCTAGCAGCAGTTGAAGAAATTGCTGCTGTGCCAGGCGTTGACGCACTTTTTGTTGGCCCACTTGATTTGAGCTACGCACTTGGAGTGCCTCGCGATTTCAAGAATCCAAAGTTTCTAGACGCACTGCAAAAAGTTTTGGCTGCGGCAAACGCACAGAACAAAGTCGCTGGCATCTTGGCTTCAGATACAACCATCGCTCGCTTTTACGTAGAGATGGGTTTCAAATTTATCGCCATCGGTTCAGATTCAACTCTGATGGCAAAAGCAATTACCGACGCAGTAAACGAAATCAGAAAGTAGAAAATGTCAAACACACCTCGCACCGTTGGCGTTGGCCTAATCAGTGTTGGTTGGATGGGTAAAGTACACAGTCGTGCTTACCAAGCCATTCCAGTTGTTTACCCAGAGCTTGGCATCAAGCCTCGCCTAATTATTGCTGCAGACACCGCGCAAGACCGCGCTGACTATGCAGTGAATGTTTTGGGTTATGAGAAGGGCACTTTGGATTACCACGAAGTTCTGAACCACCCAGACGTTGAAGTTGTTTCAATCTGTGCACCAAACTTCTTGCACGCCGAGATCGGCATCGCCGCCGCAAAGGCTGGCAAGGCATTCTGGATTGAGAAGCCTGTTGGCCGCGGTGCGGCTGAGACCGAAGCTGTTGAAGCGGCCGCCAAAGAAGCCGGCGTTATTTCAACCATCGGTTTTAACTACCGCAATGCACCTGCAGTTGAGCACGCAAAGAAGATCATCGCCGAGGGCCAGCTTGGTCGCATCACCAACTTGCGCGGTACCTTCTTTGCTGACTACTCATCAGAGCCGAACGGTGCACTTTCATGGCGCTTCATTCGCAAGCTTGCCGGCAGCGGTGTGCTAGGTGACCTAATGGGTCACCTTGCTGACCTAATGCACTACATCGTTGGCCCAATTTCAGAAGTGTCTGCAATTACCAAGACCGTTTATACCGAGCGCCCAATTCAGCAGATGGGTGTGGGCACACACTTCGACGTTATTGAAGGCGGAGAAAAAGGCCCAGTAGAGAACGAGGACTACGGAGGCATGTTGGTGCGCTTCGCTGACAACGCTGTAGCCGCCGGTGCTGTTGGCACACTTGAGGCTTCACGTGTTTCAGTAGGCCCACGCGCTAGCTACAACTTTGAGATCTATGGCACCGAGGGTTCAATCAAGTGGGATTTCGAGCGCATGAACGAGCTTGATATTGCAATTGGTCGCAAAGGCATGCACCTCGGATACCAGCGTGTGATGGTTGCTCCAGGTTTCGGTGACTTCGCTCACTTCCAGCCAGGTGCCGGAACTGGCATGGGTTATGACGACCTAAAGACCATCGAGGCTCGCAAGTTCCTTGAGTCATACATTGGTGGCCCGTCACTCAACTCAAACATTCACGATGCTGTTGCATCTGCTCGAGTGATCTCTGCTGCTGAAAAATCTGCAGAGTCAAAGCAGTGGGTAACTGTTGAGCCAGTAGCTGGCACAACCTCAGCAAAGAAGTAACTCTTGCAAATCATTGTTGGCCTGGGCCCGGTTGATTCAAATGTGGTTCAACCGGTTCTAGGTGACGACCTGGTTTTTGTTGAGTCTCCAACCGAGGCTCAAATTGCCGAGGCGGCCGGTGCAATTGTGCGAGCAGCATTTGTTTTTGATGCAGCGCAATTTTCCAAAATGCCAAACCTAAAAGTTATTGCACGCACTGGCGTTGGCACTGACCTGGTTGATCTTGAAACCGCAGCTTCAAAAAACATTCCGGTGGTCATCACTCCAGGCAGCAACACCAATGCCGTTGCCGAGGGTGCAATCGCACACGCACTCCACTTAACCAAACGTCTTGGACCATTGCACAAAATGGTTTCAACCGGCGGTTGGAATGATCGCATCAAATATCCGGTAGGCGATTTTGAATCTAAAACAATCGGCATTGTTGGCTTTGGTCGCATTGGTCGCCGAGTTGCAAAACTTGCTGAAGCGTTCGACATGAAAGTTTTGGCATACGATCCGTTCGCACAGATTCCTGCCGAGAACGCAGTTGCAGATATCGCAAATTTGGTTAGCCGCAGCGACGTGATTTCTTTGCACGTGCCGCTAACCGATGAAACCAACCATATGATCAACACCGAATTGCTGGCGAAGTTTAAAACCGGAGCTGTGTTGGTTAATTGTGGCCGAGGTGCACTCATCGATCTCGACGCTGCACTAGTTGCACTGAACAACAAACAACTTGGTGGTTTAGGTCTAGATGTGTTTGACCCAGAACCACCAGCGCACCACGCACTTTTTGAACACGAGAATGTTGTGCTCACACCACATGTGATGGGCTTGAGCATTCAATCAACCGTGCAAACTTTCATCGATGCCGCCGTTGGCGTGCGCGATGTTCTAGAGGGCCGCGCACCTCGCGCTGTCGCAACTAAATAACAGCAACCAAATAGCAAAAGGAAAATAAATGGCAGACGTAAAGATTGCTGGAGCTCCAATTTCTTGGGGCGTATGCGAGGTTCCAAACTGGGGTCACCAGATGACACCAGAGCGCGTGTTGAAAGAGATGGCAGAGCTTGGCCTTGGCGCAACTGAGTTTGGACCAGAGGGTTTCTTGCCAACTGAAGCAAAGCTTCGCGCAGAAGTTCTTGAGGCTCATGGCATGGAAGCCGTAGGCGGATTCTTCCCTGTGGTGTTGCACCTTGCCGACCAAGACCCAATGCCTATCGTGCAGAAGGAACTGGAGGCTTACGTTGCTTCGGGCGCCAAGACCTTGGTGCTGTCTGCAATCACTGGCCTTGATGGCTACGACGTAAAGCGCACCACGCTTGATGAAGCGGGTTGGAAGGTGCTGAACGGCAATCTAGACCGCGTTCGCGAGTACGCACTTTCACTTGGCGTGACTGCAGTGCTTCACCCACACGTTGGCACCATGGTTGAGACCAAAGACGACATCGAGCACATTCTTGCTGGCTCAAAAATCGACTTCTGTCTAGACACTGGCCACATGATCATCGGTGGCACCGACCCGGTTGAATTCGTTCACAAGCACGCTGACCGCGTAAAGCACTCACACCTAAAAGACGTGAACCTAAAGGTTGCCGACCGCGTGCAGTCTGGCGAGATCACTTACTACCAGGGCATTCTTGAGGGCATGTATGTGCCGCTAGGCGAGGGCGACGTTGACATTCGCGCAATCGTTCGCGGTTTGATTCAGTCTGGATACACCGGATGGTTCACACTCGAGCAAGACAATGTGATTCCTGCTGAGCCTGCCGCCGGAGGTGGCCCGCTTGATTCAGCGCGCAAGAGCGTTGCCTTCATTCGTGCCGTAGCCGATGAGCTAGCAGCCGAATAATTTAGGCAATAAAAAATGCGGCCCGTGAGGGCCGCATTTTTTTGTTTCCGAAACTAACTATGCAAGGTCGATCTTGATTGCCTTGCCAGTCTTTGCAGACTCGGTTGCGGCATCAGCAATCATCAAAGCAGCGCGACCGTCATCGAAGGTCGGGTTGTTGTTCTTGCCTGTCTGAATGCCCTCAACAAAAAGCTCTAGTTCGCGACGGTATGAGTACTCGTAACGCTCTAGGAAGAATTCCATGTAAGGGTTGCGACCTTCAACGGTCTTGTCGTTGTAGAGCTTCACAGTGGTAGGTGAAACGTTGGTAGCCAGCAAGGCACCCTTTGAACCGAATGCCTCTAGGCGCTGGTCATAACCATATGAAGCGTGACGTGAGTTGATGATGGTGATTAGCTCATTGTTGTCACCGCGAAGGGTTACAACCGCGCTGTCGTAGTCACCAAGGCTCTTGATGTCATCGCTGAATGAGTTTGCACCTGATGCATAAACCTCAACAATGTTTGGCACAAAGAAACGAGCCATGTCGAAGTCGTGAATGGTCTGGTCGCGGAAGATGCCGCCAGAAACTTCAAGGTAAGCCTTCGGTGCCGGAGCTGGGTCGCGGCTGATGATGGTTAGTTGCTCAAGGTTTCCAATTTCGCCCGCAGCGGTGCGTGCCTGAATCTCATTGAATTGCTGGTCAAAGCGACGGTTGAAGCCAAGTGAAACAAGAGTCTTTGCTCCGTTTGCCTTGGCACGCAAGGTTTCAACTCGAGCGATGTCAAGGTCGATTGGCTTCTCGCAAAGCACGTGAACGCCTGCATCGATTGCTGCGCTGATTAGATCAACGTGGGTTGGGGTAGGTGCAGCAACGATTACAGCATCTACTTCGCCTGAGGCAAAAACTTCGGCTGGGTCTGCGGTAACTTTGCCACCGAACTGGTCAGCAACCTTCTTAGCGCCTTCTACAAAAACGTCAGCAACATATGTCAGCTCAACGTTTGGGTTTGCGCCAATACTCATAGCGTGAACCTGGCCAATTCGACCTGTACCTAGCAGGCCAATGCGTACTTTCTTGTCGCTCATGCAAACGTCCTTGTCTCATGTTTTATGGGTCCATTCGTGGACCGTTCCAATGGTATTGTAATCACAAACTTTAGCCCTAAAAACTCAAAGGTGAGAAATGGCAAGAATTGCAATTACCGGGTCCACCGGATTCGTAGGTAGCAACATCGCAGCAGTGCTGCAAAAGTATGGTCACGAAGTGGTTGGCCTAGGCCGCAAACCTGCCGAGCCAAACGTACCTTGGGCCGTAAACGTTGTTGACTTCGACAGCATCGAATCGATCGCGGCAGGGCTTGCCGGTTGCGACGCCGTGGTGCACTGCGCCATTGCTAACGAGTTCAATCGCCTGGTTCAAGACCGCGCCTTTGCCTATGACTCTTTTGTTGGAATGACCGACCGAGTGGTGCGCGCCGCCAACCAGGTGCAGGCAAAGCCAATCTTCATCTCAACAGACTGGATTCTAGACGGCACCCAGCACAAAGCACTCGAAAGTGACAAGGGCAACTCAGTCAATTTCTACGGCTTTCTCAAGGCACTCGGTGAGCAGGTAATGCGCGACCTAGCACCAAGCAACGGCGCCATCTGCCGCATTGCTGGCGTGATGGGCCAGCACCAAATTGCAGAAAGCCCAAGATCTCAGGATGTTGGCTTCGGATACTTTGTATTCGCACTGGTTGAGGCACTAAAGCAGGGACACGTTTTCGAAGTTTGGGGTGGCGATCACGTTAACAAGATGACCACGCCATCCCTAGCCGCAGAAATCGGTGCCCAAATCGAACGCGTGGTCACTCGCAACGCTGTTGGCACATTCCACCTGGTAGGCGATGACGCAGTTGACCGCATGCAGCTCGCTCAGTTGGTGTGCGAGGTATTCGAACTTGATGCCAACCTAATTCGCGAAGTTGAATCGCCAGTTGAAGAGCGATTCCCTGGCCCAGTTCCGGTAGATAGCTCCCTCGATAACAAACTCACCAAAGAAGTTCTTGGAATCGCGCCGCAATCGATTCGCCAAATTTTGAACGCGTTCAAGCAAGAGTTGAACACTGGGCAAATTGGGCCGCTTACTGGCCCCGACACTAAGTAGTCATCCGCAGCCGTTGGCTAGACTGAAGCCATAAATCGCATCACGCACGAAGGAGTGCCCGTGTCAACCAGTAAGCCAGATCGCAACCTCGGTGTTGAACTAGTTCGAGCAACCGAAGCAGCTGCAATAAAAGCCAGCGCCTGGATTGGCCGCGGCGACAAAAATGCAGCCGACGGCGCAGCCGTTGAAGCGATGCGTGATTTTCTAAACACTGTGGATTTTGCCGGCACCATCGTTATTGGTGAAGGTGAAAAAGACGAAGCCCCAATGCTTGCCAATGGTGAAGAAGTAGGCAATGGCAACGGCCCAGAGTGTGACATCGCAGTTGACCCAGTGGATGGCACATCGGTTACCGCCAGTGGTCGTGCACACGCAATCTCTGTAATCGCAGTAAGCGATAAGGGTTCGATGTATAACCCTAAAGATGTCTTCTACATGGACAAGCTCATCACCACCAAGGCAGGCAAGGGCGTTGTAAGCCTCGACATGTCACCAGGTGACAACGTGCGTGAACTTGCTAAGGCTTTGAAGAAAGACGTAAGCGAAATCACCGTGGCGATGATTGACCGCCCGCGTCACCAACCAATCATGGATGCAGTGCGTGCGGCAGGTGCTCGCACTCGCTTGTTCTTGGATGGCGATGTTGCCGGTGGTGTGCACGCGGTAACCGGTGGAGGTGGCATCGACTTGCTACTGGGAATCGGTGGCGCACCAGAAGGAACAATTTCTGCTTGTGCAACTAAGGCACTTGATGGTTACATGCAGGGCCGCATTTCACCGCTTTCACCGCAAGAAATGAAGAAGGCAATTGAAGCTGGTCACGATCTAACTCGCATTTTTGAAATGGATGACTTGGTATCAAGCGACAACACCTACTTTGTTGCCACTGGTGTGACTGATGGTTTGTTGCTCGATGGTGTTCAGCGTCGCGGCAACTACTTGCGCACCGACAGCATCATTCTTCGTGCAAAGAGTGGCACCATTCGCCGCGTGAAGGCTGATTACCTAGCATCACGTTGGCTATAAAAAATCTGAAAGTTAGTTTTTAACTTTCGCACTGCTGCCTCGCGCAATCAGCGTTGGTTTGATCAAAATATTTTTTGGTTGGTATTTGCCTGAACTACTAATGCGTTCTAGCAAAAGCGATGCCGCTTCGCGACCAACCGGTATGCCTTGTTCATCCACTGTCGTGAGTTTCAAAAGAAATTCCGATGCAATAGGTGCATTGTCGTAACCCACAAGCGAAACATCTCCAGGAACATTCAGATTCTTTTCACGGAGTGCCGACCAAGCGCCCGCGATCATTGAATCGTTCGCCCCATAAATCGCGGTGAACTTTTCGCCCGATTTAATTAGCTCCATTGCGCTCATGTAGCCACCAATTTCAGTCGTTGGTTGACCCTTGCCAACAACCAACTCCTCAAGCCCATGAGCCTTCATTATTTTCGAATATGCAACTCGACGGTTGGTTGCAATTCCCCCAAGGCCCGTGATGTGAGCAATTTGTTTGTGGCCAAGGTAAAGCAAATGCTCAAGGGCTAACTTGGTGCCTTCATAGTCGTCGTTAAAAACTATGTCGGCATTCGGCACGGCCGTTTCACGTTTACCAATAACAACAATCGGGATATCCAAATTGTGGGTTCTCAAGCCGGCAGCCTCGGTGGCCAAGACAATTCCGTCAACCTTCATCGAGGCAAACGCATCCACAGGGTCTTCACTAAAGTTTGGGCTGCGGTGCAAGTCGCTTATGATCACCTGGTAGCCGGCATCGTCAAAAATTTCGCGCAACCCTTTTAAGAAACCGATGTAGGACAAGTTTTTGTAGTCGGTAATCACCACGCCAATTGTGCGAGTTGTGCTGCTGGCAAGTTGTTGAGCCAGGCGGCTGGGGCGGTAGCCAAGCTCTTCAATTGCTGCTTGCACCGCCTCGGCGCGCGCAGCACTCACATGTGGCTCACCACGCAGCACGCGTGAAACCAAGGATTTTGAAACGCCGGCAGCCTCTGCAACGTCATAAATAGTTGCTTGCTTTATTGGCAGGTTCGGTTCATTCATGGTTAGTCCCAAAGTAGTCCAAATTAGTCCCAATTCTCTATTGACCGCCAAACAAAAACAATTTTGAAAAATAGTCGTTTTTTTATTTGACATTTGCTACATTATTGGGAGCGCTCCCAGAGATTGGGAGCCACTCCAGAATTATCCAGAGCTCGAAGGAAAATCGAATGACAATTGGTGTTGCAGTAATTGGTGCCGGAATGGCTGGCCGAGGCCACGCAGCTGCTTATCGCGCTGCAACCTCGCTTTATGAGTCAAACCTGCCGGAGGTAAAACTCGTTTCAATTGGTGACGTAAACGCACAATTCGGCGAAGCTGCCGCCAAACGATTTGGCTTCGAACGCCACGACTCAGACTGGCGTGCAATTGCCGATGACCCAAACATCCATGCGGTTAGCGTTGTGGTTGCAAACCACCTGCACCGTGAAATTGTTGAGGGGCTCCTAGCCGCCGGCAAGAACGTGCTCTGCGAAAAACCACTGAGCGACACTTTGGATGACGCCCGCGCGATGGTGGCCGCGGCTAACAATGCCAAAGGCATCGCCCGCATAGGTCTTACCTTCTTGCGTAACCCGGCAATCGCAGCCGTGCAGCAAATTATTGCTTCTGGTCAACTCGGCAAGGTTCTTCACTTCAGCGGTGACTATTGGTGCGATTACTCATGCGACCCTAATGCTCCAATCAGCTGGCGCTACAAGGGTGGCATGGGCACCGGCGCACTTGCCGATGTTGGCTCGCACCTTACTTACATTGCCGAATTTATCACCGGCAAAACCTTCAAGTCGATTTCAGGCGCGCAGTTTGTTACTTCAATCACCGAGCGCCCGGTTGCTGCTGCCGCGGTCATGGGCCACGGTGCTGCAGAAGTCACTGGCCAGATGGACACCGTGGAGAACGATGACTACGCAGGTTTCACCGCCGACTTCGGTGGCGTTGCTGGAGTGATCCAAGTTTCACGCGTTGCTGCCGGTCAGCCAAATTCCTTGGAGTTTGAGGTCTACTGCGAAAAGGGTGCTGCAAAGTTCAGCATGACTCGCCCAGCAGAATTCCAGTTGATGCTGCGCGAAGACAAGCAGGGTCAAACCGGCTTCCGCACTGTTCTAGTGGGCCCAGATCACCCTTATGTTGCTGGCGGTGTTGCAATTGACGCGCCTGGAATTGGTGTTGGTCAGAACGACCAATTCTTCTTTCAGAACCGTGCCTTCTTGGCCGAAGTGGCTGGCTTGCCTGAGACTAGCAAGCTGCCATTTTGCGCAACCTTCGAAGATGGTTTGCACAACATGCAAATTATCGAGGCTGCGATTCAATCAGGCATGGCAAACGGCGCCGCTTCAGCAGTTCCGGCAGCAACACCTAGTTACATTCGATAGTTTTCAAAAAGAAAAAGCGCCGGCCTACTTCAGGCTGGCGCTTTTTTGCGTGAATTGACTTTCGCAGTTGAACTTCGAACTGCAAGCTGAGGCGCTACTGAAACTTTTGTAATTGCCCGACGCGGGTCCTTGTTCATTCGCTCCAACAAAATTCGAGCCGCTTCGCGGCCAATCTGAACTCCCATTTCATCTACGGTGGTCAATTTCAAGAAATATTCTGAGGTGATTGGGGAGTTGTCATAGCCCACTAGAGAAACGTCCTCGGGCACGCGAATGTTGCTTTCTTTCAAGGCGGCAAGCACGCCGGCAGCCTGTGCATCGTTGGTGGTAGCAATCGCGGTGAATGACACACCACTATCCAGAATTTCCCTCGCCACAAGATAGCCACCAATTTCGGTGGTGGGTGCGCCGTGCCCCATAACTTTGGGCTTCAATCCGCGTTCCGTCATGCACTCAACAAAGCCATCCTTGCGCTTCACCGACATTCCGCCATAACCGGTGATGTGAATGATGTCTTTGTGCCCGAGATTACAAAGGTGGTCAACGACAAGGCGCATTCCTTCGCCGTCATCGCCACGTACTAAATCTGACTCAGGATGCACATAGGTGCGATCACCGATGGTCACAAACGGCACACTGATGCCAAGCTGCTGAGTTTCAGGAATCTCCGCAGCAATCACGAGGCCATCTACCGGCATCGACATAAGTGCTGAAACCGCGTGATCTGAGAAGTTAGGGCTGTTGTGCAAATCGCTAATAATCACCTGAAAACCCGCGTCATCGGCCACCTCGCGCAAACCGCGCAAAAAGCCGATAAATGAGAGGTTTTTATAGTCGGTAATGATGACGCCGATGGTTTTGGTGCGGCCGCCAGCCAATTGCTGCGCAAACTTTGATGGCCGGTACCTCAGCTCAGTGATGGCCTGCAAAACAGCACGGCGTTTTTCTTCGCTAACACCCACATCGCCGCTAACGACCAACGAAACTAACGACTTGGATACGCCGGCTTTGGCCGCCACGTCATATATTGTGGGCGACTTCACTGCTGGTTTGGTTTTTGAATTACTAGCCATTTGAGCACAACTTTACTGGCGCCTGCCTCCTATCTATCGAAATGTAAAGACATAGTAACAATCTGATAAACCGAGTCTTTTTTAGTTGTTTGTTTGCTAACTTGTTGGAGCGCTCCAATATGGAATACAAAAATGCACCTCAAGGAAGAGACCAAATGTCACAAGCACCATCACAGCCATCTGCACAGAGCGAGAAGCACTTGCGCATTGCAGTGGTTGGCGCTGGACTAATGGGCGCGGATCACGTCATTCGTATTGAGTCTCGAATCGTTGGAGCATCAGTTGCCGCGATTGTTGAGCCAGATGAAGCTCGTGCAAAGTCAGCTTTGGCAACAGCTCCAGGTGCTAAGTGGTTTAAGAACATCGAAGATGCGATTTCTGCAAATGCCATGGATGCAGTGCTAATTGCAACTCCTGGTCAATTTCACGAACCAGTTCTGATTCCGGCTATTGCTGCCGGTCTACCAATTCTTTGCGAAAAGCCACTTGCGCCAGATTCAGAAATTTCAATGCGAATTGTTGAAACTGAAATTGCTGGCGGCAAGCAACTTGTACAAGTTGGTTTCATGCGCCGCTTTGATGCTGAGTACATGGCACTGCGCGAGCTAATCGCCTCATCTTCAAAAGGTGAACTTCTTGGCCTGCACTGTAAGCACCGCAACCCATCTGTTCCAGACAGCTACCACAACGACATGTTGATCTTCGACTCAGTTGTTCACGAAATCGACGTAGTTCGCTTTCTAGCTGACTCACCAATCAAGTCTGTTGAAGTTAAGCACTTCAAGCGCAACTCAAAGAGCCCTGAGGGTCTGCAAGAGCCAATCTTGGTTTTACTAGAAACAGAAAGCCAAGTTTTGGCAACTGTTGAAATGAACGTTTCAGTTGGATTTGGTTATCAGGTGAAGACCGAAGCTATTTTTGAGAGCGGCATCGCAGATATCGGTCGCGTTGGTGGCATGGAAGTTGCATATGACGGCGCACTTACTACTCAAGAGCACGTAACTTTCAAAACTCGTTTTGCCGCGGCTTACGACTCACAAATTCAGCGTTGGGTAAACGCCGTTAAGCGTGGCACCATCGATGGTCCAAGCGCTTGGGATGGCTACTTGGCTGCCGCTGCAGTTGAAGCCGGCCTAGAAGCGATTCAAACCGGAAACAAAGTTGCTGCGAAATACGCAGCAAAGCCAGCGTTTTACTCAGCAAGTTAGGAATTAGTTAGCCATGAAATTCGGCGTTTACAACGCGATCCTCCACGATCGAACTTTGCCAGAGGCACTTAAGGCTGTTAAAGCCTTGGGCCTTGAGGGCATTGAACTAAACACCGGTGGTTTTCTTCCTGCCGTACACATTCCAAACCACCAGGACATTTTGGAGTCTGACACAGCGCGCGACGACTACTTGGGTATTTTTGAAGAGCACGGCCTAGAACTACTTGGATTGAACTGCAATGGCAACCCACTGCACCCAAACCCAAATATCAGCGGCCCTCAGTCACACGATGTGTTGAATGCAATCAAGTTGGCTCGCCGTCTTAACCAGAACCGTGTAGTAACAATGTCTGGTTGCCCTGGAGACAACGACAGTGCAACCTACCTCAACTGGATCGTCAACGCCTGGAGCTCAGCAGCACTTGACGTTTTGGACTACCAGTTTGGTGTGGCTAAGAAGTTCTGGAAGGAAGCCAACGCTTTGGCAGCCGACCTAGATGTGAAGGTTGCGCTTGAGTTGCACCCACAGAACATTGTTTTTAACGTGCCAAGCACCTACCGTTTTGTTGAAGAAGTAGGCGCCACACACGTTGGTGTTGAGCTAGACGCTTCGCACCTTTACTGGCAGCAGATGGACCCAGCCGCGGTAGTTCGCGAACTTGGTTCATTGGTTTATCACGCCGCCGCAAAGGACGTTCGCATCAACGCCGAGAACGCAAAACAAGTGGGCGTTCTGGACAACAGCTTTGATCGCACCACTGTGAATCGCACCAACATGGGCGACCAAGAATTTGTTAATGCATGGCCAAAAAATTCGGCCTGGGATTTCGTAGCAGTGGGTAAGGGCCACGACTCTGATCACTGGGCCGAATTCCTAACTGCACTTAACGAAGTAGACCCAAACATGATTGTGAACATCGAGCACGAAGATACTTCGATGGGTCGCATTGAAGGTTTGGAATTTGCCACCAAGGTGCTTTATGAAGGCGCCGACAAGGCAGGAATCAAACACAAATAAATAAGTTTCGGGCAGAGGGCAGCACTTTTGCACCGAGAATTGCCGAAGTCAACCGCTTCGGTCAACTAAAAATAACGAAAGGTAATATCCGTGAAAAAATCACTTACAGTGAAATTCGCAGCAGCGTTTGCTGTGGCAGCATTGTCGCTGACCGGTATTAACGCAACTGCAGCTAACGCAGCTGGCGGCAACAAGATTTATGTTCTTGGTGGTGGCGACGCATTCTTCGCCGTTGTAAAGAACGGTTTCGAATCCGCAGCTCTTTCAGTCAAGGCCGGCGGCGACACTCCAATCTGGCTAGGTCTTCAGAACTACGACAACATCGGTCCTGACATGGTTAAGCTAATCCAGACCGCTGTAGCTCAGGGTGCAGACGCAATTGCTCTTCCAATCTGGGATGCAGCTGCTGAAGGACCAGAAATCAAGAAAGCTGTAGCCAAGGGCATCAAGGTTATTGCTTACAACGCAGGCGAGCCAGTTATGAAGAAGTACGGCGCATCAGCTTACATCGGTACTAACGAGTACACCGCTGGTGTAAAGGCTGGCGAGTACCTAGCATCTATGGGTAAGAAGAACGCAATCTGTGTTAACGACCAGCCGGCATCTGCAAACATCAAGCAGCGTTGCGACGGTCTTGCAAAGGGCGAGAAGAACAAGGGTGGCAAGTCAACACAGCTATCTCTTCCTGCAACCGCATTTGGTAACGCAACCGCTATTGCTAACGCTGTAAAGGGTGCAATCACCAAGGACAAGACAATCAACGCTGTATTCACAATCTCATCAGCAGACTGTGACGCATCTGTTGTTGGTGTTAAGGCTGCAGGCAGCAAGGCTGCAATCGGCTCATTCGACCTTTCAGAGAACATCCTGAACCGCGTAAAGAATGGCGAGCAGCTAGTTGCTGTTGACCAGCAGGGTTGGCTACAGGGCTTCCTGGCCACCTCAACCGCATGGCAGTACGCCGCATACGGCATCCTTCCTGCAACCACCACCATCCTTACCGGCCCAGCGTTGATCACAAAGGCAAACGCTGCAACCGTTATCGCGGGTGTAAAGACTGGTCAGCGCTAAGCAGATCCGTTAGTACCAAACTAGATACAGGTGGGCCGAGTAACACTCGGCCCACCTGAATCACCTAGTACTAAGAATTTTCATTATTTAAGGAGTTTTACTTATGGCAGGTCAAACCAAATCGAGATTCGACTTCGGTACACTGCTACGTCGTCCAGAGTTCGGTGCTCTTATTGGAACCATCGTAGTTTTTGTTTTCTTCAGTGTCGCCGGTGGCGAACCTTTTACCGACCTGGGAGGTTGGGCAGCGTGGCTCAACGTGGCCTCAGAGTTGGGCATCATCGCATTGCCAGTAGCACTGATCATGATTGCAGGTGACTTGGACCTTTCTGTAGGTTCAACAATTGCAGCTGGTGGTGTCACCATGGCAGTTGTTTCAGGTTTCTTCGACGTGCCAACACCAATTGGTGTTGTTGCAGGTCTAGCGTTCGGCGCTTTAATCGGTTTCATCAACGGAATCATCATTGTGCGCACGAACCTTCCTTCATTCGTGGTTACCTTGGCAACACAGTTCGCAGTTTTTGGCCTAGTGCTTGGTCTCTGTAAGTTGATCACCGGCACCGTAGCCGTTAACGTCAAGGCAGATGAGGGCGTCAAGGCTATCTTCGGAACACTTTTGTTCGGAAACTTTGAAACCGCAATCGTGATTTGGGCCGTGCTTGCCCTCCTAGTTGCATGGATTCTTATCAAAACCAAGTACGGCAACTGGATCTACGCAATCGGTGGTGACATGGTTTCAGCCAAGGCAACTGGTATTCCCGTCAACAAGGTGCGTGTTTGGCTATTCGTCGGAAGCGGTACAGCCTCGGCTCTTGTAGGTGTAATCCAGGCCTCGCTTTATGACAGCGCACAGGTATCTGGTGGAGCATCATTCGTTTTCAACTCAATCATTGCGGTCGTAGTTGGTGGCGTGTTGCTTACCGGTGGCTACGGCTCTGTAGTTGGCGTAATCCTTGGAACCATGACTTTCGCAATTGTTAGCCAGGGTATTTTCTTCACAGGCTGGGATTCCGACTGGGCATCACTGATTCTTGGTGGATTACTTTTGGTCGCAGTTTTAACAAACAACACATTCCGCCGCCTGGCATTCTCATCAGGCAAGAAGAAGGGATAACTTCATCATGGCAAAAGCAAAAGACTCATCAGCTCCGATTCTTGCACTCAATGACGTTTCGAAGGTTTTTGGTGGCTACCGCGCCCTTCACGATGTCTCTCTAAACGTTTACCCAGGTCAGGTTCTCTGCCTACTTGGTGACAACGGTGCCGGAAAGTCAACCCTTATCAAGGTGCTGTCAGGTTTTCACCAACCGACAAGCGGAACCCTTGAGTGGGAAGGCGAGGAGGCAAACTTCAAGTCTCCTAAGGACGCTAACGACCGTGGCATTGCTACAGTTCACCAGTTCGGTGGAACGTTCCCACTAATGACAATTGGCCGTTCATTCTTTGTTGGCGTCGAGCCAACCAAGGGCTGGGGCCCGTTCAAACGCTTCAATAAGAAGTACGCAAACGAGACCGCTGTTCGTGAAATGCAGGCTCTTGGCATCACTCGAGTCACCGATGGAGACCGTCTAATTGGTTCGCTTTCGGGTGGTGAGCGTCAGGCATCAGCAATCGCTCGTGCCGTTCACTTCGGAGCCAAGGTGCTTATTCTTGACGAGCCAACCGCTGCGCTTGGTGTGAAAGAAGCAACCCACGTTCTTCGCATCATCATGCAGGCAAAGCTAAAGGGAATCGCAGTAATTTTGGTGACTCACAACGTGACTCACGCTCTTACAGTGGGTGACCACTTTGCTGTACTTATCCGCGGTGAAAAAGCGGACGACTTCAAGAAAGGCGAGCGCACTCGCGAGCAAATCACTGACCTAATGGCTGGTGGCGAGGCTATGGCTGAACTTGAAGAGGAGCTAAACACTCTAACTGGAACAATCAACCGCGTTAACTAACATCTTTCGGCACCAGACGCCCGGGAGGACGACCCCGGGCGTCTGGTGTTTAAGGTGACCCCTTGGAAAGGCCAAAGTCATTGTTGATTGAATCCAAATACCTACCAGTAGCGGACGTGTTTTTCGCACAGGCAGGCAAGGCGCCGGCTGGTGGCTCAGCGCTCGCAATTTATAAAGATGGTTTACCGGTGCTAGATATTTGGCAAGGCAGCGCTTCGCCCGGTGTTGCTTGGAACAGCAGAACCATGTCGGTGATTTTCTCAAATACAAAGGGCCTGGCCGCTATCGTTGCAAACCAACTCATTGAAATGGGTTTTCTAGACCCAGATGAGAAGGTCGCTCACTACTGGCCTTCGTTTGCCCAATTCGGCAAGGCTGAAATTCCAGTGAAATGGATCTTGCAGCACAAGGCTGGACTTTCAGCTGTGCGCAGAGATTTGAGCTTTGAAGAACTTGTTGATGGCAGCACCGTGACCGAGGAGTTGGCGGCGCAGGAGCCACTCTGGTTGCCAGGTGCAGGCCATGCCTACCACGCCTTAACCTTTGGTCACTTGGTAGGCAAGCTTGTGGAATCAGTAACCGGCAAAACAATCGGCACATACTTTCAAGAGCAGATTGCCAAACCTCTTGGCGTCGCCGCATACATAGGTTTGCCGGCAAACGAATTCAAAAATCTCGCTCCACTTGTTACCGATGGCAGGCGCCACTCGCAAAATCCGTCGAAATATTCACCGCAGTATTGGATCGAGAAGTCGATGACATTTGGCAAAGCACTGCCGATTGAAATTGCTGGGCCGGGCACCGGATTCAACGACCCACGTCTATTGGCTTCTGAGCTAGCCGGCGCGGGTTGTGTCACAAGTGCTAGTGCTTTGGCAAAAATATACTCGGCAACAGTGGCCACTACCGACGGCATTCGCTTTTTAACTGACGAGACCATCCGCAGCTCAATTGAGCCACAAACAACCGGGCCGTCAGTGTGGGGAGAGCCGGGCCCTTGGCCAGTTCGAGGCCTGGGCTTTATGTTGAATGTTCCTGGATACCGCGAGATGGTGGGCAAAACCTCATTTGGTCATGATGGCCTTGGAGGGCAGCAAGGGTTTGCAGATCTTGATCATCGCATTGGGTTTGCCTACACAACCAGCTATCTATTTAGCGGTGAGTCAGAGCAAGAGAACCAGCAAGAGCTCGCTGCTACCTTGCGAAAGGTTTTGGGCTAGTTACTTGAGAGCCTCTAGGCACATCTTGTTGACCTCACTGATTGATTGGTCGTAGCGAAACGATTCCTCGGTGTTTGCAATGGCAGCTTGGGTTGGGTCGATCTTTGACAGCAATTGCATGTGCAATGAGAGGTCACTGCGTGTGTCGACCGTTGGTGCATTTCTAGTCGCAGCGGCTAAGTAGACCCGAATAATTTCTTCCAATTTGGCATCGGGCGCCAAAACCTGAATGTCAGCCTGCATTCCCTTGCACGCCTCAACCTCGGACGCCTTAATTTCAGCTGGCACCACGTTGGCGCTGTATATAAAGACCCAAACCAGAATGGCCAAACTAGCGACAATGATTGAAGTGATCGTTTGGGCAAAGCCCCATTTGAAACCAGTATTTACCGGTTCCGCAGATTTAACTTTTTTAGCCATGCTTCTAATCCTTGCCTAGATTTTGCTTATTTAGAAGAAACTTCGTTGAACAAAGGCGCACACGCAGTCTGCACATTCTTGGAATAACCAAGCAGCGCGGTTAACTGCGCATTGTCGGTTTCGCTGACACCCTGCAGTTGCATCAATC
>NZ_JAHEIM010000004.1 GCF_024639375.1 Rhodoluna sp.
GCTGGCAGCAAGCGAATTCAGAAGTTTGTCCGTTCCAGTGCGGCCAATTAGCAATTCACCAAAGTAAGGCGCAGTGCTATCAACGAGATCCCAATTGTTGACCCGTTGGGCATAAACATTTTGCAAATAGAAATCAAAGAGTTCGGTGCGAAGCTTCAAGTCTTTTGATTTCTTAAATCGGTTTGTGAGTATTACTAACCCAGTGAATCGATGCTCGTGAACTTTGGAGTTCAATAATTTTTGTAATTCAGCCAACGGCAGATCTTTAAATTCTTTAGCAACTAAACGTGAGTCTGGCACTTTCACGCCGATGAATTCATCGCCTTCGCCATATTCACCCGGGCCGGTTTTGAAAAACCACTTGTAGTTAAACACTTGGTCAGGGCGTGCAAAAGCGGCCAACGCATTTTTTACGTCGGCCGCTTTTGTCATGCTTTTAGATTAGTTGAGCTCGCCTGGGGTAACTACTAGTTGAACGCCATCGGCAGCCACATCAACCTTCACGGTTGAGCCGTCGTGGATGGTGCCGGCAAGCAATAGATTGGCCAACTTGTCGTCAATCTGCTGTTGCATCAAGCGGCGAAGCGGGCGTGCTCCGTAGATTGGGTCATAGCCCTTGTCGGCCAACCACGCACGGGCATCCGGGGTGACAGCCAATTGCAAACGGCGTTGTTCGAGTCGCTTTACCAAGCGGTCAATGTTGAGTTCAACGATCTGGCCCAACTCGGCGCGGTCGAGTGCACTAAACACGATGATGTCGTCGAGGCGGTTCAAGAACTCAGGCTTGAAGTGTGAGCGCACAATTGCCATCACGCCTTCTTGCTTTTGTTGCTGATCAAGCTCTGGGTCAATCAGGAACTGTGAACCCAGGTTTGAAGTCAAAATCAAAATCACGTTTTTGAAATCGACAACGCGACCCTGGCCGTCGGTTAGGCGACCATCGTCGAGCACCTGCAGCAGCACGTCAAAAACTTCTGGGTGTGCCTTCTCAACTTCATCTAGCAACACCACCGAGTATGGGCGACGACGAACGGCCTCGGTCAGCTGCCCGCCTTCTTCGTAACCGATGTATCCCGGAGGCGCACCAATCAAACGTGACACCGAGTGCTTCTCGCCATACTCGCTCATGTCGATGCGAACCATTGCTTTTTCGTCATCAAACAAAAACTCTGCAAGGCTCTTTGCCAATTCGGTTTTGCCAACACCAGTTGGACCCAAGAACAAGAACGAACCGGTTGGGCGGTCTGGGTCGCTGATGCCAGCCTTGGTGCGACGCACTGCATCGCTCACCGACTTAACAGCAGCCTTTTGACCAATCAGGCGCTTGCCCAATTCATTTTCAAGATTCAAAAGTTTTTGTGATTCGCCAGCAAGCAAGCGGCCGGTTGGAACACCAGTCCACGCGCTCACCACTGCAGCGATATCGTCTTCGCCAACTTGATCGTTAACCATACGGTCGCCGTCACCAACTGATTCAGCAGCTTCAAGTTCAACAAGTTCTTTTTCAAGGGCAGGAATCTCGCCGTACAAAAGTCGTGATGCCTGCTCAAGGTTGCCTTCACGTTGTGCGCGTTCGGCAGCAATGCGCAAACCATCTAGTTTGGTTTTGAGTTCACCAACTTTGTTTAGTTCGGCGCGCTCTTTTGCCCAGCGATCGTTTAGCGCTGCAAGGCGCTCCGATTTTTCGGCCAAATCTTCCCGCAGTTTTTCAAGACGTTCTTTAGACGCTTGGTCTTTTTCTTTTTTAAGCGCAAGCTCTTCAAGCTTCAATCGATCAACGGCGCGACGCAACTCATCAATCTCAACTGGGGCCGAGTCAATCTCCATGCGCAAGCGCGATGCAGCTTCATCAACCAAGTCGATTGCCTTGTCTGGCAACTGACGTGACGGAATGTATCGGTTCGAAAGATTTGCGGCAGCAACCAGTGCGGCATCGGCAATGGCCACCTTGTGGTGCGCTTCGTAGCGCTCCTTCAATCCGCGCAAAATTGCAATGGTGTCAACCACGCTTGGTTCGCCAACAAAAACCTGCTGAAAACGACGCTCAAGTGCTGGGTCCTTCTCAATGCGTTCGCGGTACTCATCTAAAGTGGTGGCACCAATTAGGCGCAATTCACCTCGGGCCAACATTGGCTTGAGCATGTTTGAGGCGTCTTGGCCATCGCCGGCACCGGCGCCAACTAGGGTGTGCAGCTCATCAATAAAGGTGATGATGCCACCCTCTGCCGCGTTGATCTCGGCAAGCACGGCCTTTAGGCGCTCTTCGAACTCACCGCGGTACTTGGCACCGGCCACCATGGCGGCTAGGTCAAGGCTGATTAGTTGCTTGTCTTTCAGGCTCTCGGGCACATCCCCAGCCACAATTCGCTGGGCTAGGCCCTCAACCACTGCGGTCTTGCCCACACCAGGCTCACCAATCAGCACCGGGTTGTTCTTGGTGCGACGGCTCAACACCTGTGAGACGCGGCGAATTTCAGCATCGCGGCCAATCACCGGGTCAAGCTTGCCCGACTTGGCTACCTCGGTGAGGTTGATGCCATATTTCTCAAGAGCAGACTGTTGGTCCTCTTGAGGTTGCATGTTTTGTTGATTCATCGTGCCCTCCACAGCACTATTTCGGCGTGTTTGCTCGGGCGCTTGCCGCGCGCGATGCTCTCCACGCCTTGTTCCCCGGCGGCGAATACACGCGCACCCGGGCGGTTCATAAGTTCGTTAGCCAATGCTTGTTCGAGGTCTCGAATTCGTTTGGCTTGTGCAGCGTTCTGGTTTTCAAGTTCCAAAATTCTGCGGATGCCTTCTAGGCTGACGCCTTCGGCTGAGAGTCGTGCAACTTCACGAAGCTGCGCAACATTTCGCATTGTGTAGCGACGTGTTTGGCCACCGGTGCGAATCGGCACAACTAATCCGATGCGGTCATAATCGCGCAAGGTCTGCGGGTGCATCGCCGAAAGTTCGGCAGCCACACTAATCGCAAAGAGCGGAGTATTTTCGTCTAGCTCCTCCACGTCACACCTCCTAGAGGAGTCCGGCCTTGTTTAGCAATTCTTCACGCGGATCTTCATCCGGCAGAAGTTCTTCAAATGCTTCTAGCGCTTTTTTAGCCTTGTCGCTCAGGTGACTTGGCACTGCAATTTCAACGGTAGCCAGCAAATCGCCTTCACCCTTTGTCGTCACAACACCGCGACCTTTCACACGAAGCACGCGACCATTTGGTGTGCCCGGCGCAACCTTAAGCTTCACCGGTTCACCACCAAGAGTTGGCACCTGAATGGTTGCACCCAATGCAGCTTCGGCAAATGTCACCGGCACTGTCACGCGAATGTTGTTGCCGTCGCGAGAGAACACCGGATGCGGCTTGATTGTCACCGCAATAATCAAGTCACCAGCTGGGCCACCATTTGGAGATGCCTGACCTTTGCCCGCGATTTTGATTTTCTGGCCATCTTGCACACCGGCCGGAATCTTGATTGTGGTTTCGCCACTACCAAGGCGCACTTTAATTTGTGTGCCCTTAACTCCGTCGATGAAATCGAGTGTGCTCGACATGCTCAGGTCACTGCCGCGTTGCGGCCCGCGATTAAAACCGCCGCCGCCGCCAAACAAATTTGCAAAAACGTCTTCGAATCCGCCACCACCCATGTTCGCGCCGCCGGGGAATCCACCAGGGAATCCGCCGCCACCTGGGCCACCGGTGAATCTTGCACCGTTGCCCATTGCTCGAACTTGGTCGTATTCTTCGCGTTGCTTTTTGTCAGAGAGAACCGAATAGGCCTCGCTGATTTCTTTGAACTTCGCTTCCGCCTTGGCATCCCCCGGATTTGTATCTGGGTGATACTGACGTGAAAGTTTGCGATAGACCTTTTTTAGTTCGGCTTCAGACACGTCTTTAGCAACGCCAAGGACTTTATAGAAATCCTTGTCGAACCAATCTTGACTTGCCATCTTCTAACTTTCTTAGGCTGGGATAAAAACTGCAACCATTGCTGGTCGAAGCAAACGGTCGCCGATCATGAAACCAGGTTCCACTACATCGGCAATCACTTGCTCGGTAACTTCAGGGTTTGGAGTCTGCACCAGAGCGTTGTGTAGCTCTGGGTTGAACTTGTCACCCTTGGCACCAAACTGCACTAGTCCAAACTTGTCACCGGCGTTGCGCAACTTGGCAACCACTGCGGCAAACGGTGAACCCTCGAGATCGCCATGCGCCTCAGCGCGGGTTAGGTCGTCAAGTGCCGGAAGCATCGAACGAAAAACTTCGGCAATCGCAGCGTTGCGAGCAACGTCACGGTCGCGTTCTACGCGAGTTTTGTAGTTCACAAACTCTGCTTGCAAACGCTGAAGGTCAACAAGCAGTTCGGCCTCTTTCGACTGAGGGCCCAGGTCGTCAGCGAGATCCGCTAACGCCTGGTCCACTTCGTCGGACTCTACGGGTGGAAGGTCTTCTGGCTGATTTTGGTCAGTCATTACTTCTTCTCTTCGTCTTCGTCGACAACCTCTGCGTCAACAACATCTTCTGCAGATGCATCGGCAGCAGCTTCTTCGCCTTCAGTAGGCTGTGCTGCATAGATTGCCTCGCCCAGCTTTTGCTGTGATGCGTTCAAGGTGTCGAATGCAGTCTTCACAGCGTCGATGTCTTCGCCAGCAAGTGCGGTCTTCAAAGCGTCAACGTCAGCCTGCACAGAAGTCTTTACGTCTTCTGGCAACTTCTCGTCGTTGTCTTTGATTAGCTTCTCGATTTGGTAAACCAAACCTTCTGCCTGGTTGCGAGTGTCGGCTTCTTCGCGACGCTTCTTGTCTTCGGCTGCGTGCTCTTCTGCTTCGCGAACCATGCGCTCGATGTCATCCTTAGAAAGTGATGAACCACCGGTGATGGTAACCGAAGCTTCTTTGCCAGTGCCCTTGTCTTTTGCAGACACGTGCACAATGCCGTTTGCGTCGATGTCGAAAGTTACTTCGATCTGTGGCACACCGCGTGGTGCTGGTGCAATGCCGCTTAGGTCAAAGTTGCCAAGTGACTTGTTGTCGCGAACGAATTCACGCTCACCCTGGTAAACCTGAATCGAAACAGATGGCTGGTTGTCATCGGCAGTGGTGAATGTTTCTGAACGCTTGGTTGGAATAGCAGTGTTGCGCTCGATCAACTTGGTCATAATGCCACCCTTGGTTTCGATGCCTAGGGATAGCGGAGTCACGTCGATAAGCAGAACGTCTTTGCGCTCACCCTTCAACACACCAGCCTGAAGCGATGCACCAACTGCAACAACCTCGTCAGGGTTTACACCCTTGTTTGGCTCCTTGCCGCCAGTGAGTGACTTAACTAATTCGGTAACCGCAGGCATGCGAGTTGATCCACCAACCAGCACAACGTGTGCGATGTCGGCAACCTTTACGCCGGCTTCTTTAATTACGTCGTTGAATGGCTTCTTGGTGCGCTCTAGCAAGTCAGCAGTCATCTGCTCAAACTGTGCGCGAGTCAAAGTCTCATCCAAGTTTGCTGGGCCGTTCTCGGTTAGAGAAAGGTATGGCAACTGAATGTTTGCCGACATTGACTGTGACAATTCCTTCTTCGCCTGCTCAGCTGCTTCCTTCAAACGCTGAAGTGCAATCTTGTCTTTTGAAACGTCAACTCCAGTGGTCTCTTTGAACTTCTTAACCAAGTGCTCAACAACGCGCTGATCCCAGTCGTCGCCACCAAGACGGTTGTCACCAGATGTTGCGCGAACCTGAATGGTTGAGAAGCCTTCGTCTTTGCCAACCTCAAGAAGTGAAACGTCGAAGGTTCCACCACCAAGGTCGAACACAAGAATTAGCTCGTCTTCTTTACCCTTGTCTAGGCCATAAGCCAAAGCTGCTGCGGTTGGCTCGTTGATGATGCGAAGTACGTTAAGACCTGCGATCTCACCAGCATCCTTAGTTGCCTGGCGCTCTGCGTCGTTGAAGTAAGCAGGCACGGTGATAACCGCGTCGGTCACTGCTTCACCTAGGTAGGTCTCGGCGTCGCGCTTTAGCTTGGCCAAAATGCGGGCGCTGATCTCCTGAGGGGTGTACTTCTTGTCGTCTACCGCGAAGGTCCAGTCGGTGCCCATGTGGCGCTTAACCGAGGCGATGGTGCGGTCTACGTTGGTAACGGCCTGGCGCTTGGCGGTCTCGCCAACCAGCACTTCGCCATCCTTAGTGAAAGCCACAATAGATGGAGTGGTGCGGAAGCCCTCGGCGTTAGAAATAACGGTTGGCTCGCCACCCTCTAGAACAGAGACGGCGCTGTTGGTGGTTCCTAAGTCAATACCTACTGCACGTGCCATGGTGTTTCTCCTTGTATTTCTTGGGCTTTAGGCCCGGTTTAGGTCAATTGCGGCCAAACTTGAGCCGATTTGACTCAAGTTTCACATGCCTGGTTTTTCTTGTCAAGTATTATTGTTTAAATCTGAGCCAAGTGGGCTCAGATTTGTCATTCACCGGGATTTAGCGCCCACCGACTAATCTGTCGCTATGACCTCAACCACTAAAGAAAAACGCGGCACTTTTGCATGGGCTCTTTGGGACTGGGCCGAACAGCCCTTTCCAACCATCATGCAGACCTTCATCTTTCCGGTTTACTTGGCCGGTGCCGTAGCCGCTGAGGGAACCAACTCGGATGCGTTGCTTGGCCTAGCGACCGGCGTAGCCGGTTTTTTGGTTGCAATCATGGCCCCGGTATTTGGCCGCCGATCTGATGAAACCGGCAAGCGCAAATTCTGGTTGATGGTGAACACCTATCTATTGGTTGCCGTCATGGTTGCCGCCTTCTTTGTGATGCCAGACCCGAGCTTCTTGTTGTTTGGTTTGGTTCTGTATGGCGTGGGTTCAGTTATTCAAGAGTCAGCGTTCATCAACTACTACGCAATGCTTCGTCAGGTGTCGACTCCAAAATCAATCGGTAGAGTCTCTGGTTTAGCTTGGGGCCTCGGATACGCCGGCGGAATTTTGCTGTTGTGCATTTCACTGTTTGGTTTCATCTTGCCAGGAGACATCTTTGGCATCGACGTGACTGATTCACTCAACATTCGAATCGTGTTCTTGTTCTGTGCAATTTGGTTCGCACTGTTTTCAATTCCGCTTTTCCGCACTGTTCCAGAAATCGAAGCTCGTGCCGGTTTGAAAAACGAATCAATCTTGCAGTCATACGTAAAACTTTGGTCACAACTTAAATCACTGCACCGTCAAGCACCAGAAACTTTGAAGTTCTTGATTTCATCTGCAATTTATCGCGATGGCCTCGCGGGTGTTTTCACTTTCGGTGCCGTGCTCGGTTCTTTGGCCTTCGGATTTTCACAAACCGAAATCATCTTGTTTGGAATCGCCGCGAATGTGGTTGCCGGCATCGGTGCGGCAATTGGCGGTTTGATTGACGACAGGATTGGCTCTCGCGCAGTAATTATTATTTCGCTCGTTGGCCTATTAGTTGCAGGCTCTGCCGTGTTCGCATTTGCCAGCGCAGGCGTAATCACCTATTGGATCGGCGGATTGTTCCTGTGTCTATTCGTTGGCCCAGCACAAGCGGCCAGTCGCACATTCGTTTCACGCTTCACACCACCGGGTCGTGAAGGCGAAGTGTTTGGTCTCTACCAAACCACAGGTCGCGCTGTTTCGTTCTTGTCGGGTTTCATGTGGGCGGGTTCAATCACAGTCGCAACAATTATGTTCAACATCAAAGACGCAACAATTTTTGGCGTCATCGGTTTGATGATCATTTTGCTGGTTGGTTTGATCCTGCTGTTGCAGGTTAAAGACAAGCCAGAGGTTTACGCCTAAATAGTTCTCGCGCTAACTAAAGAGTTCCTCGGCAATAATTTCGCCGGGATCTATTCCGCGCGCAATTGCAAACGTTGCCGAACCAATCGGTGTTGTCCACTTATTGAGCAGATCAAACTGGGCCAATCGCCGCTGAACCGGCAAGTATTGCTTGCTCAGGTCGCGGGCATAGGCAGTCCAGAGCAGCCCGGCTTCTAGCTGACCGGCACTGGCATCGAGCACTTGGTAGTTGAATGGGCGCCTGAAGAAAATTTCGTCAAGATTCTGCGAAGCAGCACGGCGGATGTGCGCGAACTCTGGAATCACCTTTAGGCCGCGATCATCCACCGCTTCAAAATCAATCGCATCGCGTTCGTTGGTTTTACCCAATGGCGCCCCTGTGTCTAGGTGTCGACCAATGACCGCTTCCTTTTCGGTGCGACCAAGCAGATCCCAGGTATTCAAGTTCATTCGTATTCTGCGCAGCGCTAGTTGAGTGCCGCCAACAATCCATGCCGGCCCATCATCAATCCAAACGCGTTGAGCAAAATTCTCGGTGCCAAGTTCTGGGTTATCGGTGCCGTCTACCTGGCCCATCAGGTTTCTTTGTGTAACACCCTCAGGCACGGTGCCCACGGCATTGGTGAAACCGTTTTGCAACCAGTGCATTTTTGCAAACGATTTGCTATCGCTAATTAACGTGCGGGTCACGTGATTCATAATTTGCAAATCATCGGCGGCGATATGCAGCAGCACATCACCGTCGCAATATTCTGATTGCAATTCATCGATTGAAAATTTTGGGATGGCGTCAAAGCTAGCTGGCTGGTTCGATTCGAGTTTCAGTTTCTTAAATAAACTCGGGCCAAATCCAACGGTGATAGAAAGATTGGCTGCGCCAACAAACACGTCGGGTTGCGGGTCAGCTAGGGCTGGAATTCCCGCGCACATTGTTGAGATGTTGTCGGTGAGCAAAACCATCCAACGCAGCATGTCATCCGCGGTGATGTTGGGCAAAATGTTTAGCGCCACAAAATTCGTGTGCGCTTGCGCACGAGATTCGATTCCGGCTTGATGCTTGCCGTGCCAGGTGAGTTTTGATTTCGCTAATTTTGAACCTGCAAGTTTTTGGGCTGCCGCGAAGCCCTCACGATAAGCATTGGCAGCATCGGCTCCCGAAATTATCGAAGTCGCACCAGCGCCAACAGTTGCAATACTGCCAAACAAAATTTGTCTGCGAGTTAACAATTACTTGGTTGCACTCATCGAAGGCATAGGCATTGGGCTAGGTGAATAACTTTCGCCACCGGCCGCTGAGATTTTGCCGATCAAATTCTTGATTGTGACAACTTTGGATTTTGCTGTGCCAAAGGTGCCGGTGAATGTAAGTTTTAAATCAACCAAGGTGCCTGGCAAGATTTTTTTCTTCAGGTTCAGCAACATCACGTGCAAACCACCTGGTTGCAACATCACCGACTTGCCCGGCGCAATTTTGATTCCGCCGTTTTTCTTGGCCATTACGCCATCAACAACCTGGTGCACCTCAACCACACCAGCAAAAGATGTTGTGCCGCCGGTTAGAGTCACGGTCTTGCTGGTTCGATTTGTGATTTTGGCAAAAACACCAGTCATCATCATGGCTTGGTCGGCATTAGCTGCCGAACGAACCCACGCGCGGGTGACAACAACGTCGTTGGTTGCGGCGGTTGCGGCCGGGGTTATCCCGAGTGAAATAGTCATTGCTGCTACCAGTGAAAGGGCCACGGCAAACTTGCTGCGCATTTTGTACCTACTTTTTTAGAACCTTAGTCGGATTCTATTTCTGTAGGTGTTGCGTCTCTAGGGAGTGTTACCTAACCTGACTGGCAGGCAATTACTGCTCGAGCGGAGCGTTGCCCACGTCGGTGCGGTAGAAGTTCATGTATGAACGAGACGCGGTTGGGCCACGCTGACCCTGGTAGCGGTTCAGGTACTTGTCTGAACCGTAAGGGGTCTCTGAAGGCGATGACAGCTGGAAGAAGCACAACTGGCCAATCTTCATTCCAGGCCAAAGCTTGATTGGCAAAGTTGCCATGTTTGAAAGCTCCAGGGTCACGTGACCGTTAAAGCCTGGGTCAACAAAACCAGCGGTCGAGTGAGTCACCAAACCAAGGCGCCCGAGTGAGCTCTTGCCCTCAAGTCGAGCGGCCACGTTGTCTGGCAGTGAAACAAATTCAAAGGTCGAGCCAAGCACGAATTCGCCCGGGTGCAAGATGAATGGCTCATCCGGGGCAACCTCAATTAGGCGGGTTAGCTCGTTCTGGTCTTCGGATGGGTCGATGTAGGCGTACTTGTGGTTGTCAAACAGGCGAAAGAATCGGTCGATGCGCACATCGAAAGACGATGGCTGCAACAAATTCATATCAAGTGGGTCTAGCCCAATTTGGCCGGCTTCAATGGATGCGCGGATATCGCGGTCTGACATAAGCATGGGTCTAGGTTACCGTTCAGAAGAGCTTTTCTATGGCTTTGCTGGCGCCTCGCATAAACCTGAGCACATCGGCATCAACCATGATGTCGCTCATGCGAATGGCGCGGGTTAGATAGAGCCCCTCGAGCGATCGCACACGGCTAAGCGCCACATAGGTCTGCCCTGGGCTGAAAGCTCCGCGACCCATATCGATAACCACTTCGTCGTAGGTCTGACCCTGCGATTTGTGAACGGTTACGGCCCAAGCCAATCGCAGGGGAATTTGCTGGAACTCAGCCAGCGGCACCGCAACCAAAACCTCTTTGACCTTGCCGGTCTCTTCATCGAACTGTTCGTCGATTTCGTAGCGCACTTTCTCCCAGGTGCTGCGACCCACATCAAACGTCTCGCCATCAACTTCAACCACAACGCCACCCGATGAAGGCAGGTCAATCACGTGGCCAATGGTTCCGTTTACCCAGCGCTTGATCACGCGTCCATCCGCGGATTTTTTAGTGTTGCTGTCATCGTTCTTGATGAACATCACCTGGGCGCCAACCTTGAGTTCCAGGATTGGTTCAGCAGGTAGTGTGCGGCCGAAGGCCTGTTGATCTGCGGCGCTAAAAATTGCGTCGAAACGTTTTGGCTTGGTGGTCAGGCGAGACATGCGCGCATGGTTCACCGAATTCACCGATTCGTTGAGCGTTGCCAAACGAATCACGTCGTCGTGTGGTGGAAAGCGATTGCCGCATTGGTTGATGTAGTCGAGCATTTCTTGCGTGCAGGAGCCATCGCGAATTGCATTAAGAATTTCTTTGAAGTGCTCATCGTGCTGACGAAAGATTTCGCTTAGTTCAAATCGCTCGAGTGAATCTTCGCGCCAAACATGCGCATCAAAAAACCATGAGCTCTGATAGTTTTCGGCCATGTAGGCACGCTCTTCGGCATTGCCCGGCACTGGTGCCAATTGATACGGGTCACCAAACATCACAACCTGTGCGCCACCGAAAGGTAGTTTGCGGCGACCACGAGCAATTCCCATTGCGCGACTGATGGTATCCATCATGTCGGCGTTAACCATCGACACTTCGTCGATCACGAGCATATCGATTTTGCCGAGCACTTCGCGAGTGCGTCGATTCATATGACGACCGATATCTTCGGTGCCCAAAATTCCAAACGGAAAACCAAATAGCGAGTGAATTGTCACACCGCCAACGTTGAGTGCGGCCACGCCAGTTGGCGCACAAACCGCAACCTTCTTTTTGGTGTTTTCAATCAGGTATGACAGAAGGGTGCTCTTGCCAGTTCCGGCTCGGCCGGTAACAAAAATATTATTTTCAGAGGCTTCGATGTAATCGAAAAGATTTTGCTGCTCAGTGGAGAGAGTGATCTCTTGCATTAGTTTCTCTCGTCTCGTTTAGCCAGCTTTTCAAGCATGCGGTTGTATTCGTCAATGTCGGCGTTGCCGCTGCGGTCACTGGCTCGGTCGAGTCGCGCAGCTTCACGGCGATCAGCAGCAAACCACTGCACGCAGACAATGATGGTCAATGCTGCCGTAGGCAGCTCGCCAATTCCCCAGGCAATCGCGCCACCGGTTTGCTGGTCGTCCGTTGGGTTTTGACCCCAAGTGCGGCCCATTGAGCCAAACCACTCGGCCAGCAACAAACCATTGCCAGACATCAGACTCAATCCGAAGAATGCGTGAAAGGCCATGGTCACAATCAGCAGGCCGAGGCGAATCGGGAAACCAAGTTTCTTTGGCCCCGGGTCGATGCCAATCAAAGCCTGAGCAAATAGATAACCAGTAATCAAAAAGTGCACCACCATCCACTCGTGACCAACGTGCTCGCGCGTGGCCCAACCGAATAGCGGCGTGTAGTAAAAAGTGACTAGGGATGTGGCAAACAATACAGCGGCAACCAGCGGATGGCCGACGAACTGCATGTACTTGGTATGCACTAACCACAAGACCCATTCGCGCACGCCCCGGGAATCGTCCGCACGCTTTTCAACTGCGCGCAACAACAATGTGACTGGTGCACCAGCAACCAGAAGCATTGGAATGCCCATGGCCAAAACCATGTGACCAATCATGTGCATGCTGAATAAATACTCTTGGTATGCGTTCAGTGCTCCACTGGTCACATATAACAGTGTGAGCATGCCGGTGATCCAAGAAGCGGTGCGCATCCACGACCACTTGTCGCCGCGTTTGTGCAAACGATAAACACCAGCGACGTAAGCAATGATTGTGCCCACGCAAATCACCAACCATAGCAAGTCGATTTTCCACGCAGTGACGAATGACAATGCAGTTAGCTCTGGTGGCAGTTTTTCTCCAGTGAGAATTTCTGCGGGTGTGGTGCCAACGCTTGCCAGCGGGTCAACTGGCGGTGCAGTGCGGGCTAGTGCCGTTGCAAAACCAATTGCCGAACCCATGATGATGAATTCAACTGCAACGAGTTTGAAAAATGTTTTGGTGTGATTTGCACCGGCTGCGATTTTTGCAATCACGCGCAAACGATAAATCGCGCCGAGCAAACCCAACAAAATAAGCGCAACAATTTTTGCGAGCAGAATGAATCCGTAGTTGCTAAAAATGTCGGCGAGATTTGGCAATCGCACATAGGCGCTGGCAAAACCAGAAACGCTTACCAGCATGAAACTCACCAACGCGAGTGACGAATAGCGCTTCGTGTGAAGTGCAGCTTCGTTGTCATCGCGACCGCGCACCACAAACAGTGCAACCAATCCACCAATCCAAATAATCACCGCGGATAGGTGCAGGCCAATTGCGTTTACTGCAAGGCTGTGATTTGCAGTGCCGGCTGCGTGACCGGTTAGCGCGATTGGAATTAGTGAAGCGAAGCCAAGAACTGCCAGGAAAAATGTTGCGGTTAGTTTGCGAGCCGCAAAGACGAAAGTGCTGAACAGTACGGCGCCAATGAGGTTTAGATCGAGGTATTGCCCCAATTGAATCTGTGTGGCGAATAACGCAAGGCTGTTGCTGAAACTCTCACTGCCCGAGAATGCTGACCCGGTGACTGAGAGGTAGGTGAACAGAAAGTTCGCGGCTGCAGACAGCACCCAAACTACGCCGGCAAAGCCGGACAAATTTAAAACTCGCTGCAGCAGTGGGTTGTCTTCGCTGATTGCGAAAGCTGCAAAGGCTGTTCCACCAACGGCAACCGCGATTGAAAGGTTGAAGATCAGTTTGCTAATTGGCAAACCCCAGCGCACGATGTCACCTGGGTCAGCAAGAGCCTGGGCGGCCGCGCCGCCGCCAATAATCAAGGCAACCACCAAGGCCACCAAACCAAAACCAACGCTTAGTGCAAGCGCCACAGATGCGCGTTTAGCGGTTGGGGTGGGGTTAGGCATTACTTAAGCCTAGGCACAAACCTTCCGGTGCGTTTCATGTAGTTGGCATAGCCGGAGTATTTCTTCACAAGCAACGTTTCTTCCCAACGAGCCTTGTAATTCAACAGAAGCACTAGCGCGCACCACACGACTAGCTTGGCTAGGTCAAGCGTTTGCACCGCGGATCCGAGGCTGGCCAACATTAGGCCGGTATAAATCGGGTGGCGCAGATATTTATAAATGCCGGTTTCGACTAATTCGGCATCGCTTTTGGGCACTGGATTAGCCGCGAGCGAACGGCCGAGGTTTTTGATGCCTAAATAAAGCACGATGATGCCAGGGGCAACCAGCAAGATGCCTCCGATGTAGATGGCGGCGATGTTTATTTGGCCACTCGGCCACAGCACAACGAATGCAATTAGTGCGAATTGCACGAGCACTAATAGGTTGCCTTTTGATTTATCACTCATTGTCTTAGGCTACGACCGCACTGCATAAATCAACACTGTGTATAAAAGAAAAGGCACCCGCTTTCGCGGATGCCTTCTCTAATTCTTTTAAAGACTTACTTAACTGCAGCCTTTAGCTTTGAACCAGCTGAAACCTTAACGGTGTTAGCAGCTGCGATCTGGATGGTTGCACCAGTCTGTGGGTTGCGGCCCTGACGAGCAGCGCGGTGGCCCTTCTCTACTGAAAGCCAGCCTGGGATGGTGACCTTTCCACCCTTTGCAACGGTAGCTGCAATGGTTTCGAAGATTGAGTCAACAACGCGGTTGACCGCTGCCTGAGACTCGCCGGTTTCTGCAGCAACAGCTGCAACTAGTTCGCTCTTGTTTAGAGACATTTGGTCCTCCTGGACATTTAGACGTTTTGACGTACTGTCGGTAATCACGCTACTGCCCAATAAAAACTTGTCATTCATCTCGCTCGGCGTGTTGTGGCGCGGATTTTGACAAAGTTGCCAGATTTTTAGCGGTATATCGGCCCGTTGGGGTGGTTAAAGCAAAACCCGCCATCCTTTTGGATGACGGGTTTTGTCAAAAACTTGTTATTTGATGACTACCAAGATGACTTAGTAACACCTGGCAACTCGCCACGGTGAGCCATGTCGCGGAAGCGAACACGCGAAACACCGAACTTTGCCAAGATACCGCGTGGGCGGCCATCGATTGCGTCGCGGTTGCGAACGCGCACTGGAGATGCGTTGCGAGGTAGCTTCTGTAGGCCCAAACGAGCCTCTTCGCGCTGCTCGTCGGTTGAGTTAGGGTCAACCAAAGCCTTCTTAAGTGCTAGGCGCTTCTCTGCGTAGCGCTCAACAATTACCTTGCGCATGTCGTTCTTAACGATCTTGCTCTTCTTAGCCATTTTTAGCGCTCCTCGCGGAATTCAACGTGCTGACGTACAACTGGGTCGTACTTCTTCAAAACGATACGGTCTGGGTCGTTGCGACGGTTCTTCTTGGTTACGTAGGTGTAACCAGTGCCTGCTGTCGAACGAAGCTTGATGATCGGACGGATGTCCTTGTCCTTCTTAGCCATTTAGCGGCGCTCCTTAGATCTTCTCGCCGCGGGCAAGGATTGCTGCAACAACAGCCTCAATGCCACGAACGTCGATTACCTTGATGCCACGGGCACTTAGGGTCAGGGTTACGTTGCGCTTCAAAGAAGGCACAAAGTAGGTCTTCTTCTGAATGTTTGGGTTGAAGCGACGCTTGGTCTTGTTCTGAGCGTGCGAGACGTGGTGGCCGAACTGTGGGCCGGTCTCAGTCACCTGGCAATAAGCTGCCATTTCTTCTCCTTGTTAGGGGGCAAGCCAGAAAGACCCTTTTTTGGTCAAGGCTTGATTTCAAAAATTTTTGGCTGTCATTTGTGAACTCACAAGACAACTGCTCAAGTTTAGGCGAGTTGGCAGGGCTTAAGCAAGTCCTGAGCCCAAAAAATCAAGTCGCCACGCCCAAATTAAGCGGATTGACACTGAGCGCAGAGCCCAAAAATGTCAATGGTGTGGCTCGGCTGGCTAAAACCATGCTCGCTGGCAACGTCATCGGCCCATTTTTCAACTCGGGATGCCTCGATCTCAAGAGTCAGCCCACAATTGCGGCAAATCAAATGGTGGTGGTGCTCGGTGGTGCAGGCACGATAAAGCAGTTCACCCTCTTTGCTCTGCAGACTGTCGGCCTCATTGGTCTCGGCCAGCTCTGCCAAGGTTCGATAGACGGTGGCCAAACCAATGGTCGAACCATGCTTCTGCAGGGTGGCGTGCAACTGCCCGGCCGAAACAAATCCGGTGGCTTCGCCAAGCGCGTGCTTCACGGCAGCCTTTTGAGGAGTGTTTCGTTTCTGGGTCATTTGCGCACTCGTTCGACAACGCGGCAAATCACGTAGATCAAAAACGAGATCGTGGTGACGTATGGGCTAATCGGCAAGCCGGCACCTAGTGCCAGAAGAATTCCGCCAATCACAGACACCATGGCAAATGCAACCGAAAGCAGTGGCGTCAATATTGGTGAGCGGCTAACGCGCACTGCGGCGGCGGCCGGGGTCACCAACAAACTCAAAACCAAAAGCGCGCCGACAACTTGCACGCTGGCTGCAACGGCGAGGCCGAGCAAAATCATAAACACCACGGATAACGCGCGGGTTGGTACGCCGCGAGCGGCTGCGACGTCGGCGTCTAAACTCGCAAAGTTAAGTGGGCGCCAAACCACAATCAAAACGGCAAGAATGAAAATGCAAATTGATGCCAGCCAAAATAATTGCGGGTCATCTACGGCAACAATTTGACCGGTGAGCAATCCAAATTTATTTGCGGCTCGGCCTTCATAAAGTGCGAGTGCCAAAATTCCAAGACCCAATCCGGCAGGCATCAAAACCGCAACAATTGAATTTCGTTCTTTCGCCTTTGCACCGAGTGCGCCGATGACTGCCGCAGCTAACAGTGAACCAATAATCGAACCGAAAACAACATTGGCACCGAGCAACAATGCAACTGCTGCACCGGCAAAACTCAATTCGCTAATTCCATGCACAGCAAATGACATGTCGCGCGTCATCACGAAGGTGCCAATTAATCCACCGATGATGGCAAGCAATGCACCCGCAATTAGTGAGTTTGCAACCAGTGGAATTAGTTGGTCATAGTTCGAAAAATCAAAAAGAATCATGACCACTCCTCGTGGTCGTGGTGATCATGTTCTTGGGTGCCAACAACAACGATGCGTCCTTGATTGCGCAACACGTCAACCGGTGTTCCATAAAGTTCACTCAAAACATCACTGCGCAAAACTTCATCCGGGGTGCCGATTTTAAATTTGCCATTTGCCAAATAGAGCACGCGATCAACCATCGAAAGAATCGGGTTCACGTCGTGAGTTACAAATAGCACCGCGGCGTTGTGTTCTTGGCGCTCTTGATCGAGCAGATCGGCAATAGTTTTTTGCTGAGCAAGGTCAAGTGCACTTAGCGGTTCATCGGCAAGAATTAAGTCCGGTTCCCCAATAACTGCCTGGCCTACACGCAAGCGCTGCAATTCTCCGCCAGATAGATCGCCAACTTTTTTATCTGCAATTTTGAAGCCATCGATGCAACCCAAAATATATTTCACACGCGCTGCTGCTTTTTTAGAACCAAAGCTGGGGCCAAAGCGGTGACCATCGAGACCCATGCGCAACAAATCTTTTGCACGCACCGGAGTTGCTGCATCGACAGTGCGATGCTGTGGAATGTAGCCAATTGAGCGAGAGCCGTGGTGAATTGGTTTTTGATTTAACTCAATTGAACCGTCATTGAGTTTTTCTTGACCCAAAATCGCTCGCAGCAAAGATGTCTTTCCAGATCCGTTGGCACCGATGATTGCGATGAACTCATGAGGCATAACTTCGAGATTTAAATTAGCCCAAAGCACATTCTCGCCGTAGGCGAGTTTCGCATTCTTTATGGCAAGCACGGGTGCAGTCATGGCTAGCCCAGGGCAGCTGAGATTGCGTCGAGATTTGTGGTCATCCAGTCGATGTAGTTATTGCCGGCTGGCACTTGCTCGGTTAAGGCAATCACCTGCACGCCATTTGCTTCGGCTGCTGCGGTGAGTTGATCAACTTGTGAGCTCACGGTTTGTTCATTCACAACGACGAATCGAACTTGTTTGGTTTCGATGAGTTTTAGTGCAGCGTTCAACGCAGCTGGCGGAATGTCAGTTTCGTCTTCAACTGCTTTAGTCAGAGCAGTCGGAGTTGCATTCACAAAGCCAATGTCGCTAAGCATGTAGTCGGCAAGCGGTTCGGTCTCGAGAATTCTGATTCCAGATACTCCGGTGAGAATTCCGGATTCCTTGTTGATTAGTCCAGTGATTTTTGTAACCAGGTTTGCCATGTTGATTTGGTAGGCGGCCTTGTTGATTGTGTCCATTTCAGACATTGCGTTTGCAATCGCAATCACGGCTTGAGCGGTTGCTTGCATGCTGTACCAAATGTGTTCGTTGCTCGCAGCATCTACTGGCAACGGGACGTTGCTCAGATTGAGCAGCTTTTCTCGCTCAGGCCCTTCTTTAACAAGCTGCATCATGAAGTCGTCGTAGCCCGAACCATTCATAATCACCAGGTGGGCTTTGTTCACCGCAAGCTGATCACGTGCAGTTGCTTCGTATGAGTGCGGGTCTTTGTTTACGTTGTCGATCAGGCTTGTGACCACCACGTTTTTACCGCCGATAGTTGCGGCCAAATCGCCCCAAACGTTGGTAGAGGCAACGATGTGAAACTTGTTGCCGTCATCTTGGCTGCCACTTGCGCAGCCAGCAAAGGCCAGGGCAGAGGCAATCAATAGGGCAATTAACTTGAATGGCTTCATAGCCCAAGGGTAAGTCTTATTGAGAACGTTTGTCAATAAGCCGGAATCTCTGGCTTGGTTATTCGCGCGTAGCGCGGCAAATTTTTTTAGTCGAGCAGCAATGCTGGTTCTTCGATAACCGAAGCAACGTCTTGCACAAAGCGGCTGGCTACGTCGCCATCAACCACGCGGTGGTCAAAGGTTGCACCAATGGTGGTCACCTGGCGAATCAAAATTTCGTTGTCGACCACCCATGGCTTCGGCCGAATCGAGCCTAGAGCCACGATGCCAACTTCGCCCGGGTTCAAAATCGGGGTTCCGGTGTCAACACCAAAAACACCAATGTTGGTGATGGTGATGGTTCCATCTTTCATATCAGCCTGGGTGGTCTTGCCCTCACGAGCGGTGGCCGCCAACTGCTCAATGGCCTTGGCCAGCTCAAGCATCGACATTTGATCGGCGTCTTTGATGTTCGGCACAATCAAACCGCGAGGCGTTGCCGCTGCGATGCCGAAATTCACAAAGTTGTGCACGATGATTTCTTCGTCGGTCCAGGTTGAGTTCACGGTTGGGTTGCGGCGAACTGCCCAGATCATTGCCTTAGCCATGATCAAAAGCGGGGTCACCTTTACACCCGCAAAATCTGTGGATGCCTTTAGGCGCTTCACATATTCCATGGTGCGAGTTGCATCAACGTCAACGAAGATGCTCACGTGTGGTGCGGTGAAAGCAGAAGAAACCATCGCGGTTGCAATTGCCTTGCGTACACCCTTAACCGGAATTCTTTCTTCACGCGCCGAAGGCGCAGCCGGTGTTGTTAGGTTTCTGAAAACTGAAGCCTGCTGAGCGCCACCCATTACGTCTTCACGAGTGATCTCGCCAGATGCGCCACTGGCGGTTACCTTGGTGAGGTCAACGCCAAGGTCTTTGGCAAGTTTGCGAATTGGTGGCTTTGCAATCACGTTGTGTTCGCCAGCCACGGGTGCAGCAACTGGTGCATGCGTGGTTGCGGCAGCAATTGCGGCTGCGCCGGTTGCTGGGCGACGGCGACGCGAAGCGCCATGGCCGGCTGCACCATAACCAACAAGGTTTGGTGACTTGCCTTCATCCTTAGCAACCGTTGCTGCCGCGTCGGAAACCAGAGTGTGTGCTGCAGCTGCAGTTGCTTCATCAATGATTGGAATCGAAGTTGTCGAAACACTCACTGAACCAACGGCGCCATCAGAAACAGTTGCAGAAATAATTGGGCGACCAACCTCAACGGTTTCGCCTTCTTTAGCAAGCAGTTCGGTAACCACACCAGCGAATGGGCAAGGCAACTCAACCAAACTTTTCGCAGTTTCAATTTCGCAAATGATTTGGTTAACCTTCACAGTGTCGCCCGGCTTAACCATCCAAGTAACAATTTCGGCTTCGGTCAGGCCTTCGCCAACATCCGGCAGATTAAAAAATGCGAGTTGTGTCATTTTTTAGTAACCCATCACTCGGTCGATTGCTTCAAGAATGCGGTCGGCATCTGGCAAGAATTTTTCTTCGAGCTTTGCCGGCGGATAAGGCACGTCGAAACCACCAACACGAATAACTGGTGCCTCAAGGTGATAGAACGCTTGCTCGGTAACTCGTGCTGCAATTTCGGAACTAATTGAAACGTGTGTGCTTGCCTCGTGAGCAACCACTAGGCGACCAGTCTTCATAACCGAAGTAATGATGGTGTTGAAATCGATTGGTGACATTGAACGCAAGTCGATTACTTCTAGGCTGGTGCCTTCTTCGGCAGCAATCTCTGCAGCTTGCAATGCAACTGCAACCATCGGGCCATAAGCGGCAACGGTTGCGTGGTGGCCTTCATGCAATACCTGAGCTGTATGCATTGATGCTGGCGGGTGATCAAGATTCACTTGACCCTTTTGCCAGTAGCGACGCTTTGGTTCGAAAAATAGAACTGGGTCTTTGCTGGCAATTGCTTGCTGAATCATCCAATAAGCATCGTTTGGATTGCTTGGTGAAATTACACGCAAACCAGGAGTGTGTGCAAAATAAGCCTCAGGTGATTCTGAGTGGTGCTCGATTGCGCCGATGCCGCCACCGTAAGGAACGCGAATTACAACCGGCATGGTCAAGAAACCTTCAGAGCGGTTTTGAATTTTTGCCAACTGCGAAGTGATCTGGTTAAACGCCGGAAAAATAAATCCGTCGAATTGAATTTCAGCAACCGATGAGTAGCCACGCATTGCAAGACCAATTGCGGTACCGATGATTCCAGACTCGGCGATAGGCGAGTTAAAAATTCGAGTTGGGCCGAATTCATCGAGAATGCCTTCGGTAACGCGGAACACGCCACCAAGTTGCGCAACGTCTTCACCAAAAACCAAAACTTTTTCGTTGTCGTGCATTGCCTTGCGCATGCCCGCGTTGATTGCTTTAGCAATCGACATCTCTACAAAATTGCTCATTACTCGGCACCGCCTTCAAGGCTTGCTTCGTAGTTATTTAGCCACTGTTGTTGCTCTTCAATGTAAGGGTGTGGCTCGCTGTAAACGTGTTGGAACATGTTTTCGATTGGCGGCTCACCAAGTGCAAAAGTCTGTGCGCGAATATCCGTAGCCATTGCTTCGCCGGCTGCATCACACTCTTCAAAGAACGAATCACCAATGCCCTGGCGACGCAAGAATTTTTCTAGGCGATCTAGAGGGTCGCGCGCTTTCCAATATTCAACTTCTTCGCTGGTGCGATATTTAGTTGGATCGTCACTGGTGGTGTGTGCGCCAACGCGATAGGTAAGCGCTTCAATCATGAATGGGCCGCCACCGTTGCGTGCGTCGTCCATGTGCTTTTTGGTAACCGCATAACTAGCCAACACGTCGTTGCCATCAATGCGAATTCCCGGCACACCAAAACCAGAACCGCGCAAATAAAGCGGCACGGTGGTTTGTGAATTCACTGGGGATGAAATTGCCCACTGGTTGTTCTGGCAGAAGAAAACAATTGGCGCGTGGTTGGTTGCTGCAAACAAGAATGATTCTGAAACGTCACCCTCGGCAGTTGCTCCATCGCCGAAATAAGAAATTACCGCTTGGTTGTCGGCAAGATTTGGTGTTCCAACTTTGCCATCGAACTTAACGCCCATTGCATAACCGGTGGCGTGCAAAACCTGAGTTCCCAAAACAATTGCGTAAAGGTGAAAACGAGTTTCGTCTGGGTTCCAACCGCCGTGGTTCACACCGCGAAGCATTTTTAGAACGGCCATTAGGTCAATGCCGTGTGTGATGGCTACGCCGTGTTCGCGATAGCTAGGAAAAATGTGGTCTAGGTGGCCAACGCCGTAACCCGAACCGATTTGTGCACCCTCTTGGCCAATTGCTGGCACCCAAAGACCAAGTTGACCTTGGCGCTGAAGGGCAGTGGCTTCAACATCGAATCGACGCATAACCGCCATGTCGCGGTAAAACTTTAGAAAATCAGCTTCGGTGAGCTCTTCGATGTACTTCGCATACTCGGCATATTCCTTGGGCACACCATATTGACCGTCTGGCGACAGCAATTGGACCATAGGAACGCGCGCGGATTCTTGAGCACTCATCTAGACCAATTTACTTGCTCAGATGGCACAATCGAAACATGATTCGTTTTCTGCTCTCAACAGTTATCAATGCGTTCGGTCTTTGGGTAGTCACCCTCTGCATTCCGGCGATTAAATTGCAGCCATATGGCGGCACCGAATTCTGGCCAACGGTCGGTTCGTTCTTGCTGGTGGGCATTGTCTTTGGCTTTGTGAACGGCATCATCGCCCCGGTAATCAAGGTGTTGGCATTTCCGCTTTACATTCTCACCTTTGGATTAATTTCGTTTGTGATCAACGGCTCACTGCTTTTGTTTGTGGCTTGGTTGTCAAAGCTTTGGGCTGGCGATGTGCTCACCATTTATGGCCTCACTAAAGAAGGCCTCACCATTGAGACTTTGGGTTGGGCAATTTTGGGTTCAATCGTCATGAGCATCGTGGCGTTCTTTGCCCGCGGCATTTTCAAGGTTTTGCGTCTGCTCTAGAGGTGCCCTACTAATTTCAAAGGTTTTCCCCTGGCCCGAAGGGCCTTTTAAAAAACTCAGGATGCGCTCGCGCACTCGTTTTAGCCCAATATCCTGCGATTTATCTGCCTGAGCAGCCGTGGTCTGGTATTCCGCCAGGCTGTGAGCTTGAGTTATGTCAACCTGAGCCCCAAGGCCCGACCGGGTGACGGTTCGCTGAACCGTGACCCAATTGCTAGTTAGCGGGTTTCGTTGCAGGTCTAGCTTTGGCACCACATCGTTGCGGTGCTCGATGGCCAGGGTTGGCACCTTGATTTGATTGGCCAACTGCCCAATTGGCGAGCCAAACGTCACTACGCCAGCAATCTTGTAATTCAGGTTGTTTCGGGTAGCCAGGTTGGCGGCCACCAATCCGCCTTGTGAGTGCCCAACCAGCAAAACCTGGTCTTGTGGCCTGGCGCCGGCCGCGGCCAAGGCTGCCGAAACCGCCAATTCGGTGCCAGTGGGTCGAATATTGGCCATTCCCACCAAATTTGAGGTGAAGTCAATCGGGTTCGAACGCGGTATTGGATCCCAGGTTTGAGTGCCCGGTAAATAGACCACAAATCTTTGGGCGGGCGCAGTGGCTCCGGCGGCGAAGGCCGACCTGGCGCCGTTAGGCGCCTCGCTTAAAAATGCTTCCACCCGAATTCGCCCGTCAACACTGGCCGTCGAGCGCAGTCGGGCCATCAGTTGGGCCAATGAATCGCTGGGCAACGCCGGCTCACCAGAGCCAACCTGGGTCACCCGAACCCCAGGTTCATCGCGAAAGACTCCTATAGCCGCCCCGGCAACCAGCATCGCCGCGGCCACCGCCCCGGCGGTGCCTTGGTCTAAACCGCCGGCAACCTTAGCCTCGCCCGCAAAATACTCCTCGGCGGCAGCCGAGCAAGCCGAAAATAGAAAATCGATGCGCTGCAAAACCGGAGGCAGTTCAAGACTCAAGGCAATGTGCTTGCCGGGCTTCACTAAAAAATCGAAGGGCTGCACCTGTGAATTAAGCAGGCTTGCCACCGCGGCCAGTTCACGTTGAACCCGTTCAATCTCGGCTCGAGTGGCAACAATTGCCGGGTCACCGCCAAAAGAAGTTAAATCACCCACGAGCTAATGCGCTGTTGCAAGGCAAGAATTTGTTGCGCCAGGTTCTCAATGGAATGGGCGCACGCGCTGGCAGCACTGCCCTGCCAAAGCACGGGGTTGGGCACAGCCATTCGCAATGCACTGGCAGCGTTTATCAAAGTGTGGTCAATCGCATCCATAGGTAAATCGTCAACTTAAAAACCAAGGGCCAACGGCCCCGCGGATAATCTGTGCAGAAGTCGGGCAATATAGACGAGTGAGTAATCTTTCAATTCAGCCAATTTCCCCGCTTGATGGTCGCTACCGTGCGGCAGTCTCTGACCTTGGTTTTCACCTTTCAGAAGCTGGCCTAAACCGTGCGCGCATCGCAGTTGAAATTGAATGGCTGATTCACCTGGCCAACCGCGATTTGCTGGGCACCAACTCACCAATTAGTGAAGAGCTGCGTGAGCAGCTTCGAGCTATCGTCACTCACTTTGGCGACAACGACGTTGCAACTTTGGCCGCCACCGAGGCAACCACCAAGCACGACGTAAAAGCCGTGGAGTATTTCATCCGCGGTAAATTGACCGAACTTGGTCGCACCGATCTTCTTGAATTAACTCACTTTGCTTGCACCAGCGAAGACATCAACAACCTTTCTTATGCAATTACCGTGCGCGATGCAATTGGCGATGTTTGGTTGCCGCGCGTTGAGCAGCTAATGATTAAGTTGCGCGACTTGTCTGCCAAGTATGTTGACGCCGCGATGCTCTCGCACACTCACGGTCAGCCGGCAACGCCAAGCACCATGGGCAAAGAACTTGCTGTGTTTGTGCACCGACTAGAGCGTCAACTAAAGCGAATTCGTTCGGTGCAATACCTGGGCAAATTCTCTGGTGCCACCGGAACCTTCTCGGCGCACGTTGTTGCTGCTCCAAATGTTGACTGGATTCAAGAGTCGAATGATTTTGTAACTGGTTTGGGTCTCACCTGGAACCCACTGACCACACAGATTGAATCGCACGACTGGCAGGCCGAGCTTTACACCGCGGTTTCACACTTCAACTCGATCTTGCACAACCTTTGCACCGACATCTGGACATACATCTCGATGGGTTACTACAAGCAGATTCCGGTTGCTGGTGCTACCGGTTCATCAACAATGCCGCACAAGATAAACCCGATTCGTTTTGAAAATGCCGAGTCAAACCTTGAGCTTTCAAATGCAATTTTGCAGAGCCTGGCAAACACTTTGATCACCTCTCGTTTGCAGCGCGACCTCACCGACTCTTCTTCGCAACGCAACATCGGATTAGGTCTTGGTCACTCGCTTTTGGCAATCGACAACGTGACTCGTGGTTTGAGTGAGATTGATTTGTCGCCAGCAGTGCTTGACGCCGACCTAAGCGACAACTGGGAGATTCTTGGCGAAGCTATTCAGACTGTGATTCGTGCCGAGGTTGCCGCTGGTCGTTCAAACATCAGTGACCCATATCAGTTGCTAAAGGATTTGACTCGCGGCAAGCGTTTGAGTGGCGAAGACATGGTGACTTTTGTTAACGGTCTTGAAATTGGCCAAGAGGCGAAAGATCGTTTGTTGCAATTGCGACCACACACTTATGTGGGTCTAGCCAGCGAACTGGCTAAGCGTTTTATTTAAACGATTTACTTTAGGCGCGGTTCGTTTGGATCGCGTGGGTCTTCTTTAACCATCAACGCAAGTGTTGCGATTGAAACAATCGAAACAATAAAAGTGATTGCAGCCCAGATGAATGTGGTGTTCATATCGCGAACGCCACCCCATACCAAGACGCCAACGAACACTGCCGCAACGGTGGACAGGGTTAGGTAGCTGCGTAGGCTCTTAGCCTCAGCTTTTTTCTTTTCTGGTTTTGCCATGTGCCTAGCCTATGCCTTTGTTGTTCGAGGTGATGCGGCGGAAATTCCAAGGTGCACCGCAAGCAAAATTGCATAGGCGCCAAAGAAACCAACGCGACTAACTGAGTCGGCTGCATCGGTAATTGAGATTTGTGAAAGCAAAAGGAAGATTGCAAGCCCTGAGTTGATCAAAAAATCGCGACGGTCAATAGTTTTCTTGCCTGCGCGTAGCGCAAAAATTAATTCGAGAATTGCGCCGAATAATCCCCAAGACATTAAAAGAATCCAGGCTTGAGTTGTGGCTTCATTTGCAACGAAAGATTGTGAGTAAGCAATCATCGCCATGGCACCAATCGCCACGATTGAATGCAAAATAATCGACTGGCGTTTGAACACTGCAACTGCGGATGCCAACACCCAGCCGATTGACAAAATCAACAGGCCCAACATGGCAACTTGCGCATCATGCTTTTGCGAAAAAGTGATGAGCAGGCCGGCAACAAGAGCAGCCGAGGCTTGGATGATTTGTGAAATGCGCACGTGTTAAATCTAGGCCTTCAATTTCAAACGGCTTGCCGTTTCAAAGGTGAAAGTGAATATGAAGGCTTTATGCCTTCATATTCATGAAGCGTGAGTACTGACCCTGGAACGCAACCACGACGGTTCCGGTAGGTCCGTTTCTTTGCTTTGCCAAAATTAGATCGGCTTCGCCCGCACGTGGGTGATCTTTTTCATATTGACCTTCGCGGTGCAACAGAATCACTACGTCGGCATCTTGCTCTAGCGAGCCCGATTCACGAAGCTGAGAGATTTCAGGCTTTTTGTCTTTGGTCTGCTCTGAGTTTCGGTTTAGCTGTGAAATGGCAACCACCGGCACACCAAGTTCTTTTGCCAACAACTTGAGTGCTCGTGAGAACTCAGAAACTTCTTGCTGGCGGTTTTCAACCTTTTTGCCAGATGTCATCAGCTGGATGTAGTCGATAACCACCATCTTCAAATCAACGCGCTGAGCCAAACGACGGCACTTGGCGCGAATCTCAACCAAGGTCATGTTTGGGCTGTCGTCGATGTAAAGCGGGGAATCGTTGATCTGGCCACGAACCGCTGCCATGCGAGCCCAAGCGGTGTCGCTCAGGTTTCCTTTGCGCATGTCTTGCAGTGGAATGCCCGACTCGGCCGAAAGCATTCTCATGGCAATTTCGGCGCGACCCATTTCTAGTGAGAAGAACACCGAAGCACGCTTGTGCTTGATGGCCGCGGTGCGAGCAAAGTCGAGAGCCAGGGTTGACTTACCAACCGCTGGGCGGGCCGCCACAATCACAAACTGGCCGCCGTGTAATCCGTGGGTCATCTCGTCAAGCTCGGTGAAGCCGGTTGGCACACCGGTCATTTCGCCACCACGCTGCTGGGCCAGCTCAATTTCTGAGATAGCAGCCTCGATTGAGGTGTTGAGGTCAACAATGTCTTCGCGGGTGGCACTGCGTGAGACCGAATAAACGTCTTCTTGGGCCTGGTTGACCAGGTCTTCTACTTCACCCTCGTTTTGGTAGCCAAGTTGGGCGATTTTGGTGCCCACCTCAACCAGGCGACGAAGAGTAGCCTTCTCGTTGACGATTTGAGCATAAAAACCAGAGTTAGCCGCGGTTGGCACATAAGAAGTAAGTGTGTGAAGGTAATCGGCGCCGCCAGCCTTCACCAGCATGCCGGTTTGCTGAAGCTCGTTGGTTACGGTGATTACGTCGGTTGGTTCACCCTTGGCAAACAGCGACAAAATCGCATTAAAGATGACTTCGTGCTTTGGGGCATAAAAATCGATGCCGCGCACTTGCTCTTGGGCTTCGGCTACAGCCTCGGCTGAAAGCAGCATGCCGCCAAGGGTGCTCATTTCGGCATCTATGTTGTTAGGCAGCATGCGCGCATTGCCAAGGCTTGGATCTTCAAGCGGTGGCACTGGAAAAAGCGACATCTGTACTCCTTGGTTATGGCCATTATTAGGCCGAGGCTTGTCTAGCATCCACCACCGACACGATTAAATAAAATGCGCCTGTGGATGCAGCTGTGGATAAATCCCGAGACACGCCGTGATTCATGTGTATAAGTTGTGGATAAGCCTGTTAGCAATATGTGGAAATAGGCTCTAATCCAAGCAAATGCAAGGGTTTGCGGTTGTGGAAAACTAAAGTTAACAAAGTCTAAACTACAACCTCAAGGTTGGGGATAACTCCTCAAAACTGGGGGGTTACCCACACATTTTTGCTAGTTATCCACAATGCGAAGAACAAAAAACGGGAGCCCGAAGGCTCCCGTTCTTAGTTGTTGAAACTTACTTCTTGCCCACAACCTGAAGGGTGATGGTAGCAATGGTGTCGCCGTGTAGACGAACGGTTGCTAGGTGGTCACCAGTGATGCGGATTGGGTTCACAAAAGCAACCTTGCGCTTGTCTAGCTCGCCTAGGCCAGCAGCAGATACAGCGGCAACAACGTCGCCGGTCTTTACTGCACCGAATAGACGGCCGCCAACGCCAGCCTTGATTACCAAGCGCACTGGCTTAGCCTCAAGTGCTGCCTTTAGAGCCTGTGCTTCTTCAACAGTGGCTAGTGCACGAGCGTCACGAGCAGCCTTGATCGATTCGATCTGCTTCTCGCCACCCTTGCTCCATAGCACTGCGAAACCGCGAGGAAGTAGGTAGTTACGGGCGAAGCCGTCTTTTACCTCAACTACATCGCCAGCAGAACCGAGGCCTGAAACCTCATTAGTCAGAATTAGCTTTGACATTTATGTCTTCTCCTTAGCGGCCAGCGCCTGCGTAAGGCATTAGAGCCATTTCGCGAGCGTTCTTTACGGCACGGGCAATTAGGCGCTGCTCCTGAACAGAGACGCCGGTGATACGACGGGCGCGGATCTTGCCGCGGTCTGATACGAACTTGCGAAGGGTCGCAACGTCTTTGTAGTCAATGACGCCAACCTTGATGGCCTTTGCAGGCACATCCTTCATGTTTTTTGCGCCACGCTTGTTTGGCTTTTTAGCGTTGCGTGGATCGCTCTTTGATGCTGCCATTTTGATCTCCTAGAAAAAATTAAGTCTTAGAACGGGGTGTCGTCGCCAGCTGGCGCGCCTGGGTTTGCCCATGCATCATCGGCAGGCTTTGAAGCGCCCTTCGATACTGCAGGTGCATCGCCCCATGGGTCGCCTGCTACAGCAGATGCGCCAGCGCCACCTTCACGAGCACGACGGGTGACCGCAGCAGTTGCATAACGCAATGATGGGCCGATTTCGTCGATGTCGAGCTCTAGTGAAGCGCGAGCTTCACCCTGAGCACTTTGGTAAGCAGATGGTGCCTTTAGGCGGCCTGTAACCACGACTCGTGAACCCTTGGTTAGCGATTGAGCGACATTTTCAGCCACTTCGCGCCAAGCGGTGCAACGAACCCAAACGGTTTCGCCGTCTTCCCAGGCATTGGTCTGGCGGTTGAAGGTGCGAGGGGTTGAACCCACTCGAACGCTAACTACCGCGATACCACCCTGGGTGTAACGCAATTCAGGATCATCAGCAAGATTGCCGACAATCGTGACGTTGACTTCCCCGGCCATGAGTTATTACTCGGCCTTCTTGGTCTTTGGTGCTGCTGCCTTCTTGGCTGCTGGCTTGTCGTCAGCTGCCTCTTCGGCTGAAACCTCAGGAACCTCTACAGGCTTGATGTTTACAACGGCTTCGTCGGCGCGAAGAACCTTGGTGCGCAACACAGCTTCTGAAAGCTTTAGCTGGCGGTCAAGCTCCACGATGGCTTCTGATGTGCAGGTCATGTTGACTACTGCGTAGATGCCTTCGGTCTTCTTTGCGATTTCGTAAGCCAAACGGCGACGACCCCAGTGATCAACGTTGTCTACAGTGCCATTTGCATTGCGGATAACGTTTAGGAACTTATCTAGGGATGGAGCGACGGTGCGTTCCTCGATTGTTGGATCGAGAATTACCATGAGCTCATACTTATGCATAACTAACCCACCTCCTTTGGACTAGAACGGCCATGGGATTTCCATGACAGGAGGGTAAATTGCATAGCGTTGCACCTTATAAGGCAAAGCCTTCGGGCAACCTGTCTACTCTAGCGGGTTTGCCACCAGGCAAGCAAGCGTTTTTCTGCTTCCACAGGGCCCAGCGGGCCTTCTTCTAGGCGCAATTCCATTAGAAATGCATAAGCCAAACCAACTTCTTTGGATGGCCTCAGCTCAAGAATTCGCATGATGTCTTCACCCGACAAATCCGGGCGCAGCGCATTTAGCTCTTCTTGCTCCATGATCTGACCAATTCGGTGCTCCAAATCGTCATAGGCATGCGACAAACGGTCGGCCTTGCGCTGGTTTCGCGTGGTTACATCGGCTCGAGTCAAAGCGTGCAGGCGAAGCAACTGGTCACCGGCATCACGCACATAGCGGCGAATGGCCGAATCGGTCCAGGCCTGGTCGCTGTATCCGAAGAATCTAAGGTGCAGTTCAATCAAACGGGCCACTGCCTTGGTGGTGTCGTTGTCAAAGCGCAGCGCCTTCATGCGTTTGGCGGCCAGCTTCGCGCCCACCATGTCGTGGTGATAGAAACTCACGGCGCCGCCAGGCTCAAGTTTGCGGGTGGCCGGCTTGCCGCAGTCGTGCATTAGCGCGGCAAAGCGCAGCACAAAGTCACCCTCTAGGTTGTAGTCCTTTTCATAATCGATGGCCTGCTCAACCACGGTGAGGGTGTGCTCATAGACATCTTTATGGTGGTGATGCTCGTCGGTTTCAAGCTTCAGGGCAGGCAGCTCGGGCAGCACAATCGTCGCCAATCCGCTGCGCACCAGGGCTTCTAGGCCCTCGCGAGGCTTGGCGCCCAGCATTAGTTTGGTCAATTCCACTTGGATGCGCTCGGGCGAAACGATTTCGATGCGACCGGCCATGGCCACCATGGCCTCAAAAGTTGCCGGTTCAATCTCGAAGCTCAGCTGGCTCGCGAAGCGAGCGGCACGCATCATTCGCAACGGGTCATCGCTAAATGAGTCTTCTGGTGCGCCCGGTGTGCGCAGCACTCCGTCGAGCAAATCTTGCAGACCTTTATAAGGGTCTACAAAGGTCTTCTCTGGCAGTCGCAGGGCCATGGCATTCACCGTGAAATCGCGACGAAGCAGGTCATCTTCTAGATTGTTGCCGAAGGCAACCTCGGGTTTACGGCTATCGCGGTCATATTTATCGGCTCGATAGGTGGTGATTTCGATGGTGTCATCACCCATGCGAGCACCGATGGTGCCAAACTCGCGGCCGATATCCCAGTGGGTATCCACATGCGGCTTCAAAATCGCGATGGTTTCATCCGGGTTGGCCGAAGTTGTGAAATCTAGGTCGGGCGCCTTGCGACCCAAAAATGCGTCGCGCACCGGGCCACCAACCAGCGAGATTTCGTGGCCGGCTTCAACAAAAATTCTGCCGAGCGTGACAAAGAGTGCACTGTTTGTAGTGCGTTCTAGGTTGGCTAGCGCCTCGGCCACGTTTTGCATGGTTTCAATCGTGCCACAGGGCTCTGCCCGCGCGTGCCGAGGCAACGGTTTAGAGTTGCTCTATGACTCCCACAGGCGCAACCAAAAACCACGGTCGCCGCCTGACCCGGGTAGATGAGACCTCGGCAGGTGGCTTTGTTTTGGCCGCCGATGGTTCAAACCGAGTGGCGCTTATTGGTCGCCTAACTCGATCTGGTCACTTGGATTGGTGTGTGCCCAAAGGCCACCCCGAAGGTGACGAAAATCTGGAGCAGGCTGCGATTCGCGAACTTGCCGAAGAAACCGGCCTCGAAGTCGAAATCATCGAACGCCTGGGCGACATCAAATATGAATTTTCTGCCGGCAACAAACTGATTTCAAAAACCGTGCACCACTATCTAATGCGGCAGACCGGCGGTGACCTAACCATCGAAAATGACCCGCAACAAGAAGCGGTAGATGTGCAGTGGTTTCACGTGGACGTTTTGCTTGCAACTCTGGCGCACGAAAACGAGCGTCGAATTGCGCGGGTAGTTCTCGAGTGGTTGGAGCGCAACTAGTGAAGCGCGTTTTAGTTGCAGCACTTGCCACAGCTTTGTTGGTCGGGTCTGCCTCGCCCGCTGGAGCGGTGCAAACCACGAGCAACAAACCGGTGACGGTGCTGCAAGCGAATGAGCCGGATGTTCCCGGAGTTTTTGTAGTTCCTGGTTCCAAAATCAATTTGGTTTCACGCGAGTCAAATATCCCAGTGCGCATTAAAAACGAATTCGACGCAGAGATTCGCGTTTTTGTTTATGTGAGCCCAGACAACGCACGCGTGATCACTCCGAACGCTGTTGAAGTTACGGTGCCACCCCTCACCACTATCAATGCAAAAGTTCCGGTGCAAGCAATTGCAAACGGCGACGTTGTGCTCGATGTTTGGCTCACCACGTTTTCAGGAATTCAGCTCGGAAAGCCGGTGCAATTGAACATGACTGTAAACGCCGATGTTGAAGGCGCATTGCTAGTCGGTTTTGCTTCTCTAATCGGTGTGCTTCTGGTGCTGGGTGTAATTCGCACGTTGCGCAAAAAACGCCAGATGCACGAGGTTGAAGCTTGAGCGTTGCAAGATCTTCACTTTGGATGGCCGGTGGCACCACCATCTCGCGAGTTCTTGGTTTTGCACGTTCGGTAATTCTTGCCGCTGCGATCGGTGTAACCACAAACGCAGCTGATGCTTTCGGTGTTGCAAACCAATTGCCAAATAACGTTTACGCAATCATCGTTGGCGGTTTGCTAAATGCAGTGTTGGTTCCACAAATTGTTAAGGCGCGCAGCAACAAAGATGGTGGCAAGGGCTACATCGATCGCTTGCTCACACTCATCATCACCGTATTTTTTGTAATTACTTTGGCGGCAACTTTGGCGGCGCCATTCTTAGTTTCGATTTACACCACCGGATGGTCTGATCAGCAGTTAGCGCTCGCAACCGCCTTTGCCTACTGGTGTCTGCCGCAGTTGTTCTTCTATGGCCTCTACTCAATTCTTGGTGAAGTGCTCAACGCACGCAGTGCCTTTGGCCCATACATGTGGGCGCCGGTGCTCAACAATGTTGTTTCACTAATTGGTCTTGCAGCTTTTGTAATTCTGTTTGGTGCTGACCCGACTGGTGCGCGTGCGATTGAGAGTTGGGGCCCGGCGCAAATCACATTGCTAGCTGGCACAGCCACCGCTGGTGTTGCATCGCAGGCATTAATTTTGTTATTCGCCTGGAAGCGCATCGGCATGAAGTTGAATCTCAATTTCAAGTGGCGCGGGTTCGGTTTGCGACCTGCATTGAAAGCTGCGTCATGGTCACTCGGCATGGTCGTGGTCACACAAATTGGTGGCCTAGTGCAAACCATCGTTGCTTCAAGTGCAGTTAGCGGTCGCTCAAGTAATCCGGCGATTGCATCGGTTGCTGCTGCAGCAATTGCTTGGTTGATTTTTATGTTGCCGCACTCGGTTGCCACGGTTTCAATTGCAACGTCTTATTTCACTCGAATGTCTAAACACGCGCACGAAAATCGCATCGATCTTTTGAAAAATGATTTGGCCGCAGGCCTTCGCGCAATTTCGGTAATTTCTGTTTTCGCAACTTTCGCACTCATCGTGCTCGCTTATCCGGTATCCCGAGTTTTTGTTGGTGAGTTTGCAGCCACCGCTGCACTTGGCAATGTTCTGATTGCGTTGATGTTTGGGCTAGTGCCATTCAGTTTTGTGTTCATGATGCAGCGTGCATTCTTTTCGCTCGAAGATACCCGCACTCCGTTTTGGTTTACCGTGGTGCAAATTTCGATGCACGTTGCCGGCGCATTGACCATTGCTGCAACTGTGCCAGCGGCACAAATTGTGGTTGCGCTTTCGGCACTCACCAGCGTGACAATTTTGGTTCAAGCCGTGATTGCATACACGCTGCTAAGCCGTCGAATTGGTTCGCTCGCCGAGCACCGCATCACTCAGGCAACAACGCAATTTTTGATCAGCGGTTTTTTGGCGGCCACGGTTGGTTGGTTCGTGCTGCAGCTTTTTGGTGGCCTCACCGAAAATGCATTTGCCGTCGACACCGTGATCAGTTCGGTGCTCACCATCGGCATTGTTGGTTTTGTGATGTTGGCGGTTTACATCGTGGCTCTTCGTTTGCTTAGAGTTCAAGAAGTAGACACGGTCTTAGCGGCACTTAAGGGAATTTTGCGCCGATAAAATTGGCTTGCAATCCCGAGGAGAAAAACACATGCGCGACGTCATCATTATTGGTTCAGGCCCTGCCGGTTACACCGCGGGCATCTACACCGCTCGCGCTGGCCTAAAGCCTCTCCTAATTGCCTCTTCGGTTGAAGCCGGCGGCGAATTGATGAAGACCACCGAGGTTGAAAACTACCCGGGATTCCCAGAGGGCATGCAAGGCCCAGATTTGATGGCTAACTTTCAGGCTCAGGCCGAAAAGTTTGGCACCGAGATTTTGCTAGACGACGTGGTTGAGGTTGACCTCAAGGGCGACGTCAAAATCGTCAAGACGGGCAACGGCGAGACCTTCGAAGCCAAGGCCGTGATTTTGGCCACCGGTGCTGCCTACCGTGAACTTGGTTTGCCTCGTGAAAAAGAGCTTTCAGGCCACGGTGTCTCCTGGTGTGCCACCTGCGACGGCTTTTTCTTCCGTGAGAAGTCAATTGCGGTAGTTGGCGGCGGCGACTCAGCCATGGAAGAAGCCAATTTCTTGACCCGCTTTGCCACCAAGGTTTACCTGATTCACCGCCGCGACACCTTCAAGGCATCAAAGATCATGGTTGAGCGCGCCCTAAATAACCCAAAAATCGAGGTTATTTACAACAGCGAGGTGGTCGAACTCAAGGGTGAGGCCCAGCTAAATGGCGTCACTTTGCGCAACACCACTGACGGCACCACCTCAGATTTGGCTCTAGACGGCCTATTTATCGCGGTTGGAAATGATCCTCGCGTTTGGCTGGTTGAAAACCAGGTAGAACTAACCCCAGAAAAGTTCATCAAGGTAGAAGGTCGCAGCTCAAAGACCAGCCTGCCGGGTGTTTTTGCCTGTGGTGACGTAATCGACCCAACCTACCGCCAGGCAATTACGGCGGCTGGCTCGGGATGTGTAGCTGCTCTCGACGCCGAGCACTACCTAACCGCACACTAATTTTTATAAAACTCAACGTTTCACGACAAACAAGGGAATCCAAAATGGCAAAAGACGTAACCACCGCAAGCTTTCAGGCCGATGTGCTTTCAAGCTCAAAGCCAGTTCTAGTTGACTTCTGGGCTGAGTGGTGTGGCCCTTGCCGCCAGGTTTCTCCGATTCTTGACCAGATTGCTGCTGAATACGCAGACAAGATCGAAATCGTGAAGGTAAACGTAGACAACGAGCCTGGTTTAGCGCAGCAGTACGGCGTTACCGGCATCCCTGCGCTTCAGGTTTTCAAGGATGGCCAATTGGTCAAGGCAATGGTTGGCGCAAAGCCAAAGCAGATCTTGGTCAACGACCTTGCTGAGTTTCTGGCATAAAGCCAGCACAAACTAGACTTATTGGATGACTGAAAGCCAACAGCACGCCAATAACCTCGATTCCTGGTCAGGTTCTTATGCTGTTCGAGCGGAAACCCTAGCCGTTTCTGAAGTTCGTGCGCTTTTCTCTGTAGTTTCTCGCCCCGAGGTAGTTTCGCTTGCCGGTGGCATGCCTTATGTTGCTGCCCTGCCAAACGAACTGCTGCAAAAGTCATACGAAGGCATGATGGCCAAGCGTGGCTTGTTGGCTATGCAATATGGCGGCGGCCAGGGTGACCCGGTTCTGCGCGATCAAATTCGTGAACTTATGGCACTCGAAGGCATTTCGAGCTCAATCGAAGACATCGTAATTACCACCGGTTCGCAGCACGGCCTCGACTTGCTTTCAGGTTTGTTCTTGGATGAGGGAGATGTGGTTTTGGCCGAAGGCCCAAGCTACGTTGGCGCGCTAGGAATCTTCAACCACTACGAAGCTCACGTGGAACATGTTTACACCGACTCGGATGGCATGTCTCCCGAAGCTCTCGAAGAAGCAATCGAGCGAATGAAAAAAGCCGGTCGCACAATCAAGTTCCTTTACTTGGTAACTAACTTTGCAAACCCATCCGGAGTGACTCTCTCTGCAGAGCGCCGCCCTCGCATTCTTGAAATTTGTCGTCGTCACCACATCCTCGTTGTTGAAGACAACCCATACGGCTTGTTGTACTTCGACAAGCCAGTGCCAGACGCACTTCGTTCGATGGATGAAGAAGGCGTTGTTTACCTTGGTTCGTTCTCAAAGATTTTGGTTCCAGGTTTCCGCATTGGTTATGTGTTGGCTCCGCCAGCAATTCGCGACAAAATGGTGCTCGCAAACGAGTCAGCAATTTTGTGCCCAAGTTCCTTTGGCCAAATGATGATCAGCGAATATCTTTCGAACGCCGATTGGAAGGGTCAGATCGATACCTTCCGCGGTGTCTACCGCGAGCGTCGCGATGCTGCTTTGGATGCGATGGCTGAATACTTGCCGAATCTAGAAACAACTCGCCCTGATGGCGGTTTCTATCTTTGGGTTACTTTGCCTGAAGGCATCGACTCAAAAGCAATGTTGCCGTTGGCGGTTAAAGAACTCGTTGCTTACACACCGGGTACCGCGTTCTATGGTGATGGCACTGGCCACAACAAACTTCGTGTGTGTTATTCATATCCAACTCCTGAGAACATCAAGATTGGAATTAAACGCCTTGCAAATGTAATTAATTTGCAAACCGAGTTATTAGAAACCTTCACAAAAAAGGCGCACTGAAATGATTCCTAAGGGCAAAGGCTCAGCGAAACTAAAGATTCAAGTTCTCGCCGGTGGAATTTCTCACGAACGTGACATCTCGCTCAAGTCAGGTCGTCGAGTTGCAGATGCACTCACTGACTTTGGTGCAACTGTTGTAATTCGTGAACCAGATCACAACTTGTTGGCGAACATTAAAAAAGATAAGCCCGATGTGATTTTTCCGTGCTTGCACGGTGCCAGCGGTGAAGACGGCGCACTGCGCGACATCCTTGCGTTGACTGGGGTTCCGTTCGTTGGTGCAACTGCTGCGTCTGCACGACTTACTTGGGATAAATCAATTGCAAAAATTTTGGTGAGCAAGTCAGGTGTGCAAACACCGGCATCAATCACTTTGCCAAAAGAAACTTTCCGCGAGCTTGATGCAGAAACAGTTTTGAAAACTGTAAGTGCTGCAATGACTTTTCCTGTTGTTGTAAAACCTGCACGTAGTGGTTCTGCGCAGGGTGTAACAATTGTTAAAACGCTTGGCGAACTTAATCGCGCAATGATCGACGCCTATGTTTATTGCGATGTTGCCATCATCGAAAAATTTGTTGAAGGTTGCGAACTTGCAATCAGCATCATCGACTTGGGTGCTGGCCCAATTGCATTGCCTGCAATTGAGATTGAACCGGTTGCTGGCAACTACGGATACGACGAGCGCTACACCGCAGGAGAAACAAATTTCTATGTTCCTGCGCGTTTGCCAAAAGCACAACTTGATCGCTCTGCAAAAACTGCAATCTTGGTGCACGAAGCTCTTGGCTTGCGTCACCTAAGCCGCATCGATTTGATTGTCGACAATAAGGGAACCGCGTGGTTCCTTGAGGCGAATGTAATGCCTGGTCTAACCGAAACTTCATTGTTACCGCAGTCGGTAACTGCAAACGGCAATTCGCTTGGTGAGGTTTATTACTCAATCGCAGAAGCTGCGCTTCGCGGTCGCGGTTAAAAACTTTTAGTTTTTGTTATTCAGTTCCGCAAGAATGCGGTGAAGGTCACCAACGGTGGCAAAGTCAATTTGAATCTGCCCCTTCTTTTTGCCAAGCACAATGTTGACCTTGGTGTTTAGTCGGTCACTCAGTTGTTCTGCGAATTCTTTTAGTGCGTCTTGGCGACCACCGGCGGTGACTGTTGCTTTGCCAGGTTTTTTGTTTTCTGGGCGGTCAAGAGCAACTAGCTCTTCAAGCGAACGAACCGAAAGTCCTTCGTTGATAACTTTGTTGGCCAACGCTTCCATGCGCTCTGGTGCTTCGATGCTCAACAACGCACGTGCGTGACCAGCACTCAGCACACCAGCTGCAACTTTCTTTTGCACAGCAATTGGCAACTTCAACAAACGAATGGTGTTGGTGATCTGTGGGCGTGAGCGACCAATCTTGGTGGCCAACTGGTCTTGGGTGATGCCAAAGTCGCTCAACATTTGTTGGTAGGCGCTGGCTTCTTCAAGCGGGTTTAGGTTTGCGCGGTGAATGTTTTCGAGCAAGGCATCGCGAAGCATGTTGTCATCGGCAGTTTCACGAATAACCGCAGGAATCTTCTTTAGTCCAGCGGCCTTTGAAGCGCGCAAACGGCGCTCACCCATGATCAGTTCGTATTTTTGTTCACCAAGTGAACGAACTACGATCGGCTGTAGCACGCCGAATTCGGTAACTGAGTGCACTAACTCGGCGAATGCCTCTGGCTCAAAGACTGAGCGAGGCTGCTGAGGGTTTGGAACGATTGAATCAACGTCTAGGTGACCAAAACGAGTGCCTGGGATGTCAACTAGGCCAGATTCAGCAGGTGCCGATTCGGCATCTGGTTGGCCAGGAGCGTTAAAAAATACGTCAATTGGGCGTTCGCTGGGCACCGAAGAGGTTGGAATTAGCGCGCCGATACCTCGACCGAGACCAACTTTCTTTTTATCTGCCATGCTGTGCTCCCTTATTTGCAATTTCAATTGCCGCTTCAAGATAGGCAATTGAGCCTGGCGAAGACGGTTCGTGCGTGATTACGGTGCGACCAAAGCTCGGTGCCTCAGAAACGCGAACATTTCTTGGGATAATCGCATCCAAAGTTTGGGCAGGAAAATGCTCTCGCACATCTGCGACAACTTGGCTAGCCAACTTGGTGCGTGAGTCATACATGGTCAAAAGAATGGTTGAAAGCACCAATTCGGGGTTCAAAGAGGCCTGAATGCGCTCAATGTTACGCAGAAGTTGAGAAAGTCCCTCAAGTGCGTAGTACTCACATTGAATCGGCAAAAGCACTTCGGTGGCCGCAACAAACGCATTTACGGTCAAAAGTCCAAGGCTAGGTGGGCAGTCAATCAGCACATAATCGACGTTGCCTTGAATTGAAGCAAGGTAGGTGTGCAGGGCGTTCTTCAAAAGTGCGTGCCACTGCAGCTGTTCTATCGAGGTTACGATCTCGATTTCGGCACCGGCAAGGTCAATGGTTGCCGGCACGACGGTGATTTTGTCATCCTCGGTGCTCTTTTGAACCACCTCGGCCATTGGCTTGCCCTCGGTTAGAACCTCATAAATACCCGGGATGCCTTCGTGGTGGGCTACGCCCAGCGCAGTTGAAGCGTTACCCTGTGGGTCAAGGTCGATAACCAAAACCTTCATGCCCTTTACGGCTAGTGCCGCGGCAAGGTTCACGGTTGAAGTGGTCTTACCCACTCCTCCCTTTTGGTTAGAAACCGAGATGATGCGAGTGCGACCTGGCTTTGGCGGGGTTTGCTCGCGAATGGCGGCTAGGCGACGAGTGCTATCGGCTAGTTCGCGGTGAATTGGGCTTGATTCAAAGTTCATTCGCCGGCTCCAGATGTTTCACGTGAAACTACGCCTTGCCAGCCGGTTGGCTCTGGGCTGGTTTCTAGGCGATCGTTGGGGTAACCCAGGCCTGAAACCACGGTAGGTGCGGTGACCGAAGACTTTTCAGCCTCAGATGTGGTGCTATTTTGCTCGGTCAACGACTACTCCAATAGAACTTTGAATGCTCAGACTAGCCTAGTTCGCACAACGCGAGTTGGCTCCTCTAAGAACTCTGCCCCGGTGAACACAATCTCAAAACTTTGGATGTCGAGCTTCTTCTGAAGCCTCTTTGAGTCTTCGATTTCTTCTGCTGCCTTCGAGCCCTTGAGGGCGATGATTTCACCACTGTGGCGAGTCAACGGCACAGTCATTTTCAAAAGATTAGGCAAGGCCGAAACGGCTCGGGCTGTCACGATGTCAAAGGCATCGCCAACTTCTTCGGCACGTGCACGCAATACGCGAACATTCTTCAAGCCAAGTGCCTCAACCTGTTCAATCAGCCAGTTGGAACGGCGTTCCATCGGTTCAATCAGGGTGAAATGGGCGTTTGGCTGGGCAATGGCCATTGGAATTCCAGGTAATCCGGCACCCGAACCAACATCAGCAACTTCTTTGCCGTCGGCAACCAGTTCAGCAACTACGGCCGAGTTGAGAATGTGGCGGGTCCAGAGTTTTGGCATTTCGCGAGGGCCAAGCAGGCCCAGCTCATCGCCGTCGCGAACCAAGGCCGCGGCGTATCCCCTGGCCTGGTCGATGCCGGCGCCAAAAATAGCTGCGGCAACGGCAGGCTCGGCTTCTACTGAAAATGTTTCACGTGGAACATTCTCAAGTTGCTCGTTCAATTTGAGCTACTAGGCAGGCTTGATAACGATGTGACGGTCGCGACCTTCACCCTCAGACTCAGACACTAGGCCAGCCTCAGAGATGATGTCGTGCACGATCTTGCGCTCGTATGAAGACATTGGCTTCATAGGAATCTGCTCGCCGGTGTCTTTTACCTTGGCAATTAGCTTGTTTACGATGCGGGTAAGCTCGTCAACACGCGCTTGGCGTGAGCCACCAACATCCAAGATCAAGCGGCTAAAGCTGGTGGTTTTCACCTGAACAGCCAAACGGGTCAGTTCCTGCAAGGCCTCAACGGTCTCTGGGTCAGAGATCACGCGAAGGTTGCTCTCGCCATTGGCAGTGATTTCTAGGTAAGCGCGGCCCTGACGAACGTCAATCTCGATGTCGCCATCAAGGTCAAAGATGTCTAGCAGTTCTTCTAGGTAGTCAGCGGCGATGTCGCCTTCTTCTTCGAGAGCCTTCACTGATTCGGCCTCGGTTGGCTTTACTTCTGCTTCAGTCATTTGGTCCTACTTCTTGCGTGGGGTTGGCTTTTTGGCGGTAGTTGGCGCCTTTGCGCGAGCTTTGCCTACCGGCTGGGTGCGTTGGCGAGGCTTGGCCTCTTCAATTTCTTCGGGGGTTGGCTCAGCTGCAACCGGCAATTTGCCTCGCTTTGCCAAACGGGCCTCGCGGGCTTTGTGTGCCTCTGATCCGGGGGTTGGCATGTTGCGAATAACCAAGAACTGCTGACCCATGGTCCAGAAGTTCGAGGCTAGCCAGTAGAACATAACGCCAAGAGGGAATGAAATACCTGAAACCGCGAAGATCAAAGGAAATACGTAAAGCATGATCTTTTGGGTCTGCATGTATTGCGAGGTAGCCACATCAGGGTTCTGGTTCTTAGCAATGATCTGACGCTGGGTAATGAACTGAGAAACGGTCATTGCGATGATCATTACCGCGGCCAAAATCTTCACTTCGAGCAAATCGCTGCTCAAGAAGGTTGCCTTTAGGGGAGCCCCAAACAGGTCTGAGCTAGCGAACTGCTGAGCAAGCTGCAGGTTCATTAGGCCCACGCCGCCCTTGCCAGTGGTGATTGAGTGCTGGGCATCGTTCAAAACAAAGAACAAACCAGAGAAAATCGGCATCTGGATAAGCAGTGGCAAGCATGAGCTCAAAGGGTTTGACCCGGTGCGCTTGTATAGCTCCATCTGCTCTTTGGCAAACTTCTCGCGAGAATCGCGGTCGGTCTTGCCCTTGTATTTAGCCTGCAACTTCTTTAGCTCTGGCTGGGCAGTGAGCATGTTGCGCTGAGACTTGATCTGCTTCACGAAAATCGGAATCAGAGCTGCACGAACCACAATGGTCAAGCCGATGATGGCAAGCACCCAGGTGATGCCTGCGGATGGGTCCATCCCAAGAATCGTGAATAGCTGGTGGAAAGCCACCAAAATAAACTCAATGACCCACTTGATAGGCCATAACAGATCTGGCATTTACTAACCCTTCTTAAGGTTTGGAACTACAAAGCCACTCTCGGTCACCCGAAAATAACCCGAACCTGGTTTTACCTCGTCGACGCCACCTTGCGACCACGGGTTACAACGCAGAATGCGAAAGACAGTCATGACCGCCCCAGCAACTACACCGTGCTGTTGAAATTGACCCAAGCCATACGCAGAACAACTCGGATAGTACCGACAGACATCACCGTATAGAGGTGAAATCAATTTGCGATATAACAAGAGAAACCCAACAACTAAGTTTCTTGGTGCCAGCCAAAGCCAAACCAAAAGGTTCATGCCTTGACTCCCTTTTGAACCGCGGCTCGCACCGCTGTTCTAAGTTCTTCTCGAAGTGTAATCCAGTCTGATTCAGCGGCCCCGGGTAGAGCCCTGACTACAACTGACACCTCACCTGTTAACTCGGTTAACAGGGTTCTGGCTGCTTCGCGCAATCGACGCTTTACAAGGTTTCGTCTGACTGCACCGCCCACCGTCTTTGCCACCACAAAACCAAAGCGGGCCTGAGGCTGGGCCTCATCCCGCTTTAGGTAGATGACTAGGTGTTCTGAGCTGATCTTGCGGCCCAACTTCATGGTCGAACGAAAGTCGTCTGCTTTAGTCAGACGGTTTTCGCGGGCCAACATAGTTGACGGCCGAGTTCAGGGCTCGAATTAAGCAGAAAGCTCTGCGCGACCCTTGCGACGACGAGCACCAAGGATGGCGCGGCCGGCGCGGGTTGCCATGCGTGCACGGAAGCCGTGAGTCTTCGCACGACGACGGACGTTAGGTTGGAAAGTACGCTTCGACATGATTATCTCCGTAGAAAATTTTGGGCCTGCGTCAACAAGTGCAGGACAACCTGTTAAACCTACGGCAACACTGGCCAATCGGTCAAGTTAAAAACCCTAAATAATAACCTCGGATATTTAGCGACGCCTCGAAGACACGCTGCATTAATTTGCATATTGACCCGCTAGTTGTGTTGAATCAGAGGATGCCAATCGCTTACAGGCGAAGTGGCGTTTGGGGATAGTGTTATCCACAAGTTCTCCACATGGTGGATAACCATGTGGAGAACTGCACTAGGGTAATAAAACAAAGGGCAACCGCCCAGGGGAAGACATAGGCGTTTCGATGGCAGACACAGAATTAGTCACAGGTTTGTGGCAAACCCTGCTCGCCAAACTTAACGGTGATGACCGTCTTACTCCACAGCTTTTGGGCTTCATTTCTTTGGTTGAACCAAAGGGTGTTCTTGGCGAAACTCTTTATCTCGAGGTTCCAAACGAACTAACCCGAGACATGATCCAGCAGCGCATGCGCCCCTACATTCTTGATGCCATGCAAACCAACGCCGAATTTGGCGGCCCAACCAACTATGCCGTTGTGGTTAACCCAGACATTGAAGCAGCCTTTACCCCTGCTGCCCCGGTGGTCGAAGACATTGCACCCATCACGCCAATTGGTGCTCCACTAAGTTTTGCCAACCCAAGCTCAAGCGGCCCGGCTACAAGCTCAACCTTCGACACTCGACTAAACCCGAAGTACACCTTCGAAAACTTTGTTAGCGGTGGTTCAAACCGATTTGCCCACGCGGCGGCCTTCGCCGTGGCCGAAGCACCAGCCAAGGCCTATAACCCGCTATTTATCTATGGCAACTCGGGCCTGGGCAAGACTCACCTTTTGCACGCCATCGGCCACTACGCACTCAACCTCTATCCACGAATCAAGGTGCGCTACGTTTCAAGCGAAGAGTTCACGAACGACTTCATCAATGCCATCGGTAGCAACCGAACCGCTGAGTTTCAAGCGACCTACCGCGACATTGACGTTTTGCTAATTGACGATATTCAGTTCTTGCAGGGTAAAGACCAGACCCAAGAGGCTTTCTTTCACACTTTCAACACCCTGCACGACCACAACAAGCAAGTGGTTATCACCAGCGACCTACCTCCAAAGCAGCTAACCGGCTTTGAAGACCGCATGCTTTCGCGCTTCGAATGGGGTCTTCTCACCGACATTCAGGCTCCAGAACTTGAAACCCGCATCGCTATTCTGCGCAAGAAGGCCGACAACGAGAAACTTCGAGTGCCCGACGAGGTGCTTGAATACATGGCTGCCCGCGTTAGCTCAAACATTCGTGAGCTTGAAGGCACCTTGCTTCGTGTCACAGCCTTTGCCAACTTGAACCGCCAGGCAATGAACATGCAACTTGTTCAAACTGTGCTCAAAGATGTCGTGCCACTTGGCGAAGACCTAGTAATTGCCCCAATCGAGATCATCAATGCAGTTGCCACCTATTACAAAATCACCCCGGATGACCTGTACGGCCAAAGCCGCATTGCAGCAATCGCGCTTGCCCGTCAGATTGCTATGTACATCTGCCGTGAGCAAACTAACCTTTCATTGCCTAAAATCGGTCAGCTGTTTGGCGGCCGTGATCACACCACTGTGATGTATGCCCAGAAGAAAATCACTGAATATATGAACGAGCGTCGCTACGTTTATAACCAAGTCTCAGAGATCATCGGTCGAATTAAGGCAACTGGCCGCAACTAATCGCCTTTTCTTGGTGAATTTAACATATGCACATATCTGTGGATAAGTGTGGATAACCCCTAGATATCAGTGAAATACAGGTAAATTGCCTGTGACCAAATAAACCACTACTCACAACCCTCGAAGTTATCCACAGTTTTTTACACAACTGTGTATACATCTTTCACCGTTGTAGTTCGGTTATGAATACTGGCAAGTTGGCAGTTATCCACATTTTCCACAAGGGTTATTAATGTTGTTTTAAATATTTAAATATTTAGAGAACTAATAACTCCTTAGGCCAAGTAATCAAAGGCAAAGAAAACCTCAAATGGGCTTTACCTAAGCCAAACTGTGCCAAGATTAACCCCTAGAAACCAGTGCCAGGCTAGGCCGGCAGATTTGGGGAAAAGTTTTGAAGTTTCAAGTAAATAAAGACGTGCTCAGTGAAGCAGTTTCTTTTGCAGTTCGACTTTTGCCACAGCGAACCACTTTGCCAATTCTTGGTGGAATCTTGATCGAAGCCGATGCAAACGCATTGCGCCTTTCAGTTTTTGACTACGAAGTTTCAGCTCAGGCAGAAATCGTGGCCAAGGTTGAGACCTCAGGTCGAGTTTTGGTTTCAGGCCGTCTTCTTTCAGAGATCGCCAGCAAGCTGCCGAACGCCCCAGTCGAATTTGCTACCGATGGATCTAAAGTCACCGTTTCTTGTGGTTCAACCAAATTCTCACTTTTGACCATGCCGGTTGAGGAATACCCAACCCTTCCTGAAATTCCAGCCATCTCAGGAACCATCACCGGTGAGGCATTTGCCAGTGCAGTTCAGCAGGTTGCCACTGCCGCTTCTAAGGATGACGTCACGCCAGTGCTTACCGGTGTTCAGATCGAAGCAGGCGAAAAGTCACTCTCATTCGTAGCCACTGACCGTTACCGTGTGGCTCTTCGCGAAGCAGCGTGGAACGCTAATTCAGGATCAGCTGGCCAGATTGCTTTGGTGCCAGCTCGCACCCTTCAAGAAGTGGCAAAGACCTTCGGCAACCAGGGTGAAATTCAGATCGCCATCGCCAAATCAGATGACCGCGAAATGATTGCCTTCAAGGCAAACAACCGCTCGGTAACCTCATTGCTTTTGAAGGGCAACTTTCCACCGGTGAAGAGCCTCTTCCCTGCAGACATCGATAACTATGCAGTGATCACCACCCAAGATCTAATCGACTCAACTCGCCGAGTGTCTTTGGTGCTTGAACGAGAAAGCCCACTTCGCTACAGCTTCGAAGAAGGCAAAGTTTCACTTGAGGCAACCGGCAATGAAACTGCACAGGCATCAGAGAGCATCAGCGCGGAACTTGCTGGCAAAGAAATTGTTGTTTCGCTAAAGCCGCAGTTCTTGATTGACGGTTTGAGTGGCGTGCACGCCGAGTTCGTGAAGATTGCATTCACCAACAACGACAACCCGAACAAGCCTGGCCCAGTTTTGATTTCATCTCACGGCTCAAAAGAGAAAACCGAAACAGACAGCTACCGCTACTTGCTTCAGCCAAACCTTCTTGTTCGCTAAGCGAATTTAGTTTTTAGAAAAGAGGCCGGTTAGAGATGTTAATCAAGCATCTCTCGCTGGCCAATTTTCGTAATTACAAAACGGCCGAAGTTGCGTTTCAACCTGGCGTGAATTTATTGGTTGGCCCCAATGGTCAAGGCAAAACAAATTTGGTTGAAGCAGTTCGATTTTTATCGACACTTTCATCACATCGAGTAGCTGGTTATCAACCACTGATTAAACAAAACGAAGACAGCGCTCTGATTCGTGCATTAGCAAGTTTTGATGATCGTGAAATGTTGATTGAACTTGAACTAAATCGCGAATCACAAAATAAAGCACGCGTAAATAAATCACCTTCACAAAAAGTGCGAGACATTTTGGGTTACATAAATTCAGTAACTTTCGCGCCAGAAGATCTCGACATCATTAAGCGCGACCCGTCTAATCGCCGCGCGTTTATTGATGAGTTGGTAGTTCAGGTGTGGCCCCGCTTTGCAGGTGTTTACAGCGATTACGAGCGAGTTTTAAAACAACGCAACACACTTTTGAAAACGGCAAGACAAACTGGAGCGAAAGGTTCTGCGCTCAGCACTCTTGATGCTTGGGATGAATCGCTAATAAATTTTGGTGCTGAAATTGTTGCGGCCCGTGTTGATGTGATTGAAAGATTGCGACCACATCTTTTTGCCGCTTATCAAAAAATTGCAATTGCAAACAACGAACCAAAAATTATCGTCAAGTCTTCGTTGCTTGGTGCTGCGATTGTTAGTGATGACGAAGATGGCGCACCACTCGATGCAATTGAAACTAAAGACAAACTACAAATTGCCGAGTTGTTCAAACTAAAACTCGAATTCGTTCGATCAAAAGAACTAGAACGAGGAATCTCATTAGTTGGACCACATAGAGACGACTTGGTTTTGATGCTCGGTGAATTACCGGCAAAGGGTTATGCCAGCCACGGGGAATCCTGGTCGTATGCACTTGCCTTGCGCTTAGCCTCGATTGAATTGCTAAAAGCCGAAACTCGTTCGGGTGACCCAATTTTGATCTTGGATGACGTGTTTGCCGAACTTGATGCAGGGCGTAGATCACGACTTGCCGAATTAATCGCAAACAACGAACAGGTACTGATTACTGCAGCTGTTGGCGAAGATGTTCCACAGGAATTATCCGCGGTGATTTTTGAAGTTCGTGCCGGAGAAATTTCGGATGGTGAAAACAATGCCTAATAACAAGAACGTGAATGACTTTGCTCAAGAGTTCTACTGGAAGATGCGCGATGCGGTGACCGGCCGCGTTTCACGTGACGCCAAGCGCATTGCCGAAGCCGCCAAGAACGCGGAGTCGATTCCGTTTGGCTCAGGGCGTGATTTTGTGAAGGCTGGCGACACCGTGGATGGCCTGCTTAAGGACTTTCGCTGGGAAGCCCAATTGGCCGAAGCTGACCTTTTCAACCGCTGGTCAGAGGTGGTTGGCGACACCAATGCGGCGGCCAGCCAGCCAGAGGCCCTGATCAACGGCACCCTCACCGTGCGGTGCAAATCGACTGCCTGGGCCACCCAGCTGCGCCTGATGCAAACCACCATTTTGGCCAAGCTGCACGAGGCCTTTCCACAGGTCGAAATTAAGGCCCTAAAACTGCTGGGCCCAGAGGCTCCAAGTTGGAAAAAGGGCCCTAGAACAGCCCCTGGCCGAGGCCCTCGCGACACGTATGGATGAAATCGAGCGTGGACGAAGCTGTGCTGAGACACGATATTTCATCCTTGCGCGGATAAGTTGACAACTCACTCGGACTGGCCGAGTTCCCAGTAAATGACTGGCTTTAAGGGTAGAATTTACCAAGTTAGACACCCCGAAAATCAGTCGCCTATTGAGGCGCATTTCAACGGACCTAACGAGCCAATTACAAGGAGTTTTAACTAAATATGTCTACACCCGAAAACAACTACGACGCCGGCAATATTCAGGTTCTAGAAGGCCTAGAGGCAGTTCGCAAACGACCGGGAATGTACATTGGCTCAACCGGCCCCCGCGGTCTTCACCACCTGGTCTACGAAATCGTAGATAACTCTGTAGACGAGGCCCTGGCCGGCTACTGCGACACCATCAATGTGACCATCACCAAGGATGGCTGGATTCGCGTGCAAGATAACGGCCGAGGCATTCCGGTGTCGGTTCACCCAACCGAAGGCATCTCTACTGTTGAAGTGGTTTTGACCATCCTTCACGCCGGTGGAAAGTTCGGTGGCGGCGGCTACGCAGTATCCGGTGGTTTGCACGGTGTGGGCGCATCCGTAGTTAATGCTCTTTCAAGCAAGTTGCGAGTGGCAGTTGCTCGCGAGGGTCACTACTGGACTCAGTCGTACACAATCGGTGTGCCAGACGCGCCATTGGCAAAGGGTAAAGAAACTGACCTAACCGGAACCATGACCGAGTTCTTGGCGAGCCCAGATATTTTTGAAACCGTTGAGTACGACTACGAAACATTGCGTCAGCGTTTTCAGCAGATGTGTTTCTTGAACAAGGGTCTAACCATCACCCTGCACGACGAGCGCAACGGTCGTGACGACAGCTACTGCTACGAAAACGGTTTGCGCGATTACGTTGCATATCTAAACGCTTCTAAGAAGAGCGAAATTGTTAACGAAGAAATCATCTCGTTTGAATCTGAAACAAAAGAGAAGAACATGTCGGTTGAAATTGCAATGCAGTGGACCAACGCTTACAACGAGAGCGTTCACACTTATGCAAACACCATCAACACACACGAAGGTGGAACCCACGAAGAAGGTTTCCGCACCGCGTTGACATCGCTGCTAAATAAATACGCTCGCGAAAAGAGTTTGCTAAAAGAAAAAGACGAAAACCTAACCGGTGATGACTGCCGCGAAGGTTTGACTGCGGTTATCTCGGTGAAACTTTCTGAGCCACAGTTTGAAGGCCAGACCAAAACCAAACTTGGTAACACCGAAGCAAAAGCATTCGTGCAAAAAGTTGTGAATGAAGAATTTGCAGATTGGTTGGGTCGCAACCCAAACATCGCGAAAGACATTATTCGCAAAGCTATTCAGGCAGCGAGCGCACGTCAGGCTGCGCGCAAGGCCCGCGAGGCCACACGCCGCAAGGGATTGCTGGAATCGGGCGGCATGCCAGGCAAGTTGCGCGACTGTTCATCACGCAGCCCTGAGCTTTCTGAAATCTTCTTGGTTGAGGGTGACTCTGCGGGTGGTTCTGCTGTTCGTGGTCGCAATCCAGAAACTCAAGCGATCTTGCCACTGCGTGGAAAAGTTTTGAACGTTGAAAAGGCTCGACTAGATCGCGCACTTGGCAACGCAGAAATTCAAGCCATGATCACCGCATTCGGAACCGGCATCGGTGAAGATTTTGATGCGAGCAAGGCGCGCTATCACAAGTGCGTTTTGATGGCCGATGCCGACGTTGACGGTTTGCACATTCGCACACTGTTGCTCACATTCTTGTTCCGCTACATGCGACCTCTAATTGAGCACGGTTACGTTTATCTTGCACAGCCACCACTTTTCAAAATCAAGTGGTCTAACACCGCGCACCAATATGTTTACAGCGACGAAGAGCGCGACAAGGCTTTGGCCGATGGCGCCGCAGCTGGCAAAAAGATTCCAAAAGAAAACTCGATTCAGCGCTACAAGGGTCTTGGTGAAATGGACTACGACGAGCTTTGGGAAACCACCATGGATCCAAACACTCGCACCCTTTTGCAGGTGACTCTTGAAGACGCTGCACTTGCAGACGAAGTTTTCTCAACTCTGATGGGTGAAGACGTTGAAGCACGTCGTTCATTTATCCAAAAGAACGCGAAGGATGTTCGCTTCCTAGATATCTAGGAACGAGCGAGGGATAAAAGATGTCAGAAGAAACTACAAACTCATCAGGCTTGATCGACAAGATTGAGCAGGTCGACCTTCAGGTCGAAATGCAGCGCAGCTACCTTGACTATGCGATGAGCGTTATCGTGGGCCGCGCCTTGCCAGACGTTCGCGATGGCCTAAAGCCAGTTCACCGCCGCGTTATCTATGCGATGTTTGATGGCGGCTACCGCCCAGACAAGCAGTTCTCAAAGTGTTCGCGTGTTGTTGGCGACGTTATGGGCCAGTTTCACCCGCACGGTGACAGCGCCATCTACGACACCATGGTTCGCCTCACCCAGGATTGGAACCTTCGCTACCCACTGATCTCTGGTCAGGGAAACTTTGGTTCGCCAGGAAACGACCCAGCTGCGGCTCCGCGTTATACCGAGTGCCGCATGGCGCCGTTGGCCATGGAGATGGTTCGTGACATCGACGAAGAGACCGTCGACTTTCAAGACAACTACGATGGCCGCACCCAAGAGCCAACCGTGTTGCCTTCACGAATTCCAAACCTTCTGATCAACGGTTCGATCGGTATCGCCGTTGGTATGGCAACCAACATTCCGCCGCACAACCTGCGTGAAGTTGCTGCCGGTGCCGAGTGGTACTTAAAGAACCCAGAAGCTTCGGATGAAGAACTGCTTGAAGCGCTAATCGAGCGCATCAAGGGTCCAGACTTTCCAACCGGCGCACACATCCTTGGCCGCAAGGGAATTGAAGAGGCTTATCGCACTGGCCGTGGTTCAATCACCATGCGTGCCATCGTCAACGTGGAAGAAATCAACGGCCGCACTTGCTTGGTAGTTACCGAACTGCCATACCAGGTGAACCCTGACAACTTGGCCGAGAAGATTGCGGGCCTAGTTAAAGAAGGTCGTCTGCAGGGCATTGCTGACATTCGCGACGAAACATCTGGTCGCACCGGTCAGCGATTGATTGTTGTGCTTAAGAAAGATGCGGTTGCCCGCGTTGTTCTAAACAACCTTTATAAGTTGACCCCGCTGCAAGAAAACTTCAGTGCCAACATGTTGGCATTGGTTGATGGCGTGCCACGCACACTTGCACTCAACGGATTCATTAAGTACTGGGTTGAACACCAGGTGGAAGTTATTGTTCGTCGCACTCAGTTCCGTTTGCGCAAGGCCGAAGAGCGCGCTCACATTTTGCGCGGTTACCTAAAGGCACTTGATGCACTCGACGCAGTGATTGCACTGATTCGCAAGAGCCCAACTGTGGATGAGGCTCGCGACGGTTTGATGACATTGCTTTCAATTGATGAACTGCAAGCTCGTGCAATTTTGAACATGCAGTTGCGTCAGCTTGCAGCACTCGAGCGTCAGAAGATTATTGACGAAGCGGCTGAACTTGAAGCGCTAATCATTGATTACAAGGCAATCATTGCCGACCCAGTTCGTCAGCGCACAATCATCAGCGAAGAACTTGCTGAAGTTGTGACCAAGCACGGCGATGACCGTCGTTCACAAATTGTTGCTGGTGGTGACGGCGATGTTCAGACTGAAGATCTGATTCCTGAAGAAGAGATGGTTATCTCGCTTACTCGCGGTGGCTACATCAAGCGCACCAAGAGTGACAACTACCGCTCACAACACCGCGGTGGCAAGGGAGTCAAGGGAGCTAACCTGCGTGCCGACGATGTTGTTGAACACTTCTTTGTGACTACAACTCACCACTGGTTGTTGTTCTTCACCAATAAGGGTCGCGTTTATCGCAGCAAGGCTTATGAAGTTCAAGAAGCTGGGCGCGATGCAAAGGGTCAGCACGTTGCAAACTTGCTAGCCATGCAGCCAGACGAAAGTGTTGCTGCAGTTCTAGACATTAGCGATTACAAGGCTGCACCATATCTAGTTCTTGCAACTCGCACCGGTTTGGTTAAGAAGACATCACTTGATGCTTATGACACCGCACGCACCGGCGGAATCATCGCGATTAAATTGCGCGAGGGTGACGAACTAGTTTCTGCGATGTTGGCATCCGAGGCAGATGACCTGTTGCTTGTTTCACACAAGGGCATGTCGATTCGATTCTCAAACAGTGATGAATCACTTCGCCCTATGGGTCGTGACACCAGCGGAAACATCGGTATGAGTTTCCGCAAGGATGACTACCTATTGAGTGCATCGGTAATCAACGATGTTGATGACTCGTTTGTGTTTGTTGTTACCGAAGGCGGTTATGCAAAGCGCACCGAGGTTTCACAATATCGTGCACAAAACCGTGGTGGTCTTGGAATCAAGGTGGCCAAGCTCGAAGAAAAGCGCGGCGACCTAGTTGGCGCAATCATCGTGAGCGAAGAAGATGAAACTCTTGTAGTTCTAGCCTCGGGCAAGGTGGTTCGCTCTGCAGTTAGTGAAGTTCCAGCTAAGGGTCGCGACACAATGGGTGTTGTCTTCGCTCGCTTCGAAGAAGACGACAGCATTCTTGGACTAGCCAAGAACACGGAACGCAATCTAGACTCATCCGAAGTAATTACCGAAGGAGAACCTGCATGAGCAACCTCATCTCGCGTGTAACCCGCAAAAACATTCCACCGGTGAAGCAGGTAAAACTCAAGCTGGTTCAGATCGATTTCTGGTCTGCAACCAAGGTTGGTTTTTTGGTGACTCTTGCTGGCGGCATCGCCACCATCGTGGGCTTCTTTTTGATCTGGTTGCTGGTTAGCCAGACCGGCTTGTTTGGCAGCCTAAACAACTTGCTAAACAGCGTGGTTGGCGGTGCATCAACCAACGGCGGCGCAGACGTTGCTGCTGTGTTGAGTTTGCCTCGAGTGTTGTCATTCGCAACCACCATCGCGTTCTTCAACGTAATTTTGGGCACCCTGCTTACCGGAATCTCAGCATTGATCTTCAACGTGATTGGTCGCCTAACCGGTGGCATCAGCGTTGGATTCACCAATAACTAAGTTCGGTTTGTAGCCAAGCCGTTTTTCGTGTAATGTCGTAAAGGTTCTACGGGCCTATAGCTCAGGTGGTTAGAGCGCTTCACTGATAATGAAGAGGTCGGAGGTTCAAGTCCTCCTAGGCCCACCAGGAAGCCTTTCTCAACTGAGATTTGGATTCCAAACGTAGAAACAGCACCAAACCGGTATCAGATCCGGGGACTTAGCTCAGTTGGTAGAGCACCTGCTTTGCAAGCAGGGGGTCAGGGGTTCGACCCCCCTAGTCTCCACGAAACAAAATCGCCTTCCTAAACAGGGAGGCGATTTTCTTGTTTAAGTGGGCATTTAGGCTAGAGCAATGACAAATTTCGATCTTTCAGCAATCTTCACTCCAATGCCGGAGTACCTAGATGAGATTCGCGCCTACCTTCTTTCAATCAGTGAAGAAGTTCGCAACGAACCAGGCTGTAATTTCTATGACCTGTATGACGAAGCCACCGGCAAGCTTGTTTTTATTGAGCAGTGGGCGTCTCGAGAAGACTGGCTGAAGCACAACGATGCGCCGTCGGTCGCAAAGATTACTCAGTTTGTTGAGGGCAAATTAAATGCTCCCGTCGAACTTTTGTTGCTAACCAAAATCTAAGAATGAGTTGGTTTCAAGACTCAACTGCCAATCACGCTTCACAACATGTGAATAGTGAGAAGCATGATGAATATCGTCGTGGTCACGAACACATCGCAAAAAATCTTGCCGACCTAATGCGCGCTGGCAAAACCATCGATGACATCGATGTGCAACATTGGATTGGCAAGCACTACGAGTTTGTTTGTCAGTTTTGGACTCCAACCAAAATTGCTTATAAGGCTCTGGCGCTAACCTATGTAATGGATCCGGCGTTCAAAGCAACCTACGAAGCATTCGAACCAGGGCTCGCAAAATTCATTCAAACAGCAATCAATATTTGGGCCGAGGCAAATCTTGAATAACACGCACGGCCTAATTGCATTCCTGCCAGGTTTCTTCTCTGGCCTTTCACTTATTGCGGCAATTGGCGCACAGAATGCCTACATAATTCGCCAGGGATTAACTCGTCAATACACATTGATGATTGTGTTGTTCTGCGCGGCTGCGGATGCGCTGTTGATTTCTGTTGGTGTTGCTGGTTTGGGTGCGTTGGTTGCTAGCTTGCCTTGGTTGCTCGAGATCATCCGCTGGTTCGGTGTTGCATTTATAACTTGGTTTGGAATCACGAGTTTGATCGCTGCAACCAAGAACGATTACTTGACGCCTGCCGAAGCAACTCAGCAATCGCGCGGCAAAGTTCTAGCAACTCTCTTTGCGCTAACTTTTTTGAACCCGCACGTTTACCTAGACACACTTCTGTTTTTGGGCAGCCTGTCAACAACCTTTGGTGACAATCGCTGGTTCTTTGCCTTTGGTGCAATGACAGCCAGTGTGGTGTGGTTCTTTGTTTTAGGCTTTGGCGCCAAAGCTGCGTCAAGGTTTATGTCGCGACCAATCTTTTGGCGCGTGCTCGACATTTTTATTGCTGCCGTGATGTTCACACTTGCAATCACGCTGGCGTTTTATCGCTTTGCCTAGCTGGGAATGAACCAAGCCCCGCCGGCGTTGAGGTAGGCATGAGCCTTGAAAACGTAGAACTAATCATGCTGGATGGCACCACTCGAAACTTCTCTGAATTCGCGGGCCAAATGGTGTTGGTCGTAAATGTCGCTTCGCGTTGTGGCCTCAGCCCGCAGTATGAAGCCCTGGAGAAACTACAAAAAACCTATGGTGACAAAGGTTTCACCGTTCTAGGTGTGCCATCGAATCAGTTTCTACAAGAACTGAAAACAAGTGATGACATCGCTGAGTACTGCAGCACTACCTGGGGTGTAACTTTTCCGATGACTGAAAAGGCTGCAGTCAATGGCAAGGGTCGCCATGAGCTCTATAAAGAACTAGTCAAAACTAAAGATCGCGCCGGATTAGCTGGCCCGGTGCTTTGGAACTTCGAGAAGTTTCTGATTTTGCCAAACGGTGAGATTCACCGATTTAGACCAACTACCGTGCCTGACGATGCAGAAATTATTTCGTTAATCGAAGCGAACTTATCAAAATAGCTGCGCCTAAACCAAGCACTCCAGAAATCACCAGAGGCACGGTTCCGAAGCCGCCACCAAGATTCCAAGTCAGTCCTGCCCAGATTCCGGCAATCAAAATGCCGAAACCACTGAGGCCCTGAAGTCTTGCCTGCACGGTCATCTGTTGGTGATCGGGTGCCAACTTAGACACCCAAGACTTGCCGACCACGTCGTTGGCTGCGGCGAAGCCACCATAGATTGCAATCAAAAGAATTGTGATCGCGGGGTCGCTGGTTAGACCCAGGCCGGCATAGGCCACAGCGAAGCAAACCAAACCAATGGCATACACATACTGGGGTTTGACGCGGTCGGCCAGCATTCCCATCGGAAAGCTGAGGGCGGCATAGCAAATGTTGAACAAGAGGTAGATTGCAACAACCTGCATCACGTCGAACCCCACCTGGCTCACGTGCAGAATCAGAAGCGCATCAGGAAAATTCACCAAAGCAAACAACGACAGCAAAGTGACAACCCTGGAAACCCGAGAATCAAGCTTCTGAGAGATCTCCGGGTTGTCTTCGGCGGCAACTCCCAAGCTCGGTTTGGCGCGTAGTCGGGTGCGTGGCTCGGTGTCTTTTATAAACAGCACTGCCACCACGGATAGCACCGCGGGAATGACGGCTATCCAAAGCACGGGGCGAATGTCGTTGTTGAATAGCGACAGCATGGCAAGCGCCAAAAGCGGGCCGATAACCGCGCCGGTGGTATCTGAGGTGCGGTGAAAGCCAATCACTCGACCGCGGTGGGTTTTATCGACGCCCTGCACCAATATGGCATCGCGCGCTGCCGAGCGCATTCCTTTGCCAAGGCGATCAACCACTCGGCCAACCAAAACCATTGGCCAAATGCTGGCCAGGGCAACAAATACCTTACCCAGAGCGGCACCGCCATAGCCCAAAAACACCATCATCTTGCGCGGAATGTATCGATTGATCCCCCCAGAAGCTAGTTTGGTGGCGGCCATTGCGCCCTCGGCGGCACCTTCGATAGCGCCAACTACTGCCGCGGGTGCACCGAGCACGCTGTTTAGCAACACCGGCATGATTGGGTAGAGCATCTCGCTGGAGGCGTCTTGCAAAAGCGAAACCCAAGAAATGGCGGCCAGGTTTCTGGTCAACCAAACTGGTCTGCGGTTTCGCTTTGTCATCAGAATCGCAGTTTAGCCCCCATCAACCCGCGCAGTTCAAATTGCTGATTGGCCAACAATTGGTCGAGCTGTTGGTCGCCATCATTGGCCTGTAACCAATTGCGTGCAATCACTAAATCGTTGAAGTCGCCAAGCATGGTCTGAGCGGCGACGAGTTTAGTAACTTTTGCTGCCATCTTTTGGTTGGGTGTATGCAGAATGCAAACTTCACCGAGATAGCGCACACGCTTAGTTGCAATTCGAAGTTGATGCAGCTTTCTATCGCTCGATTTTTTGAAACTAACATCCCGCGTCATTTTCTTGAGTTCACGATAGCGATGTTTAAAAAGCGGTTTGGCAAACTTCATGAATTCACGCACGAAACGTTTTTTCATTTTTGCATTTTGCAAAAAGTTTTGTAATTCCAAAAACATTTCATCGCAGCGCGGGCTGTTGATTGCTTCAGCTAGCAACTTTTGTTGAGCAGTTGATTTAACCCCCACGACCTTGCGCAAGACAGAGGCATCTCGCACCGCGCTAATCAAGTCGTCAATCCAAGAAAGCTCTATCAACAATGCACGAAGGCGCTCTTTGTCTTCAAATAAGAACGACAAGTTCTTTAGATTAGAGCGAACCTCGCGCAAACCAACGCGAAAATCATGCAACTCTTCGGGTGCTTTGGCATCAAGCATGAACTCTTTGTGCGCCATCATCTTTGCAACGGATTGCAAAAACAAATTGCGAATTTGATGCTCGGTTTCTTTGTAGTCACCCATCAGAGTCACATTGACTTACAAAATTTCGGCGCCAATAATGCGAATCACTTCAGCACAGGTCGCAATGTTTGCAATTGAGTCTGCGTGAGATTCATAAGGTGATTCCATAAGTCCCTGGTCAACAAAGCTAGCCAGTGCAGTTGCCTGGTATGACAAACCTTCGTGACCCACCACACCGGTTTCGTCGTGCCAAAATTCGGTTGGTGCACCAAAATCAACGGGAGAAATGCCAACACTTCCCGGAATAAAGAACTCTGGGCCAACGGTGAGCTTGGCTTTTGAACCACCAACCTGAGCAGGGCCGTGAATGGCAGCGCGTGCCGAAAGCAAAATGTAGGCGCGAGCTCCTGACTCATAGCCAAGCTGAACTGACACTTCTTCTTCAACACCGTTTGGGTGAAGCACCGCTTGAGCGGTGATGGTTTTTGGGTTGCCCAAGAAGGTCTGAACAAAACTCACCGGATAAATGCCCATGTCGAAGAACGGGTCACCGTGACCCTTCTTCCACAGACGACCAATCTCAAGGTTGGCCTGGCACATGCTGACATTCACAATGTCGATGTCACCCAAGGTGTTGGCTTCAATTAACTGACGAATAAGGTCATACTGCGGCAGGTAGCGAGTCCACATTGCCTCCATGACCAGCACACCTGCAGCATTGGCAGCGGCAAAGATTTCCTCGGCCTCGGCAACATCCAAAGTGATTGGTTTTTCAATCAACACATGCTTGCCAGCGGCGATTGCCATGAGTGCGTGATCGCGGTGCTGAGTAGGCAAGGTGGGAATGTAGACAACATCAATGTCTTCGCGAGCTAACAAAGACTCGTAATTGTCATACGCATCGATGCCGAACTCAGCGGCAAAATTTTCGGCCTTACCAGGGGTGCGCGATGCAACGGCAACAATCTTTTGAGTTGTGTGTTTTTGCACGCCGGTCACAAATGCGTGTGCAATAGCGGCCGCGCCCAAGATGCCCCAACGCAACGTTGAAACAGATTTTGGGTCAATGACATTTGGTTTAGGCAGGCTCATGCATGCAGTCTAAACGTTCTGCCTTGCTGCAAAGTTAAGAATCTCGCGTGCCAATGCGTAGTCAAGTCGCCGGCGCCGTTTGCCATTTTTGTCGTTGCCCTTAAACGGTGCCAACACCAAATCTTGTGATTCACCGCGGATACTCGCAAGCCGCTCATTCGCAATGCGAATTACTTCTGCAATCTGTGCATCACTCAGGTTTGGCATCTCGACATATGTCATCAAGCGGGAACTGTGACTAACTTTGCCAGCGGCATATTTGAAATCCTTAGCCAACATGAATGCAATCGGCGTGACACCGTCACTGCTGTCTACTGCTCGCAAACCAATGCGACCAGCGGCAACATTGAAGTGAATTACAGATTTTTTGTAATTCGAGAATTTGCGTAAAGCCAAAAGCGCATCGAGCTCGCCAATCTTTTTGTTATTCACAAACACTTGGCTTTTCTTGGCAGTAGGCCCAAAACAGGCAACCACTGCAGGCGCCTCGGTGTCGCTAAACAAGTCACCCTCAATGACCGAAACCAATTGCAAGCGTGACTTATCAAAACTCGACAGCAAGAAAGTCTCTGGAACAATCGCCACAACATAGTCGGCTACCGCAAGAGATCTATCGAGTGCCAACTTATAGAGGTTGTCGAAACCCTTGGCGAAATACTTAGCCACCAGCGAATCAACGCCCTTGCGCTTAGCTGAGTGGTTGGCCAAGTAAGGCGGGTTGGTAATAATCACTGCGCCGGCCGGGTTGGCAATCTTTTTGAGTGAGTCATTCTTTGGCCAATGCTTGCTGGCGATATCGAAACCCTGAATCGCGACACCAAATTCGGCAGCAACCAAATGCAGCAGGTGGCCATCCCCAGCAAATGGGTCTAAGGCAACTGGTGAAGCCGCAAATGCCTCGGATAAAAACTTGCGTACCGGTTTGTTTAGCCAGGCGCTGTCGGTGGTGAAAAACTCACCGCGCGAAACTTTACCCGCGTCGATTTTTGTAATTCGACCACGCTCGGCCGAAACCAGCATTTCGCCTAGCCGGCGCCCTTTTTGCATACGACGAGTCTGCCATGAGCCGGCTCTCGTGCCAGAATAGTGAGCATGACTCAGCACACATCAGTAGCCACTATCCACACCAACCACGGAGCAATCAAGATCAACCTATTTGGTCTGCACGCTCCCAAGACCGTTGAGAACTTTGAGGGCCTAGCCACCGGTTCTATCGAATGGCGCGACCCACGCACCGGCGCGACCCAGACCAACAAGCCGCTTTACAACGGCGTAATTTTTCACCGCATCATTCAGCAGTTCATGCTGCAGGGTGGCGACCCAACCGGCACCGGCATGGGCGGCCCTGGCTACCAGTTCGGCGATGAGATCAACTCAGAGCTCAACTTCAACGAGCCTTTCAAGCTAGCCATGGCAAACGCCGGCCCTGGCACCAACGGTTCACAGTTCTTCATCACAACCGCTCCAACCACTTGGTTGTTTGGCAAGCACACCGTATTCGGCGAGGTTGCAGACGAGGTTTCAAAGAAGGTTGTTCTGCAGATTGAAGGCGTAGAGACCGACGGTCGCGATAAGCCACTTGATGACGTAATCATCGAATCAATCACCATCGAGAAGGTTTAGTGAACTTCATCACTCAAAGTCGCGCAAAGGTCACACTGGCCTTAGTAGCGATCAATGTTTTGTTGTGGGTCGGGCAGATTCTGCCCGGCTCGCACCTAACTGAGCAGCTTTTCTTTGCGCCGGCGCTGGCAACCAGCGAACCTTGGCGCTTCATCACCGCGGGCTTCGTGCACTCTCCGAGCAACCCGCTGCATGTTTTGCTCAACATGTATTCCATTTACATCTTTGGCCAAATTCTTGAGCCAATGCTGGGCCGCGTTCGATACCTTGCCCTGTACCTAGTTTCAGTGCTTGGCGGCTCAGTTGCCGTGCTTTACCTGGGCGACCCATACACCCCGGTGGTTGGCGCATCCGGGGCATTCTTTGGCCTAATGGCCGCCTATTTCGTGGTTTTGCGCTCGGTGGGCGCGGGTTCACGCGGCATGGTCGGCCTGATTGCCATCAACCTTTTCTTCGGATTCATCGTGCCCGGCATTAGTTGGCAGGGTCACGTGGGTGGTCTGCTAGCCGGTGGTGCAGTGGCTTCGCTTTATGCGGCCACCCGCAACGAGCAACAAAAAACCGCCCAAAAGCTAGGTTTGCTAGCGATTGTGGCGGTGTTTGTAGCTTTGGCTATTTATAAAGCCAATAACTTAAGTTTGTAATTTACTTCCAGCGGGTCGACATCATGAAGCCGACCATTGAGATGCCGAAGCCAATCAGGATGTTCCAGTTCTCAAGGTTCCATGGAGTGCCGGCTCCTAGCGGGAACTGTGCACTGGTCACGTAGTAAGTGATAATCCAGACGAGGCCCAAAAGCATGAAGCCGAACATCAGTGGCTTGAACCAGGCTGGGTTCGGTGCGTCTTCACCCTTAGGTGCTTGAGGCTTTGCTGGCTTAGTTAGTTTCTTTTCAGACATGCGCCAATTCTACACTTGGCGCTTTGGCCCACGCTCATCCAAAGTAGGCTTAATGTCTCATGGTTAAGATTCTGGTTTTAGACAACTACGACAGCTTTGTTTATACCCTCAACGGTTATTTGCAGCAGCTTGGCGCGGAAACTGAAGTTTTGCGCAACGACGTGGTGACCGAGGCTGAGTTGCCAGGACTTCTAGCCAAATACGACGCGGTGCTGCTCAGCCCAGGCCCTGGCACCCCGGCCGATGCGGGTTTGAGCATTCCTGTGGTTAAGTTGGCGCTGCAGAGTGGCCAGCCGGTGTTTGGTGTTTGCCTAGGCCACCAAGCAATCGCCGAAGCCATGGGTGCAACCGTGACCAGCGCCGAAGAATTGATGCACGGCAAAACCTCGCTGGTGAACCACGATGATTCTTTGATCTTCAAGGATGTTGCCGAGCCATTCACCGCGACTCGTTATCACTCACTGGCAGTTGTTGATTCGACAGTGCCAGCCGATTTGCTTGTTACCGCGCGCACTGCGCCAACTGAAACTTCAAAGGGCGGCGTAATCATGGCGCTGCAACACAAGAGCAAACCAATTTATGGTGTGCAATATCACCCAGAGTCAGTGTTGACCCAACACGGTTACCAAATGCTTGGCAACTGGTTGGAGTCGATTGGCCTTAATGGTGCTGCTGAGCGTGCGAAAGATTTGTCGCCGCTGGTTAATTTGTCTTAGACGAAGTTAATCAACGAACTTGAATTACAAGTTCAGGCTATTGATTACTGACAAGCAACGTAAAGCACGATTGCAGATTTCTGCGGCGCAAGCCCCGGCAGAATCGACTGATCAACCACAATGGTGCCGGCTGTTCCGGTGCAGGCATCCTTAGTTGTAATTGAAACCGTGAAACCTACTTCTGGTGAAAGTAGTGCCGAACGAGCGTCGCTCACCGAAAGGTTGCGCACATCAGGAACCATAACCTTGCCGTTTGAAATTACAAGATTCACAGCAGTGCCTTCGGCAATTTGAGTGTTCAAGGCTGGGTCAGATTCAATCACTTGACCAGCTGGCACCGTAGCGCTGTTTGCCTGAGTGATTGTGCCAAGAGTAAGTTTTGCGGCGGCAAGAGCAGCACTTGCAGCGCTCTCGGTGAGGTTAGCCAAAGTTGGAACCAACACGGTGTTCTTGCCACTCGACACATAAACAATGATCGAAGTGCGCTCGGGAACAGTTGTGCCTGCCGGTGGATCGGTGCGAATGATGGTGTCAACCGCAATGGTGTCGCTCGGCTCGGTTACTTTTTGCACCAACAAACCTTGGCCGGTAAGTGCGCTGTAGCCGTCTGTGTAAGTCTGGCTAACCACGTTGGCAACATCAATGCCCGATGGGCTTGGAATGATGTTGGCTCCAAGGTTGCCCAGGCTCACCAGCCAAATCATGAGTCCAACAAAAATCACGCCAACTGCAGAACCGATGGTCCAAATCAAACCTTTGGATGGCCCGCCACTGCGAGTAAGCAAGCGAACCGGGCCGCTGCCGTTGGTGCTTGGAATCTCTACGCCAAGAGTGGCGAACGGGTTGGTGCCAGTGCCAACCGGGCCGGTGTTGCTAGTAGCCTCACTTGGCAATGGGTTGCTGGTTACACCGCTGTCGCGGAACAAAGCTTCGAAGTCATCATCGGCAACGTTGCGAATGATTTCAGTTTGCTGAGTTGAAACATTTGCCAGTGGCGATGCGTGAATTGGGCTTGGAGCTGTTGCCGGTGAACCTGCGGCAGCGGCAAGCAAGTTCTCACGGAACTCTTCTGCAGTTTGAAAACGGTCTTCGCGGTTTTTTGCAAGTGCACGCAAAACAACTTGATCAAGTTCGGCAGTGATGCTCGGGTCAAACGAAGATGGTGCCGGCACTGCTTCGCTCACGTGTTGGTAGGCAACTGAAACAGCAGTCTCACCCTTGAACGGTGGGCGACCAGCAAGCATTTCGTAAAGCAGCACACCAGCTGAATAAAGATCGGTGCGTGAGTCAACAGTTTCACCGCGAGCTTGCTCTGGTGAGAAATATTGTGCGGTGCCAACGATGCCACTGGTGTGCGCCATTGTGGCTGATGAATCTGACACTGCGCGAGCAATACCGAAATCCATAACCTTCACTTGGCCACCGTCGGTGATCATTACGTTGGCAGCTTTAATGTCGCGGTGAATTACACCAGCGCGGTGAGAAATTTCTAGAGCGGTTAGAACTCCGCTGGCATAGTCGATGGCTTCTTGAAGTGAAAGGCGACGACCGTGCATGATGTCGCGAAGAAGTTCACCCTTTACATATTCCATAACGATGTATGGAACCTTTTGTTCGTTGCCGTATTCGTCACGAGTGATCTCTTCACCGGCGTCGTAAACGCGAACGATGGTTGGGTGGGCCATGCGAGCAGAAGCTTGAGCCTCTTGACGAAAGCGAGCTTCGAAACTTGGGTCGTTGGCAAGATCTGACTTGAGCAACTTGATTGCAACGGTGCGACCCAAACGGGTGTCTACACCTTCATAAACATCGGCCATGCCACCGCGACCGATGAGGCTTCCAACCTCATAGCGACCTGCGATAACTCGCTGACTCTCAAGCAATCTTTACTCCAATTAGTTGTAGGGGTTCGGCGATAAGTCTAATCTGCCGACTTATTGCGGGGTTGTGCTGGTGGTTGGCGTTGGTGTTGGTGCAACCGCACCGCCCACGTAATAAGTAACCGTCACACTGCTACCAATTGCTACGGTGCCAGCCGGAGAAACGTCATAAACCGTCATCACCGCAGGGTCATCCGCAGGCAACGCAGTGCCAGGCACTGCAGTAACCGAAAGACCCATGCCAGACAAGATGTTGCTAACTTCGGCAACATTCTTGCCCTGCAAATCGCTGAGCAACACAACAACGGTCTCAGGTGTAGTGGCTGATGCCGAGGCCGATGCACTTGGGGTTGGCTGGCTGGTGCCGGTTTGGCTTTGGCTAGGCAGCGGGCTAGGGCTTGGCACTTCAGGTTGCATCGAAGTGACCACGATTGCCACCACCACTGAGATTGCTGTGATTGCCAAAAGGGCAATTAGGGCAAACCATGGCCAAACGATTGGTTGGCGCTGAATGGCTACCTGGCCAGGTGGCAACTCAATAACCGCGGTCTTATCGCTCGATTTTGGCTGGGTAATTACCTGGGTTGCCGCAGATTCGCGCGGGGCACCGGTCATCATCGATTCGGCTCGTTTGGCCAATGCCAGGGCTGATTCAGGGCGCTGATTGGCCTTTTTAGCCAGGCAAGCCATAACTAGCTTGGCTACTCGCGGGTCAACGCTGTCAGGCAAGGCCGGCGGCGCCTGGTTGATCTGGGCCATGGCGATTTCCATTTGGCTGTCACCAGTGAACGGGCGCTTGCCGGCAAGTGCCTCATAGGCCACGATGCCCAGAGAGTAGATGTCGGTGGAAGGAGTAGCTGGCTTGCCGGTAGCTTGCTCGGGTGAAAGGTATTGAACGGTGCCCATCACTTGGCCGGTGGCAGTTAGCCCAACCTGGTCGGCAACGCGCGCGATTCCAAAGTCGGTGATCTTTAGGCGACCATCCGGGGTGATTAGTAAGTTGCCGGGCTTCACATCGCGGTGCACCAAACCGGCCTCGTGTGCCTCGTGCAATGCGCGAGCAGTCTGGGCAATGATGTCGAGCACTTGCTCAGAAGGCAAAGTTTTTTGCACCTCAAGAATGCGAGCCAGTGAATCACCCGGCACTAGTTCCATCACCAAGTAGGCAGAACCCGAATCTTCGCCGTAGTCAAAAACGTTGGCAATGCCCTCGTGGTTAACCATCGCAGCGTGACGAGCTTCGGTTCTAAAGCGCTCAAGGAACCCAGGGTCACCCATGTATTCCTGCTTAAGAATTTTGATCGCCACATCGCGCAAAATCACTTCGTCTTGTGCTTGCCAAACTTCACCCATGCCGCCAATTGCAATGCGACTGATTAGTTTGTAGCGCCCACCATAGAGTTGCCCAATTTCAGGTTTCATTTACCCAACACCGCCCGCATAACTTTTTGAGCCACCGGCGCAGCAAGTGAATTGCCTCGACCAGATTGACCCATTCCCCCACCATTTGCGATTACCACTGCAACTGCAACCTGCGGATTATTTGCCGGAGCAAAACCAGTGAACCAAAGTGTGTACGGCTCGCCTTTTCCATTTTGTGCTGTTCCAGTTTTACCTGCGACAGATACACCCGGGATAGCTCCGTTGCCAGAAACTCCACGCGCAACTGCGCCAATCATCATGTCTCGAACTTTTGCTGCAGTGTCGGCGGACATTGCTTGCGAGAAAACTTCAGGAGATGGCTGATTCAAAATTGAAAGGTTCGATGAATAAACAGCTTCAACCAAATTCGGTTTCATTAGCTGCCCACCGTTTGCAACAGCAGCACTAACCATTGCCATTTGCAGTGGAGTTACGCGCACATCGTATTGACCGAATGATGACAATGCAGTTTGCGCGTCATCCATGTTGCTTGGATAGATGCTCGCGGTTGAAGTCATTGGGAACTTAACTGTTTTGCCAAACCCAAACTTTGCAGCTTGGTCGGCAATGGTGTTTTGACCAATCGCAACACCTAGTTGCGCGAATGGAATGTTGCAAGACAAACGCAGCGCATCGGCAATTGAAACCGTGGTTGCGCTGCCGCAACGACCTTCGCCAGAGTTCTGAATGTAAGTAGTGGTGCCAGGCAGGGTTAGCTTGGCAGGGTTAGGGAATCGGCTGTCTGGCTGGTATTTGCCGCTATCGATTGCCGCAGTAGAAACCACAATCTTGAAGACCGAACCAGGCGCATAGAGCTCGGTGTAGGCGCGGTTCAGCAGTGGCGCACTCTTGGCGGCAAGCAACTTGTTGTAGTTGGCATTCGAGGTCTGGCCATCGTGCACCGAAAGCAAGTTTGCATCCCAGGCTGGCTTAGAAACCATCGCCAAAATGTTTCCGGTCTTTGGGTCAAGCGCAACAACCGCGCCGGCTTTATCGCCGAGCGCATCCCAAGCCGCTTTTTGAACCTTTGGATTAATGGTGAGTTCAACCGCACCACCGGTTACCGGGTTACCCGAAAGCAATGCAGAAATTTGTTCAAAGAACTGGGATGAATTTTGACCGGTTAGGTAACTGTTCATTGCAGATTCAAGACCGGTTGAACCTTGGTAGATGCTAAAGAAACCGGTAATTGCTGAATACATTGGGCTGTCATAACGACGGGTGTATCGATAAACATCGTCTGACTTAACCGACTGCGCAATTGGTTGACCGTCAACCAGAATTGCACCGCGTTGAGTTTTGTAACTGTCATAAATAGAACGCACGTTGCGTTGATCGGCGCTGTAGGTGTCGGCACCAATCACCTGAATTCCAGTGCTGGCTACAAAAAGACTCAAGAACATAATGAAGATCACAATGCTCACTCGTTTGAGTTCACGCTTCATAGGTTCACCGTCCTATTGCCGCCGCCAATGCTGTCGCTAATGCGCAACAGCACTCCGATGATGATCCAGTTAGCAAGCAAAGACGAACCACCAGCTGCAAGCAGCGGAGTGGTCAAACCGGTTAGTGGCACAACGCGCGTGACACCACCAATCACGATGAAGGTTTGCAACGCAATTACAAATGACAAACCGGTTGCCAAAAGTTTTGAGAAGTCATCCGGGTGATTAAAACCAATGCGTATGCCGCGTGAAACTAGCAGCAGATACAAAACCAAAATTGCAAACATGCCAACCAGGCCAAGCTCTTCACCTAGTGAGGCAATGATGAAGTCGCTCTCGGCAAGTGGCACAAGGTGTGGAATGCCGCCACCCAGACCTGTGCCCATTAGTCCACCGTGGGCCATGCCAAAAATGCCCTGCACCAATTGGTAGCTGCCACCATTTGCGTCGTAGTTCGCTTGAGTGAATGGGTTCAGCCACGAGTCAAAGCGGCCGCCAACGTATCCCATGAAACGGCTGGCCACCAGGGCGCCGGTGATGAACATGGTTAGACCAACCACCACATAAATTGCACGGCCGGTTGCGGTGTAGACCAAAACAATGAAGAGGCCAAAGTAAAGCAATGAGGTGCCCAGGTCGCGCTCTAGAACCAAAACCACCAGGCTGGCTGCCCAAATGGTGACGATTGGGCCTAGTTCGCGGGCGCGTGGAATGCGAAGGCCAAAGATCTTGCGGCCAACAATGGCCAGCGATTCACGCCGGGTCACCAGATATCCGGCAAAAAACACGGTCAGGGCTATCTTGGCCAGCTCACCAGGCTGAAAGGTAAAGCCCGCGACACCAATCCACAGCTGGGCTCCGTTGATGTTTAGGCCAATAAACGGCAGCATTGGGGCCAAAAGCAGGCCAACACCAATAAACATCGACACATATACATAGCGTCGCAAGAACAGGTGGCTCGGCACATAAATGATCACCGCGGCAGCGACCGCCATGGCAATCACCGTCCAGATCACTTGCTTCACGCCAAACACCTCGGTGCCGCCGTTAGCCAGGGTGCCAAGATCAAGTCGGTAAATCTCGGCAATGCCCAAACCGTTGAGCACCAGGGCGATCGGCAAAATCATTGGGTCGGCCTCGGATGCGCGCAGGCGCATGATGCCGTGCAGAATCACAGCCAAGAAAGCAGGTGGCAAAAGGTAAAGGAAGATCTCTGGGTTTAGAACTTCAAGAATTGATAGCTGAACCTGCGAAAGCTCAAAGGCATTGATGCCGATGGCAAACAAAAGCAAAAGCGCTTCGATGTTTCGATTGCGAGGAATTACTCGAACAATCTTTGGCAGGTTGGCGGCGACGTTTGTCATTTGATCACCGTTGACCTAATTAGCTCGACAATGCGTTGTGCATCTTTAAGATCGGTTGCCGAAATAGAACGGTCAACCAGTTCTTGTTGGTAAACCGGAAGATCGGTGACTAACAGATTGGTTTGGTTGTAAACACTTGAGAACTTCAATGGCCCAAGCGATTCTTTAATGCCCTTGAAGATTGTGACGTTGCCGTTTGATTCACCAACGTAGTAGCGAGTCTGGGTGTAGTCATAGGCAGAAACCAAAGCAAACCAAACGAATGTTGCGATTGCAATCAGGCTGATTAGTTGACGAATGCGACGCCAACGAATGCGTGATCGTGTTTCTTTCAAAACCTTCTCTAGATATTCATCAGACTCAGGAACATAACCGGCTGGGTCTTCAGGGCGCTTGAAGATATCTGCATAAGTAAGTGGGTTCAGAATCTTCATGATTCGCGAACCACGTTGTTCGGTGATTACAACTTCGTTTGCACTCGAACCAACAAATTGTGCGGTTGGTTCAAAATCGGTTTGCAAGTTTGCATCAACCACGTCAACCACAACAACGGTCACGTTATCTGGTGCACCATATTCAAGTGCTTCGCCAATCAGCAACTCAGTTGCTTCTTCGGCAGTTACCTTGCTTTTCAAAATGCGTTCCATGATGTGCGGTGGAACAACACCTGATAATCCATCGGAACATAACAACCATCGGTCGCCCGGTCGTGTTTCTAAAATCTTGTTGTCAACGTCTGGGAATTCCTCAACGTCACCAAGCACACGCATCAAAACGCTTCTGCGTGGGTGAACCAAAGCTTCGGCGGCGGTGATGCGGCCGGTGTCAACCAGGCGCTGCACAAAGGTGTGGTCGGTGGTGATTTGTTCAACTTTTTCGTTGCGAGACAAATAAACTCGCGAGTCACCAATGTGACCTAAAACAACTTTGTCGCCGCTAAACAACAAGCCACTGAAAGTGGTTCCCATGCCCGCAAGTTCTGGGTGGGCGGCTGCAGTTTCTCCAAGCACACCATTGGCTTCCCAGATGATGTCGACCAAAGCCTTGACTGCTTCTTCGGGGCTTGAGTAGGCGCTATCAACGCGTGAAATTCGTTGTGCACAAAGGGCGGAAGCAATGTCTCCACCAGCGTGACCACCCATGCCGTCGGCAACAAAGAACAGGTTGTAGCCGGCATAGCCGCTGTCTTGGTTGCTCGAGCGAATGCGACCAATGTCGCTGCCCGCATAGCTAAGAGTTTTGATTGCCACTGAGTGCGACCTTAGGCTCGCAACTCAAAAACGGTTTTGCCGATGCGCACCGAGGTGTTTAGTTTTACAACCGCTGGGGTGCCAACGCGGGCGCCATCCAAGTAGGTGCCGTTGGTTGAATTCAAGTCTTGAATCAGCCAATCGTTGTTGATCAAAATAAGTTTTGCGTGATGAGTCGATGCATATTCATCATCAATAATCAGATCTGAATCTTCTGAGCGACCGATGGTTAGTTCGCGCTGATCAAGTTTGATTACCGAACCGGTTTTTGGCCCATCGATAACAACCAACTTGGTTGCCAAACTTCCACTCGGCTGCATAACCAAACTTTGATTGCCCGGATTACTCGGTGCCACTGGAGCAGACACAACCTTTGGTGCATTTGCCTCTGCAACGCGGCTAACAACTTTTTGACCAAATAGGTCTGCGCGAATTACCGAGATGATGCTGAATACAAAAATCCAGATGACTGCAAGAAAACCCGTGCGAACAATAAATAGAGCTAGCTCACTCATTAGCGGCCCTCCCGGTTTCAGAAATTGTTCGCGCAATCAGTCGAAACACAAATTCACTGCGCCCTGCCTGAATTACGGTGTCACCGTTGATGCCGGTTTCGGTAATTGTGCGACCAGCAACTTTGGTGCCGTTGGTGCTTTGCAAATCTTTTACGGCTGCGTGCGCGCCATCCCAAATCACAGCAAAGTGTTTGCGACTCAAACCGCTGTCGTTGATTTGAATGTCTGCGCTGGCATCGCGGCCCACAGATGTTTCACCTTGTTTCAAGATGAAACGCTTGCCGTCAACATCCAAAGTTGGCAACCATTCGATTTCATGCTTTTGGGTGGCCGACTTAACTGTGACCTGGCCAATGTTTAGGCTGCCGTCTTCAATCAGCTTGATAACCAAAGCTGCACCGAATTGAAAACCCTGTTTATTGGCGTGCTTGGTGGCCAGCTCGGTTAGTTCGGTGATAAGCGAATCGCCAAGAACGGCCATGCGCTTGAAGTCTGGGGTTGAAAGGCTCACAGTAAAAGTGTTTGGCGCAAGAATGCGATCACGGCTAAGGATGCTTGCCTTCGCGTCCATCTCGGCGCGAATGTGGCCAGAAATTTCAACGGGCTGTAACTCTGATTTAAAGGTCTTGGTGAAGGCGCCATTAACAACGCGCTCCAAGCCCTTTTCAAAGTTCTCTAGAAAGCCCATTCGGTCAGTTTACCTTTGGCAAACGGGCCCATTCGGCGCTACCTGTTAAAACGCTGGCAAGTACCTCACAGCATGCTGAAATTCGCCCCCTCACTTTTGAAAATTTCTTAACTTGGTGTTGTCCCTGAATTCCTCGGAGTTCCCAAAGAAAGTGACGAAAATGAACAAGACCTTTAAGCGCGGCGCAATTATCGCCGCTTCAGCTGCAACAGTGCTGTCACTAGCCGTAGCAGCTCCATCATTTGCACACGAGAACAAGGCTCGAATCTCGAGCAGCAGTTCTGAGTCAAAGTCAGTGCACATTCACGCAACCGTGGCGGCCACCATCACCGGTGTGCCAACCACAGTCACCACCGCTTATAGCGCTGCTAAGGGCGCAAAGTTTGTGGCCTACCCATTGGCCGCAGATGCAACCGCTCTGCCAGCAACCCAGCCAACCACCGGTGGCAAGCCACTTAAGGAAACCGGCACCACCCTGACTGCAGGTGTTCTAACCGGCACCGTGTCATTCAAGTTGCACGCCGTTGGCACCACCGCTAAGTACGCGGTTTACAACGCAGCAGGCGTTGGTTCATTCGTGGTTGTCACCTCTGATGCTGCTGGAGTTGCCACTGCAACGGCAACCCCAGCTCTAACCGCTGTTTATGTAGCACCTACCGCGCCAGCATTTGGCGAGGGCAAGAGTGTTAAGGGTGACCGCGGCGAGCACAAAGGCAGCTATTCAATTGGCGGCATCACAGCAACTGTGAAGATTCCTGCGGATGGCAAGACCTATGCTCTGCGCATCACTGAAATTGCCGAAAATGGCGTAGCAGTGACCAGCCCAGTGGCTAAGACCGGCAAGATCATCACCGCTTCTGGCACCGTGACTCTTCGCCTAGGCGCAAGTGACACCTACAAGATCGAGCTAGTTGCAGCCGATGGCACCGTAGCAAGCACAGTAACTGTGACTGTTGCAGCCGATGGCACCGTAGCTTCTCCAATTGTTCTGGGCTAACGGCCTAGTCCCCGCCCACAGCAATGGGCTGGTTCGGGTTTTCCCCTGAACCCGAACCTCTCTCCTAATAGCAAAGAACCCTGGCTAACTGCCAGGGTTCTTTGTTTAACAAGAGGTATTAGGTGTTAGCCAACCTGCTCAAGGTTGCGCTTGCCACGGGTGTGCGATGCCTTGTGCTCTGAGTGAGCCGGGTTGGCATAGCACTCGTCGCAAAGCAAAATCAGGTCTTTGCAGCCCTCAAATGAGCAGTTTCTAAACTGGTTGGTTGCACCGCCACAAGCTTCGCACTCGCCAATAACCTTTGCTTCGTCGCTGAAGTCTTGAACCATGCGGTCGTCAAAGATATACAGGGAGCCTTCCCAGAGACCCTTGTCTTTAAAGGTCTCGCCATAGCGAACGATGCCGCCATCAATTTGGTATACCTCTTTAAAGCCACGGTTGATCATTACGGCCGACAAGATTTCACAGCGGATTCCGCCGGTGCAGTAAGTGACGATTGGCTTGTCTTTGAGGTGGTCGTACTTGCCGCTCTCAAGCTCGGCTACAAAGTCGTGTGAGGTTTGCACATCAGGCACAATTGCGTTCTTGAACTTGCCGATGCGAGCCTCAAAGGCGTTGCGACCATCAAAGAACACAACTTCGTCGCCGCGCTCTTCAACCAGCTTGTTTACCGCGGCAGGCTTTAGGTGCTTGCCACCGTTGGTGATGCCCGACTTTTCCACGGTGATCTCATCCGGGGCAGTGAATGCCACAAGTTCGCTGCGGTTTTTCACCGATAGGCGAGGAAAATCGTTGCCGGTGCCGTCTGACCACTTGAAATCGATCTTGCCGAAACCCGGGTACTCCTTGGTTTGGCGCACGTACTTCTTTAGGTCTTCCATGTTGCCGCCCAGGGTGCCGTTGATGCCGTGCTTAGACACGATGATGCGGCCCTTGAGGTTCAGCGATTCGCACAGGGTCTTCTGCCAGAGCTTCATTGCCACTGGGTCGGCCACCGGCGCAAAGCCGTAATACAAGATGATTTTTTGGAGATCCATAAGACTCCAATTGTAAAGCCGAAGGGTGCTTAGGATAAAGGGATGAGCATGCAACCAGGCATCGACTTTGCCTCTATTGACCCAAACACCCGCCCTCAAGATGACCTATTTCGCCACGTAAATGGCAAATGGCTCGACGAAACCGAGATTCCTAGCGATAAGTCGATGTACGGCAGCTTTCACATGCTGGCCGATGACAGCGAGGCCGCGGTCAAAGAGATTCTGCTTTCTGCCTCGGATAACCCTGCGCCCGGCGTAAGCCAGCAAATTGGCGACCTTTATGCCTCTTTTATTGACGAAAACCGAGCCAACGAGCTGGGTGCTGCCCCAATCGCGGCCGATCTCAAACTGATTAACCAGGTAAACAACATTGGCGAACTGGTTCATTTGATGGGCGAATTCAGCCGCTGGGGCGTGGGCGGCCTATTTGGCAGCTACATCGACAACGACCCTGGCCAGCCAGAGCGCTACATCGTCAACTTTTATCAGGGTGGCTTGGGCCTGCCCGATGAGGCTTACTACCGAGAAGAAAAGCACGCCGAAATTCGCGATGCCTATGTGCCTCACATCACTCAGCAATTTATTAACGCCGGATGGGCCGCGGCTGATGCCGAAGTTGCCGCTCGCCACATCATGGCGTTTGAAACCGCGTTGGCTGCCAAGCACTGGAACGTGGTTGACTCACGCGATGCCGAAAAGGTGTACAACCTGTATGCATTCGCCGATCTTCTGAATCTTTCGAAGAGCTTTGACTGGAACCTTTGGATGGCTGGCGCACAACTCGAGCCAAATATTTTGGCCGAGTCGGTTGTGATGATGCCTAGCTTCTTTGAAGGCCTCGATAAACTGCTGGTTGAAGAAAACCTAGAGTCGTTGAAGCTTTGGTTTGCCTGGCAGCTGATCAACTCTTCTGCCCCGCTGCTCAGCAATAACTTTGTTAACGAACGTTTTGCGTTCTATGGCACCAAGCTTTCGGGTGCTCCAGAAATTCGCGCTCGTTGGAAGCGCGCGGTTGCCTTGGTTGAGGGTTCACTCGGCGAAGCAATCGGTGAAATTTATGTCGACAAGTACTTTGGCTCAGCTGCAAAAGACAGCATGGACAAACTTGTTGAGTACCTGATTGAGGCTTACCGCGAAAGCATTCAAAACTTGGAGTGGATGAGCGCCGAAACAAAAACCAAGGCGCTGGTAAAGCTTGAGAAGTTCACACCAAAGATTGGTTACCCAAAAAAGTGGCGCGACTACTCGGCACTTGAAATTCGTCGTGATGATCTAGTTGGCAACGTTCGCCGCGCAAACGAGTTTGAGCACAACCGCGAAGTTGCAAAGATTGGTGCGCCACTTGATCGTGACGAATGGTTCATGACACCACAAACCGTGAACGCTTATTACAACCCTGGATTCAACGAGATAGTTTTTCCGGCAGCAATTTTGCAGCCACCTTTCTACAGCATTGATAGCGACAGCGCTGTTAACTTTGGCGCAATCGGAGCGGTGATTGGCCACGAGATTGGTCACGGCTTTGATGACCAAGGCTCTAAGTACGACGGTGATGGTGCGTTGCAATCATGGTGGACAGACGCAGACCGCACGGCATTTGAAAAGCGCACACGTGCATTGATTGAGCAGTTCAATGAACTCACACCTAAGCAACTCGATGACTCGCACAAAGTGAATGGTGAATTCACCATTGGTGAAAACATTGGAGACCTTGGTGGCTTAGGCATTGCTTACAAGGCTTGGTTGATCAGCTTGCAAGGTCAAGAAGCAACCGTGGTTGACGGTCTTACCGGTGCACAACGTTTCTTCATGTCTTATGCACAAACCTGGCGCACTAAGGGTCGTGACGAAATGATGATTCAGCGTTTGGCAACTGACCCGCACTCACCTGCTGAGTTCCGTTGCAACCAAATTGTTCGCAACATCGATGCGTTCTATGATGCGTTCGATGTGCAACCGAGTGATGATCTTTGGTTAGACCCAGCCGACCGCGTAGTGATCTGGTAATTCGCCAATGAACATGTGGTTGCGTCTGCTCTATGAATTACTCACCTGGCGTTTGCGCACCAAGTTGCACTGGAGTGATGTTGGTCGACGCACATTTAGAGTTTGGCCAACCGACTTAGACATTTTCAATCACATGAACAACGGCAAATTTCTAACCTTGTTCGATCTAAGTCGCTACGACCTGGCGTTGCGCTCTGGTGCTTGGCAACTTTGGAAAAAACTCGGCTGGTATCCGGTGGTAGTTGCAGCAACCATCACCTATCGCAAATCACTTCAGCCATGGCAAGCCTTCGACATGGAATCAAAAGTGATCGGTTGGGATGCCCACGCGTTCTACTTTGATCAGCGCATGGTGGTGGCCGGCGAGATCTACGCGCAAGGCATTATTCGCATTCGTTTTCTAAAACGCAGTCGTGGCATTGTCACCCCGGATGAAGTGCTCGCACACAGCCACGAGTTCGTGGGCGAACATCCGGTGCTGCCTGAATGGGTAAAGGTTTGGGCCGAGAACAGCTCGCTGCCGAAGGGCAAAGAACCAGCGCCTAGCGACTGGTAAGAGCGGCCGATTCACCGGCTATTTACCTAGATAAACACCGCAAGAAGACCTGATTAACCTCGTCGGTTTTACCCACAACCAACCCTGTTAACTTTCTAAATTGGAACTGTGAAGTTCCTTTACCGAAGCTACGTGGCACTGGGGGATTCCCTAACTGAAGGCTTGGGCGACTTCAATTTTGGAAGCAACCGCGATGGTTGTGGCTGGGCCGATCGATTGGCCCACCTGCTGGCTGAGCAATCAAAACTTGCCGGTGAAGATTTTCACTTTGCCAACCTGGCACTTCGTGGCAGCAAGATGCGCGCCATTCTTACTGCGCAACTTGAAGACACCATCAAGCTGCGCCCTGACTTGGTTACCATCATGGCCGGCAATAATGACCTGAGCACTCCGCGTTGGCGTCACCATGAACTTCGTGCGCTGTTGCGCGGTGCCATCGAACGATTGCTCAACGAAGGTTCACATGTTGTAATTGCCAATGCGTTGAACCCCGTGCACCTGCGCATGTTCAAGCCAATGGCTCGTCGCGCAAAAATCATGACCAAACTCATCGAAGGTGTGGCTGCCGAATATGGCATCCCGGTGCTCGACATGTTTGGCATGCAAGAGTTTGCCAAGCTTGAGTATTGGTGCGAAGACATGGTGCACTTCTCGGGCCACGGACACATCAAGATCGCCAACAAGGCTGCAAACCTTTTGGGTCTCGATTACAACCATGCCGAGTCACATGAAGAAGACATGCAACGGCCAAACCGAAACGCGCCTCACACAATGCGCTGGCTGATCTTGCACGTGATGCCTTTTATTGGTCGACGCATCCGCGGTGCCTCAAGTGGCGATGGTCTTGAACCAAAGCACGAAACTTACCTGCAGCTTGCATTTGCAAAACAACGCGAGGTTGTTTCCTCGGATGCTATCCGCGTGACTTCTTACGTCGCTTAATCGCTTCGCGTGCCAATTCAAATGGCAACGGCAGCGAAGATATAACAACAAAGCCAAGTGCAAACAGTTCTACATTTTTTGCAACGAATGGAATCTCGCCCAACAAGTAACCGGCTAGCATTAGTGCGCCAACCCAGGCTGCACCGCCAATTAGGTTGAGTTTTAGAAATCGCTTTTGATCGAAGTGTGCGATAGCAACGAACATTGGAACCAAAGCTCGCAGCACGGGAATGAAACGCGCCAGAATAATTGCACGTGGGCCGTAGTGCTGAAAGAAATCTTTGGTGCGATCAACAGTTTTTTCATTAAAGAAAAATGTATTGCGCTGTTTGAAAAGCCTTGGTCCGGTTTTCTTACCAATCCAATAACCAGTTTGCGAACCGGCAACCGCACCAATAAACACAATTGGAATTGCTAGCCAGATTGGAAAACCACTTAACCAACTTGAGAGTGAGAGACCGAGCAAGAACAGCAGTGAGTCACCTGGCAGAAACGAACCAAGAATAGTTGCCGTTTCGAAGAAGATAATTAGCGCGACTCCAAAAACGGCCAAGCTGCCTAGGTTTTGAAGGATTGTCTGGCTATCGAGCCAGTTCAAGCTCACGGCCATTCTGGTTTGTGGTCATAGCAAAAGAGTAGTGCTCAAAAAGTTTGGCGTTGTTTTGGGCCCATGACTTGCCAAGCACTGCCTGACGAGCACCGAGGCCCATCTCGAATCGCAAGTCAAAGTTGTCAATTAGCTCTTGCACACGAGCGCGGTATGAACCGGCTTTGCTGTGATCAACCAAGAATCCACTGCGACCAGAATCAATCAAGAACTTAGGCCCACCGCTTGCCGGTGCCACAACAGGCAAGCCGCTGGCCTGTGCCTCTTGAATGGTCTGCCCAAAAGTCTCTTCGGTGCCGCAGTGCACAAAAATATCCATTTGCGCATAGGCATTGGCAAGTTGTTCGCCACCGAGCTTGCCGGCAAAAGTCACCTTTTGACCGCGGAACAAGTTCTCAAGATTCTCGCGCTCTGGGCCGTCGCCAACAATCAAAAAGCGAGTGTTAGGAATATCAAAAAGTTCGGCAAATCGTTCAACCTGCTTCTCGGCCGCAAGGCGCCCAACAAAACCAATCACGATTTCATCTTCGGATGCGATCTGCGCGCGCATGGCCTTTAGCTCGGCAGTGTCTTTGCGAAGTGGGTTGTAAGTTTCTAGGTCAACACCGCGACCCCAGATGCCAATGTTCTTGGCACCAATCTTGCGCAGGTACTCGGCGCCTTCGCTGGTTGGTGCAAGGTTCACAGTGGCACGACGGTGAATTGCACCAATCATGCGGTCGATTGCCGGGCGAATGAAAGGCACGCCATAACGCTGTGCGTAGCCAGCGATGTCGGTTTGGTAGATGGCAACGCTTGGTACGTTCATGCGCTTAGCAACTTCAATTGCTTGGCGACCAAATGCAAAAGGTGCAGCCACGTGAACTACGTCTGGCTTGAAGTCTTCAAGAATGCCTTGCAGGTTTAGGTGAGGCAACGCCACCGGAAACTCTTTGAAGTAGAAGCGGTTGATCTCAATGACCTTGAATCCGAGGAATTCTTTGGCCGGAGTGGTGGGCGCAAGGATCAGTGCCTCGTGGCCATCTCGCTTCAAGGATTCAAGAACTCGAATGACCGAGTTGGTTACACCGTTCACCGACGGCAAGAACGACTCGGTAACTACTGCCACTCTTAGCTTCACGTTGTAAAGATAAGAATGCAGTCTGGAAACTAGGTAAATTCAACATAACTAGCGGGCAAACAACAGTGAAAATCCTCGGGTGGCCGCCAACTGGCCATCGGCCAAAACAAATAACGCCTCAAGGTTTGGCAGCGCATCTAGGCGGGCAATGGCACGCGGCCCCTCGGCAAACGCGGCAGTGGCAAAGGCGTCGGCACGCACTAGGTCTTCGGCAACCACACTCACCTGCAGCAGTTCGTTGGCCGCTGCCTTGCCCGGGGCTTTGGGGTTCCAAATGTGCAGGCCTCGTTCGGCCGAGCCGCTGGTAGCCAGTGACCGAAATGCGGTCTCTTTTAGGTCAATCACGGCCAGCACGCCGGCCTCATCCGAGGCAATTGAAACTGGCTTAGAAATGCCAATGCGCCAGTCGGTTTCGCTGGTTAGGCCGTCGGCTAACCAAACATCGCCACCGGCATTCAGGGTGAAGTCAACAATGCCTTGGCTCAGCACATGCTCGGCAGCTCGCTTGGCCGCCCAGGTTTTAACAACTCCGGATGGGTCAAACGTGTGCTCGGGGGTCATGGCACTAAACCAACCGTCGGTGGCTTGTTCCCAGCGATCGCATTCGTCCCAGATTTCGTTGACCACCGGAGGGCACTGTGCAACTGAGACTTCACCGCGAGCGAGTTGGCTGAGTGGTGACTCAGGTTTATAAAGACTGAAGGTGTTATCGGCTTCAGTCAAGATTGCACAGGCTTGTTCAACGATCGAATTGGTACGCACCGCATCGAATGGTGAGCGACCAGCAAATCGAAAAGCGGTGCCCATGCAATATTCGACGTGCTCAAAACTATTCATTAGGTCAGCTTTGAAATCGCACTGGTCAACGCTTGCTTATAGGCCTGAGTCGTAAAGGTTGCACCGCTTACGTTGCCAAAATTTGTGCCGGACGCCTTGAGTGCTGCATCGTGCAAGAGCGGCACAGCTTGTTCCCAACCACGACTTGTGCTTGATTGCACCTCGGTGATCTTGTCGATCATGCCTGCGGTTGAAGTGATTTCAAGCTGAATTACGCCGTAGCGATATTGAATTGCATCGCTGGTAACTGTTTGAGCAGTTTTTGTTGTGCTGGTGCCGGTCGATGCACTTGTTTGCGCAGGATTCAAAACATTGTTGATCGCGAATGCTCCACCAACGCTTAGGCTCAGCAAAGCGAGCATGCCGCCTAACCATTTGCGGTTTTGTTTTGGTGAGTCAAATTTAGAATTTTGCAAGTGCTGAATCCAATGCCTTTTTAAACGCATCCACTGTGTATGTTGCACCACTCAGATTTCCAAAGCCACTTCCGTTGGCCTGAATTGCATAATCAACCAAATATGAAAACGCAGATTCGCGACCGCTTGTAGCGCTCGCACTCACTAAACCAATGTCTGTGATTTTTCCGTTACTCTTGGTCACCGCAAGCTGAACCATGCCGTAGCGATACTGCACGAGAGAACTGGTTTGCGTACTGCCGCTTGCTGCAGTCTTGGTCGCTGTTGGCGTCGTCGTTGCAGTTGGGGTTGCTGCTGAAGTTTTAGACGGCGTTGCACTCGGTGTTGCTGCGGTCGTTTTCTTGGTTGCAGTTGCAGACTGAGTAGCACTTGCGCTGGCACTTGGTGTCGCCGCGGAAGTTGATTCGCTACTCGACTCAGTTGGCGTGCTGCTTGCTGTGCCAGTAGTTGTGCCGCCTTGAGCGGATGCACTGGCAAAGGTGGCACTGGTGGCAGCCTGACCAATTTGGTAGCTGGTTGCCAAAACCCCGAGCGTCACAACGCTCAAGATTGATCTAACTGGGGTTCTCACCAGGCAAACTCCTCTGCGTGAATTCGGTCGGCGGGTACACCGGCTCGAGTACATGAACTAACCACTAGTTCAGTCCAAATTTGTGGCCCACAAATGTAAACATCCGATTCGCTGATCCACGGAGCCATCACGGCTAGGCGTGCCAGGTCTGGGTTGTTGGTGCCATCGTTATTCATCCATGATTTCAAGCTGGCGCGTGGGCCAGGCAAGACATAAAGTCTAAAACCGCGGATGCGTGCGATTTCGCGCACTTCTGCCAGCAGAGACGCATCTTCTTCATCGCGCACACGATAGATGATGGTGATGTCTCCAGGGCGAGATGCCATTGATTCTGCAAGCGCACGAATTGGTGGAATACCGATACCCGATGCAATCAACACAACTTTTTCTTGTGTGCGACGCTCTTCGGTGAAGACACCGAATGGACCTTCAACTGCAACGCGTGTACCAGGTTTGATGGTTTGCAAAAAAGCTGTGTCATCGCCGCGGTTACCAATGGTGAATCGCATGTAGTGATTATTTGGTGCAGCAGACAGCGAGAATGGGTGCGCTTTGAACCAGCGTCTTGGAGTGAGCACACGCAAGAAATAAAACTGACCTGATGCGCCTCCAAGTTTGTCGATGTTTTTGCCACGCAGGTAAAGCGAAGTTGTGTCGCTTGATTCGCGAACTACATTTGCAATTTTCATGCTGCTGCCAAAAATTCGAATCAGTGGCTTTGCAGCTCGATACCAAACAATGTTCAACGCAACAAACAAATACAGGGTGACCCAAAAGATTGTTGATGCAGGCTTGCCGGCGATATCACTTCCGGTGCTAAAGATGTGTGGCACTGCAAGCAACACGGCTGCGTATGACATCAGGTGCACAATGAACCAAGCCTCGTAACTCATTTTGCGACGAGCAAAATTCAACGAAGTTACTACAACCAAGATCATCAAAGTAAGAGCAGCTACTGCGGTGAGCATGTCTTGCACATCGGTGATTAACCAAACCAAAGTTGCAATCACGTTTTGAGAATTAGTAATCGAAAACTGAATTAGCGAAGCCAAAAAGTGCGCAACGATGAAGTACAAAACTGGCTTGCCAAGTTTCTTGTGAGCCAAGGTTGCTTTGTCGTGACCATAAAATTTATCGATCCATGGCACTCGTGCCACCAACAACATGTGAATCATCAGTAGGTCGGTGCCCACTAGCGCGGTCAAACGGCTAATGGCATTAAGGGCAGTTGGTAGGTCGGTAACACCCTTGATGCCACCATCGATCAAAAAGAAAACCACTACGGCAACCACCGATGCCCAGGCAATAGCCTCGATCACATCCTGGGCGCGCTTCAAAACAAAGACCTTGCGCTGGCCAAGTCGCACCCTTGGGTTGGGTGTCACTAGCTGTAATGGTTGCTGGTTCATGGTTTCACTCTGGCAGACCTTCTTGGGAGTTTGCTGAAAGCCGGCTGGATGTCAGGTGCGAAATTATTTGTTCCAAGTTCGACTCCCGAGCGAAACAATCACGCAATACGCCAAGGCTAACTTGGCACCATGGCAGATCTATTTGACCACTATCCGTTTGCTCAACCCAGCGGTGGCGCAACGCCTGCCTTTGACGAGATGTTCTCGGGGGCAGGCAAAGTAAGGCCGAGTTACAAGAAGATTCACGAAACCTTGGCTTCAATGACTCAGGATGAGCTGCGCGGCCGAACCGAGGCCCTAGCCGACAGTTATCTGGCCCAGGGTGTGACCTTTGACTTTGCTGGTGAAGAACGGCCATTTCCTTTGGATGCGGTGCCTCGAGTAATTGAAAAAACCGAGTGGAACACCCTTGAAGCCGGCGTAAAACAAAGGGTTCAGGTTCTAGAAGCCTTCCTTGCCGACATTTATGGAGCCCAGAATGCCATTCGTGATGGGGTTATCCCAGCCGCATTGGTGGCTTCGTCGGCTCACTTTCACCGGGCTGCCCACGGCATTGACCCCGCCAACGGTGTGCGCATTCAAGTAAGCGGCATCGACCTGGTGCGCGACGAGGCCGGAGCTTGGCGGGTGCTCGAAGACAATGTGCGAGTGCCATCCGGGGTTAGTTATGTAATCTCAAACCGGCGCGTGATGGCCCAGACCCTGCCTGAGCTTTTTCAGCAGATGCGCATTCAACCCGTGGGTGAGTACCCAAATCGACTACTTGCCGCCTTGAGGGCGGCAGCCCCGAGTGGTGTTGAAGACCCAGTTGTAGTGGTGCTTACTCCCGGCGTATATAACAGTGCGTATTTCGAGCACACTTTGTTAGCGCGACTGATGGGTCTTGAACTCGTTGAGGGCCGCGATCTGTTTTGCAGTGGTGGCAAGGTTTACATGCGAACTACTGCAGGTGCCCGCCGCGTTGACGTTATCTATCGCCGCGTGGATGACGAGTTTCTTGACCCATTGGCATTCAGGGCCGATTCGGTGCTGGGGCCACCTGGCTTGTTAACCGCAGCTCGGCTTGGCAACGTGACCTTGGCGAATGCGGTTGGCAACGGAGTGGCCGATGACAAATTGGTTTACACCTACATTCCAGAACTCACCAAGTACTACTTGGGTCAGGAGCCAATCATCGAAAACGTAAAAACCTGGCGGCTTGAAGAAGGAGAGAGTCTTCAAGAAGTGCTAGATCGTTTAGATGAATTGGTTGTGAAACCTGTTGACGGTTCTGGTGGCAAGGGTCTTGTGGTTGGTCCGCGCGCAAGCAAAAAAGAACTTGATGACCTGCGCAAACGTTTAATCAAAGATCCCCGCGGGTGGATTGCGCAGCCGGTTATTCAACTTTCAACAATTCCAACTTTGGTAGATCAGGGTCTTCGCCCACGTCACGCCGACCTTCGCCCCTTTGCAGTTAATAGTGGCGATGACATTTGGGTTTTGCCCGGCGGTCTAACCCGTGTTGCTTTGCCCGAAGGCGAGTTAGTAGTTAATTCATCGCAAGGCGGCGGATCGAAAGACACCTGGGTTATCGGCGTTGATCGAACGTCGACAAAAAACAAGATTCAAACCAACTCGCAAGTTTCTTCGCTAGTCGCTGGTCAAACCTCAGCCGACTCCGGTTTCTCAAGACAGCAAGAACAGCAACAGCAAATTCAGGAGACAAAACCAAATGCTTAGTCGAATTGCAGAATCGCTGTTTTGGATTGGTCGCTATGTTGAGCGCGCCGATGGCACCGCACGTTTGTTAGATGTGCACCTGCAGTTGTTGCTTGAAGACCCATGGGTTGACGAAGACACAGCTTGCCGTTCACTGCTTGAGGTGATTGGTTCTGATGCACATTACCCACATCAACTAACTCGTCAAGAATTGCTTACCATTTTGTCGGTAGATCGTGGTGAACCAAGTTCAATTAGCGCGTCGCTAAATGCTGCCCGCGAGAATGCCCGAAGAGTGCGTGAGATTGTTTCAACCGAACTCTGGGAGTGTCTCAACACCACGCGTTCGCGCATGCCACGCAAAGTTTCGATTGAGCGTGCACATGATTTCTTTGGCTGGGTGCGTGAGCGCACTGCGCTGGCGGTTGGCATAGTTGAAAGCTCAACCTCACGTGATGAAGCTTGGACTTTCTTCACGCTGGGCCGTGCTTTAGAGCGGGTCGACATGACTGCTCGCCTGCTGGCTACCTCGGAACTAACTGAGGCCAGCGGCCCGTCGTGGACAACTATTTTGCGTAGCTGCGGCGCCTATGAGGCATACCTGCGCACCTATCGAGGTGTGCCATCGGCAACTAACGCAGCTGAGTTCTTGTTGCTAGACAAAATCTTTCCGCGTTCAGTTACCTTTGCGCTTAGCCGTGCCGAAACTTGCTTGAGTGACTTGCAACCAACCACAGCTCGCGTTGGCGTAACCGATAACGCACTTCGTCAGGTGGGTCAGTTGCGCACCAATCTTGAATACCGTTCGGCACCAGAAATTCTTGCGAACCTGACTAGCGAAATGATTGCCCTGCAAACCGGCGTTAGTGAAATTTCGGAATCAATTCGTTCGCGATATTTTCCAGTCAACGTGATGCCAACTTGGGTTGGTGAGGTCTCTTGAGTCGCTACAAAATTGTGCACACCACTGGTTTCAAATATGAAGCCGATGTTGCAGCTTCATATAACGAAGCACGACTGTTGCCAGTGCGTGACGATCGACAAATTGTTTTTTCGACCAAGTTAGACATTGAACCCCACGGCTCTTCGCACGAGTATTTCGATTACTTCAAAACTCGCACGTTGATGTTTGAGGTGCTTGAACCACACCGTGAACTAACCATCACCGCAACCACGAATGTGGAACTTAGAAACCCTATGCCTGAAACACCAACTCTGGATTGGCCATCGATGGCCGCCTTAGTGGTGAGTTCTCTTGAGCTCACCGACGCGGTTGCACAAACCAAACGAACATCGCCGCCGGCAGACCTAGTGCGTTTTGCAAAACGAATTGCAAAAACTAATTCACCGCACGAAACAGCTTTGGCAGTGTGCGCAAAAGTCTTTTCTGACATGACCTATCGACACGGGGTCACCGGTGTGCATTCGATTGCAACCGAGGCGTGGAATAACAAAATTGGAGTGTGCCAAGATTTTGCACACATCACGCTTGGAGCACTTCGCGCGGTGGGCATCCCTGCGAGATATGTAAGTGGTTATTTGCACCCAAGCAAGCAACCACAAATTGGCGAGACTGTAACTGGTGAATCACACGCTTGGGTCGAGTGGTGGGCTGGCAAATGGTTTGCCTATGACCCAACCAACGATGTGCATGTGCTTGAACGGCACGTTGTGATTGGTCGAGCGCGTGACTACGACGATTTGCCACCATTGCGTGGAGTGTATGCCGGGCCACATCAGAGTGAACTTTTCGTATCAGTGCAGATCACTAAAGAGGGTTGAGCCTCGGCAGCCACTAATCTGGGCGTATGACTGCGCTGCCATTAGTTCGAACATTCAAAGATGCCCAAGGCATTGACATCACTTTTTATGAGTGGCCGGTGGCCAATCCAAAGGCTGTTGTGCAAATTGTGCACGGTCTTGGTGATCACGCCATGCGCTACGAGCACGTTGCCAAAGAGCTAAACCGTGCCGGCTATAGCGTTTATGCCGACGACCACCGCGGTCACGGCGAAACCGGATTGCGCATGCAGGCCGAAGGCGACATCAAGAAGCAAGGCAAACTTGGCCCTGGCGGTATGGCTGCTGTGTTCGCTGATGTTCGTCAGCTAAGCCACATTATCGCGGGTGAAAACCCAGAAGAACCATTGGTTTTGCTAGGCCACAGCTGGGGTTCAATGATCTGCCAGCGCATCTTCAATAAATACTCGGATGAGTACGACGGCATGATTTTGAGCGGTTCAACCCTGTTGCTACCGGGTGTGCTGCAGAGCGGTGGCTTCAATAAGCGTTGGGATAAAACCCCAAACAAGTCTGGCCACGAATGGCTAAGCCGCGATCACCAGGTGGGCATCGACTTTGCCAATGACCCGCTGACGTTCCCAGAGACTGCCCTGGAGTCATTCGGAATTACAAACTCGGCCCGCTTGCTCGGTGTTCCAAGCAAACAGGTCGACAGCCATGTGCCAATTCTTTTGGTTGCTGGTTCGGACTGCTCAATCGGCGGCGAAAATGGCAACAAGCTGTTGGCTGACGCTTATGTTCGCGCCGGTGTCGAAGACATCCAAGTGATTATTTATGAAGGCGCACGCCACGAGCCGTTCAATGAACTCAATAAAGATGAGGTAATCGGCGACATCGTTGAATGGCTTGATTCACACGAGGCCATTAACCCGGTCGATTAGTTTTTGTTGAGGCCTAGCTTTTCTGAGGCCTTCTCAACGTTTGGCAAACGGCAAGCCGCCGCAGCCTCTTCAATTGGGTTCAACAGCAGGTCCTGAGTCTCTGGGTGCTTTTCCATGTAGCGCACCACATAAGAACAAACTGGCACAACCTTTGCCTTTGCGGCTGCGCGCACATCATCAAGCGCTTCGCGCATCAAGATTGCAGCCAGGTTCTTGCCCTGATGAGCAGGGTCAACTTCGGTGTGCACAAAGTGAATCTCACCTGGCATCAAGCTGTAGTCGGCATGGCCGGCCTTGGCTCCATCAAGCCAAATCTCGTAGCGGTGCTTTTCGGTGTTGTGAATGACCTTTGGGTTCAGGGTTTCGGTGCTCATGCTGTTAATCTCTTTCTGTGCCGGCAATCGAAAATAAAGTATTCTTCTCAGACAACCTGTCTGTGTTGAATTTTATGCCCGATGAGTCGGTGCAACTCATCTACATCGACCCGCCTTTCAACACCGGCCGCAGGCAGGTGCGTGGCCAAACCACCACCAAGCGCACCGAAACCGGTGGCCGCGTTGGTTTCAAGGGTCAGCGCTATGAAACCATTCGCGAAACCGTGCTGAGCTACGACGACGAGTTCGAAGACTTCTGGGGCTTTTTAGAACCGCGCCTCGAAGAAGCATGGCGATTGCTAAAGCAGAGCGGCACTCTCTATTTGCACCTGGACTACCGCGAGGCGCACTATGCCAAGGTTCTGCTCGATGCGCTGTTTGGCCGCGACTGCTTCTTGAACGAAATTATCTGGGCATATGATTACGGCGGCAAGAGCAAGAAAAATTGGCCTTCAAAGCACGACACAATCTTGGTTTATGTAAAAGATCCGAAACACTATTACTTCAACTCATCCGAAGTTGATCGCGAACCGTATATGGCACCGGGTTTGGTGACACCAGAAAAAGCAGAACTAGGCAAACTGCCTACGGATGTGTGGTGGCACACAATTGTTTCGCCAACCGGAAAAGAGAAAACCGGTTACCCAACACAAAAGCCACTTGGAATTTTGCGTCGCATCATTCAGGCGTCTTCTGCCGAGGGCGATATGGTTTTGGACTTCTTTGCTGGCTCGGGAACAACTGGTGTTGCAGCGGCAACCCTAAATCGCAAATTTATTTTGGTGGATCAAAACCCAGAATCGATCGAAGTAATTAAGCAGCGACTGCACGCAGTGAACGCGGCCTACGACTTACAGCCAGCACCAAAAGCAGAGTAAGCAAGATGAGAATGGCACTTACTGCCATTGCCATTCCATAATTCAAACCGCCTGGGCGAGAGATCAGCGCATACAAAACCGTTGGCAGTGTGGCTTGATCGCCATAGGCCAAGAGCGATGCTGCGCCAAACTCGCCGATTGAAACAATCAAAGAGAAACCCACCGCGGTGAGAATCACGTTGCGAATCATTTTTGATTCAACATATAACCAAATTTGTCCAGCATGGGCTCCAGCATTAGCGGCAGCCTCGCGGTGTTCGTGACCAATCGAAAGCAGCGCCGGATAAATCAGGCGCACAACCAACGGCAATGCCATTAGTGATTGCACGAGCGGCACAACCAACCAGCTTGAACGCAGTGGCAGTGGGCCGTCACCAAAAGTAATTAGGTAGCCGAAACCCAACACCACTGAAGAGATTCCGATTGGTAGCAAAAACAACGCATCCATGCTTCGTTGCAGCAATAGTTGTGCTCGGTTGTTTGAGGTGAGCGACAGCAAGTATGCAATGAGAGTGCCAAAACCAATCGCCAAGCTCGATGACACAACAACGTTGCGCAGGGTGTTCATCGTTGCCTGACCAAGGCTCACGTTGAGAAGTTCACGGGTGCCATGCCCCGCCAAGTTTGCAAAGTTTTCGAAACCATAGCCGTCACCCACCTGCACAGCTCTAATCAAAACCACCGCCAGCGGCAAAGCGATAAGCCCAACCACAACCACGCCGGTCACAGCCAGGGCAGGCCAGTCGCGCCAGTCAACTCGGGGCTTTCGAGCGCCTTCGTGCACCTGCTCGATGCCTATAGCAGCGGGGGCAATCAGCGAACTAACGGTGAAGGCAGCAATCGAAATCAGTGTCTGCAAAATGGCCAGCCCAGCTGCTTTACCCAGATCTAAGAACTGCACAGCGGCCGAACTAATCTCGGTTTCAATCGAATTAACGCTGCCACCGCCCAGCACCAAAACCACACCATAGCTAGTTGAACAAAACAAGAAAGTCAGCGCAGCAGCAGAAACAATCGCAGGCAATAATTGCGGCAATGAAATCTGCATCACGGTTCTAAATCGACCGGCGCCCGCAAGTGCCGCAGCCTCTTCAGTTTCGTTATCCATAGTCGACCAAACACCGCCCACGGTTCGCACCACCAGCGAATAGTTGATAAACACGTGCGCCACAATAATCAGCGCAATTGGTGGCAAGAAATGAAAGTTAGTGAAAGCAATCGCAACAATAATTGTCGGCAATACCAGCGGCACGGTGATTAATCCGCGGATAAATTTTTGCCCGCGAAATGATTTGCGGTAAAGAATGTAGGCGCTTGGCACACCAATGACTATGCAAATCAGAGTTGAAACGGCTGCCTGCCACAGCGTGAACCAAATTGCACTCAGCGTTTGGCGATCAATAACTCCACCGGCAATGTCGGCAACGAATCCGAGGCCAATAATGTTTGCGACGGGCCAATAGAACAGCACCCCGATAAAAATCAGAGGTGCTGTCCATAAAGCCAATCGCTTTAGCATCGAAAAGTTAGTTCTCGCTAAAGATTGCAGACCACTTTTCAAACCACTCTTTGCGGCTCACGTTGACATTAAGTTCGCCACCAACTGGGTTGTCACTTACGGTTGCAAACTTTGCCCATTCTGCTGGCAACTTAACTCCAGCCAACACCGGGTAGACATACATCGAAGTTGGCAGAGTCTTTTGAAAAGACGGAGTCAACATGTAGTCAATGAACTTTGCAGCGCCATCCTTGTTCTTGGCATTCTTGAGCACGCCAGCATATTCGGTTTGACGGTAGCAACCATCCAAGATCGCAGCAGTCTGACTTTGACCATCGGCACGCACTTCGTATGCAGGTGACGATGAGTAGCTCAAAACAATTGGGTAAGCACCCTTGCCGCTCGAGCCAGAGAAGTCAGTGAAGTACGCATCTTCCCAACCGGCAGCAACTTTCACGCCGTTGGCCTTAAGTGCACGCCAGTACTGCTCCCAACCGTTTGCACCAAAACCCGAAACTGTTGCAGCCAAGAATGAAAGGCCGGTTGATGACGTGGTTGGGTTTTCAATCACAGTGAGATTGCGAAAATCTGGCTTGGTCAGGTCTTTGATCGAGGATGGTGCCGGCGTCTCGTTTTTGGCAAACCAAAACTTGTCGTAGTTCATGCAAACATCGCCAAAGTCAATTGCGCGCAAGTCGCCATCAATGATCTTGTTGTCGGTTGCTACACCGGCAAAGGTGTTGTCGATGCCATAAACCAGGTCGCCGATTGGCTGGCTCTTGGTGAGCACAAGCTTGTTGGTCATCGCGCCAGCATCGCCAGCTTTAACCTGCTTCACGGTGATGCCGGTTTCTTTTTTGAATTCGGCTAGCTGTTCCTTGCTGAACACCGCAGAATCGTGAGTCACCACGGTGAGTTCACGGCTGTAGTCAGCAAAGCCGGTGCAACCTGTGAGGGTAATGGCTAAAACAGCGGCTGCGGCAACAGTGGCCGCAATGGTTTTGATTTTGAAATGCATAAAGGCATCCTTCCTACGCTGGCATTACCCAGATCCGGTTTAACGGTCGAAAGCTTTAGCTTTCCTCTCAGCCTGGTTTCACCAAACTCCCGTGCCTTTAAACCATAAAGCAAAAACCCCGCCGAAATCGACGGGGTTTTTGTGTTGAAGCTACTTAGTGAGCCGCAGACTGTGCCGCTTCTTGCATTGCGCTCTTGTCGCGCAATTTTGGTGCCTTGATGAAAATCGCAATAACAACAGCCACTGCAACCACGATTGCAGCGCTCCAGAACACGGTGACTCCAGCGTCAGCAAAACCCATCAAGAATGGGCGAGCAAAACGTGGGTCAAGGTGATTCAAGAAGGATGAGTCGGTGTTTAGCTTTGTAACCAAGTCGCCCATGTTGCCACTCTGCAGTGCCTTTAAGAAGTCGGCGTTGTTTGGGTCAGCCAAAACTGCCTTGTCTTGCAGGGCTGCCTTGATGCCAGCTTGAACATCTGCATTCTTGAATGCTGCTGGAATTGTTTCGGCCAATTGGTTGAACAGAATCGAAATGAATACTGCAACACCAAGCGAGCCACCAATCTGGCGGAAGAAAGTTGCAGATGCGGTTGCAACACCAACTTCAGAAGCAGGCACCGAGCTCTGAACTGCAAGCACCAAAGTCTGCATCAACTGACCAAGACCCATACCCATCAGCACCATGCCAATTGCAGTCTGCCAATATTCAGTGTCCGGGTTGAAGCTGGTTAGCCATAGGTATCCAAAGGCAAGCAAGATTGGGCCAAGAATCATAAAGATCTTGTAGCGACCGGTCTTGCTGGTCACCTGACCAGAGACGATTGTTGCCGTCATCATTCCGGCAACCATTGGCAACATCATGAAACCGGCTTCGGTTGGTGATGCACCCATCACAATCTGAAGTAACAGTGGAACGGTCATCATTCCACCAAACATGCCAACACCGATGATCAAGCCCATGATTGACGCCAATGAGAAAGTCGATGACTTGAACATCTTGAGCGGCAATAGCGCTTCGTCTTTGGCTGCGCGTTCAGCAAAGATGAACCAGATGATTCCAAGAACGCTAAGTGCATAACAAACCACAGATTCGATGCTCCACCAGCCCCAGTCGCGACCGTTCTCTGCAACAAGCAGAAGCGGAACAACTGCAAGTGCGATTGCAACCGCGCCCCACCAGTCAATTCGGTGGTTCTTGGCGGTGTGAGGAACGTGCAAGAAATTAAGCACCATGAACATGGCAACCAAACCAATTGGAAGGTTGATTAGGAAAACCCAGCGCCAGCCATCAACAAACAGAATCTGGTTTGCACCAGCGAAGGCACCACCAAGAACTGGGCCAAGCACAGATGAAGTACCGAACACCGCAAGGAACATTCCCTGGTAGCGAGCACGTTCACGTGGCGGAACGATGTCGGCAAGCACGGTAAGTGCCAAAGTGAATAGACCACCGGCACCAATACCTTGAACCGCGCGCCAAGCCGCAAGCTGCAGCATGTCGGTAGCCGTGCCACAAAGCAACGAACCAACAATGAAGATCGAAATCGCAATGATGAACAAGCGACGGCGACCAAAAATGTCACCGAGCTTTCCATATAGAGGTGTCGAAATTGTTGAAGTGATCAAGTAGGCAGTTGTTACCCAGGCCTGAAGCTCAAGACCCTTTAGGTCATCGGCGATGGTGCGCATTGCAGCACCAACCACGTTCTGATCTAGAGCGGCCAAGAACATGCCAGACATAAGCCCGACTAGAACCAAAAGAATTTGACGGTGAGTCATCTCACCAGATACTGCGGATGCGGCGGCTGCCGCTTTGCGTTCTGCACGCGCCATAAAAGGATTTCTCTCTTTGGGGGGAATTAGGCTAAAACCTATGTCTCAGCCTATGCGAACTAAGTGGAAGTTCTTTCTAACCTCCCTAATCGCCTTGGGTGCACTATTTATTCCGAGTTTGCCCACATTTGCCGAGACTGCAAGCCCATCGCCGAGCCCAACGCCGAGTGCATCCCAAGTTGTGAGCCCGTCACCAAGCCCGTCGGCTTCGCCAACACCAAGCCCAACCGCGAGTGCGCCCCCGGTGATAAACCCAGCACCAGCGTTTGACATTAATAAGGCATCATCCCAAGCGGTGGTGGTCAACAAAATTCGCCCACTCAAACCAATCACCTATAAACCTCGCGACCTCGTTTATTACAACGGAGTAGCGCTGGCCAGGGTCACATCAGATTCGTTGGTGAAGTTGGCCTTTGGCATGAAGAAGGCCGGTGCCGGCACACTTCGACTCAACAGTGGTTATCGTGCCTACAGCACTCAATCATTCATTTATAAAGATCGCGTTGCTCGATTGGGTTTGAAGGCAGGCGAGGCGCTAGCTGCGCGCCCTGGCTATTCAGAACACCAAACCGGATTAGCTGCCGACGTTAGCGCGGTTGGCCAGGGCTGTGTAATTCAGGTTTGCTTCGGCAGCACCAAGGCCGGCAAGTGGATAGCCGCCAACGCATGGCAGTACGGCTTCATTGTGCGCTACCCCAACGGCAAGACGCCAATCACCGGCTATCAATATGAGCCATGGCACTTGCGATTCGTGGGCATTGAAATTGCCACGGATATGCGCGCCAAGAAGATCAGCGTTTTGGAGACCTATTGGGGTCTACCAGCCGCGCCTACTTATTTATATTAACCAAGCACTGAATCAACCAGTGCCTTGGCCTCAACCTGCACTTGCTTTAGGTGTTCTGCACCCTTGAACGATTCACCATAAATCTTGTAGACGTTTTCGGTGCCCGAAGGTCGCGCTGCAAACCATGCCGATTCGGTTTCAACTTTTAAGCCACCAAGTGCTGAGTTGTTGCCGGGTGCGTGAGTAAGAATCGCGGTGATCCTCTCACCAGCAAGTTCACTTGCAGTAACTGCTTCGGCTGACAACTTGCCTAGCTTCGACTTTTGCTCAACAGTTGCCGGCGCATCGATGCGCTCATAAGCGGGCGCACCAAACTTCTTAGTCAAGTCTTCGTAGTGCTGCGAAGGAGTCTTGCCGGTGACTGCAGTTATCTCGCTGGCAAGCAACGCAAGAATCAAACCGTCTTTATCGGTTGACCAAGCTTTGCCATCTAGTCGCAAGAATGATGCTCCCGCAGATTCTTCGCCACCAAAACCAACCGAGCCATCAATCAAGCCCGGCACAAACCACTTAAAGCCAACGGGCACTTCAATCAAACGACGACCCAGTGACGCAACAACTTTGTTGATGATTGATGATGAAACCATGGTCTTGCCCACGGCTGCGTCAGCAGACCATCCGGGGCGATTTTGATATAGGTAGTTGATGCTTGCCGCCAAGAAGTGGTTTGGGTTCATCAAGCCGTGATCGCGAGTGACGATGCCGTGACGGTCAGCGTCGGCGTCGTTGCCAGTTGAAATGTCGAAACGATCGCGACCTTCAATTAGCGAAGCCATTGCGTGTGGTGACGAGCAATCCATGCGAATCTTGCCGTCCCAGTCCAGAGTCATAAAGCCAAACTGAAAATCAACATTTGGGTTTACCACGGTGAGGTTCAAGTTGTAACGCTCGCCAATTGCGCCCCAGTAATCAACCGATGCGCCACCCATTGGGTCGGCACCAATCGAAATAGTTGAGTCGCGAATGGCATTCATGTTGAGCACCTGGTCAAGCTGCGAAATGTAGTTGTCGCGGAAGTGGAACTTTGAAGCCTTAGGTTCGGCACGCTTCACATCGCGAAGGCCGCCCAAAATAATTTCGTTGGCACGCGCGGCGATCCAGTTGGTTGCATCGCTATCGGCTGGGCCACCGTGAGGTGGGTTGTATTTGAAGCCGCCGTCTGTAGGTGGGTTGTGGCTAGGAGTAATCACCAGGCCGTCGGCCATAGTTGGGTCACCAAGTGGCTTGCCCTCGTTGTGATTGATGATTGCCACCGAAACCGCCGGGGTTGGCACGTAGCGATCTTCGGCGTCAACTAAAGTCGGCACGTCGTTGCCAGCCAAAACCTCAAGCGCGCTCTTCTCGGCTGGGCCCGAAAGCCCGTGGGTGTCCTTGCCAACATAAATTGGCCCGTGGATGTTCTCGCGGCGACGGTATTCAACAATCGCCTGAGTGATGGCCAGAATGTGGTCTTCGTTGAACGAGCCCAAAAACGCGTTGCCACGGTGGCCCGAGGTGCCAAAAGTCACCTTTTGTTCGGCCGTGGTTACATCGGGGTGCAGCTCGTAATACGAGGCAACTAATTTGTTGACATCAACTAGATCAGATTGTTGGGCTTTTTGGCCAGCGCGTTCACTCATAGGTTCATTTTGGTCGTTAACCTGTATGTATGTCACCTGCATCTCGTAACGGTTCCGCAAACAAAAAGGTCTATTCATACCTAGGCCCGATTGGCACGTTCACTGAACTTGCCTTGGCTCAGGTTGCCGAGGCCAAGGGCGCCCGCCTCAACGCGGTTGCCCACGTTCAAGAAGCCATCGACGACGTGCTCACCGGCCGTGCCATCCGTGCGGTTATTCCGGTTGAAAACTCAGTTGAGGGCGGCGTTTCAGCTACTTTGGATGCGCTTGCCGCCACCGAGAACATTCGCATCTATGGCGAATATTTGGTTCCGGTGACCTTCGATTTGGTGGCTCGGCCAGGCACTGCCCTTAAAGATGTGCACATTGTTGCCACTCACCCGGTTGCTTACGCTCAGACTCGCAACTGGCTAAACAAGAACTTAAACAAGCACGCACACTTGCCTGCGACTTCAACCGCTGCAGCTGCAGCTGAGTTGCTTGACAACGACAACGCTGATGCTGCGATTGCTGCACCAACAATCACCAATCACTACAAGCTAAAAGTTTTGGCGAAGAACATCGGTGACAACAAGAATGCACAAACTCGCTTCTTGCAAATTGGTTTGGCTGGCAAGCAATCACCGGCTGCAACCGGCAGTGACAAAACTTCGGTGATTGTTGAATTGCCAACCGACCGACCAGGTGCATTGCTTGAAATGCTGGAGCAGTTTGCAACTCGTGGAGTGAATCTTTCGCGTATTGAATCTCGACCAATCGGTGATCGCCTTGGTCGTTACCGTTTCAACATTGATGTTGAAGGTCACGTTAGCGATTCGGCTGTTGCCGAGGCGCTAAAAGGCCTGCACCGCTTTAGCCCAAAGATTATTTACTTGGGTTCATACCCGCGCGCCGATAAAAAGAAGTCTGTGCACGAAGGCAATAACTCAAACGTTGAGTTCAGCGCTGCCGAAGCTTGGTTGAAGTCGCTTAGATAAAACAGTGAATTACAGGCGCACGCGCAAGTTTTAAACGCGCACACTTAGCGCGCGCGGCACTGCGTTGAAATCAACTTTCACAATTTTTCCCAACGGGTCACCATCGAGTTGAATGTCGACTGGCTTTTCTGAAAGCACATGAATGTGCGCACCGCACAAGTTCTCAATCGTTTTCAAGTTAGCCGTCGAGTCCATCCATCGACGACCAAGCGATAGCGGGCGCATCACTTTGTTTTGCCAAGTCACGCGTGACCAAAAATCAATCCAGTTCCAAATTCTGCGCGGGCCAATTGCTGCAACATCGAGCACACCGTCATCCAAACGCGCATCTGGCATTAGCGAAATGTTGCCCGGCAACCAACCGGCATTACCAACCAACAGTGAGTGCAATTTCAGTCTGCGTGGTTCGCGACCATCAACCGAAACCAACAACCGATCAAACTTTGCCGGCAAAGCTTTGATGCCACCTTCGATGTAAGCAATCCAACCAATCTTGCGCTTGAGCGCCGGGTTGGTGTTCTGCATGATTCGTGCATCCAAACCCACGCCTGCTATGCCGGTGAAAAATCGCTGATCAAGTTCGCCATTCGCAAACACTAAGTCGGCACGGCCAACATCCACAGAATATTTTTTGCCAGTCAGGCCAGCGGTCACCGCGCGCTGCACATTGCCCAGTTCAACGCCAAGGTTTCGGGCCAACACATTGCCGGTGCCCGATGGCACAATGCCCATGGTCACATCGGTGCGGCCAGAAATCACCAGCGCTTCGGCAACACCGCGGATAGTGCCGTCACCACCGCTCACCAAAATGTGAGTGGCATTTTGCGCGAGGGCGCGAAGGGTTTGTGGGCCACCGGTTTCGCTGTCGCTGGTGGCTAGCCAAAGGGTTGGCTCCCAACCGCCCGGCAAGGTGATGGCCTCAACGGCGGCAACCAGTTTTTTGCGGTCAACGCGGCCAGGGTAATAGATAACTGCAGCGCGTTGAGTGGAGCTCATGCCTTCAGACTAACCGAGGCCCGCAGGGTAACCTAGAGGGGTGATTGACATCAACCTGCTTCGTGAAAACCCAGACGCCATCAAGGCATCACAGCGCGCCCGCGGTGGCGACGAAGCGTTGGTGCACCAGGCCGTATCGGCCGACGAACTATGGCGCCGCGAGCTTTTGGCCTTCGAGACTCTTCGTGCCGAGCAAAACGCCTCAGCCAAATTGGTTGGCGCAGCCAGCAAAGAAGACCGCCCAGCCCTTATTGAGGCTGGCAAGCTTTTGGCCGACAAGGTAAAGCAGGCCAGCGAGGCTGCCGATGCAGCCAAAACCGCGCTTGATGCCATTGTTTGGCAGATTGAAAACGTAGTTATCGAAGGCGTGCCAACCGGTGGCGAAGAGAACTTCGTAGTGGTTAAAGAAGTAGGCACTAAGCCGAACTTTGATTTCGAGGCTCGCGACCACGTTGCCTTGGGTGAACTCCTAGACATCATCGACATTGAGCGCGGCACCAAAATCTCAGGCTCACGCTTCTACTTCTTGAAGGGCTGGGGTGCTCGCCTCGAACTTGCCATGATGAACATGGCTCTCGACTATGCAGCCAAGAACGACTTCACCGCTTTGATTACTCCAACCCTGGTTCGCCCAGAGGTTATGGCCGGCACCGGTTTCTTGAACCAGCACGCCGACGAAATTTATTACCTACCTGCGGATGACCTTTACCTCACCGGCACCAGCGAAGTTGCGTTGGCTGGTTATCACCGTGACGAAATCATCGATCTTTCAGAAGGCCCACTGCGTTATGCCGGTTGGTCAACTTGCTACCGACGCGAAGCCGGTTCTGCTGGTCGCGACACCCGTGGCATTTTGCGCGTGCACCAATTCAACAAGCTTGAAATGTTTAGCTACATTGACCCGGTCGATAGCGAAGCAGAGCACGCAAAGTTGTTGGCGTTTCAAGAAGCAATGCTTCAGGCTTGCGAATTGCCATACCGAGTTATCGACACCGCAGCTGGCGACTTGGGTTCAAGTGCAGCGCGCAAGTTTGATGCTGAGGCTTGGGTGCCAACTCAAGACCAATACCGCGAACTCACATCAACTTCAAACTGCACAACTTTTCAGGCTCGTCGCCTAAACGTGCGTTTTAGAAATGCCGAAGGCAAGACTCAAACTGCAGCAACTCTTAACGGCACACTTGCAACGACTCGTTGGTTGGTTGCGATTCTTGAGAACCACCAACAGGCCGATGGTTCGGTGCGCATTCCTGAGGCGCTGCGCCCATACCTTGGTGGTCAAGAAGTTATTTCACCAAAGGTCAGTGCCAAATAAAACATGAGCATTGCAACGGGTGACGATCGCTGGCTAATTGGCATCGACATTGACGGCACCTTGGTGCACGACGATGGCTACCTTTCACCAAATGTTGTTGAGCAAGTTGAACGCGTTCGATCACTCGGTCACGAAGTAATTGTTGCCACCGGCCGCAGCGCATCAAACGCAATTCCAGTGATTCGCGATGTTGGCATTCAACACGGATTCAGCGTTTGCTCAAACGGTGCCGTCACCATCGAAGTTGATGACACTCACGAACGCGGCTTTCGCACTCACGAGGTAATTTCGTTTGACCCATCCCCGGTGCTTGGTCAACTAATCGAGAAACTGCCCAAGGCTCACTTTGCCGTTGAAGACCTCGATGGTTCTTATCGGTTTCACCGCCCGTTTCCCGATTACGCATTAGGCGATCAGAATCACGAAACTCCCCTGCAAGAGTTGATGAACCACCCGGTTAGCCGCGTTGTGGTTTTGTCGCCTGAGCATGACGTTGATGAATTCCTCGGATTGATCTCGGGCATCGGGTTGCACTCGGTCTCTTATGCCATTGGCTACACCGCTTGGCTCGACATTTCGCCTAAAGGCATAAGTAAGGCATCGGCACTCGAGAAGCAACGCACCGAGCTAGGCATTCGTGCCGACCAGGTAATCACCATTGGTGACGGCCGCAACGACATTCAAATGTTTGAGTGGGCACGAGCTGGCGGCGGGCTTTCATTTGCAATGGGCCAGGCCCCGGATGACGTAAAAGAGTATGCAACCGCGGTGACCGCAGCCGTTGAGGAAGATGGCGTGGCCCAAGTTCTTCAAGGTTTTGAAGGAATTCTGTTCACCCGAGAGGGCTAACTTCGGCTTCGGGTGGCGCTTTCAGCCCCCGTCGGCTAAACTGTCAAGGCGCGGAAGCGTGCCGGAGCGGCCGAACGGAACAGTCTTGAAAACTGTCGTCGTTAATAGCGACCGTGGGTTCAAATCCCACCGCTTCCTCCATACAGAAAAGACCCAGACAACTCTGGGTCTTTTCTGCTTAAACTAGAAATTCATATGACTGACATCAACTCCCCTAAACCAGCAAAGACCCCAGCAGCTCCAAAGGGCTTTGCACGCCACGGTCGCATCAAGGTGCAATCGAAGGCCAGCGCGATCTGGGGCTTGTTGTTCAAAGGCCTCGGATTAGTTCTTGGCGCCACATTGGCAATCACCGGAATTTCAATTTGGGAATTCAGCAGCACAGTGAAAGCTAACGAGATTGTTATCGCGGGCGCTGAGGCTGCCGACATTAACGGCCCAATCAATATGCTGCTCGTTGGCAGCGACACCCGCGCCGGAATGGGAACCGCCTACGGCAGCGAAACATCAACTCTTGCCGACGTAATTATTCTTTTGCACGTTTCAGCCGATCGCAAAAATGCGGTTGCACTAAGTTTTCCTCGTGACTTGATGGTGCCTTGGCCTGCGTGCCCAAGCACGTCAAACCCACCGGGCCCGGGCTACTACGCACAATCACTCGGTCAAATTAACGCCACCATTGCAAACGGTGGCCCCGGATGCACCCTGCTCACCGTGGAGCAACTAACCGGCGTGAAGATTCCTTATCTTGCGATGATCAACTTCAAGGGCGTTATCGAAATGTCTAACGCTATCGGTGGTGTTGACGTTTGTGTTGCCGAAGAAATCAACGACGAATACACACAGACATATTTGAAGCCAGGCAAATACACCTTGCAAGGCAAAGCAGCACTTCAGTTCTTGCGCACCCGTCACGGTGTTGGCGACGGCTCAGACCTTGCCCGAATTAGCAACCAGCAAACTTTCTTGACTTCACTAGTTCGCAAAGTGAAGAGCCAGGGTGTTCTCACCAACCCGGTTTACTTGTATTCACTCGCAACAGCAGCAGCGCGCAACATGCAACTAAGCCAGAGCCTCAACGATGTTGGTGTGATGGTTGGTATTGCCAGTGCCTTGAAGAATGTTGATCTAAACAAAATCACCTTCTTGCAGGTTCCTAGTCGCGGTGGATTGCCGGCACCATACAGTGGCCGAGTAATGCCGATTTATGAACAAGCCAATGTGTTGTTTAGCAAGATTGCTAACGATGAGCCATTGATTATTGCCAAGGCAAACACTGGCGCAGGTGCAGTTATCGATGCCTCTGGCAGCCCAAGCCCGTCGCCGAGTGCAAGCTCGAGCGCGGCGGCATCCCCAGCGCCTTCGGCAAGTTCTGATGTTTTGCCTGACTGGGCCCGCGGCACCAACGGTGCCACCACCACCTGTTCTGGCTAACCGTTTGGGTTCGTGCGGGTCTTCGGCTAAACTGGCAAAGTTCGTGGAGACGTCGCATAGCCCGGTCGAGTGCGCCTCACTGCTAATGAGGTAAGGGTTTTAAAAGCCCTTCGGAGGTTCAAATCCTCTCGTCTCCGCCACGAACACCCCTAGACCGCAGGCAGCAGAGCGTATAAGATAGGGAAGTTGTCTAAAAGCAACACCAACTAAAAAGCACGAAGACGAATCAGCGTTTGTCTGAAATCCTTCAGATTTCAGCAAATCGCTCGTCGGAACTGATTGAAAGCAAGCTTTCATCAATTCCTCCTCGCGTTTGTAGCTCAACGGATAGAGCATCTGACTACGGATCAGAAGGTTGGGGGTTCGAGTCCCTCCAAGCGCACTAAAACCCGGTTTCTTCTCACGAGAGCCGGGTTTTTTCTTTAGGGGTATGCATGATCAAGCTGATTGAAAATCAAATCTTGACTTTGCAGCACACGCCGGGTTTAGGTGCCTGGACATATCACCTTCGCATTCCAGGAACCAAGGATTTGGATAGCCGTTGGGGATTCTTGAAGGTCTCTGGAGCTATTGACGGTCACGAGATCAAAAACATAAATCTTGCTCCGCAAAAGGGTGAGGACAAGTTGATTTCAATCAACAAATCGATCAGAGACGCAATTGGTAAAACCGGCGGCGATGAAGTGACAGTTACGCTTTACCTTCACGACTGACTGGGTATTCAAAGAACAGTTCTACGGGGGAACAATGCAAAAAATTAAAACTACGGGCGCAATCGCTTTGTTTTTAGCGCTCGTAACTGCCTGCAGTTCGCCAGCAGCCACCCAGCCCAGGCCTTCGCCCACATTTGCCGAATTGAATCCATCGCAGGCGACTGAAGAATTTATAAAAATCGCTGATGCAAGTTGCAACAAAGCCCAAGTGGTTGGAGTCGTTGAAAAATCAATTGATCCAAACGGTTTCACCTTGGTGATGGTTCCAAAAGATCAAGCGTACAAAGATTTCAGCGCCGCTTATTTCGAACCCAATAACACCTATGAACTAATTTGGGAAGCCGATGCCTTGAGTGCTTGCTCGGCATCGATTAGTTTTTCTTTGGCTAAAGAGGCGGGCGTAAAGAGTGACATCGTCGTGAACTACCACTCCAGCGATGGCTCTTTCGAGACGACCCAGGATCTAGGCGAATATGGCACTAGTCACATTCGATACACAGTAGACGCCGGATTGTTAAGTGCCACAGAGACTTTGGATTCGGATAACGCAGACGAGCGCAGCATTAAGTACGGAAACTTGTCCGATGGCGACTGGAGAATCCTAAAAACAGCTGTAGATGCTTTCTTGACAGATCAATAAAGCCACGAGAGCCGAGTTTTTCTTCGCCCGGACCCCACTCCGCCCAAACGCAAGCTATCGCCGAGGTGGAAACATTTGGGAAATCGAAACTCAACTTGCCGTTCCTGGCGCGACTCAAAACGAACCCACTGGAGCCGACGCTTTGCAACTAATCAAGAACGGTGTGGTTGCTGTTGCTCAAGGTGCGAACATGCCTTCTACTGAAGAAGCTGTCACTCACTTTCATGATGCTGACGTTGCATTTGGCCCAGGTAAAGCGGCCAATGCCGTCGGTGGGGCAACAACTGCACTCGAAATGCAGCAGAACGCAAGCTGTGATTCTTGGACATTCGAATACACCTAGGCTCGCCTGTCTGCAATCATGAGCAACATTCACGACGTATGCCTTGAAACTGCGGATAAATACGGCGTGCCCGGCAACTATGTGGTTGGCGCAAACATCACTGGTTTCGAAAGAGTTACCAAGGCCATGATGGCAATGGGTGTTATCTAGTTTTTGACTGGCGGCGTTTATTGATGCGCCAGGCAACAAGCGACATGAAGCTGAGAATCACGACGAGTTGAAAAACAGCCAGCCAACTTGATGCCTCGGCATACCACCAGGTGATTGGTGGCATCACAAAGATGCCAAGCACAACCAGGTGCACAAGGTAAAGCGCGAGTGCATTTTGCCCCCACCAGCTCAGCAGCCCAGCATGCTTTTGGCTATTTCGCGAGAGCAGGTCGGCAATCAAAAACGCAACAGCGCTGATTGCCAAGGTGATCAAAATAAAGCTGAGCGATACGCGGTGCTTGCTCACGGGGATGAGCACCAAGGAAATACCCGCGGCAACAATCAAGCTGGCGCAGCAAATCAAATAAGGAATCAACCCCTTGCGCCAGATGTCACCCACTGCTGTCGATAGCACCAGCAACCCACCCCACGAAATCGCTCCAAAGAACCCGCCGTGCACCGACTGCAACACGGTCGAAAGTAAGGATGTGTCGAGAACAAACTGGTAACCGCTAAGAATTAAAACTCCGGATGCGAACCGCACCCAGGTTGGAGTGCGAATAAACAGTAGGCAAATCAAACCGGCTACACCGATTGATTGCAGCACTCCCCAATCCGTAGGTTGTCCAACCATGTTTGCGGCACCTGCGATGACAGCACCAATGCCAATGAACGCTAGGTAGCGCAAGACAAAGTGGCGATATGCGACCATGGTTCCGTCAGGCATGCGTCTTCTAAACGATGGTGCGTAATTCAAACCAATTACAAACACGAACGCAGATGCAACAGTGTCGGCAATCGTCAAACCAAGATCTGGTGCGTGCTTGAGAAATGACGGCACAAATTGGATTCCGGCGATGTAGTCACCAACGACCATGAAGATGACTAGTGCACCGCGGAGTCGGTCGATGGTTAGGTTGCGATTCATTAGCGAACTATCGAGCAAAGGGTTACCGACTTTCTTCGATAGCGGTCTGCGTTGCAAGGCAACAACTGCATACTACGCTGGCAGAAGCGCTCTATTGCAGAAGACGCCACCTAAGGAGCATCATGAAGCCACCATCAATCCACGTCCGCGCTTTCCTCACCTGGCTGGCAATTTTTCCTTTGGTGACAATCGCGTTCTATACCGTTGTGCCAATGATGGGCTCAGCTTTGCCGGTGCTTAAGGTTTTGGTGCTCACAATTCTTGTTGTGCCGACTGCTGTTTATCTAGTGGTGCCCAACTTGATGAAGGTTTACTTCAAGCTCACAAGTAAAAAGAACTAGGCGTTTTTAGTGCCTTCTCTAGGCGCTCGAGTATGCCGTAAAGTTCTCCAACAAATCCATGGCGAATGTCCGCTTTGAGCACGAGCGAAACACGTGGGCTCACTGCTGCAACAGCTTCGATGGCTCGCTTTACAACGTCGAACACCTCATCCCAGTCGCCTTCAATAGTGGTGAACATTGCATCGGTGCGGAATAAATCATTGTCTAGGGGGCTTGGTCTACACATGGATTACAGCGGAAAAACAATTCTTGTAGTTGGGGCATCTGGGGTTTTAGGTGGGGCCTTAACCGAGAGGTTTGCTAGCCAGGGCGCCATGGTTTTGGGCACCGCAAGTAGTCAAGAATCTTCATCTCGCATGGGCATTTCTGTGCACTCAAAGTTTGTTGTTGATCTTGAGTCGGTGCAGAGCATTCAACAATTTTGCGAACTACTGAATGCGCAACAACTGGATGGAATAGTGCTGGCTTCGGGGAGAGTGGGCTTTGCAAATCTAGATTCCACGAGTGCAGAGCAAGCACAGCGACTCATGCAAATAAACCATCTGGGGCTGACTCAACTTGTCAGCGCACTCAAGGCAAAGCTAAATGAAGGCGCTTTTGTGGCTGCGCTAACCGGGGTTGTCGCCGAGAGATCATTCCCGGGGATGGCAGCTTATTGTGCATCGAAGGCTGCGCTTTCGGCTTGGCTTTCATCAGCTCGCTTCGAATTGAAAAAACAAGGCGTTGCAACCATTGAACTAAGACCAGGCCACACCGAAACAGGGCTAGCCACAAGGCCACTCTTTGGCGTTGCTCCTCAGATGGGCGCAGGCATGCAAGCAAGTCATGTGGTCGATCGCATTATGGCTGCCGTTGAGGCAAGAACACAGCTCGTGGCAAGCACAGACTTTTAAACCTGGTCACGCAAATCGAGTAAATCCCTCTAAACTTTCTGCATGTCAGAAGCAGAAGTCACCGCCTATATAGAGGCACAGCCCGAGCCAAAGCGCTCAACTCTGCTTGCAGTGCGCGCAAGCATTCTTGCAATCGAACCAAAGTTCGAGCAGGTAATCGCATGGAATTCGCCGCAGTTCAAGATCAACGGCAAATATGCTGTTGGCTTGTGTGCCTTCAAGAACCACTTGACCTTTTCGCCGCAAAGCGCTGAGGTTATGGCTGCTCACGAAAAAGAGTTGGCCGATTACGTCACCTCGAAAAGCTCTTTTCAATTTGCTGTGGATAAGCCACTGCCGAAAGCCCTATTGACCAAGTTGATCAAGGCGCGACTCAAAGAAATTAGCTAGTTGCCAGTGAGCAATTTGTAGGCAGAAATAACGATTAGCAAAATTGCGAGCACGAGCAGGCCTTGAGCCATCGCTTTGGTGGGTTTGCGCTTAGGAAGCTTCATTCTCTAAGCCTAAACGGCAACTATCGTTGACTCATGGCGCCAGTGGCTAAAACTAAGAACGGGTTTGAACCCAAGGTCTGTGAGCGCTGCGGGTTGCCCTTTGAATGGCGCAAAAAGTGGGCTCGTGACTGGGCGAACGTAAAGTTCTGCTCTAAGAAATGTAAGGGCTAATGCACGAGCGCATTCTCTATGTGGCTCATGACCACCTAAATTTCGAACGCGGTGTTCTAAAAGACGCCAACCCTGCTACGGATGTTGTGGTTTTGGTTGAAAGTGCGCGAATGACCCAAGGTCGCCCATGGCACAAAGAGCGACTTTTCTTTTTGCTCAGCTCGGCGAAACACTTTGCAAAGATGCTAACCAATCAAGGTTTCGCAGTTCGCTACATCCAAGCCGCCACAACCATCGACGGGCTGCTCGCGGCACGGGCTGAATTTGGTGATCTACCAATCCAAAGCGCCGAACCATCATCATTTAGGCAATTTGCCCAACTGCAGCAATTCGGAGTGAAATTTGTCGAAAACGATTTCTTCTTAACCTCGCGTAATCATTTTTTGATGTGGGCAGAAAAGCAAAAGTCATTTGTGATGGAAAACTTCTATCGAGCTCAAAGAACTCGGTTGAACATTTTGATGACGGATGGTGAACCCGAAGGCGGTCGCTGGAATTACGACGCCGAGAACCGTCTTCCACCGCCAAAGAATTATGAGTGGCCGGCTTATCTTGAACATTCGCGCGATGAAATCGACATGCAGGTTGCAAAGCAACTTGATTGCTCACCGACGGCTACTTGGGCTACAACTCGCCAAGGCGGGCTTTTGCAGTTGCAAAACTTTATCGAAAATCATCTGCACGCTTTTGGCCCCTACGAAGATGCAATTGCTGCGGATAACTGGGCATTGCACCACTCACTGTTGAGTCCTTACTTAAACAACGGCTTGTTGCATGCAGAAGAAGTAGTGAACGCAGCAATCGATGCATACAAAAATGGCAAAGCGCCGATTGAGTCAGTTGAAGCATTTGTGCGACAAATAATTGGCTGGCGCGAATACATCAACGGCATGTATTGGTTCTTGGGCGAGGACTACCGAAACCACAATCAGCTTCACGCAGAACGCAAGTTGTTGCCACTGTTTACCGACTCCTCGAAAACCAAAATGAAGTGTGTGCGATCGGTAGTGAGTGACATCGAGAAACGATCGTGGACTCACCACATTCCAAGACTCATGGTGTTGAGTAACCTGGCTCTCACCACCGGCACAAACCCGCAAGAGTTTCTAACTTGGATGCGCGAACAATTCATTGATTCCTCGGATTGGGTGATGGTGCCAAACGTGATTGGCATGGCTGTGCACGCTGATGGCGGAATCTTGATGACCAAACCATACGCATCTGGCGGGGCTTATCTGAACCGAATGACGCAGCACTGCAAGTCTTGCAACTACGACCCCAAACTGCGTGTGGGTGAAAACGCTTGCCCGTTCACCACTCTCTATTGGGATTTCTTGGATCGCCACAAGGACCGTTTCGTGAAAAATCACCGCATGAGCCAACAGGTGAATGGGCTAAAACGATTGACCGACCTGCCAGAGCTCAAACTTAGAGCGCAGCAGGTATTGTCGGGTCTCGACGCAGGCACCATCTAGCCAATCCTCAAATTGTTGGAGCGCTCCAAAAAATCCAGTATCTTTGTCTAAACCTCATTGATGACAAAGGAGTCACCCGCGTGAGCTCACCAAAATTCATTGCCACCTGCTGGACCAGCTCAGGCAACGCAGCGCCGCTAGAGGCATCCGAAGTTAGCCCGCATTCAGCATTCGAGCGCCTGGATGCGATTGCTGCCACCGGCTGGAGTGGTTTTGGTTTTGCCGCCCCAGACTTACTAGAAATTGAGAAAACCGTTGGGTTTGAGGCCGTTTACGAACGTGCCCAAGAATTAGGCCTGCACCACATTGAAGTTGAACTGGCCACCAACTGGTGGTTGCCCGAAGAATCTGGATGGCACGAAACCTGGCAGTTGCTAATGCGAGCCGCCACCCAGATGCACGCGAAGATGATCAAAATTGGCTCCGCATTTGGTGACCCTGTGGATGACTTCAGCCACATGGTCAAGCCATTCCGCCGTTTGGCAGAAGAGGCAGCCGGGATTGGTGCCGTTGTTGCGCTGGAGCCCCTACCGTTTGCGCTGATTGGTTCAATGCCTCAGGGTGCAGACCTGTGTGCCGAGGTAAACCACCCGGGGGCCGGCTTGCTTGTGGATTACTGGCACGTATTTCGCGCAAACACTTCGCTTGAAGAATTAGAGAAGCGGGTGCCGGTTGAAAAAATATTCGGCATCGAACTTGATGATGCAGTTAATGAAATTGTTGGCACACTCTTTGAAGACACTCGCGACAATCGCACTTTGCTTGGCGAGGGTGATCAAGATGTTGTTGGTTTCATCAAAACAATTCAGCGCATGGGGTACACCGGTGACTGGGGTGTTGAGATGCTTTCAAAGGAACACCGCGCAAAGCCGTTGCGTCAAGGTTTGCAGGACGCAATTGACTCTGCAAAAAAGGTGTTTGAACTAGCGTCTCACTAGTTTTTGCAAATCAAAAGTTAGATACCAAATTCAAGAATGGATTTGCGCACCGGCACCATTGCCAAGGTCGTGTAATCGGCTAGCCAGCCTTCGGTCTGCCAAGTCATAATTCCACCCACACGACTGAGGTTGTCTTTGTATTCGCTAATGCCGCGAACCTCAAGCACGCCAATTGCAGAACGCTCATTGTTTAACTTCAGAACGACATCGAGCTCATCGCCAATTTGGAATGCCGGGTTGCTAATTGCAAACGCGGCACCACCGATTGACAAGTTGATGCAAATTGCTGTTGCCTCGCCGACTTTAGCGGCTAGCTCAACTGGAACACGTGGTGCACGACGAGCCCAGAACTGATTGCGTGCCGTGTGTGGTTCAACCACGTAACACTGTTCGATTGCGATCTCACGCGACTCGTTGTTTTTCCATTCGACTTTTCCACCAACGCGCACCATGGTGCCAGATTTGGTGAACGGGCCAACATTCTTAATTGCAAGGGTGCCGTGGGCAACCTTGTGCTCGCCTTCTATCGAACGGCAGTTAATTGAAATTTTCATCGACTTATTTTTTGGCAATGCCTGTTTTGGAATTACAAATGCAGCGCCAGCCTGGTGCATGTCGATGCACTTTGCGCCGTGGCCATCCGCGGATGCAGTTAAGTCAACTGGGAATCGCCAAAGGTGTCGCATCTGACGGCGACGAAAACTCTTGACTGCCAAGTTGCCCAAAATAAATGTCTCTAAGAGGGCAAAGCCCGTTGCAATATAAAGTGCATTTGGGTCTACCGGCGGAACCCATGACCAGCCCCATAGGTCGAATGCCCCAATGCTTGACCAGCGATAAATCAGGCCAATCACTGTGACTAAACCAATGGCAATTGGCAGGCGCAGCAACTTAATTGCGCGCCAACCGCCAAGGTCCACCTCATTTTTTGGAGTCACAGCAAAGTGCAACGGTTTTTTGGTGAACAGGCTAGGCATGGCTTTATAAAAGGCCTCAAGCGCAATCATGTTGTTGCGAACACCTTCAAAAGGCTGGGTGCTACCGCGCTCAAGCGCCGCGACTGCAAGCAATGAAAAGGCAACCCAGGCTCCCCAGAAAGCCAAATACCAAACGCCGGCATAGCCAACCGGAATCACACCGAGAAACAGCACTGACCAAACTGAAATTGCAAATGCCGCACGCTGGATAGGTGTGACGTAATAGATCAGACCGCCAAAATACGAAATGCGTTCGCGCAGCGGAAGCTTCCGACTCCAGCCCAACCGATAACCTTTGCGGTAACTAGCCAACGTGCCCTGGGCCCAACGAAAACGTTGCACGATGTATGCCTCAAGATTGTCTGGCGCGAGACCTTGCACAATGTGTTCGTTGTGATAGCGCATTTCATAACCGGCAATTCGCAAGCGCAGAGTTGTTTCAAAATCTTCTGTGGATGTGTATGTGGCCATACCGCCGATTTCAACCAGAGCACTGCGGCGAAGCAAACCGGCAGAGCCACACCAAAAAACTGACTTCACGCGATTGCGGCCTGGCAACAAAACATCGAAGAAAAGTGACTGCTCGTGACGGCCCTGTGAATCATGCATGACCGAGTTGTGATTTCTAAACGAGTGAGCCGTTTGAACCAATGCAACCTTTAGGTCGGCAAAATAGCCGCTAGTAGCTTCTAGAAAATCGGGTGATGGAACGTGATCGGCGTCGAGAACCAATACCAATTCGCCGGTGAGCTTTGGCAACACGGCATTGATGTTGCCCGCCTTGGCGTGCTTGTTGTCGTCGCGCACCTGGTATTTGATGCCATAACGCTTGGCCAGTTTTTTATACTCTGGATTACGACCGTCATCGCACAACCATATAGTGGTATTGCCTCTGATCTTGAGCGCACCAATGATGGTTGGCTCAACAATTTCAATGTCTTCGTTGTAAACGGTTATCAAGATGTCTACCGGAACATCTAGCTGACGAAGTCTTGGGGTTGGCTTGATCTCCCAGGCATCCCAAACCAAAATCAAAAAAGTCAAAAAACCAAATAGCTCTGCCGAAAACAGCAACCAGAAGAATGGTGGGTTGGCGCCGGGTTGAGTCACCACAAGGCGAAATGTGAAGTAGGCAAGACCACCCAGTATGCCCAGAACGGACATCACTTTGATAAGAATTGGGCGACTTTGAAACCAAGATCCAAGACTTAGGTCTGTTTTGCGAACCGATGTTGGCACCGGCGAGTATGGCGAATTTTCCCCAATATGAACTTGACTCATTTTTTGTTTCCCCCTGAAACCTCCTCGTGCTCTTTTTATGCCTCGAACGCGCGGGTAGGCTTGACAGCATACAAAGGAAGGCAGACATGGTGCAAGCCAGTGCAGACACAAATGCATTCCAACGCGCGGCTGCCTTAGCTGCTTATGGAATTCTTGACACTCCCCGCGAAGCTCGCTTTGATTCGATCACTCGCAACCTCGCTGACCAAACAAAAGTGCCAATTGCATCCATAGCTTTCATTGACCAGCACCGTTTGTGGTTCAAATCTTCGGTAGGCGTGCCATTTCTAGAGATTCCCACCGAAACTTCAATTACAGCAACTCTGCTAAACGAAGACAAAACTGAAGTTGTAGTTACCAATATCGATCAGTTGGCGCAAATTAAACCGGGCAGCGTAGCTGCAGATCGCCAGGGCACAAGATCTTTGGTGATGAAGGCGATTATTACCCCGGATGGTGTCACCATTGGTGCCGTTTCCATTATGGACACAATCCCAAGGGAGTTTGGCGAAACAGAATTAGCTGCCGTAACCGCAGCCACTAATGCAGTGATCGAGCTTCTTGAAATTCGGCGAGTTGTTGAAAAGAACTCAGACGCAATTGAAGATGCGCACGCGGTGAGCATCGGTTATGCCACCGACTTTGAAGAAAACATTCAAGACGTGGTGCGCAGTTTTATGCAAGAGGCACTTGAAAACTTCGACTGGTGGGCAGCTCAAGCTTGGTGGTACCACGAAGACGGCCTATACCCAGGCAACTGGCAGATTGCACCGCACACTCCTATGGGCCTGAGGCCAATTGCGCAAACTCGTTTTGGTTCTGTTGAAGTTGTAAAAGTTCGCAAGGCTTACCTTGAACCACAAGTTGTGCCAATCACCGAGCTCACTTGGATGAGCAACCAAGATCGCCTTTCACAACTTGGAGCGCGTCACGCCGTTGTGATGGATATTTTTGGAGCCGCCGAACCAGCGGTGCGAATGGTGTTCATCATTCCTTCGATCAGATTCTTTGATGATTCGACCAAAAAATTCTTTGCGCTTTCTACCGCCTTGCTGCCCAAAGTGATCACTCGCGAGCGCGTGAGATCTGAACTTCAATATCGCTCGGCGCACGATGCGCTGACTGGTTTGCTGAACCGCCGAGGTTTGAATCACCTAATCGAAGAGTCGGCAAGTGAAACAACTTCAAACCGTGCAGTGATGTTTTTGGATTTGAACAACTTCAAATCAGTTAACGATAAATATGGACACGCAGTTGGCGACGAACTTCTAATTCATGTTGCCGATGAACTGGTTGCCAACACGCGCCCTACCGACACCATTGCCCGAATTGGCGGTGACGAGTTTGTTGTTGTAACTTCTGAGACCGATCTTGAAATCGGCGTTGAGGTTTTGGCGGATCGAATCTACAAAGCTCTGGCAACGCCTTTCACGCTTTCAAATGGAGTGGCATGGGCAGGCGCCGCAAGCATTGGCGTTGCAAGTTGGCAAGCTGGGGCGCCTTTTGATCAAGCGCTAGAAAAAGCCGACAACATGATGTACAACGCCAAGAAGGCAACCGGTGGTGTTGAAATCGAAGGCAAAAATTCACGCACCACAAATGCTGGTGAAGCTGCTCAAGGCAATGTAATTAAGTTCATGAAAATTGCTGAGGATGAAGAAGCAACTCCTTGGGGTTACTTGTTGACTATTGAATCTCAGGTAAAAAACCCAGACATCGACACTTTGGTAAATGACATAACAGAGGCCTATAAGGCAGCGGGAATTTCGTCGGAGCGATTCACCCTTTGGTTGCCCAAGGCTCTCTGGTTTGACCAAGACACAATCGTGTCGTTGGTGGAGAAGTTGGAGTGTCCGCTTGAGCAAGCCCAGTTGTCAGTAATTCTGAATGGCAACGGTGCAAGCTCCGATGCAAAGACCATTGCCACCAACTTGCGTGTGAATGGCCAGGCTCGAACAGTGTTGAGCGGCTTTGGCTCTGGAAACAAAGAGTTTGAGTTACTTCAAAGCATTCAACCGGTGGCCTTGGCAATTGACCCGGACCTCGCTAATAAGGCAGCCTTATCGACCGAATTTGAGTTGTCCGTTCGAGCAGTAACTGCAATATGTGACGCATTAGGTATTAAAGCGATAGCTCCGTTTGGCTGCACACCGCAGGTAACAGACAAATTGTCTGAACTTGGTTGCAAACTCAGGGTTATTGCCTAAGGTTCTAATTAGAAATAGAAATTTTTTTCAGGGGGACACAAGTGAATACAGCAACAAAAGCTCTAATGGGCCTAGTAGTAGCACTCTCGCTAGCCGGCTGCACAGTTGTGAATGCAGCACCTGCACCAGCAACTAGTTCAAGCGCCGAAACTGAAAACCCATACGGTGGTTTCGCGGTTGCAAATCCAGCTGCGGATGAAGTGATTTTAACCGTGACCAATGGCGACAAGACCATTGATTTTTCAACAATGGATTTAAAGAAACTTGAAACAACCGAAGTGACCATTGATGAGCCATTCGTAAATAAAAAACAAACCTTCGTTGGAGTGCCAATGTCGGTCTTGTTTGACTCCGTGGGCATCAAATCGACCGACAAAGTTTCAACCTTGGCGTTGAATGACTACAAATATGACGACCTGGCTGGCAAGTTCACCGAATCAAAAGGCATCATTGCCTTCCTGCGTGACGGCACCGAAATTCCAATGGATCAAGGTGGTCCAATTCGCATCGTGTTTCCAAGCGCAACACCGTATTTCGACTACCTAGACGCTTGGAACTGGAGCATCCGCTCGATTTCAATCGCGGAGTAGCAGTTGTTCGACAAATTCAGAACCGAGTATCTCGATAAGAACCTCTTTCGAGTTCGAGTAGGCCACGTGCTTTTGGCAGCCATCACGGTTGCCATGCTCGTTGGGTTATCGGTTTGGTCTTGGGTTTCAATGCAAGCTCACGAGAATGAGAAGCACCAGATTTTTTCGCAGGAGAGCGACTCCGCAGCCATGACTTTTGTGCAGCGCGAGTCTTTTAGTGTGCTTCTAAAAATAGAACAATGGGCCGATAATCAGGCCAGCGGCCGTGAAGTGCAAATTGCCCGAGCACTGTTGGGCCAGCGATTGAGTGTGCAGGCCCGATCTGGTCTGCACACTTTTGAAATCACCAGCGAGGCTTACCAAAACTCGTTGGCCAATCTCGACCCACTTCTAGTCAGAATTCCTGAAATTGCTCCGGCAGATCGCATGCCAGAGAGAATTCAAGCAGAGCCAATAATTGCCGAATTCAGTCGCCAAACGCGTGACCTGAGTGACACTTTTCAAGAGTTAACTCGCGCCCAGACCCAGGCAGCAACCGAAGAGCGAGCCAACGCCGAATTGGTGCAATCTGTGCTGTTGCTGCTCATCATGTTGGTGGGTGGCGTTCTGGCAGCTTGGGTTACCTTTGACATCACGCGTGGATTTAGACGCGCTTCTGAATTGATTCAACACCGCCAGAAGAATCTCGACACTGCTCATCAGCGATTGCTATTGGTGCAAAGCATGGACGAGCGCAGCCGCGAAATCATTAATGAAATTCACAGCGGTCTCGACACCGGTAGGGCAATCAAGCATCTGCGTCACGTGTTGAATAGTTTGTTGCCAGGCAACAATCTTTTGGTCGAGACAGAAGGTGCTGAACTAACCAAGTTTGAAATGCAGAACCCAGCAGAGCTTGGCATCTCTCCTCGCGACTTTGAATTCATGAAGGCACGCGCCAAGGAGATTCTCACTTTAGTTCTAATGCGCGATCAGCAGCAAGAAGACGTTGACTACGCGCTGCGCCACGACAACCTAACTGGTCTTGCTAACCGCGCGGCATACAGCGCCATGGTCGACACCAAAGCAAATGAAGTCAATCAAATTGGCGGCGTGCTTGGCATCTTCTATTTGGACATTGATCGCTTTGGAGATTTGAACTCGTCACTCGGTTATCAAATGGGTGACCAAGTTTTGGTCAACATGGGCTATCGAATTAGTGACGCTCTTAGAACAAATGAATTTGCTGCTCGACTGTCTTCAGATGAGTTTGCTGTGCTTGGCGTTTATAAAAATGAAAACGAGGCCCGCTCGCGAGCGTTGGCAATGCAGAATATTTTGAATGCCGACGTTGAGCTAGATAGCGCGGTGGCATCAATCACAGTCTCGGTTGGCTGCGCGGTGTCTGCTGCGGCCCATGCTGATGCAAATGAACTTCCGCGCTGCGCAGCTTTGGCAATGCACTTGGCGAAACGATCTGAGCAGCGCTCAAACTTTGTTACCTATAACTCAGATGACCACGCTCACCTGATGACCACCTGGCAAGATGAAATCGCAGTGCGTAATGCACTAGCCACTGGCGAATTCAAGGTTTACTTCCAGCCGATTGTTTTGCTTGACCCACGTGTTCCAGTTGGCTTTGAGGCTTTGCTTCGTTGGGATCGACCCGGAATCGGTATTGTTGCGCCGGGTGACTTTCTACCGATTGTTAACAGCGCAGGGCTTGCATCCGCGGTTGGAGCTGACGTAATCAGTCAGTCGTTGGAAGCTTGGACTGAGGTGCTTCAACCCGCTTATAACCAAGCCGGACTTTCTGACCCATACATCTCTATAAACGTTGAAGCTGTGCAGCTCGAAGACAAAGGCTTTGCCGATTACCTTTTGGCTGAAATTCTTCACGCCAAGGTTCCTACCCACCACGTGCAAATTGAAATCACCGAGAACGCTTTGGTGGGTGGCGAGGCAGTCTTTGAGCAGTTAGAGCGGTTGCGCAACACGGGCCTTCGGGTGGCGCTAGATGACTTTGGCACTGGCTATTCGAACCTGGGCCAAACCCTCAACCTGCCGCTTGATGTTCTTAAGATCGATAAGAGTTTTCTTGAGGGCTTAGTCGATGATTCGCGCAAGCTGCGCATGCTTGATGACGTGACAAAAATGGCCAAGGGTCAAGATCTTCGTGTGACTGCCGAAGGCATTGAAAGTGAGCAGGTCGCAAACCTAATTCAAAGCATCAACATTGAATATGGGCAGGGCTACTTGTTTGGCAAGGCCATGCCACGCAACGACGTGCACAACTGGGTGCGCAACTTTAACAAGTAGTTGACTTTCTAATAGCCAGACATGCATCAATCAATAAGTGGTATTTCGAAATTCATCGTTGCAAATGCTCGAAAGCGCAAGAAGAATTTTTGTGGGACACCGGCTTTCATTTTGGCGAATGGTTTGTGCCGGGCGAAGAAATTGATTTTCCGTCTTTGATGAGTGCCGACAAGGGTGTGATCGCCACCGCGTTCTATCGCAAGTCAACTCACGAACTTACCATCATTGCCGGTCTGTTGGGCAAGCAAGCCGATTGCGTGCGAGCACTCAGCTATCAACTAGTTGATGAATCACAAAAAGGCGCAGTAATTGATCAGCTGGTGAAACTAATTCACGAAGCAGGCAATCACCTTGGTACCGGATTCCTTGCAACGCCATTGTTGCTGCCCACACTGGCGGCATCAAGCGAGCACCAATGGGTGCTGATTTTGACTGGCAAGTTCAACCGTTTGTTGGTGGCGGGGTCACCTGGGCCAAAGCCAGTCATCAAACTCTAGGCGGGCCAATTGCCACTAGTTGGTCAGTCACGCACAGCGATTTCACGCTAGAGGTCACAGTGCCTGCAGGCACAACCGCAAAAGTTGTCATGCCTGATGGCGAAGTGCACCTAATCTAGGGTGCAACGCGCACACTTCGAACAATTTTTAGGTGATAGCACTACAAGTTCAGATTTCAGAAAAATCTCCACTGTACATTTGCTTTCGGAGAGAGTGGCTAGAGGGCCGCTACCCAGAAATTGCAAGGGGAAAAATTGCTTAAGAAATTCAGAATTGCAGCTGTTGCACTGTCATCAGTGGCACTTATCGCAGCAGGCACTGTCGCGTTCGCATCTGGAGCATCATGGTCATACACTGGCGCAACTGGCCCATCACACTGGGCAACTATTGATCCAACCAACTACGCAGTTTGTGCAGATGGTACCGCTCAGTCACCAATCAACATCAACAAGCCCAAGCCAACTCCATTGGCAAACTTGAAGTTTGACTATGTTGCGGGCGAAGCTGGCATCTTCAACAACGGTCACACCGTTGAGGCAGAGCCACTAGGCACTGAGAAGAGCACAGTAACTATCGGTTCAACTGTTTACCCATTTGCTCAGTTCCACTTCCACGCACCTAGCGAGCACGAGATGAACGGCCTTCACTACCCAGTTGAGGTTCACTTCGTTCACAAGACTGCTGAAGGCAAGATTGCAGTAGTTGGCGTCTTCATTAAGGCTGGCGCAACTGCAAACGCTGACTGGGCACCATTTATTGCAAAGTTGAACACCGCAACAGCAGACCCAGAAGCAACGAAGATTGAGCTTGACTGGGCGAACTTGTTGCCTGCTAACAAGCAGACTGTTCGTTACGATGGCAGTTTGACTACACCAGGATGTGCCGAAGGTGTTAAGTGGAACGTATTCACACACCCAGTAGTACTTTCACAAGCACAGATCAACGCATTCCTTGAAGCATATTCAGGCAACAACCGTCCGGTTCAGCCATTGCACTCACGCAAGGTATTGCTAGACAGCACAGCAACCAAGTAAATTCAATAAAAATCCCCGCGCCATTGCGCGGGGATTTTTTTTATACAAATTAGTAAGAAGCTAGACCTTCAACACCTTTTAGTTCGCGGGTGCCATTTGCATCGGTTGCAACAATGTTTAACGCTGGTGCATCAACGTTGGTCACGATGTCTAGGTGCAATTTGTTCTCACCCTTCACCCACTGCAAACGAATTGAATCTGCACCAAGCACCTGCCACGAGAACTCACCCTCAAATGCTGCGTGCTTGCGCAAACGAGCCAACGCAATAATCGCCTTGGTTACCGGCTGCTTCAGCGCTTCTTGAATTTCTGCAGGTGAATAGATGTGACGGTTGGTGTCGCGACCCTGGCCACTGCGAGCAAATAGTTCACGGTCATCCATGCCGTTGAACAAACCAACGTAGTAAACCTGTGGCTCACCAGGCAAGAAGAACTGCACCGCACGCATTGCAACATAGGCGGTGTCGTTGGCAACGATGTTTGGCAAGGTTGCGTTGATCTGGTGTGGCAAGGTAAACCACTGTGGCACTACAGATGCGATTGCACTGTGACCCTCGGTGTTCTTCTCGGCAACCTTAAAGATGTAGGCCATTTCATCCTGAGTAATCAAACCAGGGCGACCATTGATTGGTCCACCATCAATCACGCCGTAACCGTCGTGAGTGTCAAGCACGTTCAAGCAGTTGGTTGGGCGAATCTTGAACCAGTCGTCTAGGCGATCAACTGTGCCGGTGAAAAACGAGTGCAACAACAGCGGCGCAGTTTGGAAGTCGTAAATTAAATCAACCAGCGGTGAGATGTCGAGCTGCTGTGTGTAGTGCGCGTGCACTTCAACAAGAACTCGCATGTCATAGCTGTGAATCAACTTGGTGATGTCGCGAACGAAATCCAAAGTTTCTTTTGTCATGAATGAGTCGGTGCCCGGTGTCTTAACCGCATAGCCAACTGCATCAAGGCGAACAACTTTTACGCCTCCGCTCTTGAGTGCCTCAAGCACGCGCACGAGGTATGCCTTGCCTGCATCGTGGTTGATGTCGATGTCAACCTGCGAGGGCATGAAGGTTGTCCACACCAAGCGACGCTTGCCGGCAACTTCATATGCGGTGAACGGCATGCCTGGGCGTGGGCGATAGAAACTGGTGATGCCATCCTCGGTGCCGCCGTTTGGAAAAACAACATCGAAGGTTAAGAACATGCCGTCGAATTCAGAGGCCGGGCCTTTTGCTTGCCAGTCTTGAAATTCTGGGGATAGGTATGAGGCGTGGTTCACAATGAGGTCGGCGGTTAGTTCGTGAGTAGCCGAGATGCGTTTGAAGTCGCTCCAGTCACCTAGGCGAGGGTCAACAATTGAGTGGTCGATTGGGTCGAAGCCAGCGTCGTCACCGTCGTAAGGGTGAAAGAACGGCAGCACGTGAATGCCGTCAAAGTCGGCCAATGGGCCGGCCAGCAACTTCTCGATTTCGGCAAGGTTGCCGCCAACGCGCTCGGCGTAAACCAAAATGCTGGTACCTGACATCTTTATACCTCTTTATTAGTCGTCTTCACGGGCGCATGATTGGCGCCTAAACCTCAACCGAACAAGGCTACCCAAATTTCTGTAAGCGTTTACAGTCTTTAGCCAATTGTTATATAAGTCAGGTTGTTTACACTTGATGCATGTCTGAATTACGTCAAGTTCGCCCTAAAACCGAGGGCTGGAAACAAAAGCTTGACGAAAAAACTGGTCGCCCGCTGCTTCAGTTTGCTGAGCCAAAGCGTGGCAAGCCACCGGTTCACTGGGTTGACCTAAGTATTGAAGAGCGCGTAGCCAAGGTAAAAGAGCTTGGCCTGCCAGGTTTTCGTGCCAAGCAGTTGAGCACTCACTACTTCACGCATTACACATCCGCAGCAGCCGACATGACCGACCTGCCGGCAACCGGCCGCGACGAGCTGGTGGCCGCACTGATGCCGCCGCTGCTTACCGAGGTAAAGCGACTGCAAACCGACAACGGTGACACCATCAAGTTTTTGTGGCGCCTGTTTGATGGGGCGCTAGTTGAGTCGGTGCTTATGCGCTACACCGGCCGCATCACACTTTGCATCTCGAGCCAGGCGGGCTGCGGCATGAACTGCCCGTTCTGCGCCACTGGCCAAGCGGGTCTAACCCGCAACATGAGCGCTGGCGAAATTGTTGATCAGATTGTTCGCGCTAACCAGGCCATTGCCGCGGGCGAACTTGGCGGCAGCAAAGCCAAGATGCTGAATGCACCAGAGCGTGTGACCAACATTGTGTTCATGGGCATGGGTGAGCCATTGGCTAACTACTCACGCGTGATGAGTGCAGTGCGCACCATGGTTGAGCCACAACCAGATGGTCTTGGTATGAGTGCTCGAAACATCACAGTGTCGACCGTTGGTCTTGTGCCGGGCATCGAAAAACTTGCTGCCGAAAACTTGCCGGTGACTTTTGCATTGTCACTACACGCACCCGACGACGAACTGCGTGACGAACTTATCCCGGTGAATTCAAAGTGGAAGGTTGACGATGCACTCGATGCAGCCAAGGCCTACTTTGACAAAACAGGTCGCCGCGTTTCGATCGAGTATGCGCTTATCAAAGATATGAACGATCACGGCTGGCGCGCCGACTTGCTGGGTGAGAAGCTAAATGCACGAGGCCGCGGATGGGTGCACGTTAACCCGATTCCGTTGAACCCAACACCTGGTTCGATTTGGACTGCGTCAACTCGCGAACAGACCGATGAATTTATTCGTCGTCTTGAGAAGGCTGGCATTCCAACCACATTGCGCGACACCCGCGGTAAAGAAATTGACGGTGCGTGCGGGCAGCTTGCCGCTGCCGACTAATTAGTTTTAGGTGAGATTGTAATTTCACTAATCGGCAGTCGTTCTGCTTGAAAAGTATTCACGACTGCGTCCGACGCATAACCCAAAGCGATTCCGCAAAGTAATTTGTATCCCTTTGGAATTTCAAATTCTTTAGCCACTGCATCTTGCCAAATTGCTACCGCACCTTGTGCGCAAGTGCCAAGACCATGAGCCTTTGCCGAAAGCATCAGGTTCTGCATAAACAAGCCAGCATCGCTCGCCGAGTATTTGCCCAAACTGGTGTGAGTGAAAATAAACAACTCAACCGGCGCACCAAAGAATTCGTAGTTGCGTGCCCACTGTGCATCGCGACCCGCAGCATCGCCACGCTTCACACCCAACAATCCATAAAGGTCGGCACCAATCTTGCGACTACGCGGTTTTAGTTCGACAATATATGGCTTGGAAACAATCGCGTTGCTAGTTGGCAATCCATAGCGGGTGAGGGCTAGGCGGGCTTTTGCCACTAGGCCACCTTGGCGGGCTTTGCTCAGGGCTGCCCATCGAGCTAAGAAGTCGGCGCTGATTCGATCGCGCACTGGCCCGGTGGCCACGGCAACTTTATAAGGGCGAGTGTTCGACCAGCTTGGTGCCGTCATGGCATCGGTCAAAATGCTTTGGATAATCTCAGCCGAAACCGGGGTTGGCAAAAAGTCACGAGTGCTTCGGCGCGAGGCGGCAAAGGCTGAGAAATCGTTGGTATTGATCATGTTGCCAACGTACACCCGTAACTTTTAGAAATTTTATCTATTCGTAACATCAAACAAACAAATAGTGAATTTTCGAGGTCTAGGCTGAAATTACAAAGCACGTTGGCGTCGTTTCGCGCGCCAATCATCACTCTGAAGGAGGACCCGTGCGTTTAAAGAAACTATCGCTAGTTGCTGTAGCAATTGCTGCAGCGGTTTCACTGTCACTAACCGGTTGTGCAACCGGCAGCAACGGTGGCAACGACAACATTGTTTCGGTTAATGGCTCAGAGCCACAAAACCCACTAATCACAACCAACACCAACGAAGTTGGCGGCGGCTTGATCGTAGACAACATTTATGCAGGCTTGGTTTACTACGACGCCGATGGCGCTCCAGTCAACGAAATGGCAGAGTCAATCACTTCAACTGACAACACCAACTGGACCATCAAGATCAAGAGTGGCTGGAAGTTCACCAACGGTGAAGAAGTGACCGCCGACTCATTCGTAAACGCATGGAAGTATGGCGCGCTATTCAGCAACGCCCAGCTAAACAGCTACTTCTTCGATGCAATCGAAGGCTTCTCTTATGAGAAAGACACCGAGCTAACCGGCCTTAAAGTTGTGAGCCCAACCGAGTTCACCGTGAAGCTAACCTCAGCTCAGTCTGACTTCCCACTGCGTTTGGGCTACACCTCGTTCATGCCACAGCCACAGGCATTCTTTGATGACCCTAAGGCGTTTGGTGAGAACCCAATCGGTAACGGCCCTTACAAGCTTGCTGCCGAAGGCGCTTGGAAGCACAACGTAGATATCAACCTAGTGAAGAACCCTGACTACCAGGGTGGCCGCGTTGCTAAAAACGGCGGTCTAAAGATTGTGTTCTATGCAACTTTGGATGCTGCTTACGCTGACCTACTAGCTGACAACCTTGATGTTCTAGCCGGCATCCCAGATGCAGCGCTAAAGACTTACAAGAGCGACCTAGGTGACCGTGCGGTTGACCAGGCTGCAGCTATCTTCCAGTCGATCACCATCCCAGGCCGACTAGCCCACTTCTCGGGTGAAGAAGGCAAGTTGCGTCGTGCAGCGATTTCAGAGGCAATCAACCGCCAAGAAATCATCGACGTTATCTTCAACGGAACCCGCAAGCCAGCTCGCGACTTCACATCCCCAGTTATTGCTGGTTGGTCTGACTCTCTTGAGGGCGCAAACGTTCTTGACTACAACGCAGAAGACGCAAAGGCGCTGTGGGCAAAGGCCGACGCAATCTCTAAGTGGTCTGGCAAGTTCGAAATTGGTTACAACGCCGATGGTGGACACCAGGGTTGGATCGATGCAGTTGCAAACAGCATCAAGAACACTCTTGGCATCGATGCAGCAGGCAAGGCATACCCAACATTTGCTGAGTTCCGCACCGACATCACCGACAAGACCATCACCGCCGGTTTCCGCACCGGATGGCAGGCTGACTACCCAGCTCTGGCTAACTTCCTAGCTCCTCTGTACCAGACCGGTGCAGGCGCTAACGATGGCCAGTACTCAAGCAAGGAGTTTGACGCTCTGATTGCAAAGGGTAACGCTGCAACTTCTCTAGAAGATGCCAACAAGGCTTACCAGGATGCACAGGTTGTTCTTCTAAAGGACCTACCTGCAATTCCAATGTGGTATGGCGTTGCTAACGGTGGATACTCAACAAAGGTGTCAGACGTGAAGGTTGGTTGGAACTCAGTTCCAGTGCTTCACAACATCGTTAAGAACTAAATAAATAGCTAAAGTCAGAGGGTGACAATCCGAGTGATTGTCACCCTCTGATTTCGCTAACTAACAAGTAGGCAAATTTGATCGGCTACATTTTCAAGCGCATTCTTCAAGCGCTGCCCGTGTTTTTTGGCACAACACTGCTCATCTATTTCATGGTGTTCGCAATGCCAGGCGACCCAATCGTTGCCATGTTTGGCGACCGCGGTGTAAACCAAGCCGTCTATGAACAACTGCGTGCGCAATATCACCTAGACCAGCCGTTCATCGTGCAGTACTTCATCTACATCGGTGGAATCTTTCAAGGCGACTTTGGAACTTCATTCTCTGGTCAACCAGTATCCGAAGTTCTAGCCGCAACTTTCCCCGTGACAATTCGTCTTGCGCTGATGGCCGTGTTCTTTGAGATGTTGGTAGGCGTGGGCGTTGGCCTTGTAGCCGGCCTTCGTAAGGGCAAGCTTTTTGACAACTCATCATTGGTGATGAGCCTGTTGCTTATTTCAACTCCGGTTTTCGTTATCGCCTTCGTCTTTCAATTCGTGTTTGCCATTCAACTCGGATGGGCCAAACCAACCGTTAGCGGTGACGCCGGATTCACCGAGCTGTTGCTGCCTGCAATCGTGCTTTCAACACTGGCCGTGGCATACATAGTGCGCCTAACCCGATCATCGGTCATCGAAACTTCAGGCCAAGACTTCGTGCGCACCGCCTATGGCAAGGGCCTAACCCGCAGCCGCGTTGTGCGCGTGCACATCCTTAGAAACTCACTGATTCCAGTGGTCACTTATCTGTCAATCGACTTCGGTGTGCTACTGGTTGGCGCAACCGTCACCGAGGGCATCTTCAACGTGCCGGGCGTTGGCCGCACGCTATACCAAGCCATCATCCGCGGTGAAGGCCCAACCGTGGTGTCTTTCGTCACCGTGATGGTGCTCATCTATGTTGCAGTCAACCTGCTAACCGACCTGCTCTATGCAGTGCTTGACCCAAGGATTCGCTATGGCAAATAACACTTCAGGTGGCGCGATGGACCGCCCTGCTAACCGCAACGAACACTACGTTGCCAACTTGGCCGACACCGCCATGGCCGAAATTGATGCCGTGCGCATCAGTGAAAAACCAACCAACCTTTACTTAGATGCCTGGCGCGATCTGCGCAAGCGCCCGATGTTCTATATCGCCGGTGTGCTAATCATCATCGCTGCCGTGGCTGCGTTGTTCCCAGGCTTGTTCACTCAGACTGCACCTAACGACATGTGTTTGTTGGCCAACAGCAACGGCGCACCAACCGATGGTCACCCGCTAGGTTTCACTCGCCAGGGTTGCGACATCTATAGCCGCATTGTTCACGGCACATCAACTTCACTTTCGGTGGGCTTGATTGTGACCGTGATGACTATGTTCATCGGTGTTGTGTTCGGTGCTCTTGCAGGTTTCTATGGCAAGTGGGTTGACGCGTTGCTTTCACGCGCGGGCGACATCTTCTTCGCGATTCCTTACATCCTTGCTGCAGTGGTAATCATGTCGGTGTTCTCTGACTACCGAAACGTTTGGGTTATTTCAATGGCAATCGGAATCTTTGCCTGGCCATCCACAGCTCGCGTGCTTCGCGGTGAAATCTTGCGTGTGAAGCAAAGCGATTATGTGATGGCATCTACAGCACTTGGTGTAAGTCGCTTCAAAATTCTGATGCGTCACGTGCTGCCAAACTCAATTGCACCGGTGATTGCCGTGACCACAATTTCGTTGGCTGCTGCAATTGTTGCCGAGGCAACTCTTTCGTTCTTGGGTGTTGGCTTGCCAACTTCAACCATGAGCTGGGGCAACGACATCAGTCAGGCGCAGGTTGACCTGCGCACTGCACCTCAGGTTTTGATTTGGCCATCACTTGCACTTTCAATCACCGCACTGGCATTCATCATGATGGGTGAAGCAATTAGAGATGCGCTAGACCCGAAGGCGAGGGCGCAACGCTAATGACTGCTGCAAACGAAAACACTTCAAACGAAAACTCTGCAATCGAAACCCCGCTACTAAGCATTCGCGATCTTGCCGTTGAGTTTCCGAACTCAAAGGGCGCCGTTCGCGCGGTAGACAACGTGAGCCTCGACCTGTGGCAGGGCGAAACCCTCGCCATTGTTGGCGAGTCTGGCTCGGGCAAGAGCACCACCGCCCACGCCATCATCAACCTGTTGCCGGGAGCCGGTCGCATTGCCGGCGGCTCAATCGAGTTCGATGGGCGCCAACTTGTAGGTGCAAGTTCTCACGCGCTCGAAGCCATCCGAGGCCGTGAAATTGGCTTTGTGCCACAAGACCCAATGAGCAACCTCAACCCGGTTTGGTCCATTGGTTTTCAGGTTGAAGAGGCCATCAGCGCCAACAACCCGGGAATGAAAAAGAACGAAGTGCGCAAAGAGGCCATCGAGGTGCTCAAGAAGGCCGGCCTTGCCGACGCCGAATCGCGCATGAAGCAATACCCACACCAGTTCTCGGGCGGCATGCGCCAGCGTGTGTTGATTGGCATTGGTCTCTCGGCGAACCCTAGGTTGCTCATTGCCGACGAACCAACATCGGCTTTGGATGTGACCGTGCAGCGCACGATTTTGGATCACCTTGCCAAACTGACCAAGGCAACCAAGACATCGGTTATTTTGATCACCCACGACCTAGGTCTTGCTGCCGAGCGTGCCGAGAAAATTGTGGTGATGTATCGAGGCAAGGTTGTTGAGGCCGGCCCTTCGCTTGAGGTTTTGAAAAACCCGAAGCACCCATACACACAAAAGCTTGTTGCCGCTCGAAACGCAGCGCCTCGCAAAACGCACGCTGGTGGCGAAGTCGCAGTCTCGGTGAAGAACCTCGAAAAGGTTTATTCAATCAAGGGCTCTGCATTCAAGAGCACACCATTCACCGCAGTGCAAGGCGTTTCATTTGAAATCAAACGCGGCACCACGCTCGCGCTGGTTGGAGAATCTGGCTCAGGTAAATCAACCGTTGCCAAGATGCTGCTCGGTCTTGAAAAACCAACCAGTGGCGAAATTGTGATTGATGGCAAAAACATTGCCGGCATGAAGCACCGCGAACTGTTTAGCTTGCGTCGTCAAATGCAACCGGTGTTTCAAGACCCATACGGTTCACTTGACCCGCTGCAAAACATCGCCAATACAATTGCTGAACCATTGGTCACTCACAGGGTTGGCACTCGCAAAGAGCGCGAGGCACGTGTTCGAGAACTGCTCGAAGCAGTTAGCTTGCCTTGGGCGATTTCAACTCGCTACCCAAGTGAGCTAAGCGGTGGTCAGCGTCAACGCGTTGCGATTGCGCGCGCACTTGCCCTGAACCCAGACTTCATTGTGCTAGACGAAGCGGTAAGTGCTTTGGATGTGCTCGTGCAGGCCCAGGTTCTTGAACTGCTTGCTCGCTTGCAAGATGAACTCAAGTTGACCTATCTGTTTATTACTCACGACCTAGCTGTGGTGCAAGCTATTGCAGATCAGGTTGCTGTGATGAACAAGGGTCAAATTGTTGAGTTTGGCAGCACCAAAGACATCTTTGCTAAGCCGCAGCAGGAATACACTCGCAATCTGCTTGATGCGATTCCTGGAGCTAAGCTGCTCTAAAGGTTATTTGCGTTTAGAAATGCCCTTGTTGGTTAGGTCATACTCAAGGCGACCCAAGAACCAAGACGCAAAGGTAACGGTGATTACCGAAACCAAAGCCAAGCCGCTGAGCATCAACAGCACTGCAATTGCGCGACCTTCAAAAGTGATTGGGTAGTAGTCGCCATAACCAATGGTGGTCACCGTCACAAACGCCCACCACACTGCATCACCAAACTGCGTAATCTTTGCACCCGGTGCCAAATGTTCTGCGTCATAAACGCCAAGTGAGCAAGTGAAGATCAGCAAGGGCAAGATCAATCCGAGGTAAATGCCAATGCGAGCCTGCAAGCTTTGTGCAACGCGGGCAATAAAACCGAGTGCAATCACCACACGAAACATTCGGAACGCACGGAACATTGGCAACACCAGCGACACAAACTCAACCAAGTTTTTGCGCATGAACTGACCGCGGTGGCGACTCATGAAAAAGCGGGCCACAAAGTCGATGATGAAAATGGCCCAGATGATGTCGCTCACCAAAACAAAGTCAAAGAAAACGCTTGGGCTCCAGTGGCCGAGCACCTCAATTGCATAAAGCGCCAGATAGGCCAGGGCCAGCGCGGCCAAAGGCAAGGTTGAGATTTTCTCCCACTTGGCCATTGCCACTTCTGATCGATAAATGCGCTGTGAGATGCTCATGAAGAAAGGCTATCGGCCGGCTTGATACATGGCCACCACGTACTTGGAAACCTTTTCATAGAACAAATCACTGCTCACACCAAAGTTGCCCGCAAACGCAGATTCGAAACCTTTAGCTTTTATGTCGGTCATAAATGTTTTGATTTTGTCTAAACCATAAAGTGCCAGCAGCGCTTCGGTTGCTAGTGCACCTTGGTAATAGCTCACGTGAGCCAACATCCACTTGCTGCCTGCACCGGGTGGTGTGCCCTGTCGATACGTGTATTTATAGCAAGCACCTACGGCGGCTTCGCTCACTGTGGATAAGTCGCACAGATTCTGCTGCACCCAGTTATAAGAGCTGGTGTGAACCATTTGATCTAGAGTTTTCGGCAGTTGGGTTCCGTCATAAGCACCGATTGCGCCACCAAAATAGTCAGCGCTACCTTCGGTCCACCAGTTGGGAACATCCGCAGCCATTGAACTAACGTCTTGCTGCGCAAA
>NZ_JAHEIM010000011.1 GCF_024639375.1 Rhodoluna sp.
CTGCTTCTCAAAACCAAGATCAACCACAGGTGGGCGACCGCCAAGGTGACCGTGCACAACCTCAGACCAAACTGAGCCATCTAGCTCGTCTTTGGTGGTGCCAAGAAGGTAGATGTTGTGACCTTCGTCTTGCCAGCCAGAAGGGATTCTTCTTGCAACATCGTCAATCACACCAAGCACACCAACCACTGGGGTTGGGTGAATGGCAACATCGCCAGTTTGGTTATAGAACGAAACGTTGCCACCAGTAACCGGAATGCCAAGTTCCAAACAGCCATCGGCAAGACCTGCAGTTGCCTGCTTGAACTGCCACATCACTTCTGGGTTTTCTGGTGAACCAAAGTTCAAACAGTTGGTGACCGCAACCGGGTTAGCACCGCTAACCGCAACGTTGCGATAAGCCTCGGCAAGTGCAAGACGTGCGCCCTGGTATGGGTCTAGGTAGCAGTAGCGACCATTCGCATCGGTAGCCAACGCAATGCCAAGACCAGATTCTTCACTCACGCGAATCATGCCCGAGTCATCTGGCTGTGCCAGTGCGGTGTTGCCACCAACATAACGGTCGTACTGATCGGTGATGTAGCTCTTGCTTGCCTGGTTTGGCGAAGAAACAATTTGCACCAACTGCGCAGCAAGTTCTGATGCGTTGTCGTTGGCACGCCATAATCCGCGGGAATGAACGCTGTCGTTGTTTAGTGCATCTTGGTATGAAGGGAACGCAACTGGGCGCTCGTATACCGGGCCATCGTGAGCAACTGTGCGAGGCGGCACGTTCACGATTTCTTCGTGACCCCAGTTGATGTAGAGACGATCCTCGGCAATAACTTCACCGATAACCGAGAACTCAACTTCCCACTTGTTAACAATTGCTTCAAACTTTTTGAAGTCTTTCTTTGGCACGATGCCCATCATGCGCTCTTGAGATTCACTCATCAGAATTTCTTCTGGGGTTAGTGACTCGTCGCGCTTTAGAACATCTTGCAACTGCACGCGCATACCAGCGCCACCGTTTGAGGCAAGCTCTGATGTTGCACAGCTAATACCTGCACCACCAAGGTCTTGAATGCCGGCAACAACCTGAGCCGCATAAAGCTCAAGACAGCACTCAATCAAAACCTTCTCGGCAAATGGGTCACCAACCTGAACGGCTGGGCGCTTTGCAGGGCCGGTGCTGTCAAAAGTTTCAGAGGCAAGCACGCTCACGCCGCCAATGCCATCGGCACCAGTGCGCGCACCAAACAGAATCACTAGGTCGCCCGGGTTTGATGCCTTAGCCAGCTTTAGGTCTTCGTGACGAAGTGCACCAACGCTTAGCGCGTTAACCAGTGGGTTGCCCTGGTAGACCTTGTCGAACACTGTCTCGCCGCCGATGTTTGGCAGGCCTAGGCAATTGCCATAAAAGCTGATGCCATCAACCACACCATGCACCACGCGTGCGGTGTCTGGGTTTGAAGGTTCACCAAAACGAAGCTGATCCATCACTGCAATTGGGCGTGCACCCATGGTGAGAATGTCGCGAACGATGCCGCCAACACCGGTTGCTGCACCCTGGAATGGCTCAATGTATGAAGGGTGGTTGTGTGACTCAACCTTGAATGTCACAGCCCAGCCTTCACCAATGTCAACCACACCGGCGTTCTCGCCCATGCCAACCATTAGGTTCTTGTTCATCTCAGGTGTTACCTTTTCGCCAAACTGACGAAGGTAAATCTTTGAAGACTTGTATGAGCAGTGCTCAGACCACATCACCGAATACATTGCAAGCTCGCTTGATGATGGGCGGCGACCAAGAATGTCGCGGATGCTTTGGTACTCATCATCTTTTAGACCAAGTGCTGCATACGGCTGCACTTTATCTGGGGTGGCAAATGCATTGGCAGTTGTGTCAACGCCAGACGGCTCTAGTTGCTTCTTTTTGAAAAGTGCCATTATGCGTTCACCGCTGCCTTCAATACTGATGTGAAAAATTTGAGACCGTCAACACCACTGCGCATTGCCACGGATGTGTCTGGGCCAAAGCCCGGCTCAACCGCGTGCTCTGGGTGAGGCATTAGACCAACCACGTTGCCGCGCTCGTTGCGCAAGCCGGCGATGTCGTGCACTGAACCGTTTGGGTTTACCTCTTTATAGCGGAACGCAATTAGGCCTTCGCCTTCAAGACGCTTCAAAGTTTCTTCGGTGGCAATGTAGCCGCCCTCACCGTTCTTTAGCGGAATGGTGATTTCTTCGTTTAGAGCAAAGTCGTTGGTCCACGCGGTGGTGTTTGACTCGACGATTAGTTTTTGATCGCGGCAAATGAAGTGCTGGTTCTCGTTGCGAATTAGACCGCCAGGCAGCAAGTGGCTTTCAACTAGAACTTGAAAACCGTTGCAAATGCCAAGCACTGGCAAACCGCCGTTGGCTGCTTTGATGATGCTTTCCATTACTGGTGCCTGTGCGGCAATTGCGCCACAACGAAGGTAGTCGCCGTATGAAAAGCCACCAGGAAGAACTACTGCGTCAACCTTGTGAAGGTTGGTGTCTGCGTGCCAAAGTTGCACGGCTTCGCCGCCGGCTAGGCGCACTGCGCGGGCCGCGTCGCGGTCATCAAGGGTGCCAGGAAAGGTGACAACACCAATCTTCATTGCGGTACCCCTTAGTTCTCTGAAGAGATGTTTACAACGTCTTCGATGACGCCGTTTGAAAGAAAGCCTTCGCCAATTTCGCGCGCTTCAGCCAAGTCTTTATCGGTGATTGGGCGGTCGAAGTGAAGTTCAATGCGCTTGCCAATGCGAACCGCGGTGATGTCTTTGTGCCCCTTGCGGTGGAGTGCGTTGTTTACTGACTTGCCGGCAGGGTCTAGAAGTACCTCTTTTGGCATAACTTCAACGATGATTTTTGGCATTTTTGCTCCAATTGAAGGGGGAATTGCCTTTATTTTAGCGGGTGTCGGGGGTTCTCAGCTGACTCTGGACTTTTTGGTCGGGTATGTACATGATTATGTACATGAAGTATTACTCAATGGCCGAGGCCAGGGCGAATTTTGCCAAATTGATTGATTCAGCTGAAGAAACTCACGAGCGCATAGTTATCACCAGAAATGGCGAACCCGCAGCCATCATTCTTGGAATCGATGATTATGAAGACATGCATGATGAACTCGAACTCTATACAAATCCAATTCTCATAAAGCAGATTGAAGACGACATTGCTTATAACGAGGCTCACCCTGAGGAGTCTGTGACTGGCGAAGAAATGCGAAAGATCCTTGACGAGCGATGGGCTCGTGAGGGCAAAAGTGAGTAGGTACATACTCGTTTACAAACCCGCAGCTAAAAGATCTTTAGCCAAGCTACCGCTGAAGGTCGTTGACGCTATCGTAAATTTTTGCGACGGACCTCTTTTAGACAACCCATATCGGGTTGGCAAACCGCTGCGTAATAAATACGCCGGAAGCTACTACGCAAAAAGAGGTTCCTACCGAATCATTTATTTGATAAATGACTACGAGGTAATCGTGACGGTGGCGCGCATCGAACACCGCGCCGATATATATAAACCTGAGTAGAAAAGCGAACAGGGCCCCGGCTGCCCCGGCTGTGCAGGTGATGATTGCTGACACCGTGTCAGTCATCGATTTTTTCTTTTATCTAAATTCACTTTGTGCAAAAACTTTGGATACGCGTTTTGGTCGCCGTAGTCACATTCGGTGCGTTGTTGGGTGGCGGGGTTTCATCTGCGGCAGTTGCTGCAACGGTTGGCAAAACCACAACAGCTAAGGGCCCCACCGGTCAGGTGCTCACCGCCAACATTTCGCGTGGTGTGCTGGCAGCCGGCAAAACCACCACGGTCACCATCACGGGCAGGGGCTACAACACCAAGCTCGGAATTTATGTGACGTTTTGCGTGATTCCCGAAAAGGGCAAGCGCCCAGAGTTGTGTGGCCCGTTTGATATCACCGGAGCCAACAACCAATCGGTTTGGATTTCCTCAAACCCACCGATTTATGCAAAGTTGCTTGTCGTTCCATTTGGCAAGGGCGGCACATTCAAAGTAAAAATGCCAATCGATAAAACCATCGGCGACAACATCGACTGCACAGTTGAACGCTGCGCCATTCTTACTCGCGCCGATCACACCAACTCGGATAACCGAAAAGCCGACGTGATTATCCCCGTCACGTTTAAATAAGGAGAAAAATGAACAACACTCGTATTCGTGCAATTGCACTTGGTGCAGCAGCACTAACTGCTTTGAGCGCAATGGTTGCCGTTGCACCGGCTCAGGCAGCCGACTTTAGCGTGACCGCCGACAAGTCTGTTGGCCTAAATGCAGCTGGCGACACCGTAAACGTAACCTTGAACAACTTGCCTGCAGACACCGGCGTTTATGTGCGCCTTTGTGCGGGCAGTGCCGCGGATGCGTTGAAGGCCCGCCCAACTAGCTGCTTTGGTCAGGGTGCCTGGGCTTCAAATGCCGCAACCTCAATTGCTCAGCACGCTAGCGATGCATCAAAGCCAATTGCACTTGCAGTTCAGGCAAGTTTTGTTTCGGGCACCACCGCAGTTAACTGCTTGACTCAGGCTTGCAGCATTCACATTCGCCGTGATCACCTAAACCCAACTGACTTTTCGCTTGACCGTGTAGTGCCAGTAACCTTTGCTGACCTAACTACTCAGAGTGCAACTGCTGCAGTTGTTGCAAAGAAGTTGGCTGTGACCCTAAACAATGTTGACGGCGAGAAAGTTGTCATCAGCGTGAGCAACAAAAAGTACACCCGCGTTGTGAAGGGTGCCGTTTATGTCGCTAAGTTGCCATTGCCAGCAAACAAGAAGTTGAAGGCCGCAACCGTAGTTGTGGTTGCCGATGGAATCGAGATCTACCGCGAGCTAGTTAGGTTGCGCTAATACTTGCGGTAATACCCGCAATCGCAAATTGTTCGAGGGCGGCGGCTTCTCTGCTGAAGTCGCTGCCTTCATCAATTCGTTTGGCCGAGGCTGCCACTGATGCGTAAATTAAGTGTGCAGTTGCAGTTGTGTCTTGCACGCCCAACTGACCGATTGGGCTGAGCAGCGCCATCATGAAGTGACCGTGCATCGCATTCAACATGCCACGTTTTTCGGCAGGCAATGAATCAATCGAAATTTGTCGAATAATTCTGTGCTCGGCACTTGCCAGGTGAGCCAGCGAATAATGAATCCAAATGCGAATGCGCTCAAGCGGGTCTTCAAGTTTTGCAATGTGCATTTCAATGGCGTTGCTCAAGTCGGCCATCTCATTGATCACAAGTTCGGCGAGCACATCTTCTTTAGAAGCAAAGTATTGATAAATCGCTGGGCGGCTAAGGCCGGTTGCCTTGGCAAGGCCGGCCATCGAAACCGCATCGACTCCTGATGTAGCAATTAGCGACTGCGCTGCAGCAAGAATATCTTCTTGGCGCTTGTCTCTAACAATTTTGGCTGGAGTCATGGAAGTTTAATTTTATCGTCGATTTTGGGCCGGTCGATGGGCTACTTGGCTCGAATAATGCCCATCATGCCGGCGTCTTCGTGATCAAGAATGTGGCAGTGATAAACGGCGTTAGCCGAATGGTTTTCAAATGCAATGCGCACCACCGATGTGCTGAGCGGCGGAACAATCACAACGTCTTGCCACTGGGCATCGGCAATAGCATCGCCGCCAACGCTCAACAGCTGCATCGGCCACACGTGCAGGTGAAACGGGTGGCTCATGTTGCTGGTGTTGGTGATGGTCCACTCTTCAATGGTGTTCATAGCCACCGTGGTGTTTACCTTGGTCATGTCGAATGCCTCGCCATTAATGGTGAAGCCGGTCATGGCGTGGTTCGTTGAGCCCATGCCATTCATGCCACCCATCATCGAGCCCATTGCTGGCATTTCAAGGCTGAAGTTGCGCTTGGCAATTACTGCTTTACCTCGGATGTCGCGAGGCTTAGTGCCTACCGGCAAGGCGGCCAAGTCGCTGGCGGCCGGCCCGGCATCCGAGGCTGAATCGCTTGGGGTGAATTTTGCAATCACTTGATTGGTGATTGGTGTGGTTGACATCATTGCGTCTGGATGCGCGATTGAGTCAAACATCAGCTGCACTTCTTGCGAGCTCATGGTGGCAACAATGTCGGCGCGGTTGCCCGGTGCAAGCACAAGGCTTTGGAAGTCTTTGGCGTTTTGGTAGCGACCTGAATCCATGCCCAGCAATTGCAGAGTTGCGCCGCTAACGTGCAGATTTACAAATCTTGAAGTGCAGGCGTTCACAATGCGCCAGCGCTCGCGGCCATTCGTAAGGGAATTAAAAGTTGGAATGTTGTGGCCATTGACCAGAACCAACGAACCTTCGCGGCCCATCATTTTTGACATCATGTCTGGCGTCGCAATTTGGCCTGCGTTGTCGAATGCGATGTCAGAAATGACCAGCACTCGTTCAAAGGTGTTTTCAATTAATTCTTTGTCGTCGATCACAATTGCGCCATAGAGACCGGCGAATACTTGGTCGGCAGCAAAGCCGTGGTGGTGAGGGTGGTACCAAAAAGTACCACTCGGATGATCGGCAGCAATTTGGTATTTGTAGGTGAAGCTCTCGCCGTCTTTTATTTCGAGCATCACATTGTCGCTGTTGCCCTCGGGTGAAACGTGAAAACCGTGCGTGTGCAAGTTGGTAGTTTCACCAAGTTGGTTTTTGAAATTCACGGTAATTTCATCGCCGGGTTGCACATGCCAGGTTGGGCCAGGCAAGGTGCCGTTATAAGTTTTGGCATGAACCGTTTGACCAGCAAGTTCAACGTCAGTTTTTTGTGCGACTAAATCAACTACTAATTTGCCATTCTTGCTGCGCAAAATGTTGGGTTCAAGTGGTGCAACGGTAACCTGTGCGACTGGGGATAACAAACCGCAAGCGGCCAATGCAACCGTGCCTGCAGCAGCGCCTGCGCCAAAGAGAACTGTTCTGCGTGAAATAGTCATGCTCGCATCTTAACTTTCTAGGCTGGGCGTTGACTGGGCTCCGACTAAAACTTACTTTGCGAGTGCCGCTTCGCCGGCGGCCCAAGTTAGGTATCCGCCGCTCAGGTTCTTAACGTTTGCGCCGTGAGCTTTCAAAATCTGAGTGGCGATGTGACCACGCTGACCCACCTGGCAATACACCACAACATCTTCCATTTGCACTTCTGCAAGGCGGTCACGCAGTTCATCCACAGGAATATTGATTGTGCCTGGGATGTTGGCGAAGCCGTGCTCGCCACCCGAACGAACGTCGATAACCTGAGCGCCATTTGCGCGAGCGGCCTCGAGTTCGTGCCACTGCAATGTTGGTGTTGTGCCATTGAAGACATTGTTGCCAACGTAGCCGGCGATGTTGATTGCGTCTTTGGCCGAGCCGAATTGCGGTGCATAAGCAAGCTCGAGATCCATTAGGTCGTCGATGGTTAAGCCGCCCATCATTGCGGTGGCAATGACATCGAGGCGCTTGTCAACGCCGTCTTCACCATAGGCCTGGGCGCCAAGTAGTTTGCCGGTTGCTGGGTCGAAGAGCACCTTCATGCTTAGGCGCTTTGAGCCAGGGTAGTAGCCGGCGTGATTGTTTGGGTGAATGTGAATCACCTGGTGCTTGATGCCAGCCTTGGTTGCAGCGCGCTCACTCAAGCCTGTGATGCCAGTTGCTAGGCCGAAGGCGCCGATGATTACCGTGCCCACAGCGTTGCGCGCCTTGGTGTTGCGGCCTGCAATTACATCGGCAACCAAGCGGCCATGACGGTTTGCCAAGTTTGCCAACGGAATCAAAGTTTGGTTGCCAGTAAGTTCGCCATGTTTTTCAACGGCATCGCCAGCGGCAAAAATATCTGGGTCACTGGTGCCTTGTTGGTCATCGACCCACAGGCCGCCGGTCTCACCAATCTTGAGGCCTGCGTCACGTGCAAGTGTGTTGTCTGGGTCAACACCAGCAGCAGTGAATACCAACCCGGCATCAATCTTGCGGCCATCGGCTAACACAACATGGGTATCGGTAATTTGTTTTGGTTGTGCATTGAGTTCGATTACTACGCCGTGCTTTTGCAAGCGTGCGTGCAACGGTTGAATCATCTCTGGGTCAAATTGCCCCAGGATGCTGTTGCTGCGTTGAATGATGGTCACTGGAATATCTAGGTGACGAATATTTTCTGCAAGTTCGATGCCGATGAAACCTGCACCAATGATTGCAACCGATTTATTTTCAAGATTTTGCAATGCCGCTTTCACGGCGTCTGCATCGGTGACATTGCGCAGCCACATTGCTCGCTCGATGCCAGGCACGTCAAGTTTGCGTGGTCTTGCACCGGTAGAAATGATCAGTTTGTCGTAGTTATCGGTGTGTGTTGTGCCGGTCTGCAAGTTTTTAACCTCAATAGTTTTTTCGGCGCGGTTGATTTTGGTAACCATCAACTGCACGTGTGCTTTGATGCGAAAGCGACTGAAGAGTGCAGCCGGAGTTTGCAGCAGCAGGTTGTCTCGACGCGAGATTACATCGCTCACAAAATAAGGCAGGCCACAGTTGGCATAGCTAACGTGCTCGCTCATTTCATATACGGTGATTTCGGCGTGCTCGTCTAGTCGACGCAAACGCGCTGCTGCAGACATACCGCCGGCAACGCCACCAATGATTACAACCTTCAAGGTCACTCCTTTATATGTAGCTACGAAAACTCTAGGTGTTTGCTTTAGGCCAAGATTAGGCCAGCGACATAAATGCTTTTTCAAGGGCCACGCGTTCTGCGTCACCCTCTGGGTTATGGGCACAGGCGCGCATGCCGGTTGAAATGATGGTGAAACCAGCGCGGGTAAGTGCTGTGGATGCCGCCGACAGCTGGTTAAGCAATTCGGTGCATTCGCGACCTTCGTCGAGCATCTTTACTATGCCGCCAATTTGGCCCTGCACACGCACTAGGCGATCGCGGGCTGCTTTCAGTTCGGCTGGTTCAAGTTGCATTTTTTTGCTCCTGGGTAGTTGCGCTTTTGGTATTTCTTACTATACCCTAGGGGGTATACGAAGGGAAGTGCGAATGTCACGTTTCATCAAAGTTCTGGCAGCGGGTTTGATCGCTCTGTTTGCCATTGGTTCGCTAAGCGCCTGTGCCGCTTCGCAGCCTATGGATATGTCTTCGGTTGCTGCGGTTATCGATGTGCGCACTCCAGCTGAGTGGGCCACCGGCCACCTCGACGGTGCCATCAACATCGATGTGCAGGGTGCTGATTTTGCATCCGCGGTGGATGCTCTTGATCACACCGCCAACTATGTGGTCTATTGCCACTCAGGCAACCGTGCGGGTCAAGCAATCGAACTTATGAAGGGTGCGGGTTTCACCGGCACTCTCACCAACGGCGGTGGCGTGGTTGATGCTGCCCAACTAACCAACATGAAAGTAGTGCAATAAATGTGTTCTCGCGTCACCTGCCGCAAGTGCGGCAAAGCAACTTGGTCTGGCTGCGGTCAGCACGTTAACGAAGTAATGCGCGGCATTCCAAAGTCACAGCAGTGTCAGGGTCACGCCAACGACCCTAAAAGTCCAAGTTTCTTTGCTCGACTATTTGGCAAGAAGTAATCGAAATTTTCTAATCCTCAACAACTCATCGAAGGGAAAAAACTATGTGTTCACCAGCTCTATGCAGCAACTGCGGCAAAGTTACTTGGACCGGCTGTGGCGGTCACATCGAAGAAGCGCTTGAGGGTGTTCCTCAAGAGCAGCTTTGCACCTGCAACCAGTAATTGTTCTTTTGAATGCCCCGGATAACCTCCGGGGTTTTCTCATTCATTGAAAATTCTTTTCACTGTCAGCGCTTACAAGCCTTGGCGTTTGTTAACCTTGTTGGGTATGCCCAATGTGGGGCCCTAACTTTCAATGACGAAAGCTGGTTATGCAAAACTTTGCGCTTAATGGCCCCGAATGGGCCGCTTCTCTAAACACCGCCGAATCGCTTGTGCCGATTATTGGCCGCCTATACCGATCGAATGGAATTCTGCTTTCGGTGCATGGCCGACCGCTGATCAATCGCACGGCAATCGACCTTCTGAAGGCGATGAGATTTGCCCGGCACCGTGATGGTGAAACCCTCGATATCAACCGAGTTGCCGAATTGGTTCGAACCATCGACTCACTGCAGCTGCCATCTGCCGAGATCAACGTGGCTGCAATGTTGGCAAAGCAGGCTGCTTCGGGCAAGAGCATCGAAGCATTTGCATCCGAGGAATTGAACGCGATTGAACCAAGCGATGACAGTGCGCGCGATGTTGTGCTTTATGGCTTTGGTCGCATTGGCCGCCAGGTGGCCCGAATTTTGTTGGCACAAGATGCCGGCAACCGTGGCCTAAAGGTGCGTGCAATTGTGGTGCGCAACGGTGGCAAAGATGATTTGGCCAAGCGGGCAAGTTTGCTTCGCCGCGATTCTGTGCACGGTATGTTTGACGGCATTATTACCGTGGATGCCGATTCGAATTCCATCATTGCGAATGGGAACCAGATCAAAGTTATTTACTCAAATGACCCGAGCACTGTTGATTATGAAGCGCACGGAATTCACAACGCATTGGTGATTGACAACACCGGCAAGTGGCGCGATGAAGCTGGGTTGACTCAACACCTCAGCAGCAAAGGCGCTGCCAAGGTTCTGCTGACTGCACCAGGCAAAGGCAGTTTGCCAAATGTTGTTTTCGGCATCAATCAAAATGACTTTGATGCAACTACCAAAATTGTTTCGGCTGCGTCTTGCACAACTAACGCCGTGGTGCCGGTGCTAAAGGTTTTGAACGATGCATTTGGAGTTAAGCATGGCCACGTTGAAACCGTGCACTCATTTACCAATGACCAAAATTTGATTGACAACTTTCACAGTGGTGACCGCCGAGGTCGCTCTGCGGTGTTGAACATGGTGATTACAGAAACCGGTGCAGCGCAAGCTGCAGCCAAGGCACTGCCTGCACTTGCTGGCAAATTAACGGGTAGCTCGATTCGCGTGCCAACCCCGGATGTGTCGATGGCAATTTTGAACTTGAACTTTGACAAAGAGGTTTCGATCGAGTCATTGAACAAAGTTTTGCGTGATGCAGCGCTAGACCCAGTTACCCGCGATCAAATTGATTACATTGAATCGCCAGAAGTTGTGTCGACCGATTTGGTTGGTTCAACACATGCTGGTGTGGTTGACAGTCTTGCTACCCAGGGCGGCGGCAACAACGGTGTTGTTTACGTTTGGTACGACAATGAAAACGGTTATTCAAACCAAGTTGTACGCATTGCACAAAAGATGATGCTGGTTGAGCGCCCGGTTTATCCGAGGTAAAAAACTAGGCCACTTCTTGAGTTAGGCGCTCAACCAACTCGGCATACTTTGCTGCAGTCTGAGCAACAATCTCAGTAGGTAGTACTGGTGGTGTGCCCTCTTGGTTCCAGTTATCGGCCAACCAGTTGCGCACAATCTGCTTGTCAAAACTGTCTTTGCGCTCGCCGCGCTCCCAGGCAGCTTTGCTCCAGAAGCGTGACGAGTCTGGGGTTAGCACTTCGTCGCCAAGGGTGATGAGGTTGGTTTCTGGGTCGATGCCAAATTCAAACTTGGTATCGGCAAGAATCAAACCCGCGTGCTCGGCAAGATCGCTGGCGCGGTTAAAAACATGCAGGCTCAGATCGCGCAATTGCTCGGCGTGCTTCTGACCAATTAGTTCAACAACCCGCTCGAAGGTGATGTTTTCATCGTGTTCGCCCATCGGCGCTTTATAAGCCGGGGTGAAAATTGGCTCAGGCAGCTTGGCACCAAAGTGCAAACCTGCAGGCAACTTGATTCCGCATATCTCGCCGGTCTCCTGGTATTCCTTCCAGCCAGAACCGCTGATGTATCCGCGAACCACACATTCAACTGGGAACATCTCAAGTTTTTTGGCAATGGTTGCACGGCCGGCAACTACGGCTGGCACTTCAACCTCGTGCGAAATGTGATTAGGCACATCAAGGCGATCGAACCACCAGTTGGTAAGTGTGGTTAGGTGCTTGCCCTTGTTTGTGATTGCTGGTTCAAGCACGTGATCGAATGCACTCACGCGGTCTGATGCAACAACCAAAATTAGGTGCGCATACTTTGGGTTTACCGATTCATAAAGATCGCGAACCTTGCCACTATAAACGCGGTTCCAGCCGTCGATTTCGATTGCCACTACTCGGCAACCTTTGCAGCGATGTCTTTGCGGTAGTGCGAACCCTTGAGGTGAATCTTTTCAAGAGCTTCGTATGCGTGCTTGCGTGCGTGAGCAAATGTGCGGTTAGTTGCAACTACTGAAAGCACACGACCACCGGTTGAAACTAATTCACCATCTTGTTCTGCGGTTGCTGCGTGACACACTTCGATGTGCGCATCAGCTTCGGCATCTTTCAATCCGTGGATTGGTCGATTCGGTGCACCTGAATCTGGGTAGCCCTCACTAGCGAGAACAACGGTGATGGCAACATCCTTAGAGAATTCTGGAAGTGCTGAAGTTTCAAGGTGGCCGGTTGCTGCCTTGTAAAGCAAGCCACTCAAGCTGGTGATTAGGCGACGCAACACCACCTGAGTTTCTGGGTCACCGAAGCGTGCGTTGAATTCGATTACGCGCACACCGCGCTCGGTAAGAATCAATCCGCAGTAAAGCAAGCCAACGAATGGTGCACCGAGGCGATCCATTTCTTGAATCACTGGCATTGCAATTGTGGTTTCGACTTCTTCCACAAAGTTTGCTGGCAACCAAGGCAGTGGCGAATAGGCTCCCATGCCACCGGTGTTTGGGCCCTTGTCGTGATCGAAGGCGCGCTTGAAATCTTGTGCTGGGGTAAGTGCAACAACACCCTTGCCATCGCTCAAGAAGAACAGGCTTACCTCTGGGCCGTCTAGGAATTCTTCAACCAAGATGCCCATGTCGATGAACTTCTCGGCGTGTGCAAGTGCGGCGGCGCGGTCGTCGGTGACGATTACACCTTTGCCGGCAGCCAGGCCATCGGCCTTCACTACATATGGGGCGCCGAAGTCATCCAAAGCGTTGGCAACTTCTTCGAGGGTTGAACATTCGTGGGCACGGCCGGTTGGCACACCGGCGGCAGACATAACTTCTTTAGCGAAACTCTTTGAGCCCTCAAGCTGGGCTGCTTTTTGTGAAGGGCCGAACACTGCAATGCCCTGGGCGCGAAGTGCGTCGCTAACGCCGGCGATTAGTGGGGCCTCTGGGCCGATGATGGCTAGTTCAACCTTGTGCTGCAGTGCAAAGTTGGTGACTTCGAGTGGGTTGTTTGGGTCGAGGCCTGGCTCGCAGTGAACTTCTTGAGCAATGCCAGCGTTGCCCGGGGCAACGGTGATGTCGGCGGCAGGTGTGCCGGTGCGAATCAGTGCTTTAACAATGGCGTGCTCGCGGGCGCCCTGGCCCAAAAGAAGTATCTTCACCTGCTCAATGTTACCGGTGGCAAATCAGGGTGATTTAGCGCTCGAGATTAGGCCTTGAGCCGGTCTTTCTTGCTGACACTTAGGTAAATAACTGCGCCGAGGATTGCCGCCAAAAATATGTAGCTGGTATTGGTTGGGCCAAGACCCAAACCACCGCTCTTGTGGCTTTGTGAAAGCAGGTCGCCGATAGATGCACCAAGCGGGCGGGTAAGAATGTAGGCAATCCAAAACGCGGTGATTTCACCGACTAGACCACGCTTCCAAAGCAACGCCACCACGGCAATTGCGCCGCCATAAACCAGCGCCGAGACACCGTATCCGAGGCCAACCGCTTCGGCCAACCAGTCGCCAGTTGCAGTGCCAAGTGCGAAGGTGAACAAGATTGCCAACCAATAGAAGGCTTCGCGTTTTTTGGTGACGATGCTCTTCATCGCCAGGGTTCGTGCACCGCGGAACCAAATTGCGAATGTAATTGCCAGCAGCGCAGCGAATACCACGCTAGAAATCCAAAGTGCAACACCCAGACCGTCGGTGAGGTTGTCTGTGATGAGTGTGCCGGCCACGCTAATGAGCACGATTGCCAACCAGTAGACCACCGGAATGTATCGCTTCACAGCGAACTGGACGATTAGTGCAGCCACAAGTGCGGTACCCATCACAAGGGAGGTGCCGCTTAGGCCGAAGCCCAATTTTTCATTTAGAAAGTCTGCGAAGGTTTCACCAACGGTGGTGGCAAGAATTTTGATGATCCAGAAAAATGCTGTGACGGCTGGAACTTTGACCAGCAAAGTTTTTGTCGATGAAGTCATAGGCGCAAGTAAATGCCTGCTTGCTGAGAGGTGGCTGTGAATGAACCGCACAGTGTGCTCGACAGTTAAGATTTAGGAATGCGAATTTCTAAGAGTGTTTTAGCTGCCACCACTGGGTTAGTGGCAATTTCAATTGCACTAACTGGGTGTGCCACAGAATCAACACCTGCGCCAATGGCAAGTCATGACATGGGCAGCATGGGGCAAAACGTTAAGGTTGCCGACAACGTGATGTTTGCGCAGATGATGATTCCTCACCACATGCAGGCCATCACTATGAGTGCTTATGCAAAAGACAACGCCAAGAACGCAGATGTTCTTAAGTTGGCCGAGCAGATTTACACCGAGCAGGCCGCCGAGATTGAAACCATGAAGGGCTGGTTGGGCGATGCAACGGTGCCAACCAACGCAATGTCTAACGGAATGCTCAGCGACACCGAGATGAAGGCATTGTCAGCAGCCAAGGGTGCTGACTTTGACAAACTATTTTTGGCTGGAATGAAGTCGCACCACGAAGGTGCACTAACCATGGCCGCAGCTTTTCAAAAGACCACCGACCCTGAGTTGAAGAAGCTGGTCACAAGCGTGCTTCAGGTGCAGACCATCGAAATCGCGATGATCAAACTGATTCAAAACAAGTAATCGCTCAACTATGGCTCGTCGCAGAATTTCAACCTCGGATGGCTGGGCTGCCGTAACCGCCGTTGAAGCGGGCGACCCTGCGCAGCTGGCATCCGCAGTTAGATTTTTGCTTGAAGAGTTGGCCGCAGTAGCCCCGGGCAATTCGGTTGAAGTGCGAGTGCCGCCGTTTGGTGCCACGCAGTGCATTGAGGGCCCGCGCCACACTCGCGGCACCCCGCCCAACACAGTAGAGATGTCACCCGAGGTTTGGTTTGCTGTGGCAACCGGCAAGTTGGCCTGGGCCGATGCCGTGGCGGGCGCGCAGATTTCGGCCTCGGGCGTGAGAGCCGATTTGGGGCAAGTGTTGCCCCTGGCTCGTAGTTGAATAGACCTATGGCTGAATCGAAGAAACCAAAGACCACAATCAAGACTGAGGATGTTCGCATCCGCCGTTCACCGAAGTATTTGCAGTTTTTGCTTACCGGTGGCGTGGTTGGTTTTGTGTTGGCGTTGATCGTTGGCTTTTCTATTCCTGAAGAGCAGCGCACCGCAGAGCCAATCATCACCTATTTGATTGCCTATTTTGCTGGTGGTGGCGCGGCTTTGGCTTTGACCCTTGGCGTGGTGCTGGACCGAATTTTTCTGGCTCGGGCCAAGACCGCCAAGGCAACTAAACTAGAGGCGTGATGCGCGGTGACGGCCTGCTGAATTTCGATTCAGGGGTAGACGGAGACAAGAATCCACAAGACCAATGTGGAGTCTTCGGCGTATGGGCACCAGGCGAAGAAGTTGCCAAGCTCACCTTCTTTGGTCTTTATTCTTTGCAACACCGCGGTCAAGAGTCTGCTGGCATCGCCACCTCTGACGGCAAGAAAATCCTCGTATACAAAGACATGGGATTGGTCTCTCAGGTTTTCTCAGAGAGCGCCCTTGAATCTTTGATTGGCCACATTGCAGTTGGTCACAACCGCTACTCAACCACCGGTGCCTCACACTGGCGCAATGCGCAACCAACCTTGGGCCGCACCTCGGCCGGCACCGTGGCATTGGCCCACAACGGTAACCTAACCAACACCGCAGATTTGCTTGACCTGTTGCAGTCGCGCTACCCAGACCAGGGCACCAACGAAATCACCGGCGGCAACACCACCGACACTGCAGTGCTAACCGCATTGATGGCCGGCGACCTAGACCACTCACTTGAAGCCACCGCTCTTGAACTTTTACCAAAGGTCAAGGGCGCTTTTTGTTTGGTCTTCATGGATGAAACCACACTTTATGCAGCGCGTGACCCACAGGGTGTGCGCCCACTTGTGCTTGGACGTTTGGAGCGCGGTTGGGTGGTTGCATCAGAAACCGCTGCACTCGACATTGTTGGTGCAAGTTTCGTGCGCGAGGTTGAACCCGGCGAGCTAATTGCAATTGACGAAAACGGTTTGCGTTCAACTCGCTTTGCCGAAGTTAAGCGCGCCGGTTGCGTTTTTGAATATGTTTACCTGGCTCGCCCAGACACATCTATTAATGGCAAGAACGTTTATGACGCTCGAGTTGAAATGGGTCGTCAGTTGGCGCGCGAATATCCGGTGGATGCAGACCTAGTTATTCCAACACCAGAATCTGGCACACCAGCCGCAATTGGTTTCTCACAAGAGTCGGGAATTCCATTTGGTCACGGCCTAGTGAAAAACGCATATGTTGGCCGCACCTTTATTCAGCCTTCACAAACAATTCGCCAGCGCGGTATTCGTTTGAAGTTGAACCCGCTCAAAGAAGTTATTGCCGGAAAGCGCATCATCGTGATTGATGACTCAATTGTTCGCGGCAACACTCAGCGTGCGTTGGTGCAAATGTTGCGTGAAGCAGGCGCTGCAGAAATTCACGTGCGAATTTCTTCGCCACCGATCACCTGGCCATGTTTTTATGGCATCGACTTTGCAACTCGCGCCGAACTAATTGCCACTGGTCTTGCAGTTGAAGATGTGCGCACCTCAATTGGCGCAGACTCACTTGGTTATTTGACTAAGGATGGCATGATCGCCGCAACCGGCCAGCAAGAGCGTGAACTTTGCACCGCTTGCTTCACCGGCAGTTACCCAATTGAATTGCCAACCGCAGATCGTCTTGGCAAGAACTTGCTTGAGCGCGACGATGCAGCTTGCAACCCTGGCCCAGACAGCGAAACCGACGAACTTGTTCGTCAGCAACAGGAGACCCTGAATGACTAATGCCTATGCCGCCTCTGGCGTAGACACCGAAGCCGGTGACCTAGCTGTTGAACTAATGAAGAAGGCCGTGGGCGCAACCCACAACGAGCTTGTGCTTGGCGGCCTCGGTGGTTTCGCCGGCATGATGGATGTCAGTTTCTTGAAGTCTTATGACCACCCGCTGATGGCAACATCCACAGATGGTGTTGGCACCAAGGTTGCCATTGCACAGGCAATCGACAAGCACGACACCATTGGCCAAGACCTAGTTGGCATGGTTGTTGACGACATCGTTGTGGTTGGCGCAAAGAGTTTGTTTATGACCGACTACATCGCCTGCGGCAAGGTTGTGCCAACTCGCATTGCCGACATCGTGCGCGGCATTGCCGAAGCTTGTGCTCACGTTGGTGTTGCACTAGTTGGTGGCGAAACCGCAGAGCACCCAGGCTTGCTTGGCCCAGATGACTACGACGTTGCAGGTGCAGCAGTTGGTGTGGTTGAAAAAGATCGTTTGCTTGGCCCACAAAATGTTTTGGTTGGTGACGTTGTGCTTGGCATGCAGTCATCTGGTTTGCACTCAAACGGTTACTCATTGGTGCGCAAGATTGTTGCTGATAGCAAGCTTGATTACACCAAGAGTGTCGCTGAATTTGATTCTCGCTCGTTGGGTGAAGTTTTGCTTGAGCCAACCGCGCTTTACACCGGCGTGCTAAACACTTTGCTTGAAGGCGAACTGGGTGCAGCGGTGCACGCAATGAGTCACATCACCGGTGGTGGCATTGCAGCTAACTTGGCTCGTGTTTTGCCGCAGGGTGTTTCACTCGATGTTGACCGTTCAACTTGGTCGCCTCAGGATGTATTCAAGGTGCTTGCTGGTTGGGGCGGCTTCTCACTGCAGAGTGTTGAATCAACTTGGAACCTTGGCTTGGGTCAGGCAGTTGTTGTAGCTGCAGACCGTGCCGACGAAGTTGCAGTTCGTTTGAATTCACTCGGAATAAATACCTGGCAACTTGGTGTTGTCGATAAAGCAGTCGGAGATCTTTCTGGCTACGTGCAAGGTGCAAAAGGCGTTGACGGCGGAGCCGTGCGTTTAGTTGGAGACTATAAATAGTGAGCAAAGCGTCGAAATTATCGGCTGAAAGCGTATTGATAATTTCGATTCTGCTGATCAGCACGTTCGTTGTATTTCTAAACGAAACTCTTCTTGGTGTGGCACTGCCAGTAATCATGCAAGACATGAACATCACCGCTTCGGTTGGTCAGTGGTTGAACACCGCGTTTATGTTGACCATGGCAATCGTGATTCCAACCACCGGATATTTGCAGCAGCGCTTTTCAACCCGCGCACTTTATATGGCGGCGATGCTGGCGTTTGTAGTCGGCACCTTGCTTGGTGCGTTTTCGCCTAGCTTTGAGATTCTTTTGTTGGGCCGCATTGTTCAAGCCTCTGGTTCGGCCATTATGTTTCCACTTTTGATGACCACCATCATGGATCTAGTGCCAGAGCAATCCCGTGGGCGCATCATGGGCAATATCGGCATTGTGATGTCGGTTGCGCCGGCAATGGGGCCAGCTGTTTCTGGCTTGATTTTGCATTCACTTAACTGGCGCGCGTTGTTTTGGGTAATGCTGCCAATCGGATTGGTGACCGCGGTTATTGGTTCACTCAAACTGAAGGCTTCGCACACGCCTAACAAGGCATCCATCGACATTCTTTCGGTGGCGCTATCGGGCTTGGCCTTTGGTGGCTTGGTTTATGGCCTCAGCTCATTTGGCGAAGCAGCTCGCACCAACGTTGCCGTTTCACCTTGGGTTTGGTTCGCACTCGGCCTGGTGTTCTTGGGGCTCTTTGTGCGCCGCCAAATCAAGCTGGCACCCGGCGGTCACGCGCTTTTGAACCTAGGCACCTTTAGATCGGCCAACTTTAGAGTGGGCCTAACTCTGATGCTGGTTGCCATGTTGGTGATGTTTGGTTTCGGAATTCTGTTGCCGCTGTTCATTCAAGACGGCCTTGGCATGGATGCACTTGCCACCGGATTGATTCTTTTGCCTGGTGGTTTGGCCATGGGTTTGCTTAGCCCGGTTATCGGCGGCCTCTATGACAAATTTGGTGCGCGCAAACTTTTGATTCCGGCTTCGATTTTTGTTGGTGTGGTTTTGGCCTACATGACTACCTTCAACGGCGACACAACTTTCTGGACTCTGCTGTTGACCTACATGGCATTCATGATTGGCATCGGCTTCTTCTTCACTCCGCTGTTCTCATTGACCATGGGTTCGGTTGAGCCACAGCTTTACCCACACGCGAGTGCAACCGTTGGCACACTGCAGCAGGTTGGTGGCGCTGCCGGCACAGCAATCTTCATCACCGTGTTCACCATCGCTGGTGCTCAGGTGAAGTCAGATGCTGCGCTTGCAGTGACTACCGGTTCGCAACAAGCGTTCTTGCTTGGCGCAATCATTTGGATAGCAACTTTGGTGTTGGCCCTACTAATCAAAGAACCAGTAAAGACCGAGCAGCCTGCGGGCGATTCGGTTGCTTCGCACTAGCAAGTTAGGCCGGTTGGCGACAAGCGCTAGCGCAACCTGCGGCACAACCCTCAAACGGTTTGCCACGCATGCCATCGAGACAACCGGTTTGGCCTGAACGTTTCTGGCCCGCGGTAAATCGCTCAATCACAATGTCAATCAGTTGCTGCGGGGTTTCAAGCTCTGGCGAAAGCAGCGGGTTGGTCACAATGTGCGCGCCAACCTTTTGCATCAGGTCGCTAAAGAAACCGGGCGCCAATAAGTAGGTGCTCACCACAATTCGCTTGCGTGGGTTTTGAAACTTTAGCTTTGGCACTAGGTCTTTGAGCTTCGGTTCGGCCGCAGAAAGAAATGCCAACTCAACTTGCTTACCCAGGGATGCCTCGAGCATTGCCTTCACTTTGCTGGTTTCGGCTTGTGCGCGCGCATCGCTCGAACCGGCAACGGTGAGAACTACAAGATCTTCTGCCTGGTGACCGGCCTCGGCAAGACGCTGCACCAAAACGTCAACCAGTCTTTGGTCTGGGCCAAGGGCTGGGGTGATTGTGGCGTCGCCGTGTTCAAAAGCGGCATCGGCAATATCTTGACGCACGTGATAGCCGGTGGCCAAAAGCAGCGGCACGATTGTTGCCTCGGATACCTGTGCCAGCACGGTTGGCACATCTGGTTGCTGCACATCGACGAAGGCCTCGCGAACATCCGCGGGGTTTAAGGCTTCATTAACTTTTGTTACGAGTCGCGAGATGGCCAAAGCACCGTTGGAATTGTCGGTGCCGTGCGATGCCGCGATGAGTGTGCGAATGAGAAACCTCAATAGATAAAAGGGATTGCGAAAAGCCTAGCAAAACAGTAGGAATTCGAATCGGGTGAGTGGGCCGGAATCGGCGCTGTGGTGCGGAAGTTGCCCCCAAGCGGGATTCGTTTTTATAGGCGAAAATAGACCCAGCGCTGCCGACTATGCGGCAGCATTCACTTTTTTAGGATGTCTAATGACTGAACACGTGACCGGCGGAACCAATGCTGAAGTTCGACCTCCACGCGAGGGCCGCTCAAACGGCCAGTGGAAGGTTGACGGCACTGAGCCACTGAACGCCAACGAATCTTGGAAGCAAGAAGACGGTGGCCTTTCGGTTCGTGAGCGCATTGAGAACATTTATTCGAAGACCGGTTTCGACAGCATTGATGGCACCGACCTGCACGGTCGTTTTCGCTGGTGGGGTCTTTACACCCAGCGCAAGCCGGGCATCGATGGCGGCCGCACCGCAACCCTTGAGCCGCACGAGCTCGAAGACAAGTACTTCATGCTGCGCGTGCGCATTGACGGTGGCCAGCTAACCACCGAGCAGCTGCGTGTAATCGCCGGCATCTCAAAAGACTTTGGTCGCGACACCGCCGACCTAACCGACCGCCAGAACATTCAGTTGCACTGGATCGAAGTTGAGGCAATGCCAGAAATTTGGCGCCGCCTCGAAAGCGTTGGCCTAGAAACCACAGAGGCCTGTGGTGACGTGCCACGTGTGATCTTGGGTTCACCGGTTGCCGGCATTGCTGAGGATGAGTTGATCGACCCAACCGACATCATCGAAGAAATTCGTTTGAAGTACATTGGCGACCCAGAGCTTGCCAACTTGCCACGCAAGTTCAAGTCGGCAATCACCGGTCACCCAAGCCAAGACGTAGTTCACGAAATCAACGATCTTGCATTTGTTGCAGTGAACCACCCAGAGCACGGTGTTGGTTTTGACCTTTGGGTTGGTGGTGGTTTGTCAACCGCACCTCGACTTGCCGAGCGTTTGGGTGTTTGGGTTTCACCGGCACAGGTTGCCGAAGTTTGGTACGGCGTTTGTTCAATCTTCCGCGACTACGGATTCCGCCGTTTGCGCAACAAGGCTCGTTTGAAGTTCTTGATGGCTGACTGGGGCCCGGTGAAGTTCCGCGAAATTCTTGAGACCGAATACTTGAAGTACAAGTTGGCCGATGGCCCTGCTGCACCAACTCCAAAAACTGTTGGTGACCACGTTGGTGTGCACAAGCAGAAAGACGGCAAGTTCTATCTTGGCGTCACACCGTTTGTTGGTCGTGTGTCTGGCACCATCCTGAGTGATCTTGCAGACGTGCTTGAGAAGTATGGCTCAAAGCGTTTGCGCACCACACCTCACCAGAAGTTGGTTTTGCTTGACATTGCCGAAGCCGATGTTGAGAACATAATTGTTGAACTTGATGCACTTGGTTTGAATGCCCGACCAAGCGACTTTCAGCGTTCAACCATTGCTTGCACCGGCATTGAGTTTTGCAAGTTGGCAATTGTTGACACCAAAGAAACTGCAACCGAGGCAGTGAAGTCGCTGACTCGCACCATGGTTGATATTCAGTTGAAGCGCCCAATCTCGTTGCACGTGAACGGTTGCCCAAACTCTTGTGCCCGCATTCAGACTGCCGACATTGGCCTTAAAGGCCAGTTGCTGCCTGATGGCAACGGCGGCACCGAGCCTGGATTCCAGGTGCACCTAGGTGGTGGCTTGGCGTCTCGCGACCGCGACGAGGCTGGCCTTGGCCGCACCGTGCGTGGCCTAAAGGTGACCGCAGCAAACCTAAGCGAATACGTAGAGCGTGTGACTCGCAAGTATGTTTCAGAAGCCGAAGGCGACGAGACATTTGCTGAGTGGGCACACCGTGCAGAAGAAGAGGCACTTCAATGAGCGTTCTAACTCGCCGCAGCGAAGCTGAACTGAAGAGTTTGGTTGAAGCTGGCTTGGCACAGCTTGCCGAACTTGGTGCAGCGAATGCAACTGGTGAAGCAACCGCCGAGCAAGTGATTGATTGGGTTGCTGCAAACTTTGATGTTGACGCTGTTGCAATTGCGTGTTCAATGGCTGATGCAGTTTTGCCGCACATCGTGACGCAAAAAATTGCTAACGCAGAAGTTTTGTTTCTAGAGACCGGTTATCACTTTGCCGAAACTCTCGCCACACGCAATGAGGTTGCGCGTGCGTTGCCAGTGCGCATTGTTGATGTGAAGCCAAAGCTAACCGTTGCCGAGCAAGACGCAAAGTTTGGCGAGAAGCTTTATTCACGCGACCCAAACCAGTGCTGCCAGATGCGCAAGGTTGACCCGCTGCACGATTCACTAAAGAACTACGAACTTTGGTTCACCGGTGTGCGCCGCGACGAGGCCCCTACTCGTGCTAACACTGCGCTAATTGGCTGGGATGAAAAGAACGGTTTAGTTAAAGTGAACCCGCTTGCTGCGTGGACCTTTGACGAACTGATCGACTATGCAACCGCACACCAAGTGCCAGTGAACCTTTTGCTATCAAACGGCTACCCATCGATTGGTTGTGAACCTTGCACCAAGCAGGTTGCACCAGGCGAAGACCCACGTTCGGGTCGTTGGGCAGGCGCTAACAAGATTGAGTGTGGTCTGCACCTATGAGTCAAAAACTTTCTGACAGCCGTCTAGATTTGCTAGACACTCTAGAAAGCGAATCGATTCACATCATTCGCGAAGTCGTGGCCGAATTTGAAAAGCCTGTGTTGCTTTTCTCTGGTGGCAAAGACAGTGTTGTGGTTTTGCACTTGGCAACCAAGGCGTTCTGGCCTGGCAAGGTTCCGTTCCCGGTGCTGCACGTTGACACCGGTCACAACTTTCCAGAGGTAATCGAGTTTCGCGATCGCACCGTTGAGCGCCTAGGTCTTCGCCTTGAGGTTGCTTCGGTTCAGGATTACATCGATCGCGGAGTATTGCAGGAGCGCCCAGACGGCACCCGCAACCCACTGCAGACCCTGCCATTGCTTGAGGCAATCACCAAGGGCAAGTACGACGCCGTTTTCGGTGGCGCCCGCCGGGACGAAGATAAGGCCCGCGCCAAGGAGCGCATCCTGAGCCTTCGTGATGAATTTGGCCAGTGGGACCCACGCAACCAGCGCCCAGAGCTATGGAACCTTTACAACGGTCGCCACCTGCCTGGTCAGCACGTTCGCGCTTTTCCGATTAGCAACTGGACAGAGCTAGACATTTGGCGCTACATCGAGCGCGAGGGCATTGAGTTGCCACCGCTTTATTACGCACACGAGCGCGAGGTTTATTCACGCGATGGCATGTGGCGAGCAGTTGGCCCGGTTTCAATGCCAACCGCAACCGAGGTTGTTGAGAAGCGTTTGGTTCGCTATCGCACAGTGGGAGACATGAGTTGCACCGGTGCTGTTGAATCACCAGCTCGCAGCATTAGCGATGTTGTGCTCGAAGTTGCAGCAAGCACGCTAACCGAGCGCGGTGCCACTCGCGCAGACGACCGAATTTCTGAAGCCGCTATGGAAGACCGTAAGAAAGAAGGGTACTTCTAATGAGCACTTTGAATTCAGCAACCCTAAATCAAACTCGCACCCTGTTGCGTTTTGCAACCGCCGGTTCGGTTGACGACGGCAAATCGACTTTGGTTGGTCGTTTGCTTCACGACAGCAAATCAGTTTTGGTTGACCAGCTTGAGGCCGTTGCTCGCACATCTGCCGAGCGTGGCTTTGGTGGCGACGCCGGTGGTCTTGACCTTGCCTTGCTAACCGATGGTTTGCGAGCCGAGCGCGAGCAGGGCATCACCATCGATGTTGCTTACCGTTATTTCTCAACAGCGCAGCGCAGCTTTATTTTGGCTGACTGCCCAGGTCACGTTCAATACACCCGCAACATGGTCACCGGTGCTGCCACCGCGGATGCCGTTGTGGTTTTGATCGATGCACGCAAGGGTGTGCTCGAGCAAACTCGCCGTCACCTATCCGTAGTGAATTTGCTTCGCGTGCCAAACGTGATTGTCGCTGTGAACAAGATTGACCTAGTTGGTTTCGATCAGAAGGTTTATGAAGACATCGTTGCCGACCTGCACAAGCTGACCTCTGGCATGCACATGAGTGATGTTCACGTGATTCCAGTTTCTGCGCTTGAGGGTGACAACGTTGTTGAGCGCTCGACCAACACCGATTGGTACACCGGCCCAACTCTGATTGAACTGCTCGAAGAGTTGCCGGCAATCGATGAGATCGAGAACGAGAAAGAAGAGTTCCGTTTTCCGGTGCAGCTAGTGATTCGCCCGCAGGGTGGCTTGGCTGCAGGGCTTGATGACGCGGTATATCGCGACTACCGCGGCTATGCAGGCCAGATTTCTTCTGGTGTTGTGGCCGTCGGCGACAAGGTTGAGATTCTGCCTGGGCACTTCAAGACCAGCGTGGTTGGCATCGATGTTGCGGGCAAGAGCGTTGACACAGCGTTTGCGCCACAGTCGGTTTCGCTGCGTTTGGCCGATGAGTTCGATGTTGCCCGTGGAGCATTGATTGGCGCGGCTGGCACCTTGCCTGAGCCAGTGAACCTGTTTGAGGCCGAAGTGTTCTGGCTAGACCCACGCCCGGTTGAAGTGGGTGCACGTGTGTTGGTGAAGACCGGCACATCAACTTGCCAAGCCGTGATCTCGCAGATTATTGGCAAGCGCAACCTCGACACTTTGGCAATCGATCCAGCCGACAAGATTGAAGTGAATGACATTGGTCACGTGATGATCAAGTTGGCAGTGCCACAACCGCTAGAGGATTACCGCGACTACCGTCGTGCTGGCGCGTTCTTGATTATTCAACCTCAGGATGGTGCAACACTTGCCGCTGGTATTCACACGAACTTGCAATTGGTGAACTACACGATATGACCGATAGCAAGTTGTATCCACTCGGATTGCGCATTGCCGGCCGCAAGGTTGTTGTAATTGGCGCAGGCGTTGTTGGCACTCGTCGCGTGAAAGGCCTGCTTGATGCAGCTGCTTTTATCACGGTGATTTCGCCAACCGCAACCGAAGAAGTGAAACAACTTGCCGCGGATGCTCGCATTGTTTTGATTTCGCGCGAATATGAAGCGGGTGACCTGACCGATGCCTGGTTGGTGCACACTGCCACTGGAATTGCGTCAGCTGATGATGCCGTTACTCGCGAAGCAGAATCGTTGCGCATTTTGTGCGTGAACGCCGCAGAGGCTGAGAAGTCAACAGCATGGGTGCCTGCAGTTTTGCGTTTGCAAGATGCAACTGTTGCAGCCTTTGGCAATGGCGAGCCACGTCGTGCAAAAGCGATTCGCAATCAAATCGCTTCGTGGTTGCAAGCTGAACCGTTTGTGCAAACCCCAGGCACTGTTGCACTTGTCGGTGGTGGCCCTGGCGATGTTGACTTGATTACCGTTGCTGGCAAGAAACTTTTGGCAGGTGCCGATGTGGTTGTATTCGATCGTTTGTCACCAGCAGGTTTGCTTGAGAACCTAGGTGACGACGTTGAGCTGATTGATGTTGGCAAAGCGCCAGACAATCACCCGGTGCCACAAGAGCAGATCAACCAGATTTTGGTCGACCAGGCCAAGCTCGGCAAGCGCGTGGTTCGCCTAAAGGGCGGCGACCCTTATGTGTTTGGTCGCGGTGGCGAAGAACTTGAGTTCTGTGCTGCCAATGGTGTGACTGCTTTCACTGTTTCGGGCATCAGCAGTTCGATTGCTGTGCCAGCTCTCGCGGGAATCCCGGTGACTCACCGCGGATTAGCCACCAGTTTCACCGTGGTTACTGGCCACGAGCCGGTGAGCAACCTGCCTGGCGGGGCCGATCACACGATTGTGATCTTGATGGGTGTGGGCACCCTGGCCGACTCGGCAGCTAACCTGCAGGCCGAAGGTCGCAGTGCTGATTGCCCAGTGGCTATCGTTGAAGAAGGCTTTGGTGCCAACCAGCGAGTGACAATTTCAACCCTTGGCAGTGTAGCCAAGGATGCAACAGAAGTCGGCGTGAAGGCGCCTGCAGTAGTAATCATCGGCGATGTTGTGAAACTCGCCCCGGCTGCATCCGCGGCCCAAAAATCAGTAAAGGAATCAAATGAGTAAGCAACTACGAGTGGCAATTGTTGGCGCGGGCCCGGCGGGTATTTACGCCGGAAACATTCTTGCCTCGAAGTACCCAGAGGTGGACATCGACTTGTTCGACTCGCTGCCTGCGCCTTACGGTTTGATTCGTTATGGAGTTGCTCCTGACCACCCGCGCATCAAGGGCATCGTGAACTCGTTGCACGAAATGCTAGACGGTGGCCACATTCGCTTCTATGGCAACGTGGAGTTTGGCAAAGACCTAAACCTTGCCGACATTAAGCAGCACTACCACGCAGTGATTTTTGCAACCGGTGCAATCAAAGATGCATCGCTAAACATTCCGGGTGTTGACCTTGAAGGTTCTTATGGCGCTGCAGATTTCGTTTCTTGGTATGACGGTCACCCAGACTTTCCACGCACCTGGCCGCTAGAGGCTAAAGAAGTTGCAGTGCTTGGCAACGGAAACGTGGCTTTGGATGTTGCGCGCGTGTTGGCGAAGCACGCTGATGACATGCTGTCAACTGACATTCCGGCGAACGTTTATGAAGGTTTGAAGAAGTCACCGGTTACCGATGTGCACGTGTTTGGTCGTCGTGGCCCAGCACAGATCAAGTTCACTCCAATTGAATTGCGTGAGCTTGGCGAAATTGAAGATGTAGATCTAGTGCTTTACGACGAAGACTTTCCTGAGGGTTGGTTCAACGAAGACGCCGAAGGTGTTACCAACCAGCACAAGGTAATGGCTCGCATTATCGAAGGTTGGCGCGAAGAGCAGCACGAAAAAACTGACGAGCCTGCAAGCCGTCGTTTGCACCTGCACTTCTTTGCTAGCCCGGTTGAAATTCTTGGTGACAACAAAGTGACCGGCATCAAGTTTGAGCGCACTGCGCTAAACCCTGATGGCGCTTCGGTGCACGGCACTGGCGAGTTCGTTGAATACCCAGTGCAGGCTGTTTATCGTGCGATTGGTTACTTTGGCAGTGAGCTGCCAGAGGTGCCGTTCAACGAGAAGCTCGGTGTGATTCGCAACGAGGGTGGCCGTGTGATTGATGAGTCTGGCGCCCAGGTGCCAGCGATTTATGCAACTGGTTGGATCAAGCGTGGCCCGGTTGGTCTGATTGGTCACACCAAGAGCGATGCCACCGAGACCATTGAGAACCTGCTTGCCGACCTAGACAACTTGGCCGACCCAGCAACCCCAGACAGCGCTGATTTGTTGGCCACTTTGGATAGCCGCGGGGTGAAGTACACCAATTGGAACGGTTGGTTGGCTCTGAATGAATACGAGTTGGCCCTAGGCGCAGCCGACACCTCACACGTAGAGCGTGAGCGCGTGAAGGTTGTTGACCGTGACGAGCAGGTTGAGATTAGCCGAACCGGAGCTGCTGTATAGCAACAACCGGCTACTGCCTATTTATCGAGCGTGAAGTAATCCGCGGTTGCGCAGAGTGTTCTGGCGAATTGGCGAGAACACCAAGCGCTCAACCAACACACCAACAACCATGATGGTGACGATTGCACCCAGCACTAATGACATGTCACCAAGCTGGCGACCGGTGTCTAGCATCTGACCCAAACCGGGGCCAAGCGATGGTGCGATGGCAATCAACTCTGCGGCCATTAGTGAGCGCCAAGCGAATGCCCAACCTTGCTCAAGGCCGGCTAGGTATCCCGGCCAAGCAGCTGGCACCACAATGTGAGTAATTGAAGTTAGACCGCGTGCGCCCAAAACTTTACCGGCGCGCAAATAAATTGGCGGAATCTGGTCGATGCCAGAAATCAATCCGTTGGCTATCGATGGCACCGCACCCAAAAGAATTACGGCAAAGATTGTTGCGTCTGATAAGCCAAACCAAATAATTGCAGCCGGCACCCAAGCAACCGATGGCAACTGCTGCAGACCGGTGATGATTGGTCGGGCAATCGCGCGCAAGTTTGCATTCAAACCAAGAGCAATTCCAATTGGGGTCGCAATCAAAAGTGAAATTGCAAAACCTTGCACACCTCGACGCAACGAGTTGATTGCCGAAGGCACCAGCAAACCTTGGTTGTATTGCTGCACCAGTGAATCAACCACCATTGCTGGGGATGGCAGCACCCAGGTCGGCTGCCACTTGAGAATTACAAGAAGTTGCCAAATGGCCAGCACAATTACAACAGCGGCAAGTGGCGCAATGGCCTTGAGCGCGCGCTTTGAAACGCTGGTCTTAGAACCTGAGTCGGACTCTAGATTGTCGAGACCGGCACTTAGTGATTCAAGTTGTTTTTGACGTGCTTCTTTGATTTGGTCGTCGGGAATGTATTCAAAATTAGGCATGGCGAATAATCTCCTGACGCAATTGATCGGTGATTGCCGAAGCGAAGTGCGCAACGTCGTTTGAATCAATGCGACGTGGTTGAGCAAAGTCGATCTTCCACTGGCGAATGATTTTGCCTGGTTTTGATGACATCAAAATCACGCGCTGACCCAGACGCACGGCCTCACGCACGTTGTGAGTCACGAACAAAACAGCCAATCCAGTTTCTTCCCAAATGCGAATCAGTTCGTCGTGCAACAGATCGCGGGTGATGGCATCCAAAGCAGAAAACGGCTCGTCCATCAGCAGAATCTTGCGGTCTTGAGCGATGGCTCGGGCAATAGCCACGCGCTGGCGCATGCCGCCAGATAATTCGTGAGGGCGCTGGTTGTAGGCGTGGCTTAGGTGCACCAGCTCAAGCAGTTCTTGGGCACGGGCCCTGCGGTTTTCAGGGGGGTAGCCGCTTAGTTTGAGTGCCAGTTCAATGTTCTTGCCGGCGGTTAGCCAAGGCAACAGAGCTGACTCTTGAAACATCAGGCTGGCCTTGGCGTTTAGCTCAACAGAGCCACTGCTTGGCTTTTCTAGGCCAGAAAGAATATTGAGCAAGGTTGACTTGCCACAACCAGATGCGCCAACGATTGCAACAAACTCTCCGGGCTGAATAGTTAGGTTCAGGCTGTCAATAACGATTGGCCCAGACTCGCTGTAGCGCTTGGTGAGATTCTTAATCTCTATCACTGGAGCAACGGTGGTTTCCATGATTATTGCTTTCCGTTTGATGCTGCCGAGACTAGTGGCAGGTTTTTGCTCTGCAACAACTCGTTCAAAATGCGCAAGTCAAAAATGCTCTTAAGGCCACCCGCACCCAGCTTTAGCAAACCAACTGCCTCGGCTTGTTTTGCATTGGTGGCTAGGGATGTTGCCAGCGGGTCGGCAGTGAATTGTAGGTTTAGCCAAGCGCGTTCAATAACTGCATCGCTAAGTTGCTTGCCCGATTGTTTTAGTATTTCTGCTTGCACCAATGTTTTGGCCAAGACTGGGTCATTCTTGATTAGGTCAATTGCCTGAAGGTTGGTTGCCACGATTGCTTTGACGGCAGCCGGGTAGCGAGTTAGAAAAGCTGTGGTGGCAACCAGGTTGGTGGTTGCAAATGATTTGTTTGACCAAAGATCGGCTTCGTCAACAAATACCTTGCCGTTGCCTTCGAGCACAAGGCGTGATGCCCAAGGCTCTGGCGCCCACGCGCCATCAATCTGACCTTGCTGAAAAAGCTGAAGCGTGGTTGCGTTTTCGGTTGGAGTCACTGTGACATCAACGTTTGGCGTTAGGCCGCGCTCATGCAAGAAGAACTTGAGAGCCACATCTTGCGTGCCACCCAAGCCAGGTGACGCAAAGTTCTTGCCACCAAGATCATCAACGGTCTGAATCGATTTGTTGGTGATGAATTGAGCGCCACCCGAGGTTGCCCCAGAAACTATGCGCAGCAGTGTGCCATCCGTAGTGTTGTAGCCGGCAATGGCTGGGTTAGGCCCGATGTATGAAACGTCTAGTGCGCCACCCTTTAGGGCTTCAACCGCAGCTGAACCCGAACTGAAAATGAACGGTTCGATGGTCACGCCAGGCAAAGCCTGCTGCCATAGATTCTGCTGTGCGGCGATGAGTGCGGGGGCGTGGGTGATGTTGGCAAAGTAGCCGATGCGAATCACGCTGGGTAGTCCTTGAGCCACGGCTGCAGCGGGCTTGGTGTTTGTGATGGGGGCGGTAAACATAAGGGCTAGCAACAGCGCCGGCACGATGCTCAGCCGAATGGCTTTGAGAGCTTTTTTCACGTGATCACCCCGATTTTCGAACAATTGCCACAATTCCTATGTAATTAGTAGACATTATCCCAGCCCAGTGCTGGCGCGGTGAATGTGTCTTTTTGTTTCATGGTTTGATAGACGCATGCATGTTTCAGCCAAGGTCGACTACGGAATGCGCGCCTTGTTGCAGCTGGCCACCGCCTATAAGGGAGCCGAAACCTCGCTGATGAAGGGCGAGGAAATCTCGCAGGCCCAATCAATTCCCCTCAAATTTCTAGAGGGCATTCTCACTGAACTTCGTCACGCCGGCTTCGTTGTGAGCCAGCGCGGTGCCGTTGGTGGCTACCGCCTCAGTCGTGATCCGTCACAAATTTCACTTGCCGATGTAGTGCGCGCTTTGGATGGGCCGCTGGCCGCAGTGCGCGGAGCCAGACCAGAAGACGTCACCTATGACGGAGCCTCAGAACATCTGCGTGATGTTTGGGTTGCGCTGCGTGCATCGCTTCGCAAGGTTCTTGAAAACGTGACCCTTGCCGACGTGAGCAATAACAAATTTGATGACTCGGTTGAAAAGCTTTTGGATGAACCTGGTGCTTGGGAATCGCGCCCACTTTATGCAACCGTGCAGCAAGTGAAGAACGAAGAATTAGCTATGACTGAATTGGCTCGCGTGTTTGGCGCTAATCCGCGCAACCCGGCTGATTCGTTCACAATCTGAGTCGCTCAGCGCACCAGACACAAACCACGCTTCGAAAGCAGAAGGCGGAATTGAGACTCCGTTTTCAAGCATCGCGTTGAAGAAAGCTGCAAACTGCTTGGTGTTTTGTTTTGACGCGTCGGCAAAATTGCGCACCGGTTGATCGGTAAAGAAAATCGAGAACAGATTGCCATCATTTTGCAATTGATGTGCCACGCCTTCGGCAGCTAGTGCCTCGCTAATCGCAGAGCCAACCTGAGCGGCTCGAGTGTCGAGCGTTTTGTAGAGCGCTTCATCGCACAATTGCAACGTTGCAAGACCAGCAGCAGTTGCAACCGGGTTGCCACTCAAGGTGCCGGCTTGATAAACACTCCCGGTTGGTGCGAGCAGTTCCATTATTTGTGCGCCACCGGCAATTGCGGCTACCGGGTATCCGCCGCCAATCACTTTGCCAAAGGTAAATAGGTCGGGAACCCAGCCTTCGGTGTGATGTGCAGCAAAATAGCCACCGCGAGAAATTCTAAAACCGGTCATCACTTCGTCGAAGATAAAAATTGCACCGTGTTGTTTGGTGATCGCAGCGATGGTTGCGTTGAAGTTTTCGATCGGCGGCACTACACCCATGTTGGCGGGCACCGGTTCGGTAATCACCGCTGCAATGTCGCTGCCGCGTGTTGCGAACAATTCTTGCAACTGTTGCAAGTTGTTGTATTCAAGAACGAGGGTGTCTTGAGCTTGGCCTTCGGTGACGCCGGGGGAGTTGGGCAAACCAAGGGTTGCTACACCCGAACCGGCCTGCACCAGCAGGGCATCGCTGTGCCCGTGGTAGCAACCGGCAAACTTCACAATCAGCGCTCGCCCAGTAGCGGCGCGGGCAAGACGCACGGCCGTCATCACAGCTTCGGTGCCGCTAGACACAAAGCGCACTCGCTCGATGGTTGGCACGCGACTAATAATTTCTTCGGCCAACAACACTTCGTTGGGGCTTGGCGCACCGAATGATGCCGAAAGTTTTGCTGCCTCGGTGACTGCGAGAACAACCTGCGGATGGGCGTGGCCCACAATCATTGGCCCCCATGAACCAACTAGATCGATGTATTCGTTTCCGTCGACATCCCAAATGTGTGAACCTTCGCCGCGAACAAAATAACGTGGTGTGCCACCAACACTTTTGAATGCGCGAACCGGTGAGCTAACTCCACCCGGGATAACCTGCTGCGCACGTTGGTGCCAACTTTGCGAGTTGTGAATATCTTGAGTCATGGTTAGAGCCAGGCTGCGGCTTCGATTGCCCAGTAGGTGCAGATGATGTTTGCACCGGCGCGGTGCACCGAGGATAGTGTTTCAAGAATTGCGCGCTCGCGCTCCAGCAAGCCTTGCTCGGCTGCAGCCTCGATCATTGCTGTTTCGCCAGAGACGATATAGCTCGCAATTGGCAAGTCAACAAGTTGACGAGCCTGGCTAACGATGTCTAGATAACCGAGTGCCGGCTTCACCATGATGATGTCTGCGCCTTCGGCTGCATCTAGTTTGATTTCGCGAATTGCTTCGCGTGAGTTGCGCGGGTCTTGCTGATAAGTCTTGCGGTCGCCATCAAGTTGAGATTCAACTGCATCGCGAAATGGCCCGTAGAAAGCAGATGCGTATTTCGCTGCGTAAGCAAGAATCGAAACGTCTTTGAAGTTTGCTTTGTCTAGTGCGGCACGAGTGGCAGCAACTTGGCCATCCATCATTCCGCTTGCGCCAAGCATGTGCGCGCCGGCTTCAGCTAGCACCACTGCCATGCGGCCATAAATTTCAAGTGTGCGGTCGTTGTCTACTTCGCCTCGAGCATCAAGCACACCGCAGTGGCCGTGACTGGTGAATTCGTCTAGGCAAAGATCGGCAATCACAACCAGGCGATCACCAGCTTGCTCACGAATTGAACGAATGGCAGAAGTGAGAACACCGTTTGGGTTGCATGCTTCGGTGCCATCTTCGTCGCGGTGGTTTGGCACACCAAAAACCATCACGCCACCAATACCGGCCGCAATCGCACGATCGATTTCGGCGCGAAGGCTATCCGGGGTGTGTTGCACTGTGCCAGGCAGACCCTTGATCGGCTTCGGCTCGGTTAGGCCCTCGCGCACAAACAGCGGCAAAATCAGTTGCTCGGGGCGCACATGTGATTCGCTCACCAGGTTGCGAATTGCCTGATTGGCTCGCAAGCGGCGTGGGCGTTGAATCATGACTAGCTTTCTGTGGCGGCTTTGGTTGCCTGGGCAACAGCCGCGGGCGTAGGGTTCAAGGCTACCGAAATTGCCTGCAGACCCCAATCCTCAAGGACTTTTGCCGTAGTAAAACCGGCCGCGATCAATGGCATTGCGGGCTGTGGTACGAATTGCAAGAAGGCTCGGGCGGCACTTGGCGACCTAAAGACGACGGCCGAAAACTCGCCGGCTCGCGCGGCGGCTGCGGTGGTTGGCTCGGTTGGCACGGTCACCGTGGTGTAAACCACACCGCTGATGATTTGCCAGCCCGCCGAAGTGAGCGCGGCAGGCAACTCTTTCAGGGCCAATTGCCCACTTGGGATAATCGCGGTGCCCGGGGTTAGCTCAACGAGAAGTTGAGCGAGGCTCTGCGAGTCGGCTTGCTCGGGAGCGGCCACCATTTGTGCACCAAGTTGCACGAGTGCCTTGGCGGTGCGTTCGCCAACCGCCGCGAATCGCAAGTTTGGGTTTTTCATCGCAGCGCGAAGATTTGCTTCGCCAACCAACTCGGCCAGGCAACGCATTGCATTTGCGCTGGTGGCAACCATCCAGGTGTTATGCGTCGCGTTGTTGATTGCGGCCAGCAGGGTGACAGCATCGGTGGCGCTAGTTGCTTTGGCGATGTTGATATAAGGGTCAATTACCGAACCAAGGCCCAACGCTTTTAGTGCTTCGGCATCGGGCTCGTTGGCATCTGCGCGAATCAGCAAAACCGGTTTAGTCATTTTGGGCCAATCGTTTGCCAACTTTGGTATCGGCTAATTGCCTGGCAACTAGCAGGCCCAACTGAAACGCTTCGCCAACCGGGTCAACGTTGGTGAGTTCAATCGACATCTCGGCACGTTCATGCTCGTTCGTTGTTGCATCGCTGAGTTCGGCAACCAGAGTGAGCGTGTTTTTGTTTAGTTGCGCAAATGAACCAATAGCGGTGCGGCAAGATGCACCAAGACCAACCAATACTGCACGTTCTGCGGTAACGATTGTGCGGGTGATTTTGTTATCAAGTTTTTCAAGCGCCTTGGCTAGGTCGCGGTCGCCGTTTCGAATCTCAATTGCAAGCGCACCTTGTGCCGGTGCCGGCAATAGTTGATCTGCGGTTAGGTATTCGGTCACTTCGCTGATGCGACCTAGTCGTTTCAAACCGGCAGCTGCCAACACCACTGCATCGAATTCTCCATCGCGCACTTTTTGCACGCGTGAATCAACATTGCCTCGGATGGGTTTGGTCTCAAGATCTGGTCGCAAAAAGTTAATGCGTGCCGCACGACGAGGTGACGATGTGCCAACGGTTGAACCAGCTGGCAATTGCATGAGGCCCTCACCACTGCGAGAAATAATCACGTCACGGTAATCTTCGCGTTCAGGAATTGCAACTAGGTGCAAGCCAAGCATTCCTGCACTTGGTAGATCTTTCATCGAGTGCACAATCAAATCAACTTCGTTGGCCAACAACGCATCGCGAATTGCCGAGACAAAAACACCAGGGCGAATTGGGTGCATTAGCGAACCCTGATTTTCATCGCCCTCGGTTTTGATGACTACCAATTCGATGTCGCGCTTGAGCACCTTGGCCAACATTTCGACCACCATTTTGCTTTGGGTGAGGGCCAGCTTAGAACCGCGGGTTCCCAGGCGCAGAGCGGGTTGTGGGCTAGACACGAGGGTCTCCAAACAGCACCAAAAGTGCCTTGCGGTAGTTCTCTTCGTCGCCAGTGGCGGCCAATGCTTTGGCGCGGGTGAGAGGCTCGTGCAGCATCGAGTTGGCCATCGCAGTCAATTGCAGTTTGATCTCTTCGGCCGCAGCCTCACCGTCTCGCAATCGCACTCGCTCAACTTCTTCGTCTATCCAAAGTGTGAGCTTGCCGCGAATCGCAGAAACAAAAGGATCAAGGTTTCGTTGCAACTGCTCTTGCTCAAATTCGGTTGCTGCGTCGCTAACCATTTGCTGTGCTTGCAAAATTGCTTCACTGTGTTCGGCAGGAGCGTGACGACGAATCACATCGAGGTTCACAAAATCGACATCGGGCGAGTTGGCCGCTTCGGGTGAAACGTCGGCGTGCAATGCAACATCAATAATCAACAACGGCTTTGATGAATTCGCGGCCAAAGATTTGGCATCAATAATGTGCCCTTGTGAACCACTGCAAGCAACAATCAATTGTGCGCGAGCAACTGCGCTATCGAAGTCATCCGCGGCAACCGCAATCAAACCTCGAGTGCCTGCAAAGTCTTGTGCGCGACCAGAGGATGAGAAAACTTCGATGTGTGAAATGCCTAAACGCTGCAGCGCCGAAACCACAATGCGAGCGTGGGCACCGGTGCCAAACAACAAAACCTTTTTGGCGCTCAAATCACCATGGCGTTCAGTCAAATAATCGAGAGCTACATTGATGATTGATCGCCCCACAGCACCAAGGCCAGTTTTGCTGGTAACCGCTTTTGAAACCGAAGCTGATTTTTGAAACAGGCGAATCAGTGAGGTTGATGCCTGGCCATGCGATTGCGCAGTAGTGAATGCGCGCTTTACTTGACCGGCAATTTCTTCCTCTCCAATCACCATTGATTCAAGACCGGCCGAAACCGCAAATAAATGTTGGCTCGCGAGGTTATCGGTCGACATCTTGAAAACCTGACTTAGATACTCCACGGATAAACCGGTTGCCGAGCTGATTTCGGTGAGTGCTGGTTTAGCCGAAGCCGCGTCGGCATCCAGGTAAATTTCAAAACGGTTGCAGGTGTTGAGCACCACGGCGCCGGCGGCTGAAATTGTCTTGTTGGCCAGTAGGGCATCTCGAATTTGACCTGCGTGCTGGTCTAAGACCTCTAGGTCGGCCAGCGGCAACTCAAGATAATTTGTTGCCAGAAGGGTTAGTGCCACCGAAAGTCTCTAGCGCTACTTTTCGTCTTCGTCGGAGTCGTCTTCTGACTCGTCGTCACCGTAAAGATCGGCCCACTTGTCTTCGTATTCAGGTTCGGCATCGCCGGCAAAGCCGGTGGCAGCAGGGGCAATGTGCCCAATTTCTTTTTCAAGCGCAGTCAAATCGGTGTTCGGGCTAAAGTACTTTAGCTCGCGAGCCACCTTGGTGTGTTTTGCTTTTTGACGGCCACGCCCCATGGCGAGACCCCCCTAACCTGTGTGGGAGTAAAAACTATGGGCTATTTTAGCAGGGTGGTTGCCAGAGCTGCGCCCACGATTACGCCTGTGGATGGCAGCACCAGATTGGCCACGAAATTGAGAATGGCTTGAGCGCGATGGTGAAGCGACCAGAATGCGGCGGTTTGGCCAGCAAAAGAACTAAAGGTCGAGAGCCCTCCGGCAAGAGCCGAGACAATCACGGTGGTGGCTAGGTCGCCATTGATGAATAGGCCAAGCAAGAATGAAGCTGCGGTGTTGGCAAACAGAATGCCCCAAGGCAATTGACCAATCCACTGAGCCAGGATGAATCGCAAGACTGCACCAAGGCCACCAGCCAGGGTCACCCAAAGTGCCACGGTTAGCGAGCCCATTTGGCACCCAATCGATAGGCCCAAATACCAAGAGCAAACATCGCAATGGTTAGTGCGATCGCATCCGGAGAAAATGAGCGGTGATACATCCAAAGCGCCACACCGCTCATGGTGGTGAAGCCACCAGCAAAGCCAATGCCCCAAAACGCACGCTGCAGGTCACTTTGCCAGCGACTGTAGTTATTGGAGAAGCCCAAGAAGCCTGCGCCAAGTAGGTTGACTGCAAACAGCATGACGATTGTTGCAGCCAGCACTTGATCGTAGTGAGCAAATTCGTTGGTGGTGACTAAAAGATTTTGTGAAGCCTCGGCGATGAACCATCGGCCCCATGTGCCAAGAGCGCCACCTAGAAAAACTAGTGCGGCGCTCTTGGCGGTTGGTTTCATAAATTGAAGACTAGTCTTCGTCGATGCGCTTTGCACGAACGCGGGCAACGGTGTTACGAGCATTGCCGTGACGGCGAGGTGCTGGTCGCACTAGACCACGACGTGCATCACCTGGCAGTGGGCGACGAGCAAAGATGTCTTTGTATTCCGCAGACTCAAGGCGCCAAGGCACAAGGGTAACCATCACGCCGCGAAGGTACATAAGTTGTTTGCGCAAACGGCCGGCACGGTGGTTGTGCAAGATGTGCTCCCACCAGTGACCAACAACAAGCTTTGGCAAGTAAACGGAAATGCGTTCGCTGCCGTTGTTCTTGCGGTGCTCTTGCAAGAACTCAATTAGCGGCTCAGAAAATTCACGATAAGGCGACTCAATAATGCGCAGTGGCAAACCAAGTTCGTTCTCGTACTTCTTCCATTCGGCTGCAAACTTCTTAGCACTTTCAGGGTCGATTGCAACGTGCAGTGCTTCAAGGTGCGTGTGACGTGAAGACAGCGCGTAATCCAAAGCCTTTAGCTGAGGCTTGTTTAGTTTGTCCATCAGCACAACTGCGTAGTCGCCCTTGGCGCCAAACTGAGTTTCGCCATCCATCTTAATTTCGCGCTCAACCTGCATGTAGTAGCGGTTGGTGTAGAACATCACCAAGAACAGAATCGGCATGATGATGAAAACCATCCAAGCACCGTGTGAGAACTTGGTAATAGTTACGATTACCAAAACCGAACCGGTCATCACGGCACCGAGTCCGTTGATCAAAATGCCAGAGATGCCCTCCTTGCGATGAGCGGTGTTCTGCTCATCGGTGAGCTTCTTCTTTGGCTTCATGAGCTTGCCCCAGTGCTTGAGCATGCCAATCTGGCCAATGGTGAACGAGGTAAATACACCCAAAACATAAAGCTGAATCAGTGCGGTAACCGAAGCTTGGAACACGATGATCATTACGAGTGATGCCAGCATCAGCGAAAGCATTCCGTTTGAGTAAACCAAACGGTCACCGCGGGTCATCAGAGCCTTAGGTGCGAATTTGTCTTTAGCCAAGACTGAAGAAAGAAGCGGGAACCCGTTGAATGCGGTGTTTGCTGCCAACAACAAAATTGCGGTGGCTGCTGCTTGCAACACATAGAACAAGATTGAGCCCGGGCCAAACACTGCCACACCAATCTGAGCCATTACTGAAAGCTGAGGTGCAGTGGCACACTCCTTCCAGTCAGGCAATTGCTCACAAGGGAACTCGGCGTAGTGCACCTGAGAGATGAGAGCCAGGCTGATTACACCGATGAACATCAAGATCGCCACGATGCCCATAAGCATCAAGGTCTTTTGTGCGTTGAGAATCTTTGGCTTTCTAAAAGCCTGAACACCGTTGGCGATTGCCTCAACACCGGTTAGCGCAGCAGCACCAGATGCAAATGCGCGCAGCAGCAGCAAAATCATGGCCGCTTGCGTGGTGCCGGCAACAGCATCTTCAATGTGCACTGCATATTGCGCCGATGGTGCGGTGATTGGTTCGCCGGCAATGAGCTTCACAATCGCGGCACCAATCATCACGAACACAGTCAAGATAAATAGGTAAGTAGGAATCGCGAATGCAACACCAGATTCACGAACACCGCGAAGGTTTACAACGGTCAACAAAATAATGAACCCAACTGCGATCTCAACGCGATATGGGTCCAGGGTAGGAAAAGCCGAAATTAGGTTGTCTGTTCCAGAAGCAATCGAAACTGCAACAGTCATCACATAGTCAAGCAACAAAGCCGAAGCCACAACGAGTGCGGGCTTTTTGCCAAGGTTCTTCATGGCAACTTCATAGTCACCACCACCAGAGGGGTAGGCCTTGATTACTTTTCGGTAGCTAAGGATGATGACGCTTAGCAACAAGACAACAACAGCCGCGATGCCCGGCGCGAAAGCTAAGAAGCTCACACCTCCGAGGGTCAGAATCATCAAGAGTTCTTGCGGACCATAAGCAACCGATGAAAGTGGGTCGCTAGAAAAAATCGGTAGCGCAATGAACTTAGGAAGTAGCTGACCTTCTAGGTTTTTGCTCGAAAGCTTTTTGCCCAGAAACCAACGTTTTGGCTGTATTTCATTCACGAGGAGAAACTCTACTCCTCTAAAAAGAACGAGATTTAGCCTTGGGCTACTTCTGCCTCTTCGGCCTCTTCTTCAGGCTTGCGAGCCTTTGAACCAAGGTTGAAAGTAGCAGCAAAACCAAGTGCCAAGAAACCAGCAGCAGCCCAGCCAGCAGCCTTTACACCATCGGTAAATCCATCTCTAGCGGCATTTTCAATAGCATCGGCAGTCGACTGAGGTGCGCCGGCTGCAACCAATGAAGGCGAAATGCTTGGGATGTTTGAACCGGCTGAGTCGACCACCGGCAACGCAATTGCCTGTGCCAGTGATGCGCGGTCGGCAGGCGAACTGCTCTGCAGTGCATCGAGGTCAATGATGCGTGCCTCAATTGCGCTCTGGCTTGAGGTGAACAGGATTGTTCCCAATACGGCGATGCCGAGGGCTGAACCGATCTGGCGAACGGTGCTCTGTGAGCCCGATGCCTGACCAATTTTTTGAACCGGAACATCAACCATGATTACGCCGGTAAGTTGTGCTGTTGCCAAACCAACACCGATTCCGTAAAGAAGCAGGAAGGGCGCAACTTGCAACCAGCCGCCAGCTTGTGATGCAACCAAAGCGATACCGGCCACACCAACCATCTCAAGTGCAACACCAAGGCGAACCGCATAGGTTGCCGGCAACTTGCCCGACATTGCGCCGCCCACTGCTGAGGCAAGGAAGGCTCCACCGGCAAGCCACAACAAAACCAAACCAGAAGAAATTGCGCTTAGGCCTTCAACGTTTTGCAACCAAAGTGGAATTGCAAACAAAAGACCGAACTCACCCATAGAAATAATGAGTGCTGCGATTGAACCGTTGCGGAAACTTGCAATTTTGAAAAGTTGAAGATCAAGCAGCACGTTCTTGTGAGCGCGCTCTCGGCGGCGCTCCCACGCAACGAAAAGAAAGAAGAAAACAGCCGACCACATGAAGGCAACCGGAATGATTGAGATGCCGTCGGTGCGCCACGCGAAAGAACCAATTTCGAATGGGTGGTTAGCGTTAGCCATCCACCAGCCGTAGGCGCGACCTTCGATAAGGGCAAACACCAAAGTGGCAAACATGAACACCGAAATGATTGCGCCAACAAAGTCAACGCCACCTTCGCGGTGAGCTTGCTTTGACTCGCGCACGAAAATCAAAAGACCGATCACGATTGCGATTCCGATTGGTGCGTTGATGTTGAATGCCCAGCGCCAGCTGAAATCAGTCGCCAGCCAGCCGCCAAGCACAGGGCCTACGGCGACCATGCCGCCGATGGTTGAACCCCAAATTGCAAAGGCAATGCCGCGCTCTTTGCCTTCAAAGTTTGCATTTACCAAAGACAAGGTGGTTGGCAAAACCATTGCACCGCCAACACCCTGAACCACACGAGCCAAAATCATTGAAGTGGCATCGGTGCTAAAACCTGCCCAAATCGAAGCACCAATAAAGATGGCGATACCGATTAGAAGAATGAGTCGACGACCAAATCTGTCGGCCAAAGAGCCCCACACCAAAAGCAGAGAGGCGAATACGAGCACGTAGCTCTCTTGAACCCACTGCACCTCGGATGAGTTGAGCTGCAGATCGGTGATTACCGCCGGAAAGATTGTGTTGACGATGGTGCCGTCGATGATGACAAGTGAGATGGCCATCGAAATGAAGATGAGGCCGATCCAGCGATTAGGTGTTTTAGACATGTGCCAAATCTACTTTGGTTATTGACTAGGCAATGGCAAGCACGGCGCTGGCCGCAAGCGCCAACAAAATGCCCAGCTGCTGAGTGCGGGCGATTTTTTCTTTCAAGAGGATGCGGGCCAAAATTATGGTGCCCAGCGGGTAGAGCGCGGTTAGAACACTGACCACCGAAAGCGAACCAACGCGGGTTGCCAACAAGAAGGTGACGTTGGCCGAGGCGTCTAAGAAGCCAGTGGCCGAAACCAGCAGCCACCACTTGATGCCAATAGGTTCGCGGGTTGCTGCGGTACCTCGAGTGCGCAAATACGAAATCAAAACAAAGGCACCCAAAAGCGTGATGGCGACGGTTCGCAAAGTGATGAGTGCAGCCAGACCAGAGTTGCGCGGAAACGCATCCATAGCAATCATCACGAAGCCAATGCCAACACCTGCACCAACTGAAAACCAAATGGCTCGAACCGACGGCAACCGCACGTCATCGCCGGGAACAAAACCAACTAACACAACCGCTATCAAAATTACGGCGAGTGCCACAAAGCCCAGAGCAGAGAAGCGGTCACCCTGCGCAAAGCCAACAATCATCGGCACGATTGCCGAGATCACTGCGCCAAGTGGCGAGACGATTGAAATTGGACCAAGTGCCAAACTCGCATAAAGGCACGCGATGCCAAATGCCGAAGCGATGCCACCCAGCACGCCCCACAGCAAACCTTCGGATGAGAAATTGGCACCAAGATAGATGCTGAAAAAACACAACAACACCAAACCAGAACAACCGGCAACAAATGTGACGGTGATCGGTTTGATTTTCTTGGCTGCGATTGCGCCGGCAAAGTCGGCAAAGCCATAAACCAGTGAGGTTATGAATCCGAGGACTATGGCCGTCATTTAATTTCGCGCAGTCGAAATTAAATTGTTTGTGCGTCGATCACAAAGCGATAGCGAACGTCGGCTGAAACAACGCGATTCCAGGCGGCGTCAATAGTTGCCGCTTCGGTTGCATCAAGAAGCTCGATGGTTGCGCCAATTTTGTGCTCGGCTGCAAAGTCAAGCATTTCTTGAACTTCAACTTGTCCACCAACCTGTGATCCACTAATTGAACGGCGGGCTCCTGTGACACCGAAGACATTGAACTCTTGGCTCTCACTCGGGAGTCCAACAAAAACCAACGAACCATCAAGCTTGATTAGCCCAAGCAAATCGTCAATTGGAATGTTTGCGCTGGTGGTGTTCAAAATGAAATCAAACTTGTTTTTGAGATCAACGAAAGTTTGCTTGTCTGCGGTGGAACGATAGTCAATTGCGCCAAATGACATTGCGTCATCTTTTTTATTTAGCGAGTGACCGAGCACTGTTACCTCGGCACCAAGGGCAACGGCAAACTTAACCGCGATGTGCCCAAGACCACCCATGCCAAGAATTGCAATCTTTTTGCCGGGTGCTGCGCCCCAGTGCTTTAGTGGTGAATAAACAGTGATTCCCGCGCAGAGCAGTGGCGCGGTCTCAGCAAGATTTACGCCGTCGGCAATGCTGACTACAAAGTGCTCGTCGGTGACAATCTCTTTTGCGTAGCCACCGTATTGAACTTCTCCGTTGTAATCGGTGGCGTTATAAGAACCAACCGGCCCCTTCTCGCAGTAGCTTTCAAGGTTTGCTTTGCAAGCATCGCATTCGCGGCATGAGTTTACGAAAACGCCAACGCCAACGGTTTGGCCAAGTTTGAATTTTGTGACCCCAGCGCCAACTTCGATTACGTGGCCCACGATTTCGTGGCCCGGAACCATTGGGAATAAGGCGCTGCCCCATTCTTCGCGGCCCTGGTGAACGTCTGAGTGGCAGATGCCCGAGTAGGCGATAGCCACTTTTACATCGGTGGTGCCAACTTCACGGCGCTCAATTGAATATTTGACCATGGCCGCTTTGGCTTGCTTGATTACTAAGGCTGGGGTAGTTGACATGTTTTCAGTCTAGGTTGCCCCTTAAAGGCAAAAACCTCATGCTCGTGAGAAGTCATGAGGTTTTCGTGGCTCCGACCGGCATCGATCCGGTGACCTAACGATTTTCAGTCGTTCGCTCTACCAACTGAGCTACAGAGCCTTGAACACAAAGTGTCCAATTTCACTAAAAGCCCTCCAAATGAAGGGCTTCGTGTGAAGCGATCCTGACGGGACTTGAACCCGCGACCTCCGCCGTGACAGGGCGGCGCGCTAACCAACTGCGCTACAGGACCATTTGTTGCTACTACTAAATCATAATTTGGTGACCCCAACGGGATTCGAACCCGTGCTACTGCCGTGAAAGGGCAGCGTCCTAGGCCACTAAACGATGGGGCCTACAAAGAGATACTTCATAGCACCAAGGGTCAAGAATAGTCGCTCCGTGGCTTTATTGCCAACCCGTGTTAGTTTCGAAGTTATGCAAATCCGTTTTTCTCGCTCGCTGATTGCCCTCGCGGCGGTCAGTGGCTTGGTTTTAACTGGATTAGCGGTGTCTCCATCATGGGCGGTGCCAAGTTATCCGAGCGCCGCTGAAGTAGCTGCGGCCCGGGGAAACGTGACAGCGAAGAAGGCCATGATTGCTCGCCTTGAAGCGGTAATTGCCGCTCAGGCCAAGCTGGCCGATGCCGCCGCAAAGGTTGCCCAGATAAAGGGAGAGGCCTTTAACCAGGCTCAAGACCAGGTAGACGCAATGACCACCAAGGTGAATGCATTGCAGAGCCAGGCCGATGCGGCCAGTGCCGCAGCTAACGAAGCCAAACAGCAACTCGGTCAAATTGCTGCGCAGATGTATCGCGATGGCTCAAGCGGCACATCGATGAATTTGTTTTTGAACTCCGGCAAAGCCGAAGACCTGCTTTACCAGTTGGGCGCCCAAGAAAAAGTTGCTCAGCAAAGCAACACAATTTATAACGCAGCAATTTTGAAACAGAACTACGCGCAAAGTGTTTCTGATGAACTTGCAGTTGCTAAAAAAGAATTGGCATCACGCGCGGCAGTTGCGAAGAGTGCGTTTGTTGAAGCAACCAATGCTGCCCAAGAAGTGCAAAACATTGTTGACGAAAGCGAACGCAAAAACAAAGTTGCCTATGCGCAGCTTGCAAATCTAAAAGACACTGCCGCAGATCTCGAACGTCAGCGAGCCGAAGGCCTTGCTGCAGAAGCCCGCCAGAACGCAGGCACCTCAATGCCGATTGCGCCTGAGCTTTACAACGTTGGCTCAGCCAACGAAGCAAAAGTTGCAACTGCAATTGCGTTTGGAAAAGAACAACTCGGTGAGCGCTATGTGCTTGGCGGAATGGGCCCAGATGTTTGGGACTGCTCGGGTCTAACCAAGGCTTCTTATGCAGCTGCCGGAATTTACATCGGCACTCACTCTGCAACAAACCAGTTCAACACCTTGGCGCAGGCACGCAAGTTGATTCCTTTGAACCAAGCGGTTGTCGGCGACCTCATGTGGTACTCACAAGAGAGTGCATTCAACGGCGACAAATATCACGTGGTGATTTTTCTCGGTGGCGGCATGATGATGGAAGCGCCGAACCCTGCGCGCACAGTGCGCATTGTGCCGTTGCGTTATGGAGAGTTGTTTCCTTACGCGGGTAGACCATCTGCCTAAGACTTAAATAAAAATCCCCAACCCGTCGGTTGGGGATTTTTTACTGCAAAACTTTTAGCCTTCGTAGCGAGCAAAGCTTTCGGCAATTAGCTTCTCGGCAACATCCTTGCCAGCCCACTCGCCAACCTTTACCCACTTGCCAGGCTCTAGGTCTTTGTAGTGCTCGAAGAAGTGCTTGATCTCATCTTTAGTTTGCTGAGGCACGTCGTTGATGTCTTGAATGTGTGACCAACGTGGGTCTTTGGTTGGAACACAAACTAACTTTTCGTCGATGCCGCCATCGTCTTCCATTGGCAAAACGCCAACTGGGCGAACGTCTACAACTACACCTGGGAACACTGGGAACTCAAGAAGCACCAAAGCGTCTAGTGGGTCGCCATCGCCACCAAGGGTCTTGTCGAAGTATCCGTAATCAACCGGGTAGACAAAAGGAGTGAACAAAACGCGGTCTAGGTGCACGCGACCGGTCTCGTGATCGACTTCATATTTGTTTCGGCTTCCGCGAGGAATCTCGATAACTACTTCGTAACCCATGGTTCTCCTAAATAGAGTTGAGGCGAGCATTGATTCGCGCGGCTGTAGGTGCTCATGCGACTAATAAAAGGTTACCGAAAAGAGCCACCATGCCAGACCGCCCAAGGCTAACGCCGGCTATTGCCGACGTTCGTCGTGCTGTGCGAGGCGCTTTGGATGCCGCCGGCCTGAATGCCAACGAATTGATCTTGGTTGCTTGCAGCGGTGGTGCCGACAGTTTGGCCCTGGCTGCCGCAACAGCGTTTGAAGCACCTCGTGCTGAATTGCGCGCCGGGGCAGTGGTGGTTGACCACCAAATGCAACCGGGTTCGGCGCAGGTAGCCGCAACAGTTGCAGAACGTCTTCGTGCTTTGGGCCTGGCGCCAGTTGAAATCAGAACCGTTGAGGTTGGCGAAGTTGGCGGGCCTGAAGCGGCGGCCCGCGATGCTCGCTATGCGGCGCTCACCGAAGCGGCTATTGAATTTGGCGCGGCCAAGGTTTTGCTGGGTCACACCCTGAATGATCAAGCCGAGACCGTGCTGCTTGGTTTGGCTCGTGGCTCAGGGGCAAGATCGCTAAATGGCATGGCCGCCGATTCGGGCAATTACCTTCGCCCACTATTGGCAATCACCCGCGAAACTACCGAAGCCTTTTGTGCCGATAGCGGCCTTGAGGTTTGGCACGACCCAATGAATAAAGATGAACGCTTTAGCCGGGTGCGGGTTCGACACAACTTGTTGCCGGCGCTTGAAACCGAGCTTGGCCCAGGGGTTGCCGAGGCATTGGCTCGAACCGCGGCCCAAATGCGCGAAGACGACGAAGTGCTAACCCAGTTGGCTGATGAGGCATTTGAACGTGTGGCCAAGCTTCAGGCCACCCAAATCAACCTCGAAGTTGCCGAGTTCGCAAAATTGCCATTGGCCATTCGTCATCGAGTTGTGCAGCGGGCAGCCGAGACCCTTGGAGCACCGATGCTTGCGCGCGTGCACATCCGCGGGGTTGACGACCTTGTGGATAGCTGGCACGGGCAAAAACCGCTCACCCTGCCAGGCATTAGAGTTGAACGAATGGGCGACCAGATCGCCCTAAAGACCACAAAAACCCTTAAGCCAGGAGCCTGCTGAGTGGACCTCTCGAAGGTAGAAAATCAAATCACCAAGGTGCTTGTCACCGAAGAGCAGATTTCAGCCAAAGTTGTTGAACTAGCTGCCGCCATAGATACGAAGTACACGGGCAAAGAAGTTTTGCTGGTTGGCGTGCTGAAGGGTGCGGTCATGTTTATGGCTGACCTATCTCGTGCGCTGCAGATTCCGGTTCAGATGGACTGGATGGCTGTTTCTAGCTACGGCTCGGGCACGGTTTCTTCTGGCGTGGTTCGAATTCTTAAAGACTTGGATGCCGACGTGCTGGGCCGTCACGTTGTGATTGTTGAAGACATCATCGATTCAGGCCTTACCTTGAGCTGGTTGGTGAGCAATCTAGAGGCTCGCGGTGCCGCTTCGGTTGAGGTAGTTGCACTGCTTCGCAAACCAGATGCAGCAAAAGTGGAAGTAAATGTCGCACTTGTTGGTTTTGATATTCCGAACGAGTTTGTAGTGGGCTATGGCCTTGACTACAACGAGAATTACCGCACGCTAAAAGGCGTTGCAGTGCTTTCACCGGCGGTTTACTCCTAGAAAGGAATGAGGCTAGTCCTCACTCATGAACTTCAAAAAAATCCTCGCGGGTCCATTCATCTGGATTTTTGTGGCCGTAATGGTGCTGCTCGTTGGTTCTTCAATGATCAGCGGCTCAGGCGTAAAGACTGTTGACACCGCATATGGCTTGAGTTTGCTAGAGCATGGCAAGGCTGAAAAGGTCACCGTGCTTGGCACCGACCAGCGCGTTGACATGACTTTGGTGCTTGAAGACGCCAAGTATGGCAAGCACGTGCAGTTCTATTACGTTGCTGCTCGTGGCCCACAGGTAGTTGAGGCAGTTGCTAACGCCCACATCACCCAGGGCTACAACGACGACGTTCAGAACACCCCTTGGTACTTGGCTCTGCTTGGCACATTGCTGCCGTTCATCATCATTGGTGCCATTTTCTGGTTCTTGATGTCTGGCCTGCAGGGCGGCAACAGCAAGGTTATGAACTTTGGCAAGTCACGCGCCAAGTTGGTTAACAAGGAGCAGTCGACTGTTACCTTTGCCGACGTAGCCGGCTCAGACGAAGCTCTTGAAGAACTACAAGAAATCAAAGAGTTCCTAAAGGAGCCAGAGAAGTTCCAAGCGGTTGGCGCCAAGATTCCTCGCGGTGTTCTTTTGTATGGCCCTCCGGGAACCGGTAAGACATTGGTTGCCAAAGCAGTTGCTGGTGAAGCCGGCGTTCCATTCTTTGCAATCTCAGGTTCTGACTTTGTTGAAATGTTTGTTGGTGTTGGTGCTTCACGCGTGCGCGATCTTTTTGAGCAGGCCAAGCAAGCTGCACCGGCAATCATCTTTGTTGACGAAATTGATGCAGTTGGTCGCCACCGCGGCGCCGGCATCGGCGGCGGCAACGACGAGCGCGAGCAGACCCTTAACCAGTTGTTGGTTGAGATGGATGGTTTTGATTCAAAGACCAACGTGATTTTGATTGCTGCAACAAACCGCCCAGACATTCTTGACCCAGCGTTGTTGCGTCCGGGTCGCTTCGACCGTCAAATTGGCGTTGGCGCTCCAGACCTTTTGGGTCGCGAGCAAATTCTTAAGGTGCACGCAAAGGGCAAGCCAATTGCTGCGGATGTTGACATGGCAAGTGTTGCTCGACGCACACCTGGTTTCACCGGTGCTGATCTGGCCAACGTTTTGAACGAAGCCGCGTTGTTGACCGCACGTCAAGACGAAAAAGAAATTACTGCAGCAACTTTGGATGAAGCAATCGATCGCGTTATCGGTGGCCCACAAAAGAAGTCACGCTTGATGCAAGACCGCGAGCGTTTGAACACCGCTTATCACGAAGCTGGTCACGCGCTTGTTGCTGCTTCGCTAAACCACAGCGACCCAGTTTCAAAGGTAACCATTTTGCCTCGTGGTCGTGCATTGGGTTACACCATGGTGTTGCCACTTGAAGATCGCTACAGCGTTTCTCGCAACCAACTGCTTGACCAAATTGCATATGCAATGGGTGGCCGCGTTGCTGAAGAAATTGTTTTTCATGACCCAACCACTGGTGCGTCAAACGACTTTGAAAAGGCAACTTCAATTGCTCGTCAAATGGTTACCCAATATGGTTTCAGCGCCAAGCTTGGCTCGGTTTCATTCGGCAACGGCGGTGAAGTTTTCATCGGTCGCGACATGGCTCAGGCTCGTGAATATTCAGAAGCAACCGCGCAGCAGATTGACCTCGAGATTCAAGCAATCTTGGATGCCGCTCACGACGAGGCCTACAAGGCTTTGAACCAGAACCGTGCAGTGCTTGACGCACTGGCTAAAGAGCTAATGGAGCGCGAGACCTTGCAGGCCGATGAGATTGCCACAATCTTCAAGCCGGTCAAGAAGCTTCCGCAGCGCCCACAGTGGTTGTCAAAGAAGAGCCGTCCGGTTTCAAAGCAGGGCCCAATTGCCATTCCGGTAAAGGGCTCGTCGGCTGCAAAGGTCAAGGCTCGCGCCGCCGCCGAAGCAGCTGAGGTTGCTAAGCCAACCCGTAAGCCTGCAGTGCGCAAGACCGCTGCACCAAAGGCTGAGGCGGCGAAGCCGGTTGCTCGCAAGACCACACCACGCAAGCCAAAGGCGTAGTTCACTGTGATTGATTCAGAACGCGTAAAGGCGGCGGTGGTTGAACTTTTGTTGGCCATCGGCGAAGACCCAACGCGTTCTGAATTGGTTGCCACCCCAGAAAAGGTGGCTGCTGCATACGGTGAATTTTTCAAAGGCGTTGGCGTTGACGCTAGTGAATCACTCGGTGAAACATTCGAAGCCGAACACAACGACGTTGTGATCTTGAAAGACATCGAATTCGTTTCGATGTGTGAACACCACCTGTTGCCATTTACAGGTGTGGCACACGTTGCCTACTTGCCAACCGATCGCGTTGTTGGTCTTGGTCGTTTGCCAAAGCTTGTTGAAATTGTTGCTGCACGACCACAGTTGCAAGAGAACCTAACTGCACAAATTGCCGATGCACTTGAACAAGGCTTGGGCACCAAGGGTGTTGTGGTGGTTATCGAAGCTCGTCACCACTGTGTAGTTTCTCGCGGTGCACGCCAGCCAGAAGCAAACACCATCACCATGGCAAGTCGTGGTTGCTATGCAGAACCAGCGGCACGCGCAGAAGTAATGGGCCTCATTTCTAAATGAGCAGTTTTCACCGGCCCCTAATTATGGGTGTGCTCAATGTCACACCAGATTCATTCAGCGATGGCGGGCAGTTCAATTCAGTTGATTCAGCACTCGACCACGCACGCCTTTTGATTATGGGTGGCGTAAACATCATTGATGTTGGTGGCGAATCAACTCGGCCAGGCGCCGCGCAAGTAAGTGCTGAAGTTGAACAGCAAAGAGTGCTGCCAGTTATCGAGGCAATCGTTGCCGAGCTGGCAACCACTGGAAATTCATCAGTGCAAATCAGCATCGACACCATGAACGCTTCGACTGCCGCTGCCGCAGTTGCTGTGGGAGCCAAAATCATCAATGACGTTTCTGGCGGTTTGGCTGATGCCAACATGTTGGCCGTTGCAGCATCCACCGGTGCCACCTTGGTAATTTCACACTGGCGCGGCTTTAGCGACACCATGGATTCGCTGGCCGATTATCAGAATGTTGCAGTTGAGGTTACCGCCGAGCTTCATCAACGAGTGGCTGCGGCCGAAGCCGCCGGAGTGGCTCGAGCCCAGATAGTGATTGACCCGGGCCTTGGCTTTGCTAAAGACATGAAGCAGAACTGGCAGTTGGTTGCCCGCCTAGATGAACTTGAGAAGCTTGGCCTGCCAATTTTGGTGGGTGCCAGCCGCAAACGATTTATTGCCGCCGCGCTGGATGCCCAGCTAGAGACCAGTGAAGACGGGCAAATTGGCAACGAGCGTCGCGATTTGGCCACTGCCGTGCTCACCGCACTGTTGATTCAACGCAAGCTTTGGGCCGTGCGGGTGCACAACGTGATTGCCACCAGCGATGCTATTGCCATGGTCGAGGCACTGCACTCGGCCGGTGAAAAATAACCCCAATTTATAGGGCAGAGTTAACCCATGCACAAAATCAAACTGACTGGTCTGCGCGTTTTTGCGCACCACGGAGTTATGGACTTTGAGCGCACCAACGGGCAAGAGTTTTTCATCGACGCAACCGTGTGGCTGGATGCATCCGCGGCAGTTAAAGCGGATGACTTGGCTAAGACCGTGAACTATGGAATGTTGGCCGACCTGATTGCTGCCAATGTTGCTAGCGAACCAGTGGACCTGATTGAAACTTTGGCGCAGCGTTTGCTGTCGATGGTTTTGGCATTGCCTGGCCCAATCATCGATGCCGAAATCACAGTGCACAAACCGCACGCACCAATTGATCATGTGTTCACCGATGTTTCGGTAACCGTTGGAGCAACCAAGTAATGACCGAACACGCAATCTTGGCCATCGGCGGCAACCTGGGCAAGCGTCGCAAAACTTTGCGATCGGCACTAAAAGCATTGGCCAGCACACCTGGAATCAAAAACGTGTTGTGTTCACCTTTTGTTGAATCAGACGCAGTGACTGTTGAAGGTGTTGATGCAACCAAGCCAAAGTATTTGAATGGCGTTGTCTCGATTGAAACTACGTTGAAGGCAAAAGAACTTCTTGCCGAAATTCGCCGCATTGAAAACGAACACGGTCGCATTCGACTTGAGCCTTGGGGTTCTCGAACTTTAGATATCGACATCATCACTTTTGGCTCTGAATTGAAAGTTTCTAAGGAGCTCACCATTCCGCACCCGCGCGCATCTGAGCGTGCATTTGTTTTGGTGCCATGGGCGATGCTTGAGCCCGAAGCTGTTTTGCCGGGCTACGGTCGCGTTGCCGAATTGGCAGCACCGCTAAAAGATCAGGTTTGGTTGGTCAAGTGAAACAAACTCGCTTGGTGACATTGCTGGGGTGGGCAATTTCTGCAACCACAGCGGGTTATCTTTTGCCCAAACTTATTGTTGCCAATGGTGGCTCAGTGCCAGTTGCGCAACTAAACATCATCATCACTCTTCCGGCGATTGCAATTATTTTGGCGCTCGCGGCAATCCCAGTTTTCAAATACAACCGCGCACTCAAGAAGGCATCCGGGGTCGTTGCAAAACGCGTGAACCCTTTTTATGCGGTTCGCTTGGTGCTGTTGGCTAAGGCAATCGCAATTGCTGCTTCACTATTCACCGGATGGCACATTGGTTTGGTTTGGTTTCAGGCAACCGCCCCGGTTATCTCAACCGCTATTTGGCAAAACGTCGCTGGCCTAGTTGTCTCGCTGGTCATGCTGCTAGCGGGAATACTGGTTGAAAAGGCTTGTCGCATCAAGGATGACGGCAACGGCACCATCGGTAGCGGGCCAGGCGCCGGCTCATCAGAAGTGACCCCAGCTTGAGTGACGGAAGACTAAGCGTAGGCGTAATTGGCGCTGGGCCGGTTGGTGTGGTTTTGGGTCAGGCCTTAGCTGGGGCCGGTCACGTGCTGGTTGGCTTGGCTGCCATCGAAGATTTTAACCAAGAGCGCGTCGATGCGATGCTTCCCGGTGTGCCTATTGTTTCGATGCCGCAGATTATCGAGCAAGCCGATTTAGTTTTGTTGGCCATTGAGGCAAAAGAGATTGCACCCTTGGTTGGCGCAATTGCCGAGGGCAGACTTTGGCGTCAAGGTCAACTAGTGGCGCACACTGCAGGCGAGTTTGGATACTCAGTTCTGTCTCCCGCTGCAATGCAAGGTGTGATTCCACTTGCAATTCACCCAGCGATGTCATTCACCGGAACCTCAATTGATCTAGCGCAAATTCGCGAAAGTTATTTTGCGGTTTCGGCACCAAATGCTGCACTGCCAATTGCGCAAGCGTTGGTTATTGAAATGGGCGCCGAGCCAATTGTGGTTAGCGAAGAAAATCGTGCAACTTATTTTGAATCAGTTTCGGTTGCCAGCAATTTCTCGGCGATGATTGTGAATCAGGCAATTGGTTTGCTTGAAGGCATCGGTGCCGAGAATGCTCGCGCTGTGCTGGGGCCGTTGGTGCGCAGTTCGGTTGAGCAAGCGTTAGCCGATGGCCACAAACCACTCGACCCCGAGGAGCTGCTGGGTTGATAACCGCAAAAACTGGCGAAGCGCTTGCCGCTGCAGTTGGTGCCGCAAAAGCTGCAGGCAAAAAAGTTGGCTTCGTGCCAACCATGGGTGCGTTGCACGAAGGCCACTTGTCTTTGATTGCCGAAGCAAAAAAGCACGCCGACTTTATTGTGGTTTCAATTTTTGTGAACCCGTTGCAGTTTGGTGCTGGTGAAGATTTTGAAAAGTACCCGCGCACCATTGACGCCGATTCGGCACTGTTGCAAAGCGCCGCCGCCGATCTTTTGTTTTTGCCAACCGTGAACGATGTTTATCAGGGCAACACCGAAATTACTCAGCAAGCCGGTCACATCGGTGAGCTTTTTGAAGGCGCTTCTCGACCGGGTCACTTTGATGGCATGCTCACCGTGGTGGCTCGACTCTTTGAATTGGTTCAACCTGACATTGCCGTGTTTGGCGCCAAAGATGCCCAGCAAGTTTTTCTGGTTCGCCAAATGGCCGCCAAGCAGTTTGCAAAGCTTCGGATAATCGAGGCACCCACTCTGCGCGAGCCAAGTGGCTTGGCGCTTTCGAGCCGCAACCGCTATTTGAGCCAGCATGAGCATGCGGTAGCCACGCAACTCTCGGCAGCGCTTCGCGTTGGGCATGCAACGGCCACGAGCCCATCCGCAGCCTTGGAATCGGCTAGAACCGTGATGCATAAGGTGCCTGAGGCTAAACTTGACTACATTGCCTTGGTCGATGCAAACAGCTTTGAGGCCATTCAAGATGGATTCAAGGGCCGGGCGCTAATGCTTATCGCAGCTGTGGTGGGCACAACCCGATTGATCGACAACATCGAAATCGTTTTTTAGGAGCACCCGCATGAGCGAACAGCCAGAAACTGAGCTGGATCTAGAGCAAGACCTGCCCGAGCAGATTGCCGTTCGCCTTGCCAAGCGTGAACGCCTAAACGAGCTAAACGACGCCTACCCGGTGAGCCTGCCAATCACCCACACAATCGACGGTGTGCGCGCGGCTTATCCAGAACTTGAAATTGACGTGGCCACCGGTGACAAAGTTGCCCTGGCTGGTCGAATTGTTTTTCAGCGCAACACCGGCAAGCTTTGCTTTGCAACCTTGCAGGCTGGTTCGGGTCAGCGCATTCAGGCCATGCTTTCGCTCGACAAAGTTGGCGAAGAGCAGCTTGAAGCTTGGAAAGAACTCGTTGACCTTGGCGACCACGTGTTTGTTGCCGGTGAGGTAGTCACCTCAAAGCGCGGCGAACTTTCGATTCTTGCCGACGAGTGGTTGATGGCTGCAAAGACCATTCGCCCGTTGCCAAACATGCACAACGAACTTGGCGAGGAATACCGCGTTCGTCACCGCTATGTTGACCTAATTGTTCGCGACCGCGCTCGTGAGGTTGTGCAGATTCGTTCAAAGGTGATGCAGTCACTGCGTCGAACTTTTGACGCACAGCAATTCATCGAGGTTGAGACTCCGATGTTGCAGACCATTCACGGTGGCGCTTCGGCCCGCCCGTTCAAGACCCACTCAAACGCATTCGACACCGAGTTGTTCTTGCGCATCGCACCTGAGCTTTTCTTGAAGCGCGCAGTAGTTGGTGGCATCGATCGCGTTTTCGAAATCAACCGCAACTTTAGAAACGAAGGCGCCGACCGAACTCACTCACCTGAGTTTGCGATGCTCGAGGCTTATCAGGCATACGGTGACTACAACTCAATCGCCGACCTAACTCAGCAGCTAATTCAAAATGCCGCTATGGATGTCTTCGGAACTCACCAGGTTGAACTTGAGGGTGGCGAGATCAACGACCTTGGTGGCGAATGGCCACGCATTTCGATGTATGAATCACTAAGCGAAGCTTGTGGTCAGGTAATCACACCAGAGACACCAATGGCAGAACTCAAGAAGCTGGCTTCATCGGTTGAAATCGAAATCGATCACCCGCTGCCTGGCAAGTATGTCGAAGAACTGTGGGAGCACTTCGTAAAGGGCAACCTTGTGAAGCCAACCTTCGTAATTGATTTTCCGGTTGACACTTCACCGCTTACTCGCGACCACCGCAGCAAGGCTGGCGTGGTGGAGAAGTGGGATCTCTACATTCGCGGTTATGAACAAGCCACCGGCTATTCAGAGTTGGTTGACCCGGTTATTCAGCGTGCCCGCTTTGTTGAGCAGGTAACCCTGGCCGCATCGGGCGACCCAGAGGCCATGAAGCTAGACGAAGACTTCTTGAAGGCGCTGGAGTTTGGCATGCCACCTTCGGGCGGCATGGGCATGGGCATCGACCGCCTATTGATGAGCCTCACCGGTCTTGGCATTCGCGAGACCATCATGTTCCCGTTGGTCAAGTAGGCATCGTGGACTGGCAAATTCTTTGGGATTCACTTCTTTCATTTGTGCCACCGTTGCTGGTTGGCGGCATTTTCTGGATCATCATGCGTGGAATTCTGCGTGCGGATGCTACCGAACGCAAGGTTTATGCCGAGATGGAAGCCAAGATGCGCGCCGAGCTCGAAAAGGCCGATTTACCCCTCAGCGAACAGCCGAATAAGAAGGCCAAGTAAGCACTTAACATCTTTATACCTGCCCTAGGAGTAAAGATGTTTGAGAAGTTCACCGACAAAGCCCGTCGCGTTGTAGTGCTTGCCCAAGAAGAGGCCAAGCTACTGAATCACAACTACATTGGCACCGAGCACATCTTGCTTGGTTTGATTCACGAAGGCGAAGGCGTTGCCGCCAAGGCCCTTGAGTCTTTGGGCATCGACCTAAACTCTGTGCGCGAGCAGGTTCAAGAAATCATCGGTCAGGGCCAGCAGGCGCCAACCGGCCACATTCCTTTTACTCCGCGCGCTAAAAAAGTTCTTGAGCTATCGCTTCGCGAGGCGCTTCAGCTGGGCCACTCATACATTGGCACCGAGCACTTGTTGCTGGGTCTAATTCGCGAAGGCGAGGGTGTGGCTGCGCAGGTGCTCACCAAACTTGGTGCCGACACCAACCGAGTGCGCGCACAGGTTATCCAGTTGCTTTCAGGTTTTCAGGGTAAAGAGACCGTTGCAGTTGGTGGCGACAATGGCGAAAAGCAAAAAGGCTCGCAGATTCTTGACCAGTTTGGTCGCAACCTAACCCAGGCAGCAGCCGATGGCAAGCTAGACCCAGTGATTGGTCGCGAGCGCGAGATCGAACGCGTAATGCAAATTCTGTCTCGCCGTTCAAAGAACAACCCAATCTTGATTGGTGAACCTGGCGTGGGTAAGACCGCCGTTGTGGAGGGCTTGGCTCAGGCAATTGTTAACGGCAACGTTCCAGAGACTTTGAAGGGCAAGCAGCTTTACACCCTAGACATGGGTTCATTGATTGCCGGCTCTCGCTACCGCGGTGACTTTGAAGAGCGCCTAAAGAAAGTAACCAAAGAGATTCGCACCCGTGGCGACATCATCACTTTCATCGACGAGATTCACACCTTGGTTGGCGCCGGTGCCGCCGAAGGTGCAATCGATGCAGCTTCAATCTTGAAGCCACTATTGGCTCGCGGTGAACTGCAAACAATTGGTGCAACCACTTTGGATGAGTACCGCAAGCACTTTGAAAAAGACGCAGCGCTAACTCGTCGTTTTCAGCAGGTCACAGTTAACGAGCCATCGTTGCCGCAGGCCATCAACATTTTGAAGGGTCTTCGCGACCGCTACGAAGTGCACCACAAGGTTTCAATCACCGACGGCGCATTGGTTGCGGCGGCTCAGCTTTCAGACCGCTACATTACAGACCGCTTCTTGCCTGACAAGGCCATCGATCTAATCGATGAAGCCGGCGCTCGCTTGCGTTTGTCGATCTTGTCTTCACCACCAGAGCTTCGTGAAATCGAAGAGAAGATTGTTGCGCTCAAGGTTGAAAAAGAGAAGGCAATCGAAGACCAAGACTTCGAACTTGCAGCCGCCAAGCGCGACGAAGAGAAAAAGCTAAACGTTGAGCGCGTGAAGATGGAGAAGCAGTACCGTGCCGGCTCAGTTGCCGCGCAGGGCATTGTTGACGAAGGTCTAATTGCCGAGGTGCTTGCTCAGGCAACCGGCATTCCGGTGTTCAAACTAACCGAAGAAGAGAGCGCCAAGCTCATCTTTATGGAAGACGAATTGCACAAGCGCGTTATTGGCCAAGAAGACGCAATTGCCGCGATCTCGAAGTCGATTCGCCGTCAGCGTGCGGGACTCAAGGACCCAAACCGTCCATCTGGTTCATTCATCTTTGCCGGCCCAACCGGTGTTGGAAAGACCGAGTTGGCCAAGGCTCTAGCCGAGTTCTTGTTCGACGACGAAGGCGCTTTGATCTCGCTAGACATGAGTGAGTACGGCGAGAAGCACACCGTTTCTCGTTTGTTCGGTGCCCCTCCGGGCTTCGTTGGTTTCGAAGAGGGTGGCCAGCTAACCGAGAAGGTTCGCCGCAAGCCATTCAGCGTTGTACTGTTCGACGAAATCGAAAAGGCTCACCCAGACATCTTCAACTCTCTGTTGCAGATTCTTGAAGAGGGTCGCTTGACCGATGGCCAGGGTCGAGTTGTCGACTTCAAGAACACCATCATCATCATGACCACCAACCTTGGCACCCGCGACATTTCTCGCGGCGCAATGGGCTTCTCACTCGAAGGCGACAACGCCAACGACTACGAGCGCATGAAGGGCAAGGTCAACGAAGAACTAAAGAAGAGCTTCCGTCCGGAGTTCCTAAACCGTGTTGATGAGACCATCGTGTTCCCTCAGCTAACCAAGCCAGAGCTTGTGCAGATCGTTGATCTATTCATCAAGCGTCTAGCGGTTCGCCTAGAAGACCGCGACATGACTTTGGCTGTGACCACTGCAGCTAAGGATCGCCTGATTGAGATTGGCTTTGACCCAACCCTGGGCGCCCGACCATTGCGTCGCGCAGTTCAGCGTGAAGTTGAAGACAAGCTCAGCGAGAAGATTCTGCACGGTGAGTTGCTAAATGCAGCGCACGTGGATGTTGACTTTGTGAACGATGAATTTGTGTTCACTAGCCGCCTTCGCGAACCGGTGGCTTCGGTTTAGTTTCTATAAATTGCTTTAGCTAAGGCGGGCTAATTGCTGGTCGGTGAGTGTCACTACCTGCATTAGCTCGTCTAGCTGTTGCATTGTGCGCGCACTCGCGATTGGCACCGAAACAGTAGGTTGTTGACGCAGCCAAGCCATTGCAACTGCGCTCATTGAGCAGCCAATTTCGGCGGCAATTTCATTTAGGTTTGCAACTGTGGCCCAACCGGCTTCGTTGAAATATTTACTAACGCCCTCGGCACGCACCGACTCAACTTGCTTGCCTTCTTCGTACTTGCCAGTCAAGAAACCCATTGCCAAGCTGAAGTAAGGCAATCCGCTGATGCCCAGTTGCTTCAAGACAGGCATGCTGTCGCTTTCGTACGCGCTTCGTTCCATCAAACTGTATTCATTTTCAAGAGCTACGTATTCGGCTAGGCCGTTTGCACGACTAACCTCTACAGCCTCAATCAAGCGAGCACCCGAATAATTTGATGCTGCGATGTTTAGCACCTTGCCGGCTTTTACCAATTCATCAAAGGCACCAAGAGTTTCTTCAAGTGGAGTGTTGGCGTCATCTTCGTGTGCGTAGTAAAGGTCGATGTAGTCGGTGTTGAGGCGACGAAGTGAATCTTCGGCGGCCGCAATAATGTTGGCACGGCTTAGGCCTGGGCGGGTTGAAAGTTTTGCGACCTTGGTGGCAATGATCATGCCTGAGCGATTCGCCTTTGATTGCATCCACTCACCGATGATGCTTTCGCTTTCGCCTCCGGCGTTGCCCGGTGCCCATTCGCTGTAGACATCCGCGGTGTCAATAAAGTTGCCACCCTTTGCGCTGAAGCCATCTAGCAATTCAAAGCTTTGGGCTTTGTCTGCGGTCCAGCCAAAGACGTTGCCGCCAAAGCACACCGGATAAACATAAAGATTGGTTTTTGGAATCGTCACTAAGTCGCTCATTCAATAATCATCCCAGTATTCTTGGGGGTATGGTCGCCAACTCAATCACCGTGCGTGCTGCACGCACTTCTGATGTGAAGGCCATTCAAGCTATGCGTCAGCAACTCGAGAGTTCAAAAGTTTTGCTTGGCCACGAACTGGTGAGCCTTTATGAAGCGGTGCCAGAGTTTATGGTTGCCGTGGATGCCGCCGGCAAAGTTGTTGGCGCGGGTGCGCTGCATGTGATGTGGGAGGACCTCGCCGAGGTTCGTTCGATGGTAGTTGCCGAAACAAGCCGTGGCCTTGGAGTTGGTAAAGCAATTCTCGAAGGTCTACTCGCGCGTGCAGCATCCCTAGGAATTAGGCGTGTTTTCTGTCTTACTTTTGAAACCGAATTTTTTGCCAAGAGCGGCTTTCAAGAAATCTCGGATGTGCCGGTGGACCCAGGGACATTTGAAGAGATGGTTCGTTCGCACGACGAGGGTGTGGCCGAGTTCTTGGATCTCGCGCGCGTGAAGCAGAACACCCTTGGCAACACCAGGATGCTTAAGACGCTTTAGAGCCTGCTTTGGTTAGCCTTTATTCATGAGCAACCAGAAAATTGACCCACGCAATCGCCGCCCTCAGGGTCGCCCAAACTATAAGATTCGTCGCATCATTGCGCTGGTTGTAGTTGTTGTTCTCGTGATTCTGGTGTGGGCGGGCATCTCGGCAATTGTCACTGGTGTGCAGTCAATGTTTGGTGGCAACTCTGCGCCAACTTCTAGCTCATCGCCGCAGGCATCGGCAGGCGGGGCCTGCAATGCCAAAGACCTATCCGTCACAGCTGTCGTGGCCAACGCGGCAGGCAGCTCACAATCGAGTTTTGCCTCGGGTTCAAACCCATACTTTGGCTACCAAATCACTAATAACGCTGGCGCGGCATGCACCTTTGACCTAGGCCCAATCAACACCTTCTTCACGGTCACCAGCGGCAGCGAAACCATTTGGGATTCCCACAACTGTGACCGCACCAGCCTCACTTCAGCGCCAATCGAAATTGCTGCAGGTGAGACTAAAACAGCACCGGTGGGCGAGTGGTTCCGCGTTTATTCAAGTGGCACCGGATGCGGCGTTGACCAGAACCCAGTCAGCGGCGGCGGTGCTTCGTATCACCTGACTGCCGAGGTCAACGGCGTGAAGTCTAAAGACACCGTCCAGTTCATCCTCAACTAGCGCGCGCCTAAACTGAACTCGTGAACATCTCTCGAATTGCAATTCTTGGCACTGGCTCAATGGGCGGCGCTATTTTGGCTGGCCTCATCAAGTCTGGCTTCGAGCCGAGCAACATCTCAGTGACCACTAACTCAGATGCCAGCGCAACCGCATTGGCCGAGCAGTTTGGCGTGCTCACCTTTGCACTCGAAAACGGCGAAGACGCAAACCAGATGGCTGTTGCTGGTGCCGATGTAATTTTGGTTGGCGTCAAGCCGGCTTATGTAACCGAGGTGCTTGCCGATGTTGCCGATTCACTCAACGACGATGCGCTGGTGGTCAGCGTGGCCGCCGGCATCACCACCGCTGCAATGCAAGCTGTGCTTCCTGCGGATGTTGCCGTGGTGCGAGCCATGCCAAACACCCCAGCAATTGTTGGCCTAGCGGTTACGGGTGTCGCACCTGGCTCACGAGCATCCGCAGAAAATGTTGAAACGGCTAAACAACTTTTTGAAACGGTTGGCAAAGTAATTGTTTTGGGCGAAGACAAAATTGACGAACTCGGCACAATTTCGGGTTCGGGTCCGGCCTACGTTTTCTACCTGGTTGAGAAACTCACCGAAGCTGCCAAGGCTCATGGCTTTAGCGATGCCGATGCAGCACTGATGGTGAACGAAACATTCTTGGGAGCTGCCAAGCTTTTGGTTGAATCAGGCAAGTCGCCGCAAGAACTTCGCAAGCAAGTGACTAGCCCAAATGGCACAACTGAGCGCGCCATCGCACGCTTCGATCAAACTGACTTGACTGCAATGTTTGTTGAGGGCACGCAAGCCGCATTGGCTCGCTCTCGCGAACTAGCTAGTGGCAAATAGTCCGTTAAACGCGGTAAGCATCGCAAAGTTCCAATCTTTGTCACTGACTGGACTGCGATCGAACTCTGCAATGATGCGACCGTGCAACATGCCAAGCACAAACACAGCTGCGGCACGAGGTTCAAGGCCAGGTTTCAAGATTTTACGATCTTTTAGAACTTGCATCACTTCGGTTAGCCCGTTTGTTAGTTCGTTTTGAACTTTAATGATTGCCTCGCGCAATAGCGGGCGACCCGCGGTGCTGCCAATTACAAATGCTTGCTCGCGTGCCGGAAACTTCACGAAGTGCTCAGTGATGAACGCAGCCATCTCTTCGTAATTTTCTTGAATGTCGTTTGCACTGTTCATGCTTTGCATAAACCGACGCACGCGTTCGATGTCGTCTTTGATGGCCGCCGAATAATTCTCAACATAAGCCGCGCGAATCAAACCGTCGCGGTCGCCAAAGTGGTGATAGATCGAACCAATTGAAACTTTGGTAATTGCCGAGATGTCCTGAATGCGCACCGAAGCTTCACCGCCTTTTTTGAGGGCAGCGTTAGTTGCCTTTAAAACTGCGGATACGGTGTCTTTTGCGCGCTCTTGCTTAGGGGCGGGTGCGACTTTAGAAGTGGGGGCCATTTAGAAATTTTGGCCTAAAACTTCTAGAAAACCTAGTTCTTGGCGTCAATTTCTGCGATTAGTGCCTCAACCTTTGCGCGAACCGCGTCACGAATTGGGCGAACCGCGTCAACGCCCTGGCCGGCAGGGTCATCCAAAGGCCAGTCAAGGTAGGTCTTGCCAGGGAAGAACGGGCAGGTGTCGCCACAGCCCATGGTGATTACGTAGTCAGATTCTTTGACTGCCTCGTCGGTTAGACGCTTAGGAAAGTTCTGGCTGATGTCGATGCCCAGCTCAGCCATTGCCTCAACTGCGGATGGGTTTACCTGGGTACCTGGGTCAGTTCCCGCTGAAAGAACCTGTACGCGGTCGCCCGCTAGCTCCTTTAGAAAACCGGCGGCCATTTGAGAACGGCCAGCGTTGTGAACACATACGAATAGAACAGAGGCTTTTGTAGTCATGTGTTAAGAATGCCACTTGCAGGTAAACAAAGGGTAAAAAAGGGGCGCCGGTTGCCCGACGCCCCTCAGTTAAAAACTGCTTACTTCTTAGCTTTTTTCTTGGCAGGCTTTACGGCCTTAGCGTTGAAAACAATCAAGAAGCCGGTGGCAATCAATGCACCAGCAAGCTGAGCCAAGATGAACCAACCCGAGCTCACTGTGCCCTGGCCGGCAATGGTTAGAGCCAGCGAAACCGCAGGGTTAGCCTGTGCGCCAGTCTGGGTGAATGAGGCTACGGCAAGAATCCAAAGGCCGGCCGCCGCTGGAATCAAGGCAACGCGCTTTGTGCTTGCCAGGAATCCGAAGAGAAAAACCAAGCCGCCGGTTGCGAACAATTCGCCACCGAGCGTTGACCAGGCTGGCATTGAATTGGCTTCAAATGCGGTGAGAGTTTTATCCCACAGCAATGACCCGATAACAGCACCCGAGAATGCACCGGCAATCTGGGCTGCGATGTAAACCGCTAGGTCGCCAAGTGAAAGCTCGCGACGCGCATAGAAGAAAAGTGAAACCGCTGGGTTCAAGTGGCCGCCGCTAATCGATGAAGTAATCAATAGCGCGAGGCCAAGTGTGACAGCGATTGCAAGTTGTGGCAGAGGTCGCTGGCTTGAGACGCTGGCAACAACTGCGGTTGTAAACATGAGAGCGCCAAGAAATTCAACAATTGCCTTCTTGAGGGTGATATTGATTTTCATACTTACCTTTCTAGGTCGATCAAAACTTCGTTGTGTTTCATAAATCCTGGTTTAAATGGAGGATCAAATCTCGCCCAGTATAGGTCGCCAATAGTCTTGAGGCCCGCCTGCCTCACCGCAAGCAGCAATCGTTCACCTTCTATACGAAACCGATCTTCCTGCCATGATCCGCGGAATTTGCGCACCGCTGAATAGTGCTCGGGCACCACGCGCGTAGTCACCGTTGAACCAGTGGGCGCAGGCACATCCGCAGCTTTCATGCCCTCAGGCATCACAAAACTGATCACGTGCGATTCGTCGGCACCAGGGTGCTGAATCACAGGCGCCGTCATGGCGATTTTGGTCTGAGTCTGGTTGGCCCCGCTGATGTAGTTAAATAGCGGGTAGAAGGCGCTATTGCCCGCGCGCATGAAGGGGCCGGCGGTAGTTACCTGAGCCAAAATGCACTCCGGATAGTGGCGAAGCTCGAAATCATCGAATGATTCGACTACTTCAAATGGCTGATTCTTAGTCACGGTCTCAGGCTACGCCCTATTGGGCTAGACTAGGGAAATCGTTTTGTTGGCCGGCAATCTGCTGGCGGCAACCAAATTTTGTGAGGTCTTCATGGGTTCAGTCATCAAGAAGCGCCGCAAGCGTATGTCGAAGAAGAAGCACCGCAAGCTGCTTCGCAAGACTCGCCACCAGCGTCGCAATAAGAAGTAAGCCGATTTATCGGTTCTAAATCCCGTCGGGCAACCGGCGGGATTTCTTATTTCTTGGTGGTCTTTTTGGCGGCAGTCTTTTTATTGGCACGCAGTTCGCGCTTTTTGAAATCTAGGATCTTCCAGTTGGCAGCCTGGGCATAGCGCTTGAGTTGTGAGTCTGGGTTCACTGTGATGGCATTGCCAACAAGTGTTAGCAGTGGCAAGTCGTTTACACTGTCGCTGTAGGCGAATGAACGCTTGAGGCTAATGTTGCGCTCCTTGGCAAGTTTGCGAACTGCCTTGCGCTTGGCGGCGCCATGCAATGCTTCGCCAACCAGCTTGCCGGTGAGCACGCCATCCTTAGCTTCAACAATTGTGCCCAAACCGCCGGTTAGGCCAAGACGGTGAGCGATAACTTCGGCGATCTCTTTTGGAGTTGCGGTGACTAGCCAAACTTCGCGGCCGTCTTTGATGTGCTGCTGGGCTAGACGCACGGTTTCTGGCCAAAGTTTTGGCTGAATGTAGTTGTCGTAAACCTCATCGGTTAGCGCTGCCAATTCGGCGGCATCGTGACCTTCAATCAAACCGAGTGCGCGGTCTTTGATCATGGTCATGGTCTTTGCGGTTTCACCACGAGCGATGAATCGAAGTTGCTCCCAGCCAAAGCGCCACACATCGGTGCGCTTAAAAAAGCCGTGGTGAAAAGCTGCCTTGCCAAAAAGAAAACTACTTGAGCCACGCAAAATGGTGTTGTCAACGTCGAAGAAGGCAGCTTCGAGTTTCTTGGGCTTTTCTGCAGGTTTCGGCACTTCTAAAGTTTAGGCCTCTGGGGCCTTTGACCTAGGCTAAACACATGAGCAACACAATTGAACTTCTCTTGCTTAGCAAGCCTGGTTGTCATCTATGCGAGGATGCCCGCGAAGTTGTTGACGAAGTTGTGACTGGCTTTATGGCATCACACCCTGCAGCGTCAATCACTGTCACCGAGAAAAACATTCTTGAAGACGAAGCGCTGCAAGTGAAATACTCCGAAGAGATTCCGGTGCTGTTGATCAATGGCAAAGTGCACAACTACTGGCGCATCGATGACGAGCGCCTCAAGCGCGCGTTGTATGCGTTGGTTTCAAAACCTAGTTATCTCAAAAACAATCGATGCGTTGGATAGGTTCAAATGTTTGCTGTAATTCGATGGATTCTGAAACGCTTCTGGTTTCCAATTTTGCTAATCGTGCTGAGTCGTCTTGGCAAGAAGCACGAATGGGCTAAAAAGACCCACGACACCATTCGCAAGTACACCTAAGAAAACCCTCGGCATTCACACGCTTGGTTGCCGTGAACGCCGAGGGATCTTCTTTTCCTGGGGGATTAGAAGCTCGGTTTATTTTTGGTGATCCATCACAACTAACAAAGTGCTTTTTGGGTCTATCCATGAACCAATTGCTGGCTCTGTTCGAAGAACCACAACGTCGCCAACTGGTTCGGCGTCATCTAGGTAATTGATTTCTACGTTTTCAATGCCCACGGCAGTCAGCGCGGCCTGGAATTCAGGAATTGTCATGCCAGAAATGTCTGGCACTACGATTGGCTCTGCCTGAACTTCAAATAGTGGGTTTCCGTTTTGATCCTGATAGGTCAAGCCGATGACTTCGGTACCCGTTGCATCAAAAGCCTTTATCTCTAAGACCTGCTCGCCGTTGAGTTGCAGACCGGCTCGGTTGGCGTAAGCACCGCTTTGCACGAGGTCAGTGTTGGCAATGTATTGGTCAATTGTTCTGGCTGCAGAATCTGCGGCTGGAATAATCATCAAGATTGCGATCAGGTTGAGAGGCAGCAAGATTGCCTTGAAGAAGCCGCTATTAAACCAGGTGCCGCGACCCCACATGATGCTTAGGAACGCTGCAACCGGAAACAGCCATAGCGGCAAGCGGAATGCCTCAAGTATTACAAACATCACGACCACTCGAAGCACCCACCAGACCGGGCGAACCGAGACGCCAAATTCTAGAAGGGCGGTTCCAAATGCAGTCTTGCGAAACCAATCTTCAGTGCTTTGCACAAGGGCAGCTGACGAAAACTCTTTTCGTTTCGCCAGTTTTGGTGCAACACCTGCGGCCTCGCGCAGTTCTGCTGCATAAGTTGCAGCCGAGCCTGGGTCAAAGCTTTCTCCCTCTTCGCTTAGGCGATCGTGCAGGTCAGCCTCAAGGCCATCGGTAAGTTCTTGAACCTCGCGCTTAGGCAGGTCGGCTAGTTCGGCACGAACCGCAGCGGCGAAATCTTTGATGGTGTTGTCGGTTAGAGCTTGCATTAGTTTCCTCCGTAGGTTCGGTTGCTGCGTTTGCGCGGCTCAAGCAGCGCGGTCATTTGATTGCTGAAGGTCTTCCAACTCTCGCGTTGGTCGGCAAGCATCTGGGCGCCAACTTCGTTGATGCCGTAGTACTTGCGGTGTGGGCCATCTTCGGATGCCACCACGTAGCTGTTGAGTGCCCCGGCAGTGAATAGGCGACGAAGTGTGCCATACACAGAGGCATCGCCAACATCATCGAGGCCGGCTTGTTTTAGTCGGCGCACGATGTCGTAGCCGTAACCGTCTTCGTTTTCGATCACGGCTAACACCGCCACATCTAAAACGCCTTTGAGCAATTGGGTTGAATCCATGGTGCCCCTTTCGATGGGTTCAGTATTACACATTACAGAGTACTGTGCAATATGTAAATACTCTTTTTGCGTTGATTTTTGAAGGGTTTGAGTTTTATAGTTGGAATGTCGAGGGCAGTAGCCCGAGAAAGAACGCCCAAGACTTGTCCGGACGGACTCATCTTGGGCGAACGTATTTAATGCTCATATCAGGGTGCAGAAACTTTAGTCACTTTCCCGATGACTGCTTTGCGCCAATTTCCGCCTTTGGCGAAGTCCCAAACGATTGCGTCAGCAGCCCATAGACCTGGATCATCCGATGGTTTCTTAAATGAATATCGAAATGTGTGGTTGCCGTTTTTAGCCAGCCAAGCCAGAGTGCGCTTGTCCCTACTGCGATCAGTTGAATCCTCAACAACTAATTCGTTACCCCGTTGCCAAAGAGGATGCTGAGCCATTAGAAGAAAAAGGTCTTGGCGAGTTGCAGCTGTAATACGACTCTTCGTATTCGATTCAAGAATTAGAGCATCCCAGTTAGCCAGAGAATTCAATTTTGCGAGGACTTCTCGTCGTCTTGAATCGCTCTCTTGTTTCATGTGAATTCGCGACTGGCCATTTTTGCGAAGGGATTCCATGGCTTTACGAAGGTCGGATAATTTGTGATCCTGAACTCGAAGAAGGCAGAGCGTGTACCTGCCCTCGCGCGATTCATCTATGAATGCGTAGAAGTTGTCCATGACTTAGCAAATCAAGGACATAGGACATTTTTAGTGAGGGAACAGCAGTTCTCCGCCGACCCAGAAAATCACAAAGGCGCCAACCAGCACGCCGATGATTACGCCGAGCCACGAGAAATCTTTTTTGATGAACGCGATGATGTTGAGAATCACGCCGGCAATGCCGAGTGCAAAAATCGCAAAGGCCGGAATGAACATCACGTTCACGGTTGTGGCCAGCAAAAACAAAACTGCGAATGCAACTGTTAGGTAGAAACCCCAGGTGCCAAGTTTGCTTTTAGGTAGCAGCGACATTTTTCGGTGCCGGGCTTATGGCTCTAGGCGGTTTGGACCACGGAACAAGAAACCAACTTCGCGAATGTTTGGCTGGTGCAATAGCAGCATCAAAACGCGAAGCAAGCCCATGCCAAAACCACCGTGGGCTGGAGCACCGTACTTAAAGAAGTCGAGGTAAGTCTGCAAGCCTTCTGGTTCTAGACCCTTCTGCTTTACCTGCTCGATCAAGACATCCAAGCGATGTTCACGCTGAGCACCGGTGGTAATCTCGGTGCCGCGCCAGATTAGGTCGTAGCTGTTGGTCAACGCATTGTTGTCGGCGTGACGCATGTGATAGAACGGGCGCACGGTTGCAGGGTAGTCGGTGACGAATACAAATTCGTGACCGTGAGTCTCTTCGGCCCAAGCCGCAATTTGACGCTCGCCCTCTGGGTCGAGGTCGCCTGCGCGCTCAACTTTGTGGCCGCGCTGGTTGATGATCTCGATTGCGGCATCCAAAGTCACTCGTGGGAACGGAATGCTCGGAACCTTAACTTCGATGCCGAAGTGCTTCAAGATTTCTTCACCGTGCTTTTCTTTTACTGCGCTAATTGCGCGGTGCAGCAACTGCTCTTGAATCTGCATGATGTCTTCGTGTGAGTCAATCCATGAAACTTCGATGTCAACCGAAACAAACTCGGTTGCGTGACGCGAGGTGAACGATGGGTCGGCACGGAACACTGGGCCAATTTCAAAGATTCGACCCATGCCAGACATCATTGCCATCTGCTTGTAGAACTGTGGTGACTGAGCCAGGTAGGCGTGGCCTTCGAAGTACTCAAGTTTGAAGAGCTCGGCGTTTGACTCAGAAGCCGAGGCCATCAGCTTTGGAGTGTGAATCTCAACAAAGCCGTTTTCAGTCCAGTATTCACGCCAAGCATGCTCGATGGTCGTTTGAATTCGGAACACCAAGTTCATCTCTGGGCGACGAAGGTCCAAGAAGCGCCAGTCCATGCGCTTGTCGATAGAGGTGTCATCGGCAATTGGGGTCTCCGGGTCAGCCATGGTGACGATTTCAACGTCATCAAGCTGAATCTCAAGACCGCCTAGCTTTACGCGCTCGTCGTGCACCAAACGACCGGTGATCCAAACGAATGAACCGTTGGTTAGGGTCGAAACCTTGGCAGCAAGGGCGTCATCCTCAACCGGCTGCTCGTCTACTACCGGGCGAGGGTAGGTCACCTGAACATCCCCAGATTCATCGCGAATAATGATGAATTGGATGCGCTTCTGATCACGAAGCTTTTCAACCCATCCACCGATAGTTACTGGTCCGTCTGGCAGGGCGGCAAGGTCTTTTACTAATGCACGGGCTCTCATAAGGGCCAGTTTAGCCGAGGGTAGACTTGACCTCATGCCCGCCGATCGCATTCATCTCATTCGTCACGGCGAAGTGCACAACCCCGATGCCGTTCTATACGGCAGGCTTCCGCACTTTGCGTTGAGCGAGCGCGGCCACAAGATGGCCGAGGCCGCCGCCGCAGAACTAAAGGCCGAGGGCCGCAAGATTTCGGCACTTTATGTGAGCCCTTTGTTGCGCACCCGTGAATCGGCCGAACCTGTGCAGCGCACTTTTAGCCTTGAACCCAAAATCGATGACCGCTTGGTTGAGCCATACAACGCCTTTGAGGGTCGCCGCCTTGGCCTGGGCCACGTTTTGATGCGCCCACACCTTTATTACCACTTGCGAAACCCACTGCAGCCAAGCTGGGGTGAGCCGTTTCGCCAGATTGCCGATCGCATGCTCGAAGTGATTGAAGAAGCTTGGCAAAATACTCAGGATGGCGACGTAGTGTTGGTTTCGCACCAATTGCCCATTGAAATGGTGCACCGTTCTTTGACCGGAATGGCTCTGCCGCACAGCCCGAGAAATCGTCGCACTGCGTTGTCGAGTATCACCACCATTGAGCGTCAGGGCAACAAATTTGTTGAAGTGGGTTATCGCGACCCGAGCGCCGCATTGCGCGCTATCGATAGAGGTGCCGTTTGAGAAAGTATCAGCGCTGGTTTCTAACTGGGGCGATTGTGTTTTTGATTGCAGTTGTAGTCATGGGCTCACTATCTGGTTGCGCTGCTAACGATCCGTTGGCAAATCAGTTCAAAGCTGGCGACAACAAAAATTACATCGCTGGGGATGGCAGCGTGACAGAGTTTGCGGCTGCGAACCGCCCAGTTGCCGTTAAGTGGTCGGGGGTTTCAACAACTGGCGAAGCTATCTCGAGTGCAAATTTGGCCGGCGTTGTAACGGTGTTGAATTTTTGGTACGCCGGATGTGCGCCTTGCCGAGCAGAAGCCCCAGATCTGCTTGAGCTGGCTGGCAAATATAAAGATGTGCAATTCATCGGTGTGAACGTGCGCGACAGCGCTGCCACTGCTGCAGCTTTTGAACGCAATTTCAAAATCACCTGGCCATCAATTGTTGATGCGCAAAGCGGCAGCGTGATGCTGGCATTCACCGGCATCGTAACTCCGCAAGCGGTGCCAACCACATTGGTGATTGGCAAAGACGGAAAAGTTACTGCGCGCGTGCTTGGTCGAATCGACAAGTCAATTCTTAAAGCTCTAATCGAAACAGCGGCAGGCGAATAATTTGAACCCGGGCGAAATCATTTTGAACGGCAGCATGTTTGCTGCTATTCCGATGGCGTTGCTCGCTGGTTTGGTTTCATTCATTAGTCCTTGCGTGTTGCCGCTCATCCCGGGTTATCTAGGATTTGTTTCCGGCTTCTCTTCTAGCCGAGGTCGCATGTTGCTTGGCTCACTTTTGTTTGTGCTGGGTTTCTCGGTTGTGTTTGTTCTGATTGGTGCGGTCTTCGGCACAATTGGCGCGGCAATTTATGCAGCGGGCATTTCGTGGGTGCAACGAATTCTGGGCGTGCTTGTGATCTTGCTCGGTTTGGTTTTGGTTGGCCAATTTAGTTTCATGCAACGCACTTTCAAAATGCAGGTTTCACCGAGACTGGGCCTGATTGGCGCCCCGTTGCTGGGCATCGCCTTTGGTCTGGGCTGGACTCCATGCATTGGCCCCACACTCGCGGCCGTGCTTACTTTGGCTTCGGATAGCGGATCCCCAGCCAAGGGCGCTCTGTTGGCCTTTGTTTATGCGCTTGGAATCGGCCTTCCGTTTATTGCGATTGCGGCTGGCTTCGGATGGGCCACCAAGTCAGTTGGCTTTGTGAAGCGTCACATTCGCACCTTCAACATTGTTGGCGGCGTGCTATTGATTGCACTTGGTTTGTTGTTGGCCACCGGCCTTTGGAGCCAGATCACTGGCTGGATTCAGTATGAGGTGTTTGGTTATTTCCAACTTGCAATCTAACGACGAGATTATTTCTCCGGCACTCGGTGTGTTCGGTTGGGCCCGATGGATCTGGCGCCAACTAACTTCAATGCGCACCGCGCTGATTTTGCTTTTGATGTTGGCGGTCGCAGCAGTTCCTGGTTCGATTTTTCCGCAACGCTCTGCAGACCCAAATGGTGTGACGCAATATTTTGACGCCAACCCAACTCTTGCGCCGATTCTTGATTCAGTTCAACTTTTTGATGTTTACAGCAGCTCATGGTTCTCTGCAATTTACATTTTGCTTTTCATCTCGTTGATTGGTTGCGTGTTGCCGCGCACCGCTGTGCACTTCGATGCATTGCGCTCGGCACCGCCAGCAGCACCTCGAATTTTCTCTCGCATGCCGGCACACATCGAAGTTGCTAGCAAGCGCGGCAAGTTAGTTGAGCGCGCAACTGCTTTGCTAAAGAAGCAGGGCTACCGCGTTGTGGTTGATGGCGATGCGGTTTCTGCCGAACGCGGTTATCTGCGCGAAACCGGAAACCTCGTTTTTCACTTCTCACTAATTGGAGTGCTGCTTGCAGTTGGCATCGGTGGTGGCATGAGCTACAGCGGTCAACGTGTATTGGTTGAGGGCGAAACTTTTGTAAACAACTTGGCCGCCTATGACTCATTTGCACCAGGCACATTCTTCAAAGAAGCCGAGCTAGTGCCATTCAGCATGACACTGCAAAAGTTCAAAGCCGAGTTTGACATTCGCCCAACCAGCAAAGGCATGCCACTCGACTTTCGCGCTCAGGTGACCACAAAGCTGGGCGTTGATGGCAAAGAAAAGAGCACGGTTATCCGCGTTAATGAACCACTCGAAATGCCAAATGCCAAGGTCTACCTAACCGGCAACGGTTATGCCCCGGTGATGACCATTCGCGATGCAGACGGCAACATTGTTTACTCGGGTGCCACCGCATTCTTGCCACAGTCGAGCACCTACACATCGCTCGGTGTAATCAAGGTTCCAGACACCGCACGCCAATTTGGCATCATCGCGTTTTTCTATCCAACGGTTGATGAACTGACAACCGGTGCATTGACCTCTTTGTTCCCGGCGCCAATCGATCCGATGCTAACCATGAACGTTTATGCGGGTGATCTTGGCCTAGATGGCGGAGTGCCGCGCAATGTTTATGCCCTCGACACCTCAAACATGACTCAGGTGGCTGGCGGCAAGAGTGGTGTGAAGGGCTTGCGTCTAAAGCTTGGCGAAAGCGCCGAGCTGCCTAACGGTTTGGGCACCGTGAGCTTTGATGGTCTCAAGCGTTTTGCTTCTTTGGATGTGGACTACAACCCGGGCGCTCTGTGGGTGCTGGTGTTTGCGTTGCTATCGCTGGCCGGTTTGACTACCTCGCTATTGGTGCCGCGTCGGCGCGTTTGGGTTCGCAAGACTGAGACCGGATTCGAAGTGGCAGCTCTGGCCCGTGGCGATGACCCTATTCTTGAAAAGGTTGTCAACGAAGTTGCAACAGCTCTAACTCAGAAAGATAAGAAATGACCCCAGTTGCCCTGAACGACAGTCTTTCGCAGATCTCACTGCTTTTCATTTATGGAGCAATGCTGGTCTATACCGTTTCTTTCTTGTCATTCAGCTGGCAACTAACTCGCCTAAGCAGCGACAAGAAAAAGATTCGCGCCGGGGCATCTCAGCTTGAGCGTGTGGGCATCACACTTTTGATTATGGCCGATGTGCTTCACGGTGTTGGTGTGATTCTTCGAGGCATTGCCGCCTCACGTGTGCCTTGGGCAAACATGTATGAATTCTCAATCACCGGTTCATTCATCGTGGTCACAATTTTCTTGATCGCACTCAAGATTCGCGACATCCGCTTGATTGCAGCTTTTGTTTCTGGCTTCAATCTTTTGATTCTTGGCGTCGCCACCACCGTCTTTTATGTTCGTGTGGCTCCACTGCCGCCAGCACTGCAGAGTTATTGGTTGGTGATTCACGTTTTGGTTGCCGTGTTGGCAACCGCATTCTTCAACATCGCCGCAGCGCTTTCGATTGCTTACATTTTCAAGACTGCTAAGTGGGTTGAGAATTCAAAGCTCAAGTTGGTTGGCGCGATGCGTCGCATCCTCGGATTGTTTCCAAACGAAGAAAAGCTCGAGCGTCTTGCTTACCGCTTCAACATCATCGGTTTCATTCTTTGGACCTTCACTTTGATCGCCGGCGCCATCTGGGCCGAGCGGGCCTGGCACCGCTATTGGGGCTGGGACACCAAAGAAGTTTGGACCTTCATCATCTGGACTATCTATGCCGGCTACCTGCACGCCAATGCAACTCGAGGTTGGACGGGCAAGCGTTCAGCTTGGTTGGCCGTGGTTGGTTTCGTGGCGATTCTGTTTAACTTCACAGTTGTGAACCTGTTCTTCAAGGGTCTTCACGTTTACAGTGGCCTCAAGTAAGCCAACTCTCGATGAGCTGCTCGCAAACGCGCGAGTGGTGGCATTACCGCTGCGCACTAAATTCCGCGGATTACTAGAACGCGAACTTTTGTTATTCGAAGGCCAAATGGGCTGGGCCGAGTGGTCACCATTTGTTGAGTATGGCGACGAAGAAGCAGCACTCTGGTTGCGTGCCGCAATCGAGTTTGGTTATAGCGAAATGCCGCCACTGCATCGCGATTCAATTTCGGTGAATGCAATCTTGCCAGCTGTGCCGCTGGAACAAATTGAAAAGGTGCTCAAAGGTTTTGGTGAATTCAGCACCGTCAAAATTAAGGTGGCCGAACCCGGGCACACTCTGCAACAAGATTTGGCTCGAGTGCTTCGCGTGCACGAGCTGCACCCAAATGCAAAAATTCGACTTGACGCCAACGGCGGCTATTCAATCGACGAAGCGCAATCGCTGGCATTTGCTCTGGTCGACGAAGGCGTGCCGCTTGATTACCTTGAGCAGCCAGTTGGCACCATCGCTCAAATGGCAGAACTTCGACTCAAGCTTTCACGCATCGGGGTAAAAATTGCTGCGGATGAATCGGTGCGAAAAGTTAGCGACCCGCTCGCGGTGGCGCAGTCCGGGGCAGCCGACATTCTGGTTCTCAAAGCAGCACCACTTGGCGGTATCCGCAATTCCCTTGCGATTGCAGCCGAAGCGGGCTTGCCAGTTGTGGTCAGTAGTGCGCTCGAGTCATCCGTAGGCCTTTCAATGGGAGCTCACCTGGCTGCCGCGCTGCCCAACCTTGAGTTTGATTGCGGCCTGGCCACTGGGCATTTGCTGGCTGGCGATGTGACTCGTGAACCGCTCGTGTCAGTTGGTGGCAAACTGCCGGTTCGCCGTGTGGCCGTCGACGCAGCCAAGCTAGACCTGTTTGCCGCCGATGACCACCGCATGGATTGGTGGTTGGAGCGTTTGTCTCGCGTTTATGGGCTGGCAACCGGCCCAAGTTAGGGTTGATGCATGGCAAGCAAAGTTTCTGAGCTCTTTGACGAGCATATCTGGCGCGAGGTGCCGGGCTTCGAGCAACTCGAAGACATTACCTATCACAAGCACATTTCGCTTGGAATTGTGCGCGTTGCATTCAACCGCCCAGAGGTAAGAAACGCATTCCGTCCAAAGACTGTCGACGAACTTCACCGCACACTAGATCACGCTCGCATGGACTCAAAGGTGGGCGTAGTTTTGCTAACCGGCAACGGCCCATCGGTTAAGGATGGCGGCTGGGCATTTTGCAGCGGTGGCGATCAGCGCGTGCGCGGCCGTGATGGCTATAAATATGCCGAAGGTGAAACTGCAGAATCAATCGACCCGGCTCGTTCTGGCCGTTTGCACATTCTTGAAGTTCAGCGCCTAATTCGTTTTATGCCAAAAGTTGTCATCGCACTTGTGCCAGGTTGGGCTGCCGGTGGCGGTCACTCGCTCAACGTGGTTGCCGATCTTTCAATTGCCAGTGCAGAGCACGCAAAGTTCAAGCAGACCGATGCCGATGTTGGTTCGTTTGATGCCGGTTATGGCAGCGCATACCTTGCTCGCCAGGTTGGTCAAAAGTTTGCCCGCGAAATTTTCTTTCTTGGCGAAGAATATTCATCCCAGCGCGCCTATGAAATGGGCGTTGTAAACAAAGTCGTTGCTCACGCCGAACTTGAAAAAGTTGGCGTTGAGTGGGGCGCAGAAATTCTGCGCAAGTCACCGCAGTCGGTTCGCATGCTGAAGTATGCGTTCAACATGGTTGACGACGGTTTGGTTGGCCAACAACTATTCGCTGGTGAAGCAACTCGCTTGGCTTATGGCACTGATGAAGCAGTTGAAGGTCGCGACTCGTTCTTGCAAAAGCGCGAACCCGACTGGTCGCCTTTTCCTTGGCAGTTCTAAACACAAGAGCAAATTGTGCTTGAGCTAAAACTTGTTGCCGCAAACGACACCTTTGGCGCACTCATTGCACTCGGTGAAATGCTCGCCGGCAAGCACGCAGTTTTTATCACCGCTCCAGAAATCAACGGCAAGATGCCAGATCAGCACGGCCTACCGAACGAGGTTGATGAATCGGGTGCGCTGATTGTTGAAACCTCGGGCTCAACTGGTGTTCCAAAACGAATCGAACTTTCTCGCGAAGCCTTGTTGGCCAGTGCGCTCGCTTCTCAAGAGCGCCTCGGCGGGCCGGGGCAGTGGCTCTTGGCACTACCAACCAACTACATCGCCGGCAGTAACGTTTTGGTTCGCTCCTTGGTGGCCGAGACGCAGCCAATCTTGATGAACACTTCGGTGCCATTTACCGCGGATGCTTTCGCGCGTGCTGCCAGCCTGATGACTGGTGAGCGCCGATACACATCCCTAGTGCCAACGCAGTTGAATCGCTTGGCTCAGGCGGTTGACCAAGACCCTTACCTGCTGAACCAGATGCTCAAGTTTGATGCCATTTTGATTGGTGGCCAGGCGCCACAGCCCGAGGTGCTGCAGAAATTGCGCACCCTTGGCGTGCGCATTGTGGTCACCTATGGCATGACCGAAACCTGCGGTGGTTGTGTTTACGACGGAGTGCCTCTCGAGGGTGTTGAGCTTGATTTGCGCGGGGGAGTGATTGTGGTTTCGGGGCCGGTGTTGGCGAATGGTTTTGCACCTGCGTTTGTGACTAACGACCTTGGCGAATTTGATTCCACTGGCAAACTCACCGTGTTGGGTCGGGCCGATCGAGTTTTGATTTCTGGCGGCATCAAGATTTCGCTAGATCGCGTTGAACAGATTTTGCACGGAGTAAATGGCGTTAGCGATGTTGCTGCTTCATCAATTCAAGATGTTGAATGGGGCGAGCGTGTGGGTGTGGTTTATGTTGGCAGCCCAGAGGTAGCCGACGACATGGCAACCGCGCTTGCAAATGACCTTGGTCCAGCCGGTCGCCCAGTTCGAATTCTGCGAGTAGATAAACTGCCTAAGTTGTTCACTGGCAAAGCAGATCTGCGAGCAATAAAACAACTCTTTGAGGAGAAATGATGTCGAAGCGCAAAAAGAATGTGCAACTTTGGATCGAAGGCGCTCGCCTGCGCACACTGCCACTTGCAATTGCACCTATTGCAATTGGCGCAGGTGCTTCAGCTTCGGCTAATCAGTTCTCGCTGGGTCTAACGCTTTTGGCTTTGGCCGTGGCCTTGTTTTTGCAGATCGGCGTGAACTACGCCAATGATTACTCCGATGGAATTCGCGGCACCGACGACAAACGAGTTGGCCCGCTTCGCCTAACCGGCTCAAAATCGGTAAAGCCACAGGCCGTTAAAAACGCAGCCTTCATTTTCTTTGCACTTGCCGCGCTCGCCGGATTGGCAATTGTGTTGCTAACCCAGCACTGGTGGTTCTTGCCAGTTGGCGCAGCTTCGATTGTTGCGGCCTGGTTTTACACCGGTGGCAAAAATCCATACGGCTATGCCGGCCTCGGAGAACTAGCCGTATTTATTTTCTTCGGCTTAGTTGCCACCTATGGCACCGCATACATTCAGATTGGTCGCTTCGATTTGAATGCACTTCTCGGCGGAACAGCCACCGGCCTGTTTGCATCCGCGGTATTGATGGTCAACAACATTCGCGACATCGACACCGATAAGCACGTTGGCAAGCGCACGCTCGCGGTGAAGCTAGGCAAGCGTTGGGCCAAGGCGTTGTTCTTTGCGATGATTTGGTTGCCAATGGGGCTGCTGGTTGCCTACCCCGTGATTTACCCGGCTACATTCTTTGCCTGGGCAGTGGCCTTCATGTTGATTCCGGTCACCCTCATCGTGGCAACGGCCAAGACTCCAAAAGAGTTGATCTTGGCTCTGAAGCTCACTAGTTTTGCGGCCCTGGGCTATGCCCTGTTGTTTGGGTTTGGCTTAGCGGCCATCAACTTTGCTATTTAGCGCTGTCTTCGGCTGAGTCTGAGGTTTCGGCCGGCTTGCCATCTTCAGCAATGGTGTCGCGGTCTGCCTTGTTCTGGCGTGCCTTATAAATAGCCTCGGATACCGCTGAACGCTGCTTGCCCAAGAACAAAATCGAGATTGCCAGTGAAAGCACTGCCGCAATTAGGGCCGCGAAGAACGCATCGAACCGCAACAAAAGCATGATTGCCAGAATGCCGGCAAAGATGCCAACGCGAATAGCTGCATAAACGAGCCAAGGGTTTTTCATGGAATAAGTCTAAGTTTGCCGCTGGTTAGAGTTAACCCATGAAGTGGATTGTCTTTGTTGCCATCGCGGCCGGAATCTTGGCGATTTTCGGCCTGGTCTATGGCATTAGCTTTTTGGTTGAGCGCTCGCGCCGATCAAAGGCAAAGTCAAAATCTACTGCCCCGGATGACGACCCGAAGTTTCTTCGCGATCTGGCCGAGCGCCTAAAGCAGCAAGAGGAAAAAGACAAAGACAAAGACGATGAGGGCAAAACCGGTGAGCAGTAATTCACCAGCCCAAGCTTTTTCTGCCACCCTCCTCGCTGCCCTAGCAAAAGCTGGCGTGCGCAATTTCTTTTTAGCTCCCGGTGCGCGTTCGCAAAGTCTGGCAATTGCAGTTGGCCAACTTGCCGAAGCAGACAAAATCAAACTTCACATTCGCTTGGATGAGCGCAGCCTTGGTTTCACCGCACTAGGCGCAGCGCTAACCAGTGGCGAACCTTCGGTAATCATCACAACTTCGGGCACTGCGGTTGCAAACTTGCACCCGGCGGTTCTTGAAGCGCATCACTCGGGTGTACCACTTATTTTGCTCACCGCAGATCGCCCTCATGAATTGCGCGGTGTTGGTGCCAACCAAACCACAAACCAAGTTGGCCTTTTTGCCGATGCGGTGCGCGAGTGCGTTGACGTGCCTGCACCAAACGGCAACGATGGAGAATTGCGCGAGGCGGCTGAGCTTGCAACAAATGCAATTGCTGTTGCCATGGGTTACGACGGTGACCAGCCCGGTCCGGTGCAATTGAACTTGGCTTTTCGCGAACCACTTTCGGCCACCGAACCAAACGCGGCAACTCTGAACCCTCAGGTTGCACTGCCAAACATTTTTGAACCGAATCCAGATTTCGCTTTGCTGAGTGCAGCGTTGCCAACCGTTGTGGTGGCTGGTGCAGGTGCGGGCGAAGATGCAATTGAATTGGCCGAGGCTTTTGGTTGGCCGCTTTTTGCTGAACCGTCATCCGGGGCGCGTGCAGGTGCAAACGCAATTTTGAAATATCGCAAACTGCTCGACGAGCACGCTCAACTAACCAACGAAATTAGACGCGTGATTGTTTTGGGTAAACCGACTCTTGGCCGTGCAGTGATTCAATTGATGTTTGCACCCGAGGTTGAAGTTGTTGTGGTGCGAAGCAAAACTATGGGGTACTTCGATGTGTCTCGCCGTGCCGCACACGTGGTTGATGAAATCACTGTCGACGATGAGGTTGATTTTGAGTGGCTAGAGCGCTGGCGCCTTGCCGATGCGCGACACACCGCGGATGCCGGCGCAGAGCTTGACCGTCGCGCCCTGGTTGAAGCGGTCTGGGGTGCCACCACTGGCGCCGATCAATTGTTGCTCGGGGCATCGCGCCTGATTCGCGAGGCCGATGTTTGGGCTCCGGCCAAGGCCATCCGAGTGTTTTCAAATCGCGGGCTGGCTGGCATAGACGGAACTGTTGCCACGGCAACCGGCATTGCTCTGGTTGAGCGTGAAGGCACAACTCGCGCGCTGATGGGCGACCTAACCCTGTTGCACGATGCTGGTTCATTGTCTATCGACAAACAAGACGGCGATCTGAACCTTCAGCTGATTGTTGGCAACGACCACGGTGGCACAATCTTTAATTCTCTCGAGATGGCGCAGACACTTTCACCGCAAATGTTTGAGCGACTCTTTCAAACTCCGCAGCAAGCAGATTTGTGGGCACTGGCACAGGCTTATGGTTGGCAATATTTGCGAGTCGAATCTCGTGGCCAACTTGACGAGGCGCTGGCAACTTCGGGCCGTGTGCTAATTGATGTGCGGTTGAGCTAAAGCTAAATTAGCGCGTCGCGAATTGGGCGAAACTTCAATTCGGTTTCTTCTAGTTCTGCATCGGCGGTTGAGCCGGCAACAATTCCGCAACCAGCAAATGCACGAATAATTAGTTCGCTGGCCTGTGACGCATCGGAGTGGTCGAGTTGTGTCTTGTTCATTTTTTCAAGTTGCGCACCGCGCAATGCGATTGCCCACTCGCCATCGCCATCTGCGCCAATCCAACCAACTGGCCCGGCATAACGACCACGGTCGATGTCTTCAATCTTTGAAATCGCACTCAGCGCTTTTGCGGTTGGAGTGCCAGCAACTGCAGCAGTTGGGTGAAGCGCCGCAGCAAGGTCGAGCACCGATGAATCTTGCTTGAGCACGCCGTGCACATCGCTGGCCAAGTGCCAAAGATTTGGCAGCGCCAAACTAAACGGGTTCGCATCGGCATCAACGTGTTCGCAAAATGGAGTAAGTGCCTCGACCAATGAGTTCACGGCAAAGGCGTGTTCATTTTTGTTCTTCTCAGAATCTGCGAGTGCAGCGGCAATTGCTTGATCAACACCTGGGTCCGTTCCGCGACCAGCAGTGCCCGCCAAAACTCGAGCTGAAACTTGACCGTGTGAAACGCGAACCAAAAGTTCAGGTGAGGCACCAAACATTCCATCAACCGAGTAAACCCAGCAACTCGGATACTGATTCGCCAATCGCACTAGCGACGGGCGAACATCAAAGTCCACCGCAACAGTTGCGGTGATGTCGCGAGCTAGAACGATTTTCTCAACCTGACCCGCGGCAATTTGCTCAAGGGCAGCAGCAACATTCTCTTTGAACTGCGCAGGGCTCACTTGGCCGTTTGCAAAAACGGTTGCGCCGTTGTGCGCATAGGTTGCCGGCTTCGACCAAAAGTCGTGCGCATCGACGCCATCCACAGTGGTTAACCAAACACGACCATCGCGGCTGCCCAAAACGACTTTGGGCACAATCAGCGTGCTCGGGGTTTTGCTGGCATCAGAAAAAGCGAGTGTGCCAAAGGCGATTAGGCCGGTGCCCGGCAAGCCGATTGGGTCAACCACCTGTGCGGTGGCCACCAGCGCCTGCCACTGGGCGGCCAAATCTTGAATGCGCCCATTTACCGCGGATGACTCGAGGCGCACGGCCTCGCCCCAGCCCACGATGCCTTGGCCATTGCGAATAAAGGTGAGCGGATCGCTAGGCAGGTGCTGCAGCAGATCGAAGTCGGCCAGCTCGAGTTCTTGTGTGACAAGCGACAAAGCCATGGTTTGCCCCTATCAATCAATCTGTGTGTTCGCTGAGAACCTTGCATCTGGCATTCAGGCAAGCGGCAGCAATAAGTAGTCTAAAACCGAAGAGCTCCTCCGCAGAAAAGGTGATCAAATGCGCAAGCCAGCCCCAGTGGCGTTAGGTGTGCTTTTGGCTACCCTGCTTGCGGGTCTGTTTTTGCCTTCTGCGGCTTTTGCCGATGATGATGAAGACGACTCGCCATCCAGCAGTTCGAGCAGTTCAAGCAAGTCTCAAAGTGAAAAACAAGAGACCGAAGACAAGCACAAAGAAATCGACGGCATCTATATGAACCCGGGTCGCATCTCGGTGCCGCCTATCGTCATTCGCAGAGTTCGTCCAAATGAAGTGGTAGCCAGCCCAAGACCTAAGGTTTTGTCGGGCACGTCATCGACCACATTGCATCCTAAAATATCGAGTTCATCATTGAAAAACGTCACTGGCACGTCTTCGAAAACCAATTCACCAGAGGTCAGCGTTCAAAAATCGACTCAAAACTTTGTGGCTGTAGCTCCTCAGGCAACCGATTCATCGCTAAATGACACGGCTTCGAATTTAGATGGCACAACAACGGGCGTTTCAATCAATCCGGTTGGTGGAGCGGCCATCGACATCAGCACTTTCAATTCGGATGCAAAAACACCGGCTGAAACTTTTATCGAGGCAGCTTATGTAGGCCTTGGCGCAATGGCAATTGGTGCCCTTGCTCTTGGAATTACCGCCGGAACCCGAGCAATTCGTCGCAAGTAGACTTGCAGGGTGAGCAAAGCCGATCTAGCTAAAAAACCTGCCGAAGTTGCCGCCATGTTTGACGACGTGGCCGCCACCTATGACCGCACCAACTCATTGCTCTCATTTGGTCAAGATCGCACCTGGCGCAATGCCGTTCGTGAAACCGTTGCCCCAACCGCTGGTCAAAAGATTCTTGATTTAGCAGCTGGCACCGGTGCATCATCCGCAGCGTTTTTGGCCGATGGCGTCAAAGTTGTAGCCGGGGATTTTTCTGAGGGCATGTTGGCAGTTGGCCGCAAGCGTCACCCGAACATCGAATTTGTTTTTGCCGATGCCACCAAGTTGCCTTTTGCCGACAATGAATTCGACACCGTCACAATCTCATTCGGGTTGCGCAATGTTGTAGATGTGAAAAAGGCGCTTAGCGAGATGCACCGCGTTACCAAACCGGGTGGTCAATTGGTGATCTGCGAATTCTCAAAGGTGAGCAATCGTTTCTTGCGCCCTTTCTATAACTTCTACCTGGGTCGTTTATTGCCGGCGCTATCTTCGATTGCCAGCAAAACCCCAGAGGCCTACAGCTATCTTTCGGAATCAATCATGGCTTGGCCAAACCAGCAAGAACTTGGTTTGCAAATCGCTAAGGCTGGCTATGAAAGCGTTCAGTTTCAGAACCTAACCTGTGGCATCGTTGCTATTCACCGTGCTCGCAAGAAGGCAACCAAGTGACAAAAATTCAGTTGCCCAAGCAACTTCGAAAAGTTTCAGACCGCGCCCTACTAAAGTCACTCGAAACCGGGCTTGAAAAAGTTGAAGAGCAATTGCTCGAAGCAACTTTTCACGCAGACCGAATTGCGGGCGAGGCATCACGTCACCTAGTTGAAGCTGGCGGCAAGCGCGTGCGACCAACTTTGGTATTGCTAACCGCACAACTGGGCAACCCTAACCTCCAAGAAGTGCTCGATGCAGCGGTTGTTGTTGAACTAACTCACCTGGCAACGTTGTATCACGATGACGTTATGGACGATGCTCCTACTCGTCGCGGTGTGCCAACTGCGCAAATGAAGTGGGGCAACTCGGTTGCGATTTTGACTGGTGACCTACTGTTCGCACGTGCATCCCAAGTTGGTTCACACCTGGGTCAAGCTTCACTAACTTTGCAAGCCGATACCTTTGAGCGTTTGTGTTTGGGGCAGTTGCACGAAACCATTGGCCCGGCCGATGGAGATGACGTAATTGCCCACTACATTCAGGTGCTCGCCGACAAGACCGGCTCATTGATTGCGGCTTCAGCTCGTTTGGGAATTATTCTTTCTGGTGCACCTGCCGAGTATGAAGAGCCGATGCGTGTATTCGGCGAGAAAATCGGCGTGGCATTTCAGCTGATTGATGACGTGATTGACATTTCAGAGGCGGGCCCATCTGGCAAGACTCCGGGCACCGATCTTCGCGCCGGTGTGCCAACCTTGCCGGTGCTTTTGCTCCGCCGTGATGCAGCCGCCGGTGTTGCTGGTGCGGCCGAACTTGTGGCCCTTATTGACGGTGGTCTTGAAGACGATTCAGATTTGGCTCAGGCGCTAGCCGCGCTGCGCGATCGTGGCCTTGGAGAGCAGGCCTATGCCGAAGCAAAGCGATGGGCAGATGAGGCGGTTGAAGCTATTCAGCCGCTGCCAAACGGCTCGGTGAAGTTAGCGCTTGAGCAATTTGCACAAGCAGTCATCGACCGCTCAAACTAGTACTTTCTCACCGCTAAAGGAGTCGCCTTGAGCAACACCATCCACCTATCGCAGGCCGGCGTTTCGGTTGTTATCGACACCACCTCGGGCACTCCAGCAATTTTGCACTGGGGCAAGGCATTACCTGCAATTCATAACGTGGATGACCTAGTGCTGACTCAGGTTGAGCCAACCCCGCACTGTGATTTTGATGCGCCACAGACCATTGGCATTTGGCGTGAAAACTCTCGTGGCTTTATTGGCCAGCCCACTTTGGTTGGCGCTCGCTCTGGCCGCGACTTTAGCAATCAGTTTGTGTTGCGTGACACCAAAGTCGATGGCAACGTTGCCACTTTTATTTCTGTGGATGCCGAGGCGGAACTTGAGGTGCTGGCGCGCTTTGAGTTGACTGCGCAAGGTGTTCTAAAAGTTTCACAGCAGGTAACCAACTTGGGTTTCACCGATTACCGCGTTGATGGAATTACAACATTCTTGCCAGTACCTGATTACACAAAGTCAGTTCTTGATTTTCACGGTCGTTGGATGCGCGAGCGTCAACCGCAGCGTCAAGAAATTCGAGTTGGCACTTGGTTGCGCGAAGGGCGCGAAGGCCGCACCGGTCACGATGCAACCACAATTCAATTTGCATTGGCCGAAGCAGCAACTTATGAGCGCGGTGAAGTTTGGGGTTTGAGCCTGGCTTGGTCGGGCAACAGTCGTCAACTCGTTGAGCGCACAGCAATTGGCCGCACCAGCATTGCGGCCGGAGAACTGCTGTTGGCTGACGAAGTTATTTTGAAGAGCAACGAAACATATGAAGCACCGGTTGCGGTTGCGGTTTATTCAAATGAAGGTGTAAATGGCGCAAGCCACCGTTTGCACCAAATGTTGCGTGCCCGTGCAAACCACCCAACCAACATTCGCCCGCGACCAATCACATTGAATGTGTGGGAAGCCGTTTACTTCGATCACGACTTTGACAAGCTCTCAGCTTTGGCTGACGCCGCGGCCGAAATTGGTGTTGAGCGTTTTGTGCTCGATGACGGTTGGTTCGGCTCACGTCGCGATGACAAGTCTGGCCTTGGCGACTGGGTAGTTAGCGCTGATGTTTGGCCTGAGGGTTTGGGCAAGCTAGTAAACAAGGTCAAGTCTGTTGGCATGGAGTTTGGTCTTTGGTTTGAAGGCGAAATGGTTAACGCCGACAGCGACCTTTACCGCGCCCACCCAGACTGGATTCTGCACGCCGGTGGGCGAGTGCCACCAACGTTTAGAGACCAGCAGGTTCTCGACTTGGCGCACGAGGGCGCATTTGAGCACGTGTTCAATCAGGTCAACGCAATTCTGAGTGAATATGACATCGCCTACATCAAGTGGGACCACAACCGCGTGCTCACCGAAGCTGCGCACCTAGGCCAAGCTGCAGTTCGTCGCCAGGTGCAGGCTATTTACCGCATGTTCGACCAATTTAAGGCAGCGCATCCGGGGCTTGAAATTGAGAGCTGTGCATCGGGTGGCGCCCGCATTGACCTTGGCATGGTTGACCACGCCGACCGCTTCTGGACCAGCGACAACAACGACGCCCTTGAGCGTCAGTCAATCAACCGCTACACATCAATCGTGATTCCGCCAGAGATGTTGGGCACCCACATTGGGCCAACCAAGGCGCACTCGACTCGTCGCACTCACAGCCACACCTTTAGAGCAGTCACTGCACTCTGGGGCCACGCCGGTTTGGAATGGGATCTAACCGAAGCGAACGCCGAGGAGCGCGAGCTGCTGAAATCTTGGGCTGCCTATTACAAGAGCAAGCGCGGTTTGCTGCACTCGGGCAAGACCATTCGTGCCGACCAAACCGAAACCACAAGTTTCATTCACGGTGTTGTGTCGAACGACAAGAGCGAAGCCATCTTTATGTATGCGCAGTTGACGACCTCGGATTATTCTCGTCCGGCAAACATTCGCCTCACCGGCTTGGATGAGAATGCCGAATATCGAGTGCGAGTAGTTGAGCCAGCCGGCCCAGCAACCGCAATGCAATTGTTGCCACCAAAGTGGTATGCCGGCGTGCAGCTTTCGGGCGCCTTGCTAGCCACCGTAGGATTGCGATCACCTGTGCTGCACCCAGAGCAGGCCATGCTTATCGAAGTTAGTCGAGTCTAAATTGGCACTCACCGCAGCACGCGCAAAGTCGGCACAGACTGCACTCATAACAATCTTTTTTATTCAAGCGATTGTTGGCCTCACCTACATTCCTCGAATTCCAGAGCTGATCAAGAACATCAACGTTGACTTTGCAACCTGGGGTTTGATCGTTGGTGTTTCTGGAATGGGCGCCTTGCTCGGCTTGCTGGTGACAAACCGTTTGATTTCCAAATACGGAACTCGCCAGGTAGTTATTTTCGGTGGTGCCTTTCAGTCACTATTTATTGGCACCTTTGGTTTGATTCATGACCCAATTCTTTTCTTCATTGCCTCAGCGGCGATGAACTTCGCCGGTGCCACCGTAAACATCGCGCTCAACTCGCAAACAGTTGCCTTGCAAAAGGCGCTCAACAAAGTTGTCATCGGTCGCTTTCACGGTGCCTGGAGTATCGGAGCTGCAACTTCGACTGCGCTTAGTGCGGTGTTGGTTACCTTTATGCCACTTTGGGCCCACATGATTTTGATTCCTGGAATCGGTATTGCCTCGCTGTTTTACTTCGGTCGCGGTTTGCTGCTTTCTTCTGAGGATGGTCACGGCGACAAGCGCACGGTTGTCAACAAGATTCCATTCTTCAAATCACCACCGCAGGTTTGGCTCTTGGCCGCCGGTTTGTTTACCGGTGTCTTTGCTGAGCTTGCGCTTATGGACTGGTCATCTGTGTTTGCAGAGAAAGAGCTTGGCCTAAGCCTTGGCCTTGCTGCTATTCCATTCACTGCGTTCTCGGCGGCGATGATTCTTGGGCGTTTGGCTATTGGCCGCCTCACTGTGAAACGTCACCTGAGTGAACTGGCTCGCATCGCCGGAATCTTTGGCAGCTTGTCTCTGGTATCCGCAGTTGTTCTTGGTTCAATGCTGAAAGACACAGACGAAACTTTGGCGTTGGTAGTGGTTTCTGTTTTGTTTGTTGGTGTTGGCCTTGGCTGTGCACCGATGGTGCCATCGTTCTTTAGCGCCGCAGGTTATGTGAAGGGGCTAAATACTGCGCAAGCACTTGCTCGCATGAGTTTGGTGAACCAGCTGCTCATCATGGCGGCAAAGATTGCCATGGGTGGCTTGGCTCAAGGTGTTGGCCTGACCATCGCGTTCTTGTTGCCAACTCTTACTTTGTTTATCGCTGGAGTGCTGGCAGGGTTTGTGGCCAAGCGCGCAAAGCACCACGAGGCCGTTACGAATGCGTTTCCGCCTACCGGCGCAATGGGAATTATTGCTGAATAGTTTTTAGCGGAAGTTCGTGAATTGAATATCGATTTCTAGGTCTTTGCCCTTTAGCAAAGCCATAACTTCTTGCAGGTCATCGCGGCTCTTGCTCTGAACGCGCAATTCATCACCCTGAATCTGTGACTTAACGCTCTTTGGGCCTTCTTCGCGAATGATCTTTGAGATCTTCTTTGCCTGCTCTTGCTCGATGCCGTTTTTTAGTTCGCCTTCGATGCGGTATTCCTTGCCCGATGGGTAAGGCTTGCCGTCGTCAAAACTCTTTAGCGAGATGCCGCGTTTAACTAGCTTTGATTGAAAAACATCAAGCACAGCCTTCACGCGCTCTTCGCTCGAAGCCTTCATCAAAATCTTCTCGCCGCTCCAGTCAATCTCTGCACCTACGCCCTTAAAGTCGTAGCGCGACTCGATTTCTTTTTGCGCCTGCATCAAGGCGTTGTTCGCTTCTTGCTTGTCTACTTTGCTTACGATGTCGAATGTTGAATCAGCCATGGGGCAAGTTTACCCAGCAAGCGGTGCAAATGCGGTTAGCGAGAACCTTGGGATGGGCGAGCGGTGCTTGAACGAACCAGCAGGCTCACCTTCCATTCAACGTCTTCTTCAATGTTCACGTGTGAATCAAGCGCAGGGTCGTTTAGCACTTCGAGCAATAGGCGAGTGGCTTCGGCTCCCTGTTCACGAACGCGTTGGTCCACAGTAGTTAATCCGAAGAGTTCAGACATGTCATGGTTGTCGATGCCAATCACCGAAATGTCTTGTGGCACTCGCAGGCCAAGATCTTTGGCGGCCATGATTGCGCCGAAGCCCATTTCATCTGAGTTGCAGAAAATCGCAGTTGGTGCGTTCTTTGGTTCACCCAACATTTGCTTAGTCACTTTGTATGCACCGGCCGAGGTGTAGTCGGTTTCGGCAAGCCAGTTTGGTCGAGCCTCTAACCCGGCCTCGTGCATGGCTTCGAGGTAGCCTTCTTTGCGCTTATTGGCCTGATCAAATTCGCGGTCGCTACCAATCGCACCGCTAATGTTTGCAACGCGAGTGTGGCCCAGCGCAATCAGGTGCTCGGTAGCTAGCTTTCCAGCGTGGTGGTCATCCATGGCAAGGCTTCGAGCACCGTGCACCTGGCCGCCAATTGCAATGATTGGCTTCACCATTTTGTTTAGTTGCTCAAGCTCTGCTTCGTTTGGGTGAACTGCAACGGTTAGCACCGCATCCACGCGTTGGCGAAGTAGAAATTCGTTGAAGATCTTGGTGCGCTGTTCTTGGCCACCACTCAAGTTGTAAAGGGTTAGGTCGTAGCCATTTTCGATGAGGGTTGACTCGATGGCTTCTAGAACAGCCGAGAAGAACCAGCGGTCTACATATGGCATGACTACGCCGATGTTTCGGTTTCGGCCGGTGGCTAGCGTGTAGGCACTGTGAGAGGCAACGTAACCAAGTTCTTGAGCAGCGGCCTCGACTTTTTCACGGGCACGGTCTGAAACATGGTCTTTGCCAGAGAGCGCGCGTGAAACCGTTGCAGTGGAAACCCCCGCAAGTTTTGCAACGTCTTCGATGCCAGCCATGATTCTCTCTGTAAAAAATGTAAAACCACAAATCTTTTACAAAGATTAGGTGTAAACCGCTTACAAAGCAATCAGCGGGTGTTTTTGTAAACCTCAAGCATTTTGGTGAGATAAAGCTCAATTGCCTTACGTTCTGCGGGTATTAGGTCCGCAAGGGCCTTTTCGCTGGCCAAAATCAGCGGGCTAATGTGCTTCCAGGCCTGGGCAACCGACTTAGGGTTCGGAGCCACCAGTACGCCACGGCGATCATTCGGATTTGGTTCGCGGGTCACGTGACCCACGGCCACCAAGCGGTCAATCATCACAGTGGCTGATCCGGGGCTAATGCCCACCGCCTTGGCTAAGTCACCCGCAGTCATGGGCCCCTGCTCAATTAGGTGTTCCATGGCTTCGAAATCGGTTGGGTTCACATCGAGGTGAGCGCCAATCATTCTTGAGTAGTCGGCACTTTGCTCAATCACTTCGCGCAGCAGCTTGGTTGCCGGCTGAGCCGCAACCTGTGCTTCGTGCGCTGAGTGGAGGTTTTTCATGGTGCCTAAAGTTTAGTGTATAAAGAATTTTGATTATCAAACTATATTCGCTATTGTGAAATCGTCAACGAAGGAGACGTTTGTGAATCGCGTAATCAATTTCATCACCGGCAAGAAAACCGCATGGGTAACTTTGCTGCTTGGCCTCATTTTTGCGGGCCTTGCATTTGGCCCTCTCAAGGCAGCCACTACCGACATTCAACCTGGCGTTGGTCTGCCATCGAGCGCAGAGTCAGTCAAGGTTGACGAGATTTTGAAGACCATGCCTGGCAGCGATGCCACGGCAACAGTTGTGGTCTATACCTCTGGTTCTTCGGCAATGACCGATGAACAAAAACTTTGGGTTCAAGGTGAGTTCGATGCCCAAACTCGCATGCCTGCAGGTGGAGCTAATGAAAAGTTTCTTGACTTCACAAACGCAGAAGTAGCCGGTAAAGCATTTGTGCCGCCAGCAACTTTGTCTGACGACGGCACAACCGCTGTAATTGCCATTCCGATGGACAAACTCCAGGCTTCGGATGAAATCACAAAGCGCGTTGCCGACATTCGAGCAATTGCCAAAGAAGCTATGCCTTCGGGTTTGAAGGTTTACGTCACCGGGCCTGAGGGTTTTCAGGCTGACCTAGCTGGGGTATTCGCCGGCGCAGACTTCACGCTGTTGCTATCCACAGTGATTGTTGTTGCAGTTCTTTTGCTTATTACCTATCGAAGCCCGGTGCTTTGGTTGGTGCCACTTTTGGTGGTTGGCACCGCGGATGGCATGTCGGGTCAACTTGCTCGACAAGTTGCCAGCCTGTTTGGAATTAACGCAGACGCTTCGGTGACTGGAATCTTGTCGGTGCTGGTTTTTGGTGCCGGCACAAACTACGCATTGCTATTGATTGCTCGCTATCGCGAAGAGTTGTTGAAGTTTGAAGATCGTCACGAGGCCATGGCTAAAGCGCTCAAGGGTGCTGGCCCAGCAATCATCGCTTCGGGTTCAACCGTAACCTTGGCATTGCTAACTCTTAGCTTTGCCGACCTGGCAGGCAACCGAGCACTCGGATTGGTTTGTGCAACCGGTGTTGTCGTTGCCATGATCTCTGCGCTTGCAGTTTTGCCGGCGGCGCTTGTTGTGTTTGGCCGCGGTTTGTTCTGGCCTTTCGTGCCAAAGTTTGGTGGCGTAAACAAGAGCGAAGCAGGCGTCTGGGGCAAGCTGGGCAGAGGCGTAAGCAAGCGCCCGGTTTCGGTGGCCATCGTAGGCGCCATTTTGTTGGCAGTCTTTGCCAGCGGTGCATCAGGCATTCAAGTTGGTTTGGCTTCAACCGAGCGATTCTTGAAAACTCCTGAGGCCGTTGCCGGTCAGCAAATCTTGGCCGAGGCATTCGCAGCAGGAACAACCACACCGGCGGTTGTGGTTGCCAAGAATGACTTTGCACAACAAGTTGCCGATGCAGCTAAGGCGGTTGATGGTGTTGCGTCGACAGAAATTTCTACCAAAACTGCTGAATACACAAAGATCAATGTGGTGCTCGATGCCGAAAGCCAGTCTGATGCTGCTTATGCAACGTTGGGCAACCTTCGCACCGAGCTATCGCAAATTGACGGAGCGAACGCCTTGGTTGGCGGGCTCGATGCTCAACAGCTTGATGTGAAGAATGCATACTCACACGATCAGGGTCTGGTGATTCCTATCATCCTGGGGCTTGTTTTCATCGTGTTGATTTTGTTGCTGCGCGCACTGGTTGCACCGGTGTTGTTGCTAGCCACTGTGGTTGCGTCATTCTTTGCAAGCATGGGCCTCGGATGGTTGTTGTTCGTAAACTTCTTCAACTTTCCGGCGCTTGATCTGAGTGTGTTCCTCTACAGCTTCTTGTTCTTGGTGGCGCTTGGTGTTGACTACAACATCTTCTTGGTTACTCGAGCTAACGAAGAGGCAGCGAACTTTGGTGTGAAGCAGGGAATGATCAAGGCGCTATCGGCAACCGGTGGAGTAATCACGAGCGCAGGTATTTTGCTTGCCGCGGTGTTCGCTGTGCTGGGCGTGTTGCCTTTGGTGGCCTTGGCGCAAATCGGTGTGATTGTTTGCATCGGTGTGCTGCTTGACACCTTGCTGGTGCGCACAGTGGTTGTGCCAGCACTGGCGTTCATTTCAAAGAAGAGCTTCTTCTGGCCATCGAAGGGATACAACAACTGATTTAAGTCTGGTTTCACCCCCGAGCATTATTGGGCTAAACTTCTTGAGGTTCGTTTGCCTTGCAAACTAAACCAAATGGCTAGTTACCCAAGCGGCCAAAGGGATCTGACTGTAAATCAGCCGGCTCAGCCTTCGGGGGTTCGAATCCCTCACTAGCCACCTAGGGGAGCCCCGCCAACACTGGCAAGTATCAGTGTTAGCGGGGTTTTCCGTTATCTAATGTGCAATTTATTGTGCTACCGCTCGCACGCAACCCCATCTTTGTCTTTATCGAGCGCCGAATTTAGCTTGTAACCTGCAGCTGAAACCGCGGCAAGGTACTCGGAAGTTAAGTTGGAAGTTTGGGCCTTAATCGACTTTGCAAGTCCACCGTCGAAGAATTTGTTTAGTGCCGCGCAGCTCTTGTACTTTTTGCTCGTTGCGCTGGCAAACACTTTAATCGGTAGGACTTTCACGTCAAAGCCCAGGGAATTTGTGGCGCTGATGCTAGTTCCTCCGAGGAGGCACCTGAACGTGCCTTCGGTCTCGAAGGTCACCGTAGCTTCCAAAGTTAAATCGTCATTCACCTTTGAAGCCATGCCGCCCGCCTGCATTCCAATGTTTGACTTTGATAGGCAACGCACGCCATAGAACGAGTTGAGCGGCACGTCTGAAGGCGAAGCTATTCCGAGAAACTTTCCAGTCACCCTAGTCGGCTGGCGAGCATAGACAGTTTTGCTCACATCGGAAACCTCGATGTATTTGAAATTCTCAATGATGAGCGTCTTTGTTGACGTGGTTGAAAACTCACTTATTGGGTACAGACGATTTGTCGTTCCCCCTGTGATTGTTTGTGGCAGACCAACTTGGGGTTCAGACTCCGAAGAGGCAAATGGAGCAACACGCAGAACGTCGTTTGTAAACCATGCGCTTCCACAAGAGGAAATTCGAGCCTTTCCCAGTGGGGTTGAAAAAGTGCCATAATCTTGCACCCAAGAATATGCTGACGGAGTAGCTGATACACCGATTTGTTCTGGCCGTTGGATGCTTAGTCCGTTCGAGCTTTTGATTTGGTACTCATAGGTTTTTGGACGTGCAGGCAGTTGGATGGTGAGTATCTGACCGCCATCTCCATAATTAACGTCGTAGATTTGAAGAGCGATTGATGAAGCAGCCTGCTTGCAGTGATTTATTTGAAAGCTTCCCTTACCTTTGAGTGCAGGAAGTCGAGCTACTCCAGAGGCATCTGTCTTTATTTTCAAGTCGGTGCCTAGAGCTGAGGCGTAAACCCAGAGTTCAACATCAGGAATTCCCACTCCGTTGGAGTCTTTGAGGGCGACTACCGTGTCTTCTACTGCAGCGAATGCCGCCGTTGGCGTCGCGGCAATCAGACCTGCGAGCAAAGCTCCAATAATTTTTCTGAACATGAATCCCCCTGTATATCTCCCTTAGAACTCTATTGCAGCCTCATAAGCTCTGGGGAGATAGGGTGTCAATTCCTCACCATTAGCTAGGCCTTGCATGCCAAGAATGAGTTTGCGGCCGACCAAGGGGCATAGATTTTCGAGTACTGCCTAGTCGGCACCGATTAAACGACAGTGCCGCCAACCAAATATGAACTTGGTTAGCGGAACTCCGTAGCCCCCTTAGTTTGTCACTTCGGTTTATGCGCCTTTTAGATATTTACCCAGAGCCTCGACGGCAGATTGTTGCAAGGTAGGCGTCACGTGCGCATAGATGTCTAGCGTCGTAGAAATATTGCTGTGACCGAGTCGTTCTTGAACGACCTTTGCGCTCACACCCGCTTCCATCAGCAAAGTTGCGTGTGTGTGACGAATGCCCTTAATGGTCAGGTGGCTGAGGTCAGGAATCTCAGCTTGAGCTTTCTTAAGGGTCTTCGACCACTTCTCCCCGATGTCGCCAGGGTTGCGCACTGTGCCATCTAGATTTCCAAACACATATGAGTCGCCGCGCACAAACTGAAGTCCCAATTGTGCACGCATTGACTTATGCGCTCGCAGAATCACCAATGAATCCTCGTCCATAAGCACGGCGCGCTCTTTGTAGGTCTTTGTTTGCTTTACAGATTTTCTTAGGCCAGAGTCGGATGCGCGCCTAATGGAGATGACGCCAGTATCGAAATTTATGTCATCCCACTGGAGAGCAACGCCTTCACCTCGACGCATTCCTGACCAGCAATAGACGTGCCACAAAGCATAAAACTCATCTTCATAAACTTCCTTGTTCCACTTCAGGAAGTCATTTACTTCTTGTGTGGTCCAAGTCTTGAGCTCTTTCTTTTGCATGCGAATGGAACGTCCCGTCGGGGCCTGAATAATTTTTGGGTTATTGCGTGCCTGATTCACCCGCACTAATCCATCAGCTACCGCAGAATCCAAAATCGAACCAAGAACGATGTGAATTTTATTTACAGAATTCGCAGACAAAGGTAGACCTTTTGTTAGCCGACCCTTGTTACCCGAAGTCTCTAATTCCTTATAGAACTTTGCTATTGCACTTGGAATAATCTGACCAAGTGTCAGCGACCCGAATTCAGGAATCAGGTGCACACGGATAATCTTTTCGTAGCCCTTAATCGTCGAGTTCGCTAACTTTTGAATTTCGAGCCACTTCATCGCATACGCTCCAAACTTCTCTGAGCTTGTCTTTGGGCTGAGTCCCTTCTTGGCTTCAATAAGAGCTAGTTGCATGGCCTCATTAGCGAGTGACATCGATTCATAGCCGCCCTTAGCAAGACGCTCAAGCGGACTGTTCTCATCGTCAGGGTCAATGCGAAAACTCGCCTGCCAACGGTAGCGGGTACCCGCCTTGGATTTGTAGGCGTAAACAGAGCCCTTGCCATAACTGCGTGTTTTCTTTCTTGCCATCAGATGTCACCCCCAACTAGGCCAAGGAGCTTAAGGAACGGAGTGCGAGGGATAACCTGACGGCGCCCAAGCTTGATAGCGGGAATTGAACCAGATTCGATTCCGCGTGAGACAGTGCGTGGGTCGCACTTCAATAGACGTGCAGCCTGCGAGCGCGTTATTACCGCGTCGTTTGGCTGTCCGATATCTTCGAGTGACATGTTTTGCTCCAATTCTGAAGTCCTGGGGCCAGGTGCTTCATTAGAAGTTGGTTAGAACTCCCTTCGGTGAAGGTACTATTGAAAACAATACCGAGCACTTTGCAACTTGTCAATACCCTTTTTGGAAGGGGTTCTAGTAAGATGGTTTTATGTCTCTGTCGTTCAAACTTGAATCTGCTGGTGTACCTGACGGTAAAACTGTTGAATTTGGGCCTTTTGACCATGAAACAGGCACCCAGCAGTCAATTCCCGAAACTCTTACACGTCGGGTAATTTATCCAGACCTGGGCATTTCCGCCCTTGTGGAATGCGTATTCACAGGCGACAAACTCGAAATTCAAACCATTTCTGTGCAAAGTATCGGGAAGTTTGTGTCTACGAAGGTCCTAACCCAGTTGGCACTTCCTGCAGTTATCAGGGCTATAGCCATTGAGGTGGTCCCAAACGCAAGACTTTGGGCTCACCTGGATGCAAATGAGATTCTTAAGCGTGAAGGCCCTACCTTCCTTGCTCAGGTGTACTGGTTCGAACACATCAGCTGGGGGAGCCCAAGAGGCAGCATCATGGCCTACATGAAATGGTCACGCACGAATGCAAATTTCCATATTTCAAAAATTGCCCGAAACTTTCCACTTCCTGGAGCCCACTCGCTTGAGAAAAAGAAGAGTGCGGGGCAAAGGTTGCGGGGAAACTAAAAAGTCTGAGGTTATGCGTAGGTTTAAAGTGGTGGGGGAACATGACAACTAACAAACAAAGATGCTTCGGGTTCTTATTTGGATTTAGTGCACCAAGTGTCGCGAATGGTTCAACCGACTCGACGTTGACCGCTGGTGACGAAGGGAATATCCATTCAGTCCCAGGTGGGCGAGAGGGCATGGGGTATGACGGGGGATACGCAGCAGACTATTTCAGTGGTGAAGACGATGAGCACGCCTAAAGTCACCAAGACGAGGCGGTCCTCAGACTTTTGTATGGCGAAAAGTAGACTCTAATTCCATGGGTGCTCGAATAATAGACAACAAGCGCGTTCAACTTGCAACAGTGTTGAACGAGATTGCGCCGAAACACAAGCACTTATCAATAGCCACAGGCTATTGGGACCTCCCAGGCTTACAAGAGCTATTTGAGTCAATAAGTAACTATGAATCAATTCGCCTATTAATTGGCCAGGAGCCCCTGCCTCCTCAGTACGCCTCCAATTTAGACTTGCAAGCCCTTGACGAAACATTTCCTGAGTTTCAGATGGTGGAAAACCTTAAGTCGCTGGAGCATTCCAATGAACTACGCGCACTGGTAGTTGCGCTCAAGAAGCTAATCGAGGCAGGAAAGTTTGAAGTCAAGATTTATCGTGGAGACTTCATGCATGCCAAGACATACATTTTTGGCGACCTCAATTCGAAAGAAGCCGTCGGCATTATCGGCTCATCGAATTTCACAAAAGCTGGACTTACACGAAATGTTGAGCTTAACGCCTTAGAGGATGATGCTCGAATTGTGAAATCTCAACCCCACATACAGACTGATGAACATGGACACTTGAGTTGGTTCGAGGAACTATGGACTTCCCCTTCATCAGAAGAATGGGATGGAAAGTTCACAGAAATTCTTGAACAGTCTCCCGTGGGCGACCAACTATTTTCGCCATATCTGATGTACATCAAAGCCCTTTATGAAATTTACTCTGACGAACTTGTGCCTGATACTGAAGTTTCAAAAAACATTGAGGATGTTCTCTACGAATTTCAGCTTAGGAATGCGAAACTCCTACTCAAGAAGCTCCAGAAAAATGGCCTAGCTATGCTCGCTGACTCCGTTGGCCTGGGAAAGACAATTACAGCAGGAGCGGTCGTTCGACACTACCTTGAGGAATTCGGTTCGAAACGGGTTTACGTTATTGCTCCAGCAAGCCTGGCATTTCAGTGGAAGCAGGACCTTGCAAAAGTCCACGGGCTCTTCCACGGTTTTGAAGTAATTTCCATGCAAGACTTGGGTCGCATCAAGGCAGAACGAGCGATAGACAAATATGCCAGCGTGGACCTTTTCGTTATTGACGAAGCTCACAACCTTAGGAGTGGCGGCGGCAGTAGGCACGACGAACTGCTCGACTGGTTCAGCGAGAATCCAGATAGCCATGTGCTACTTCTGACCGCTACGCCAATAAATAACTCCTTAACAGATTTTGTAAACCAGATTCAACTTGCAGCGAAAGGCAAGCTCGAATCTTTCCCAGTGGTTTATCCAACCTCAAAAAAGACTGAAGTCATAGATTTCTTTGAAGCGGTGAAACGACTAACTAAAGACATCAACACCGCTGAACGAGAAGATAAGAAGCCAGACTTTGACAAGGTCAATCGTGTTATGCGCCAAGGGCTTAGACATTTTCTGGTTCGCACGACCAGGAGTGGAATTGAGCGTGAGTTTGGTGGAATCACTTTGCCAAATGGCGAAGTCCGCAAGTTCCCTGAGTCAAAAGTAATTCCAACGCCGTATGAATTTTCTCCTGGATTGTTGGACGAGCTAATTCGCATCACAAAAGCAAACTCAAGTGTTTTTGGTGAAATAATTCCCGAACGCTTGAGCTTGACCTGGCTTTTGGAATTAACCCAGCGAGCCCAGCATCCTTTGGACACAGTCACTGCAGAATCGTATAGAAGCGAAGGAGTGTCTGAAACAGCTTTCGAGAGAATCTTTCAGGTCCTACTTCTCCTTGGATTTGCTCCCTATAAAACAGAAATTTATAAGCACAAGTTTTACAACAAGTCACCTGAAGAATTCAAGACATTCCGACTGAAGCCCGAAGAGTCATTCAAGGTGAATAGCCAACTCAGTGTGCACAACATGTTGAGGGTAACTCTTCTAAAGCGTTTGGAATCCTCGCAATTTGCACTTAAAAAGTCTCTTATAAATTACCTAAATCGACTTGAAGAATTTGAAAGCATCTTGCTAAAACAGAATGTGATTTCTTCTGTGAAAGATATTCGCAATCTCAAAGCACAGTTTGGCGATGACCTTGAACTGCTCGACCTAGAGTCCGACGGAGTTGCAGTTGAACACGTCGTTGCAGACCCAAAGGTTTTCAATTTGGAATCGCTAAAGGCTGACCTTGATAGAGACAGGTTGCTCATAAAAGTCTTAATTGAGATGTGCGAGACGCTGGGCAAGCACGACGACAAGCTTTCCAATTTCAGCTCCTTGTTGGAACATTTGAGGACCGTGCAACCTGCAGGCAAGAAAGTGCTCGTCTTTAGTTACTATTCAGACACCATTGAGTACTTGCAGTCTTCCCTCGGCAACTATTACAAAAAAGAATCAATTCCTTCGGTAGCGGCTTTCACGAGTGGTAAGACTAAGGGGCAAATTGAAACCCTGGCAAAGCGCTTTTCACCAAACTCCAAAGGTGGCGCGGAGGATGTTGCAGACCAGGGTGAAATAGATATTCTCTTTGCGACGGATGTACTTAGTGAAGGGCAAAACCTTCAAGACTGTGGGATTCTTATCAACTTTGACTTGCACTGGAATCCAGTGCGCATGATTCAAAGGAATGGTCGAATTAACCGCCTGGGCTCAAAGCACCAGGAGGTTTTCATATACAACATTCACCCTGACGTGGACCTGGATGAGTATTTGGCGTTGGTCAATCGTCTTGAGCGCAAGATTGACAGGATTCGATACACCGTTGGAACAGACCAATCAGTTCTTGGCGAAGATGCAAATCCAATCGAGTATGTGGATGACCTTGACGAAGCGATTTCTGAATCACAAGTCACACTTGCTTTGTACAGCGCAAATAATGCCGAGGCAACACTTCAAAAACTTGACGATGACCAGAGTCTCCTCAGCGAAGATGAGTTCATATTGGACTTACGAGAGTTTGAGCGTTCTGCAACTCCTGGTGAAAGGGCGTTAATTTCCAAAATTCCAACAGGCAAGTGGGGGAGAATCACTCAAGAAGGCTCGTCAAAGTTGGATTCTTCGATAGCGCTTTCCCTAGTTAAGGTAGTTGGAACCGTCGCTGGCATGGAGCAGAATTTTGAGAATCATATCTTTGTAAGCACTACCGATTCCGTCGGTGCCGTGGAGACGATGGATGCGTTGTCTGCATTAAGAGTTCCCAAAACTGACAAGAACTTTGAGCCTGACAACATCAATCTTCAAAGAGGGAAGATTGCTCAAAGAGCGATTCAAGTTGCACGGGCACATGCAAGGAACACGCCAACATTCTTCAGGCTAACTCCTTCTGTCACGAAAATCCTTGATGCTTTCAAGGCACAAGCACCTCAAGCAGAGTTGCACGATGCTTTCAGGAAAATAACTACAAAACAGGAGAGCAAGCGGGCCCGCGCATTGGTCGAGCGAGGCAATCGAGACATTAAAGGCAGTGGAATTTTGGCAAGTGAAACTGTCGCCGAGCTAGCTGATTTTTCTATGCAAATGTCAAAGAAGATTCTCCCTCAGAAAGAAATATCGTCCACTGGAGTTGTCGGAGTACTGCATTTTGGACGATAAATTCCGCTTGGCAATTACTAATCTCAACGACAAGCTGCAACAGTTGTCGTACGGTCCCGACTTAGACCTGGGCCTTCAAATCTCCTTGGACATTCTCGGCCTTCTTGGCGTTGCAGATGCCCCTCAAAGTTCGGATGTCGTTGATGGTCGACTTCTGAAGTTGCCTAATTCAGAGCGCCAGGACCCTTGGTTTCAGCAACACCCTTGGATGAGAGGAGAGAGGTCTGCGTTTGAGCTAGTCGACTCTTCCGCAATGCCTCTACAGGCAAAGTTTTATTGGCTCAAGAAAAAAGGCACAGCATTTGTAGCTGGGGCAGTGCACTTCACTAAAAATTGGGAAGACCACGACTTCACACGCACAGTCGACTTCAAAGTTGGCGTTGATTTCTTCTTATCGCCAAGTGGGCAATCGATAACAGTCGTACTTTCTAATCGAGGGCGCCTGCGAGTTCTAGAACTTGAAAAGAAGTTGACCAACACTCAAGTAGAAATATTTGAAAAGTGGACAACCGTTGAAGGCTCGACAAATCATGAGGCTTTACATACTCTTCTTTGGGAGAGTTTCAAGTTACAGACAGTAAATTCGTTCTTCTATGCTGGTGTTTCAGATGCATTCAACGAGCTAGTTGCTCATCTTGTAATTCTCGGTAAGGACCCCGAAGAAGCCAAGCTATTTACGAGCAGACTCTTGGGCAGATTAATCTTTCTTTGGTTTTTGCGCAAAATGGATCTGGTGTCACAGAGTCAGGAGTATTTCGAGGCTGACTCCATGGAGTCAAGCGAGTACTACCGCCTGAAACTTGAGCCTCTATTCTTTGGGACCCTGAATACTCCTGTCGAGAATCGTGCCAACCAGGGCGGAATTATTGACCTGGATACGCCTTATCTCAATGGAGGTCTCTTTTCTCCGCGTGAAGATGACTGGGTTGCTGATACAAGTGTCACGTTCCCTGCTTTCTATTTCACTCGTCTCTACGCGCACTTCTCCCAATTCAACTTCACGACAGATGAATCGACCCCTGAATTCGAGCAGGTGGCAATCGACCCAGAGATGCTTGGGCGAGTTTTTGAAAGTTTGCTCGCAAGTCAGATTGAAAGTACTGGAGAGCAAGGGCGAAAGGCTAAAGGGGCCTACTACACGCCTCGTGCGGTTGTTGCATATATGGTCAAAGAAACCGTACGTCAGTATTTGCTGACGAAGTTAGGCGCTGACGGTCGAAGTGAGATTGTAGTATCAAAACTTTTAGATACAAGCGACCAAGACTGGGCGATTGCTGGCTCAAATAGTGTTCGAGACATCCCAGCAGATATGCGTAAGAGCATCGTTGAACATCTCGGTTCAATGAAAACAATCGACCCTGCATGTGGTTCGGGGGCCTTTCCACTGGGTCTTTTGCACCTTCTAGCAAAAATTCATCACAGGCTCGACCCTAAGTTAGATACTTACACAGCCAAGCTTTCAATTCTCCAGAACAACATCTTCGGAATTGACATTGAGCCGATGGCAGTTGAGATTTCAAGGTTACGTTCTTGGCTCTCTCTAATTGTCGAAGAGGGAGGGTCGAAGGCAGTACAGCCTCTTCCTAACCTTGAATTCAATTTCGTTGCAGCAAATAGCCTTGTTCCGCTCGACGGAGAAGGTCTACTATCTGACGAAAAACTAATTGCTCAACTCTCCAAGTTGCGCACTGAGTACTTTAAAGCCAATACTCCGACTAAGAAAAACAAGCTGCAAAGCGATTATCAGAGCCTAATCGAGCCAAGCTTGTTCGATGAATTTGACGAACGGTCTAAGCAACTTAAAACCTTCAACCCCTTTTCGCCTCACGCAGTCGCTGAATTTTTCGATGCTGAGCACATATTCGGTCTTGAAGGTGGATTTGATGTAGTCATAGGAAATCCTCCTTACCTAAGCGAAAAGGGTCATGGAGAAACTTTTCGGCCAGTTAGGTATTCACAAATAGGTAAGCGTTTCTACGTGGGCAAAATGGATTACTTCTATTTCTTTTTCCACGGTGGCCTAGACCTATTGAAGGAGGGTGGCGTCCTAAGCTTCATAACGACTAACTATTTCACTACGGCAACCTACGCCAACAAGTTACGAGCTGACTTAGCGCAACGAACAAGCCCAAAAATAATCTTGAATTTCGGTGAGTTGAAAATCTTTGAGTCTGCAGCTGGCCAACACAACATGATTACTTTGGTCTCAAAGGACGAATCTCATGGAGACTGCAAAACACTTGTAGCACGAACTGATAAGGACTCTAAAGCCACGGAAGACTTCCTGGACGGTGTCTTTAGTCAGAATCCTGATTTTGTCGAGGTTCAAAACATACACTTCGACGATTTATTTACAAATAATCAAATTCGTCTAACTAATGCGGAATCGCATGCTATTGAAAGTGTTTTGAATGTGGTAGCGGCTTGCTCGCACACCCTCGGATTGCATTTTAACGCGCAGCAAGGTGCTCAGACACAGGCAGACAGGGTTTCTAAGGCGCATATTCGTAAATTTGGTTTGCCAGAAGAGCACTTAGGCAGAGGAATCTTTGTATTGAGTCCTGACGAACTCAGCAAGCTATCCCTTGATGAACATGAATCAGCCATAGTTAAGCCTTGGTTCAAAAATAGCGATATTCGTCGGTACAAGCTGAATACGAATAATTCTGAAGTCGTATTGTTCGCCGACAAGCGGCAACAAACCTTAGAGTCCCGCCCCAAAGTTCTTGAGCATCTAAATCTGTACCGCCAAATAATCGATGCAGCCAGTTCGAATAGCCCATACATGCATAGGCCTCGGTCTATTAACTACGAAGTGCCGAAGATTGTTACTCCGTACAAAACTCCTGGAGTTCGGTTCTCGATGGCAGAGGGGCCTTGGTACGGTTCAGGTGACATTTATTTCATTACCGAAAGAAACAGCGAGATTTCGTTGTGGGCGTTACTCGGCATCCTCAATTCTGAACTTTTGAACGCCTGGTATTGGCAGCGGGGAAAACGCAAGGGAAACCTCATCGAGATGTATGAAGAGCCGCTTTCCGCGACGCCGATACCAGCTCCGACCAGTGCAAATAGAGAAATTTTCAAACGTATTGCAGAATTAGCAAAGCAGAATCATCGTTTTGCAATGACCGATGATGTTCGCGGGATGGAGGCCTGCGACGAAGAGCTCAACAAACTAGTCGCTGAACTATATGGTCTAACCGATAAACAGAATCTTGTGCTGTCCGAATGGACAAAAGCTTGGGTTAGCACCGTTTCAAACAACGGTGATTCTGACCTCGAAGCACTCGAATAACATCAGCTCCACGCCACGGGCGCTACATATATCTCAGAAGGCCTTGTGATGCCCGTGAGAGGGTTTTTGACATGAACTAATCTCTTTCCCCTGTGGATAACTTAAGGCCTTCTAGATATATCCTGCGACCGTTTGAGATATGAAGACTATTTGCCCTAGTTGTGAGCTTTACCTAGTTGACATTTCTCAGGTCCAGGGAGCTGCACATTATTTCTGCGAAAACTGCTCGCTAATTGAAGATGCCCTTATTAAAAAGTCATACGTGCCGAATACCGTTACACCCGAGAAGGGTGTTTCAAGTGGACGTTTGGAAGATTGGTGCCAGCCTATGTGCTCTGACCAGCTGTATTGCTTTGATTGCTCAAGCTCAATTGAATTCAGCTAATCCCGTTGCATCGCCCTGGGAACATGACAAATGGAGCTATGAGTACTTTAATGCCTGGTGGTATGAACCTTCCCCCGATTGCAGCATTTATGAGTCTTGCGTATTTCTTGTAATTGAGGAGAGAGTTGCGTGCTCGGCAGACGTATTAGTTTCCTTCACCGTCTCGGACGATAAGGACTTGTTCTTGGACAGCCAAACACACGTGATAACGGCTTCGACATTTAGGTCGGGTGAAGTAGTCGAAGTGGGAACAGACAGTGCAGATGTTGCATACTTTGCAATCGATGATATAGCTTGCTCGACGGGCGGGGATACAACCGAGAGGAGTGTTTGATAGCAGCCGATTAGTCGCCCACTCTGTAGTCATAAGGTACTAAAAATGTGTCTTTCCTTATACAGTAACAACATTCAATTTCTTATGTACAAAGTGAGCGACAACCGCTCTGCTAAATACGCGGTACTCGCGTCTCAAAGCGGTAAACACCTCCGTGCGCTGCAATGTGCAATGAAGTGTTTTTAGACAGGACATTATCAAGAATCTTCTGTGTCTGATTGCTTTCAGCAGAGACGCTAAACCACATGCCAGTGTCAAAACCAATTAGGTGCTTGATACCGCTCAATAAATGGTTTGACACCATGTGAGCTGCAGGGGTTCCAGCCATGGTTCGCGTCCACTTAGTTGAGGTCGGATGGTTGCGTTTATAAGAACGGCGTTCAAGCTCAGCGACATTTGCTTTGTTCTGGAGTCGCTTAGAAGCCTGGAGGCTAATCTCTACAGCTGCTGAACTTCTAGCGATAGACGCCTCAACTGCAAGCTCGTAGCGGTCTTCGTTCAATGTGTAGAACTTAACTTTGAATGAGGGGCCTGTTGAGATTAGGTCAGTAAACAGGTCTAAGAACTTATTCTCTGATGGCTCGCTAAATGTGTCGGCTGGAAGCCAAGCAATTGGAATGCGATTTGCATTCATTAGTTCACCTCCTTAGAGACTGGCCCAATGAAGCGGAACCTCTCCACATGTTCGTAAGAGGTCTTCATGGCAAATCCAACAACTTCTTGCAAACTTCCCAGCTCGTTTGGTTCAACATGTTTTTTAGTTTTCATTACTATCTTCTTTCTTGTTATTCGTTTCATTGATGATTGAGTTCAAGGCGGGCTCAATCAGGTCTCTATCGCGTCCAGAAATTTTTAGATTTAAGGCGCTCATGGGCTTCAAGTTGACGTCGTCGGTGCGTGGTCGAGAGAGGTCATATCCGCACTCCTTGGCGTGTTTCTTTAGGTTCTTTGCCACACGTTCAACGGCGTATAGGTATTTAGATTCGTCAGATGCGCCAAGCTTCACGCCTAGAATCGCGCCAGCTTTTCCAGCCTCTGTGCGGGCAGCTACGCTGAGCGCCCTCTTGATTGAGAAGTCGATTGCATTCGAGTGTTCGATTAGGTGACCCGCTAGGTGCCAATCCTCGATTACCAGGTAGTCGCGACCTTCTAGAGCCGCTAATACGCAAGCTGTTTTAGCTCTTGTCAGTAAGGTGTGCGAGCGTCCGTGTTCACGTAATCCTTCGTTAGCAAGGAAGTCCTCCTCTGCATGTGCAGCTTCCATCTCGGGTAAGGCTCGGAATTGCGGACGCATCGCGTCACCAGGACTTCCGAAGAGAGGAATCTTGAAAGGTTGTGGCATAGGAATAGTTGATGCAGACTCATAATCCGCTCGTGCGGTCGGATTGCTTGCATTCAAATTGAGCAAACGACTTGGCATGCCAGATGCCATCGATGCGTCGCTTCGAAATGGGTCGTTCTCTGGTTGCGCATTGAAAACTGTAATTGCACGGTATTTTCCAGCGGGTACTTCCTTGCCTTTCCCGCCAGCCAAAGTTCGGCCAAGGTAGTCGCCCGAATACATGCTCAGGTAAGTTGCCTCTAAAGTGCTTGAGTTCTGCTGCGCCTTACCTTTGTGGAATGAAATCTCGTCGTTGTAAAAAATGCGACAGTGATTAGGGTTTAGCCACTCTTCCGTCCAAACCTCCTTGCCTTCTTCGTTAATTTGCTTTACACGCACGTAAAAGGAATCGGGAATAGCTTCACCTGAACCTGCCTGTACAGGCGAAGGGCAACTCAAACCTAGGTCTTGGAAAACGAAATTATCTTGGGCAACTTTTCTGGCCGCTGATTTTCCACCGCCCGTCGCAGCGCTCATCAGGAAGAGCATGTTCAAGGAAGCTTTTCCTACTTCAGTCGCGTAAGTCGTCTCATAGCTGATTCGAGTTAGCATCCAAACCATTAGCCAGCCCAGAATTGCGTGAGGGGACTTACGAGTTTTACTAGCAACGAGTTTGACGCGCTTCAGAAGCGGTCTAGCGCCCCAAAACTCTTTTTCGGTATAGGTCATATCAGGTTTTAGTTCTGGCATGATTTGAAGTCCTTTCCAGCTACGTACTTGATTGCGTTTGTTAGCTCTGTCATTGGGTTAATCTCGTTGGTGTGAGCTAGGTAGATTTCGATAATCAGGTCAAAGACTCGGCGAGCGCCAAGTTCTCCACGGTTGAACTGAAGGTGATTGAGCTTGCCAAGCACTGAGAGAAGTTCGTCGTGGCCGATGTGCGGAGTTGCGCGTTCGTCCACCTGACTCCAAAACAGGTGCATGTGGAACGACATTTCAGAATCGTCTAGGGCATCAACCCAGTCCTCTGCAGAACCTGAATACGCCTGGTGACTTGAAGTGCCTGTGTGCGGAGAAGTCTTTATCTGAGTCTTCTTGGGATTCCTACTTGACGTCAGTAATGGTTCGTACCACTCGATAGGCAATTCGGAAATTTCCGCTGGTTGAGGAGGAGCGCACTCCTTGCCTTCAGGGTCGTACCATTTGTACTCGCCTCCTGTGTCGGGGTGGATAGAAGGCCACACACACGCGTATCGGTGGTGATTTTGAATTAACTCAACATCTCGATACGGCTGTGTTTCAAATTCGATTCCCGACTCAACTTTGTAAAAAAGGATTCGAGAGTATTGCTGTGGGCCTCGTGATGTTGAGGAGTATGTAGGAGGTAGGTCGCCAACTCGAACAATGTCTTCGAGCAGGTAGTCATAACCTTTTTTAAGTTCCCAGGTGCCGTCTTTACGCTTTTTCCAGTAGTGGTCTACGTCGATGCCGATGATTCCATTGGGCATTTTTAGGAGACAATTGCGGTCGGTATAGTTTTCCTCCCAAAAATCCATCTGCTCTGAAGTGGCAGTGTTGCCGCGTCCGAAAACCTTGGAAATTACTTCCGCTGGTTTCTTTGAATCAGGTGCAGGCTTTGAAGGGGCAACTACGTCCCAGCCCAAAGTGCGATAGAGGCGCGAGGCCTCTTTGTAGTTAGTCATTTGAGGGTTCCTTATGTTCTGGACATTTGGCCGTTTGGCCAAGCGTTTTGCGAATTCGCGCAATCGCGCCAAAAAATGAATAAAGAAAGAAAATCTTTCTTACTCTTTAGGGCAAGTACGCGAACCTCTGGCCAGTGTCCAAAGTGGCCAAATGGCCAAACTGTAAAGCTGGGAAGAGGGCGATGCTCCAGAAGAAAGAACCCTGATATAATTGAGGGAGCAGCTTCTGGCTTGTATTGATGTACTGGCTTAGTTCGGTTGTGAATGAAGGCCCTGGTTACCGCCAGGGTCTTTTTCTTTTTCTTTTTCTTTAGGCTTGGCCACGTTTTTCTCGAAGCGATTGGTCGTAATCAGCCCGCGTCACCCAATAGCGACGACCAACTTTGTACGAGCGCGGGCCCTCGCCCGTGCGGTTGTAGAGGTAGACGCTACTCAGGGGAACGTCCGAGTCTTCGGAAATCCATTTGAAATCCACGTTTTCGGACATTTGTCCTCCTTGTCTAAGTTGAAGCAGTTGTTCTAATAATAGCACTGGTTTCGGAGAGGGTCCCAAGTTCGAATTCAATTTCGCTAACTGCGAAGTCTTGCACATGCGTGTGCAATCTCTTGTGCTGCCGTCGGTGTCTCTAGACGTATCCCGATGCACTTAATGTGAATTGTCGCGTGAGAATTGGTCGCTCTAGGTGCGCAGTTGCTACAGTTTGTTCCTAGATGTTGTTAGGCGTGAGGGTGTTCGAATCCCTCACTAGCCACACGCTTGAAACCCCTGAGAAATCAGGGGTTTTTTGCTTGCTGACTGAGGAGTCGCATCAAACGAGGTTCTAGGTTCGTTTTCTATTCCGTTTACATTCCGTTTGACCCGACTCGCGGATGCTCCTCCAGGGGATTCACCGTGGCAAACGGTTCCTGCAGGTGTCGACGAACCAGATCGACTTCTATTGTTTTTGTAAACATTTTTGACCTTGCCAGTGCTTAGCACTCTTGGCTCGGTCAAACAAAAATTGAGTAGGCTAAGTCGCGGGGGTCCTAATGAACAGTAGTTCGATCAAATCAGCGAAACCAAGCAGGAGTTCATTGCTCCTAGCGGCAATCGTCTCATTGGTGTTGCTCACTGCAACCTTGCCAAGTTACCCGGCACAGGCAGCCTCTCTATCAATCCAGAGTTATTCGCCAAATGTAGCCTCTTCAGCTGGCGGCGACAAAATAGTTGTCACCGGTAAAGGCTTGGACAAAGTCACTCGGGTTCGCGTCGGTGGGGTGATTCTGTCGAAATTAACTAATCGCAGCAAGACAAAACTCGGTTTTGTGATGCCTCGGATGTCACAATCATGGCTGCAATATGGCGGATATGTAGGCATTGAGTTTATGCAGTCTGGAGCCTGGACCAAAGCAAGTCCGAAGTTTCTTTTGACGGCAACGCGAGAGAACACATTTGAATCCGCGGGTCTTGTCTTAAGGCTTCTAGAGACCAGTCAGCCTAGCTTTGTTCCACAGCAGAGCAGATACGGAGATCTGTTACCTAGCCCGGGCGCTCAGCTGCATGGGGTGAAGTTGAATGTATTGAACATGACCGATGAATGGGTTGATCTAACCTGCTCGTTCGAAGTTGAAGTGAAGGTCATCGACACCTCATTCCGGAGATTTAGCTATTTACCTAACCGACATAGGGTTGAAGGAAATCCAGGTTGCAATGTCTTCATGAACCCTGGATTCAGTGCAGATGCTCTTTGGGTTTTCGACGTTCCAACCCTTTTCAAAATCGTAGCCGTTGAAGTCAAGGCGGTAACCTTTGGTGGACCTGACCCTAGATCTTATTACTTCGCCTTCAAGACAGAGAACCCCTAGGTCACCGACTTTTTTATCGAGGACTCGGGCACGAAACCTATTTCGCACCCATCTGTAAATCAGCCGGCTCAGCCTTCGGGGGGTTCGAATCCCTCACTAGCCACATAAACAAAAAACCCGTCCGGTTGGGCGGGTTTTTTGCTCATCTGGCTTCTAGCGAGGGCAGCGACGAATCCCTCACTATCCAAAAGGCGCCTTAGGCCCAAAGGGTAGTCTTGAAGCACTAGTTGCAGACAAAGAGAATCGGAGAACCACGCGCCGTGCACGAATCGACCATTTATTACACCTACACCGATGAAGCCCCAGCACTTGCTACCGCTTCACTTTTGCCAATCGTTCAGGCATACGCCAAGGTGGCAAATGTAAACATCGAGACTCGTGACATCTCACTTGCGGGCCGAATTCTTGCCGTCTTTGGTGACCGCCTAAAAGAGAACCAGCGTGTGGGCGATGCGCTTGCCGAACTTGGTGCGCTTGCAAAAACTCCTGAAGCCAACATCATCAAGCTTCCAAACATCTCTGCATCTATTCCGCAACTAAAAGCAGCCATTGCTGAATTGCAGGCCCTCGGATTCGATCTTCCGGACTACCCAGACGAGCCGTCAACCGATGCCGACCGCGATGCACGCAGCCGTTATGACAAGGTCAAGGGCAGTGCCGTAAATCCAGTGCTTCGTGAAGGCAACAGCGACCGTCGCGCTCCACTGTCGGTCAAGGCTTACGCACGCAAGCACCCGCACCTGAACAAGCCTTTTGCTGCTGGTTCAAAAACGCGTGTTGCAACCATGGGGCACGACGACTTTTTCTCAAACGAAAAGTCAGTGGTTCTATCCGCAGCAGACGCGCTCACCATTCGCCACATTGCCGCTGATGGTTCAACAACCGACCTAAAAACCGGGCTCAAAGTTCTTGCCGGTGAAATTGTTGACGCAACCTTCATGAATGTTGCCGCTTTGGATGAGTTCCTGGCTGAAACACTAAAGCAAGCCAAGGCCGACGACGTTCTTTACTCTGTGCACTTGAAGGCAACCATGATGAAAGTGAGCGACCCAATTCTGTTTGGTCACGTGGTCAAGGTTTTCTTTGCCGATGTCTTTGCAAAGCACGGCTCAGCCCTTGAAGCAGCGGGTCTAAATGCCAACGACGGTCTAGGCGCAATTCTTGCTGGTCTTGCAAATGTTGCTGGAGCAGAACAGATCATCGCCGACTTCAATCAGCAGTTGTCTGTTGGCCCACGCGTGAGCTACGTGAACAGTGACAAGGGAATCACTAACCTGCATGTTCCGTCTGACGTAATTGTCGATGCATCGATGCCAGCGCTGGTTCGCAACGGTGGCAAGCTTTGGGGCGTAGACGGTTCTGAATCCGACACACTCGCAGTTATTCCAGACTCTTCATATGCCGGCGTTTACCAGGCCACCATCGAAGATGTAATCGAGAATGGTCCGCTAAACCCAGCAACTATCGGCTCGGTGCCAAACGTTGGTTTGATGGCCCAAGCCGCCGAAGAATACGGCAGCCACGACAAGACTTTCGAAATCAAATCTGCAGGTCGCGTTGATGTTGTCAACGCAAGCGGCGAAGTTCTAATTTCACACGAGGTTGCAAAGGGCGACATTTGGCGTGCGACTCAAACTAAGGATGAGCCGGTTCGTGACTGGGTCAAGCTTGCTGTGACTCGTGCTCGTGCAACAAATGTGCCAGCGATTTTCTGGCTAGACGCAGCACGCGCACACGATGCGAAATTAATTGCCAAGGTGAACCGATACCTAGGTGATCACGACACCAATGGTTTGACCATCGAGATCATGGAGCCTGCTGCTGCGACCAAGTATTCACTCGGTCGCATTCGCGAGGGCCTAGACACAATCTCAGTAACAGGCAACGTATTGCGCGACTACCTAACTGACTTGTTCCCGATTCTTGAAGTTGGCACCAGTGCAAAGATGTTGTCGATTGTTCCGTTGCTAAACGGCGGCGGTCTATTCGAGACCGGTGCTGGCGGTTCGGCGCCTAAGCACGTGCAGCAGTTCCTCGAAGAAAACTACCTTCGCTGGGATTCACTCGGCGAATTCTTTGCAATCGCCGCATCGTTCGAACACCTTGCAACAACCAAGGGCAACAGCAAGGCTCAAGTGCTTGCTGACACTCTTGACCGCGCCACCGGAACATTCTTGGAAGAAGATCGTTCACCTGGTCGCAAGATTGGCACCATCGACAACCGCGGCAGTCATTTCTACATCGGTCTTTACTGGGCGCAAGAATTGGCAGCACAAACTGCGGATGCTGAATTGGCTGCAAAGTTCGCCAACGTTGCCAAGACCCTAACCGATGCCGAATCAAAGATTGTTGAAGAGCTAATTGCGGTTCAGGGCAAGCCGGTAGAAATTGGCGGCTACTACCTACCAAACGCAGAACTAGTTCTTAAGGCGATGCGTCCTTCAGCAACCTTGAACCACGCAATCGACTCGCTGTAAAAAAGTTGTCACCAAGCACCGATCAACTTATTGCCGCCGAAGAAGCATTGGCTGCAGCTCGCGAGGTTTTGCCGATTTTTCTAGCCGTTGAACCTGGCGACGATAGACCTAGCAAAGCGCTCGATGCATTGGTCGCATGGATGAAGGGCAACGCCACCGTGGGCGAAGTGCGGCAGGCTGCTTTCGATGCTCACGAAGCAGCCAGGGATGTTTCAGACTTACCCGCGCGTTATGCAGCGCGCTCTTGCGGCCAGGCGGCATCCGTGGCACACGTTATTACTCACGCACCGCACGCAATTCGATACGCACAAAAGGCAAAAGCTGAACTAGCCGCTGAGTAATTGGGGCTACCCAGGCGGCGGGGTTGCGGATACTATGTATTAACAAACTATCCAAAGCAAAGGTGCCTTGATGTCTGAAATTGAATTCACCACCCGCAAATGGGTGCGCCCCGAAGACCTAAACGCCAACGGCACTTTGTTTGGTGGCAGCCTGCTCAAGTGGATCGACGAAGAAGCCACCATCTATGCAATTCTGCAATTGGGCAACCGTCGAGTGGTGACCAAGATCATTTCCGAAATCAACTTTGTCGCATCGGCAATCACTGGCGACCTAATTGAGATGGGTCTGGTTGCAACAAAGTTTGGCACCACATCAATCACGATGCGCGCCGAGGTGCGCAACATGGTTACCCGCAAAAATATTTTGACCGTGGATCACATCGTGTTTGTTGGTCTCGATAAAGAAGGCCGCCCGATGCCACACGGCTACACAACCGCGACCACTGATCGCGATCGTATGCCGCTAGAGCACGACTAGTTTTTAGTTAGTGGCGTTTTCTTCGATGTCGAGTGCCAAAATCCAAACAGTTTGATCTGCAGCAAGTGCGTGACCTTCGGTCATGCCATGCAAACTCGAAGCCAAGATTTTGCCAGCAGGCAAGTCGATTGGTTCGTGACCAAAGTTGTGAATCACAACTACGTCGCCGTTTCTAAAACCAAGCACGTTGTCGCCAACATAACCCGGCAACCACTCGAATGAGCCTTCGCCAATAGCAAGTTCTTTGCGCAACTTCAATGCGTGTTTGTAAAGCTCAAGAGTTGAACCCTCAACGCCTTCTTGCTGATCGCGTGAATACTTCGCATAAATTTCTGGCTGCGGCAACCATGCTTTGCCGGTCGAGTTGAACCCGTTTGCTGCACCAACGCCAGATTCCCAAGGCAGTGGCACACGGCAACCATCGCGACCAACGCGCACACCGTTGGTGCGTGCATAGGTTGGGTCTTGCCTATATTCAGGCGCAAGAGTGGTGTGCTCTGGCAAACCAAGTTCTTCACCTTGGTACAAATACATCGAACCCGGCAGCGCAAGTGTGAACAAAGTTGCCGCGCGTGCGCGACGCAAACCTAGTTCGCGATCTGGCTGTGGGTCATTAGGGCCAATGCCATCCGAGGCAGTTGGTCGACCCTTAACGCCACCCATGCGAGTGGCGTGACGAATGATGTCGTGATTTGAAAGCACCCAGGTTGAAGGTGCGCCTACCGAATCAAACGCATCAAAGGATTCGTTGATTGAGTTGAACAGAATCTCTGGCTTCCACTCTGAATCTAAGAAGCGGAAGTTGAAAGTTTGGTTGAACTCATCTGGTCGAACCCAAAGAGCCATGAATGAAAGTGGCAGCACGTATGCCTCACCGCACATCGCACGCTCGCCAGGGTAGCTCTGGAGAATTGCACGCCACTTTCTGAAGATTGGGTGCACCGATTCTTGGAACCACATCGGTGGTGACGCTTCGCCTTCAATAAAGCCGGCTCCCGCGCGATCAACATCTGGGTGGTCTGGCAGGCCAGGAGCCTTGCCCATTGCATGAGGTTGGTCAACGCGGAAACCGTCAACACCGCGGTCTAGCCAGAAACGAAGAATGTCTTCGAATGCTTCTTGAACCTTTGGATTTTCCCAGTTCAAATCAGGTTGCGATGAATCGAACAGGTGGCAATACCATTCGCCAGGTGTGCCATCTGAGTTTGTGGTGCGAGTCCAAGCTGGGCCGCCAAACATAGACAGCCAGTTGTTTGGGGGCAATTCACCGTTTGCACCCTTGCCATCTTTGAAGTGATAGAAAGCGCGTTCTGCAGAACCCGGTGCCGCAGCAAGGGCTGCTTGAAACCATTTGTGTTGATCGCTGGTGTGGTTAGGCACAAGGTCAACCAAAACTCGAATGTCAAATTCGTGTGCACGGGCAACCATCGCATCGAAGTCATCGAGATTGCCAAACAGCGGGTCAACGTCGGTGTAGTCACTAACGTCGTAGCCAGCATCTTTTTGCGGCGAACGCATAAATGGTGACAACCAAATTGCATCAATGCCGAGTGCTGCAAGTGAATCTAATCGCGAAGTGATGCCGGGCAGGTCACCCATGCCGTCGCCATTTGAATCAGCAAACGATCGCGGGTACACCTGATAAATGACGGCAGCTCGCCACCATTCTTTTCCGTAGTTAGCAGAGTGACGAGCCGCAGTCGAAATATCCATGACTACAACTTAATCCATGCAACTTGGTCGTGTTCAAGCACGCCTTCGATGGTTAGGTCGTGCTGGGTGGTCACCAGCAGTTCACCCTCAGGCAATGCAAATGCATCGCCACCAAAGTTTGCAATCACGAGCACACCGTTGTTCACATAAGCCAATGTGTGGTCGTCTTGATACTCCGGTGCCCAACGCATTGCACCAGCACCAAGACCCTCGGCCTTGCGAACCTTCAGCAGTCGCTTATAAAGCTCAAGAGTTGAACCAGGGATGCCCTCTTGCAAATCACGCGAGAACACTCGGTAGTTATCTGGCTGAGGCAACCAAGATTTTCCGGTGGTGTTGAATCCGTTTGCGGCGCCCACTCCAGCTTCCCAAGGCAGCGGCACACGGCAGCCGTCGCGGCCAATTCGCTCACCCTTGGTGCGTGCATAGGTTGGGTCTTGTCGGTACTTACCCTCAAGCTGCCAAGCCTCTGGCAAGCCCAGTTCCTCACCTTGGTAAAGGTAAGAAGAACCAGGCAGACCCAGCATGAACGAGGTTGCGGCACGAGCGCGACGAAGGCCTAGTGCTTCATCGGGCATCGGGTCGGTTGGGTGAATTCCATCGCCAGGTCGCGGAGTGTTTTCCGGGGCAATGCCCAGTCGGGTGGCGTGACGAATTCCATCGTGGTTCGAAAGAACCCAAGTGCTTGAGGCACCAACTCTGGCGTACTCAACAATCGAGTCGGTGACGATTTTTTGAATCGCATAAGGCTCGTAGGCGCTGTGCATGTAGTCAAAGTTGAATGACTGGTGGTACTCATCCGGGCGCACCCACATTGCCAATCTTGGCAACGGGCTCATCGAAGCCTCGGCGCACATTGCACGGTCATCAAACTCGTCGATCACGCGGCGAAAGCGGCGAATGGCATCGTGCACACCAGGCTGGCCCCAATAAGGCACAGCCAATTCAGCTTCTTCAAGCGTCAAGTTAGAAATTGAACGCTCACGTAAGTTTTCGTCGTAAATCGTGGCATCAGGCAAACCATCACGCTTGACCATTCCGTGCGCAACATCTACTCGGAAACCATCGACGCCCTTTTTCAACCAGAATCTCAAGATCTCATCGAACTCGTTTGGAACCTCAGGATTGTTCCAATTTAGGTCAGGCTGTGTCGAGTCAAAAAGGTGCAGGTACCACTGGCCAGGTGTGCCATCGGCGTTAGTGGTGCGCGACCAAGCCGGGCCGCCAAAAATTGACTGCCAGTTGTTCGGGGGCAATTCGCCGTTTTCGCCCTTGCCATCTTTGAAGTGGTAATAATCGCGTTCGATTGAACCCTCGGATGCCTTCAGCGCTGCTTGAAACCATGCATGCTGATCGCTCGTGTGGTTTGGCACGATGTCAACGATGATTCGAATGCCAAGTTTTTTTGCCTTCGCCAACAGCACATCGAAATCTTCGTTGGTGCCAAAAATTGGGTCGATCTGTCGGTAGTCGCTGATGTCGTAACCGGCATCTTTTTGCGGTGACTTGAAAAATGGCGAGAACCAAATTGCATCAATGCCAAGTGTTGCCAATGAATCGAGTCGTTCGGTGATGCCTTTGAGGTCACCCATTCCGTCGCCATCAAAGTCTGCAAAACTGCGCGGATAAATCTGATAAATAACCGCGGTGCGCCACCATTCGGCGCTCGGATTTGCTGTGGTTAGGAAGTAATTTGTTGTAGGCATGCGCAAAAGCCTATACAAACTAACCGCTTTGTAAGTTGTTATGTAAGCGTTATCGGTTTGGGCCCTTTTCGGTTTGTGCAAACGCTTGCAGAAGTAGTGGAATGTTTAGGCCTGCCTTAACGGCAGATTAACAAATCTAGATTTCGCAACGAAAGGTGAAATTAGTGAAAATCACAAAGCGCGGCATTGTTGCCGCTGTTGCATCTGCAGCCCTATTGCTGACCGGTGTTGCTACCGTTCCAGCTCAGGCTGCAACTGCTGCAAAGACAGTGACCATCTGGTCAGGTGCCGAGACTATTGCCGGCAACCCAATTCACAAGACCCTTCAGGCATTCGCTAAGAAGAGCGGCTTGACAATCAATATCGTCTTGAAGCCAGGTGCAGGTGTTCTTCGCCAGGCCCTCATTTCAGCTATCCCAACCGGCAAGGGCCCAGACCTAGCCATTGGTGCTCACGACTGGACTGGTCAGCTTGTTGCTGCGGGTCTAGTTGCTCCTGTTTCACTTGGTGCAGAGAACAAGAACTTCTCAGCTGCAATCAAGTCAGGTTTCACAGTTGGCGGCAAGCTTTACGGTGTTCCAACCTGGACTGAGAACATCGCTCTTTACTGGAACAAGTCAAAGGCTCCAAGCCCAGTTGGCAAGTCACTTCAGTCACTGATCGACTCAACCAACGGTTTCAGCACCAACTTCACCAAAGATGGTGGCGACCCTTACCACTTCTCATCATTCGCTAGCTCATTTGGACTAACCCTGTTCACCCGCGACGGTGCAGAGTGGACCAAGAACATTGGTTATGACGAAGCTGGTGCAGACAAGTACGTGGCTTGGTTGAAGGCCAACGGCAGCAAGTTGATCATGCCTGCAAACGGCTGGGACGACATGGCTTGTAACGTTCAGAAGGGCCGCTATGTAATCTCAGGTCCTTGGTTGATCGGCCACATCTCAGACAAGATCTCAGGCTGTTCAGCATCACCAATCACTCGTGAAGAAATTGGTGTTACCAACATCCCTTCAGCCGGTGGCAAGACTGTTCACCAGTTCTCAGGTGTTTACGGTGTTTGGAAGTCTGTAAAGGTTGCTAAGAAGTCAAACGCAATCGCTGTAGGTCAGGTGCTTGCTTACCTTGCATCGCCAACCGCTCAGCTAGCTTTCTACACTGACGCAAAGAACATTCCTGCAAGCCAGGCTGCTGTGGCAAAGGTTACTGACCCACTGCTAAAGGCCTTTGGTATCGCAGGTAAGAACGCTTACCCAATGCCTTCTTACTCATTCATGGACACCGTTTGGGACAAGGTCGGTAAGGCTGAAGCCGGAGTTGCTTTCGGTGGCAAGTCAGAAGCTTGGTACTACTCAGTTATCAAGGCTGGTCAAACAGCTATTGCTGGCAAGTAATACCTAGAAGCAAAAGTGCAGGGCCAGAGCAAACCGTTCTGGCCCTGCACTATTTCTAGTTAGATTTATATCAGTTTCGAATTGGGCCGCTGCAAGAAAGATTTAAAAAAAATGAGCAAAGTAGATGAGCAGGCCGTAGCACCAGTGAGTGCACGCAAAAAGAAAAATAACGATGCCATGCACTATGGCTCAAAACAGAGCTTGACCTCGATCATCGTCAAGATATTCTTGCTTGGCATCATCGACTCAATCTCTGTATTCGTTGGAATGCTGCTGATTGCACAAGGCCAGTTCTGGGCAACTGTTGTGCTGGGTGCAGCCACGCTAATAATCAACTGGATTTATCTGCGCAAGGGCGGCATCGCTGCAAAGTACCTTGCCCCAGGTGTCATTTTTCTTCTCGTATTTCAGGTTTATGTAGTTTTCTTCAGCGGCTACATTTCGTTCACAAATTACAGTGACGGTAACAACGGCTCTATGGCCGATGCTTTGGATTCAATTCAGCAGGCGGCAGTTGTTCCGGTAGACGGCGGCCCTACCTATGACCTAAAGGTCGTTAAGAACGAGGCCAACGGTGACCTTGAGTTCTTGGCCACCGACTACGACACCACCGACGTGTTTCTTGGTGGCACAGACTTTTCAAAAGAACCATTCCACCAAATCACCGAGACCGATGGCCTAAAAATTGGTGACGACGGCTATGCCGCTTCGGTTGACGGTTTCAAGACTTTGACTTTGGATGAGATCTCGGCTCGTGGTGAAGAAATCACCAGCATGCGAGTGCCAATCTCGGCAGACCCTGCAGCGCCATTCTTGATTACCACCGATGGTATGAGTGCTGAGCAGAATGCTATCGATGCGGTTTATGACGCTAAGACCGAAACCATAACTCGCTTGAGCGACGGCGTTAAGTTCAAGGCAAACCAGAGCACTGGTTTCTTTGAGTCGACCACCACAGATGAGAAATATGAGACTGGTTGGCGCGTAAATGTTGGTTTCCAGAACTACACCACAATCTTTAGCGATGAGACTCTTCGTGGCCCGCTGCTTGGCATCTTGCTATGGACCTTGGTCTTCGCGGCCTCGTCGGTGATCGGCACATTCATTATTGGTTTGGCACTAGCGTTCTTGTTCAACTCTGAAAAACTTCGGGGCAAAAAGATTTATCGTGCTCTCATCATCCTTCCTTACGCGTTCCCAGCATTCCTTTCGGCTTATGTGTGGAAGGGTATGTTCCAAACTGAAAACGGCTTTATCAACCAGCAATTGGCAGGGTTAGGCATTGACCCAATTGCATGGTTGCAACAAGAAGGCACAGCTCGATGGGCCGTGCTGCTCGTGAACCTCTGGCTGGGTTTCCCATACATGTTCTTGATTTCAACCGGTGCGCTTCAGGCAATTCCTGGTGAACTAACCGAGTCTGCGACCATCGACGGCGCATCACCATGGCAGCAACTTCGATTGATTAAGTTGCCACTGTTGTTGATCTCACTTTCACCGTTGTTGATTTCATCGTTCGCGTTTAACTTCAACAACTTCACACTCATCTATCTGATTACCGGGGGTGGGCCGGCCGGTGACGCAACCTTGCCGGTTGACGTGGGTGGCACCGACTTGCTAATTACCTTCGTCTACAAGTTGGCGTTCAAGGGCGGTCAAGACTACGGATTGGCCTCGGCATTCTCTGTTTTGATCTTCATCTTGATCGGAACAATTTCTTACCTAGGCTTCAGACGCACTCGTTCACTAGAGGAGATGGCATAACCATGACTACAGCAGAAGTTAAAGCTATGGCGGCCTTGCACCCACAAAAGAAAAAGTCTTTTGGCCGCTGGTTTCGTGAGGTAGGTTGGCGCCACCTCGTGGCTTGGGTAGTAATCCTTTACGCGATCTTCCCAATTCTTTACATCTTGTCTACATCGCTAAGCAACGATGGTTCGATTCAGAATGGAACCCTGTTTGGTGCATTCAACCTGAGCAACTACGCCGAGCTTTTCACTTCCAAGGATTACCCATTCCTAACTTGGGCTTGGAACACTGTTTACATTGCGTCGATTGTTGCCGTGGTGAGTGTGTTCATGAGCGCGTTGGCTGCGTATGCGTTTAGCCGCTTGCGCTTTGCTGGCCGTCGTGTTGGTTTGCTCAGCTTGATTTTGATTCAGATGTTCCCTTCGATTCTTGGCTTGGTTGCCATCTTCGGCATGTTGAGCACCTTGACCGACTTCTTGCCTGCAATTGGTCTTGGCACTCACGCCGGTTTGATCTTGGTTTACCTTGGTGGCTCACTAGGCGCCGGCACCTACTTGATGTATGGCTTCTTCAATACCGTGCCAATCGAAATCGACGAAGCTGCCCGCATGGACGGCGCATCACACGCACAGATCTTCTTCACAATCATCTTGCGTTTGGTGGCACCTATCCTGGCGGTTATGGCCCTTCTGTCATTCATTGGCACCACCAGCGACTTTGTATTGGCTTCGATCGTGCTCGAAAAGCAGGAGTCACTAACTTTGGCGGTTGGTCTTGGTGGCCTCATCGGAAACCCATTCTCTAAGGACTGGGCAATGTTCTCGGCTGGTGCTGTTCTGGCAGCTACTCCAATCGTGATCTTGTTTATTGCCCTTCAGAAGTACATCGTTTCTGGCTTGGTTGGCGGCGCTGTAAAGGGTTAATCTGCCCTTTACATTGCTGCGCTAGGTTGACGCTATGACCAAGTTGCCGATTGCCCTTCGCCCGCACCACGATGGCTCAGCGCTATACGTGTTGAACCAAGCACCCAAGCTGCTCGACAAAGTTCGCATTCGCATTCGACTGCACTCAGCAATCGGTGCGGTGGCCGAGGTGCGAGTGCGCGCCAGCGAGAGTGGCGAGGCATTTTTTGGCAAGCCGGCCAAGGTTGTGGCAATGCAGGGCAACTGGGCTTGGTATGAAACCACCATCGTGATGCAGAATCCGAAGGTTGATTACCGCTGGATGATCAAGCTTGTCAACGGTCAAATTCTTTGGGTGAATGCGCTTGGTTTGCACAAGCTAGACCAACCAGATATCAACAACTTTCGAATCAACACCTTCTCTAGCGCACCGGCTTGGGGCCCTAAGGCCGTTGTCTATGAAGTCTTTCCAGATCGCTTCGCTCGTTCGGCAAAAGCCGATGCGCACCCAACACCAAGCTGGGCAATCAAAGCCAACTGGGGCGACAAAGTCATTGGCTCTGGTGCTGGCGTTAGCGAACAATTTTTTGGTGGCGATCTCTGGGGTGCCATCGAACACCTTGACCACCTAAAAAAACTTGGCGTCAATGTTTTATATTTGACCCCGATTTTTCCGGCGCATTCAAACCACCGTTACAACGCCAGTTCGTTTGATCACGTTGACCCGCTGCTTGGTGGCGACGAAGCGTTGATCGCTTTGGTAGAAGCCGCACACAAACTTGGCCTCAAGGTTATTGGCGATCTGACTTCAAACCACTCTGGTGACACTCACGAATGGTTCAAGGCGGCGCACAAAAATCCGAAGGCACTTGAATCTGAGTTTTATTACTTCACCGACGGCAACACAAAATATGACGCCTGGTTTGGTTACCCGA
>NZ_JAHEIM010000019.1 GCF_024639375.1 Rhodoluna sp.
TGAAGGTTGAATCCATCTTCAAGTTGTCCATGGCACCCTTGACGTCTTTGATCCATGTGCGAAGCGCAGGTGCTTCACCATCGATAGCAGTCTTAGCGGTACGAAGGAAATTTGAAACCGAAACACCTGGAATCTCAACCGGGTACTGCATCGCTAGAAACAAACCTGCACGTGCACGCTCGTCTACGCTCATCTCAAGCACATCTTCACCATCAAGAAGAATTTCTCCGTTGGTCACGGTGTACTTTGGGTGACCGGCAATTGTGTAGGCGAGGGTCGATTTTCCTGAACCGTTAGGGCCCATAATCGCGTGGCTCTCCCCGCTGTTGATTACAAGGTCAACACCCTTAAGGATTTCCTTGGTGCCCTGCTCGGTATCTACAGTTACGTGTAGGTTCTTGATTTCTAGCTTTGCCATGATTGTTCTCTTCTCTAAAGTCTTTATTTATAAAATTCGGGGCGGATTACTCGGCGTCGATTTCTAAGAAGATGTCACCGTTGTCGATGATTACTTCGTAAACTGCTACTGGTTCAAACGCTGGCAAGGTCAGTGCCTCGCCTGTGGTTAGCGAGAATTTTGCACCATGTGCCCAGCACTCAATGGTCTCGTTGTCGACGAAACCTTCGCTAAGTGAAATTTCGCCGTGAGAACACTTATCGTTGATCGCTTTTACATCGCCGGCCTTGGTTCGCACGATAGCGATGGCGTTTTCGCCGACCTTCACACGGATGGCCTTGCCCGGCTTGATGTCTTCTACAGCGCAAATGCGAACTGCCATTATGAACCGCTCCTTGCTAGCTCGGCTTCGATTGAATTACTTAGTCTTTCGCGAATCTCTTCGTTGTCAATCTGCTGGATAATTTCGTTCAAGAATCCGCGGACTACCAATCGACGGGCTTCGATTTCAGTGATTCCTCGAGCCTGCAGGTAAAACAATTGCTCATCGTCGAAACGGCCAGAAGCTGAAGCGTGCCCGGCCCCTTCAATTTTTCCGGTTTCGATTTCCAGGTTTGGAACAGAATCCGCACGAGCGCCGTCGGTTAGCAGTAGGTTGCGATTTAGTTCATAGGTGTCTGTGCCTTCTGCCGCCATGCGGATTAGAACATCACCAACCCAAACGGTGTGAGCTTTATCTCCTTGGAGTGCGCCCTTGTAAGTTACGCGCGATTTGCAGTTAGGAACTGCGTGATCAACGTAAAGGCGGTTCTCGAGGTACTGCCCCGCATCGGCGAAATACATTCCCAGCATCTCAGTGTCTCCACCCGGTTGGGTGAACTCAGTTGAGCTTGCTACGCGAACGGTCTTGCCGCCGAGGCTAACCACTAGGTGCTTTAGACGAGAGTTTCTACCGAGTCGAGCCATCTGAGTTGATGCGTGGATGCTCTTGTCGTCCCAGTCTTGAATTGAGATAACGGTCAACTGCGCTTCGTCTCCAACGATGATTTCAACGTTTTCACCAAGCACCGCGTGGCCCTTGTGATCGAGAATCACGGTTGCTTCAGCGAATGGCTTTGCATCTATGATGATGTGAACTGCACTCGGGTCAGCAGACTCAGAAGTGAGAGCAATCTGCACTTCAGATTTCTGGTTACCAGGGACGGTTACAAGATAAGCCTGCTTTGCTGAGCCCCAAGCAGCTGCACTTGGTCGCTCCTCAGGAATTCCTGCGCCACCAAACGCGGCGTTCTCTTCGCCAACCCATGCTGTGGTAACACCATCGGTGTGGGTGACGGCCAAGTCGCCAACAAATTCTGCGAGAGTATCTGCATCAAGACCGCCAAGGCGATCTGCACTTAGGTAGCGCCACTGTTCCTCACGAGGAGAAACCGGCGGAAAGTCAGCGACGTTAGTTGAACGAAGTCTCTCGTAGCGAGTCTGAATCGGAACCCCTGCGCCGTGGCTGTGTTCCGACAGACCGTGTTGGGCTGTCTGTGTTGCTGTGCTCATTAACCAACAGCCCCTTCCATCTGCATCTCGATTAGCTTGTTCAGCTCAAGTGCATATTCCATTGGTAATTCTTTAGCGATTGGTTCAATGAATCCGCGAACGATCATTGCCATGGCTTCGTCTTCTGGCATGCCACGAGACTGCAAGTAGAAAAGCTGCTCTTCGCTAACGCGCGAAACGGTTGCCTCGTGCCCCATTGAGACATCGTCTTCACGCACATCAACGGCTGGGTAGGTGTCTGAACGAGAGATGGTGTCAACCAGAAGTGCGTCGCATCGAACTGTGTTCGCTGAGTGGTGCGCGCCCGGCATTACTTTAATTTCACCGCGGTACGAAGTTCTTCCGCCGCCACGTGCGATTGACTTTGAAATGATGGACGAACTTGTGTACGGAGCCAGGTGAATCATCTTCGCGCCGGCATCTTGGTGTTGACCTTCACCAGCAAAAGCTACTGACAAAGTTTCGCCGCGAGCGTGCTCGCCAGCCAGAATAACCGCTGGATACTTCATGGTCACCTTTGAACCGATGTTGCCATCGATCCACTCCATGGTTGCTCCCTCGTGCGCAATTGCGCGCTTGGTCACCAAGTTGTAAACGTTGTTTGACCAGTTCTGAATGGTTGTGTATCGCACACGAGCATTCTTCTTGATGATGATTTCTACTACCGCAGAGTGAAGCGAGTCAGAGTTGTAAATCGGAGCGGTGCAGCCCTCGATGTAGTGAACGTATGAACCCTCGTCTGCGATGATCAAGGTTCTCTCGAACTGACCCATGTTCTCGGTGTTAATTCTGAAGTAAGCCTGGAGAGGAATCTCCACGTGCACGCCCTTTGGCACATAAACAAATGAGCCACCGGACCAAACTGCAGTGTTCAACGCAGCAAATTTATTGTCACCGGCAGGGATAACGGTACCGAAGTACTCCTGGAAGATTTCCGGGTGCTCTTTGAGAGCGGTGTCGGTGTCTAGGAAGATTACGCCCTGGCGCTCAAGCTCTTCATTGATCTGGTGGTAAACCACTTCAGATTCGTATTGAGCGGCTACGCCGGCAACCAAACGGTTTCGTTCTGCCTCTGGGATGCCAAGTTTTTCGTAAGTGTTTTTGATGTCATCAGGCAGGTCTTCCCAGCTGGTGGCCTGGCGCTCTGTTGAACGCACGAAATATTTGATGTTGTCAAAGTCAATTCCCGAAAGATCCGAGCCCCAGCTTGGCATTGGCTTCTTCCCAAAGTAATCGAACCCCTTGAGACGACGCTCCAGCATCCATTCCGGCTCACTCTTCAGGTCCGAAATGTTTTTTACAACTGCCTCATTGATACCGCGCTTGGCAGTCTCTCCGGCTGCATCTTTGTCGTGCCAGCCAAATTCGTATACTCCAAGGCTGTCTAGTTCTGGGCGTTCAATGATGATGTCGGACAAAGCCGGCCTCCTGTATTCGGTTTCAGATTCGAGTGGTTATCTCGGTCTGCCTGGGTCTCTATTTCCAACTGCCGAACGGCTTGCATCATTCCCGCAAGCCTCACTCCAGGCCTGAAAGCCTGTGTAAAGATTGCCTAAAGGATGCTGTTTGAGTTGAAATAACTCGAGACTTCCTAAAGTTTACTTCTGCGTAGGGCAAATTGTCAGCCCCGCAGTCAGAAAGGTAGCTCCGGTTGTTCTCAAAGCTTCAAAAATGGCCAGTTTTTTCGAGCGCCAGAGTGCCGCTTTACGTATGGGCATCTCTCGTCAGCCAAATTCTGATTGTTGTCACCGGCGGAATTGTTCGCTTGACCGGTTCCGGGCTGGGTTGCCCAACCTGGCCTAAGTGCACCGAAGAATCTCTCATCACCGTGCCAGAGATGGGAATTCACGGGGTGATTGAATTCGCCAATCGCTTGCTGACATTCGTGCTGGCGCTAATTGCCCTACTAACCTTCCTCACCATCGTGGCGCTGGGCAAGAAACTTCGCAAAGGACTCCTGATGCCGGCCTTGATTCTGGGTCTGGGAATTCCAGCCCAAGCGATCCTAGGTGGCTTCACTGTATTGACCCAGCTCAATCCGTGGTTTGTTGGAGCACACTTTGTTCTAAGCGGCATCATGATTGCGGTTGCTGCCTTATTGGTCTTTCGAGCCCTGCCACCTAGGCACGTCCCGGTATCGCCTGCCATTTGGCGCACGGCAAATCCAATCGCACTAGTTGGAACAATCACCGTTTTGGTTGGCGTCTTGGTGACCGGTGCCGGCCCGCATTCGGGTGATGCCAACAGCATTCGAAACGGATTAGATCTCGAGCTTTGGCAGCACGTTCACAGCTACCCTGCCTACCTCTTGTTGTTATTGACTCTGATTCAGCTTGGATTGCTTTCAAAGAGAGACAGATCTGGTCTCGAGCGCAGTTACCAGCTCAAAGTTTCAGCATGGTTGGTTGTCACAACCATCGCGCAGGCACTCATCGGTGTTATTCAGGCTCGTCTTGGCGTTCCGGGTGGTCTTGTAGCACTGCACATGCTGGGCGCCTCAGTGATGTGTGCCCTGCTGACCTTTCAGTGGCTTGCAATTCGCGGTAAAGGCAAATAGGCAATGGCTAGAGTCTTTTGGTTCCGTCGCGACCTACGACTCCAAGACAATATTGCGCTCAATGCGGCAATTACCGGGGCTCAGCAAGACGGTGACCGGAAAGTCTGCGGGCTGTATGCAGTCAACACCGATGAGTTCCACAAGCTGAGCGGAATTCGTCAGTGGTCGCTATTCGCCTCCCTTGATGCGCTTGGGGCCAGTATGGATAGAAAGTTGACCATTCAACACGGTGCAATCCCCGAGTCAATTCTGAAGGTTGCCATCGCGGCAGGGGCAACAACGGTTCATGCCACCAGGGCTTTTGATCCAGCCGGAATCGCGGAGCAAAACGCAGTTGGTACTGCCCTGCAAAGCAAAGGGATTTTCCTTCAACTTGACGACAGCTACTACGCTGTGGCACCTGGAACCGTTCAAAAACCTGATGGAACGCCGTATCGCGTCTACACACCTTTTTTCAACAACTGGTTCAAAGCTGGTTGGAGCGATCCAGTTGCGCTCGCCGAGGGCTATGAGTGGTTTGAGCCGGTGGATTGCCACGGCAAGCCAACTCCAAGCAAGGACGCACCCTTTGAGGTAAAGGCCGGCGAGGCATTCGCACTCAGGACATGGTCAAGATTCAAAGACCGCGCGCTTTTCAGTTATGACGAACTCAGGAATAGGGCTGATCTAAGCGGCACCTCTCACCTCAGTCACGCGTTGGCATTTGGTGAAATTCACCCTCGAACCTTGTTGGCCGACCTTGCTGATTCCGCGGGGCACAATGTTTACCGCAAAGAGATCGCCTGGCGCGAGTTTTACGCGGATGTTCTTTGGCACAATCAGGACACCACGAACGAGTATTACGAGCCTCGTTTCAAAAATATGCGATATGACTCGGGATCCGAGGCCAACGCAAAGCTAGTCGCCTGGCAACAGGGAAAAACCGGTTTCCCAATGGTTGATGC
>NZ_JAHEIM010000003.1 GCF_024639375.1 Rhodoluna sp.
AGTCAACATCGCTGCTCGTTCGCTCGAACTACTCGTTGAGCCAGAAGAGCTGGCTGCCCGCAAGCAAACTTGGCAGCCTCTTCCGCCGCGCTACACCCGCGGTGTTCTCGCGAAATATTCAAAGCTCGTGCACTCTGCTGCAGAAGGCGCGTATTGCGGTTAATTTCGCTCAACAACAACTAATCAGTTGTTTTGCAACAGCTAACGAGGATTGATTTCAAATGGCTAATGAAGTTCTAACCGGTGCCGAGGCGATTGTTCGCAGCCTCGAGCTACTTGGTATTGAGCACATCTTTGGTCTGCCGGGCGGCGCAATTTTGCCAACCTACGACCCATTGATGGACTCCAAAAAAATTCGTCACATCTTGGTGCGCCACGAACAGGGTGCCGGCCACGCTGCCGAAGGTTATGCATCGGCGTCGGGCAAGCTTGGTGTTTGCATCGCAACCTCAGGCCCGGGTGCTACCAATCTAGTAACTGCAATTGCCGACGCCTACATGGATTCGGTTCCACTTTTGGCGATCACTGGTCAGGTTGGCTCGAAGCTAATCGGTACCGATGCATTCCAAGAAGCCGACATCGTTGGCATCACAATGCCAATCACTAAGCACTCATTCTTGGTAACCAAGGCTGCAGATGTTCCAGCAACTATTGCTGCCGCTGTGATGATTGCAACCACTGGTCGACCTGGCCCAGTTTTGGTTGACATCACTAAGGATGCGCAGCAGGGCAAAGCCGAGTTTGTTTGGCCTCCAGTTATCGATCTTCCTGGCTACAAGCCAGTCACCAAGCCGCACGGCAAGCAGATTCAAGCAGCAGCATCGCTGATCGCAGAATCAAAGCGCCCAGTACTTTATGTTGGTGGCGGTGTGGTTCGCGCCGGTGCACACAAAGAGCTTTTGAAGTTGGCCGAACTAATCGGTGCGCCGGTAGTTACCACTTTGATGGCGCGAGGTGCATTCCCAGATTCACACAAGCAGAACCTAGGTATGCCTGGCATGCACGGCACTGTGCCTGCGGTTACCGCATTGCAAAAGAGCGACTTGCTAATTACTTTGGGTGCGCGTTTTGACGACCGAGTTACCGGTGACGTTAAGGGCTTTGCAACTGGCGCCAAAGTTATTCACGTTGACATTGACCCAGCAGAAATTGGCAAGATTCGTTTTGCCGATGTGCCAATTGTTGGCGATGCCAAAGAAGTAATCACCGAACTTAACCAAGAGCTATCAGCACTACTCAAGAAGGGTCAACCAGACCTAGGCGAGTGGTGGACATTCTTGGACGGGTTGGTTGAGCGCTACCCACTTGGCTATACCCACGTTGAAGACGGCAAGCTTTCACCACAGCACGTAATCACTCGCATCGGCGAGCTAAGTGGCCCTGAGGCTATTTATGCAGCTGGCGTTGGTCAGCACCAAATGTGGTCTGCACAGTTCATCAAGTACGAGCGTCCAAATTCTTGGTTGAACTCGGGAGGTGCTGGAACCATGGGTTACTCGGTGCCTGCAGCTATGGGTGCCAAGGTTGGCCAGCCAGATCGTTTGGTTTGGGCAATCGATGGCGACGGATGTTTCCAGATGACCAACCAAGAGTTGGCTACCTGTGCAATCAACAACATTCCCATCAAGGTTGCGATCATCAACAACTCTTCGTTGGGCATGGTTCGTCAGTGGCAAACACTCTTCTACAACGAGCGTTACTCAAACACCGATTTGAACACCGGCACCGACACCATCATGATTCCTGACTTCGTGAAGTTGGCAGAAGCCTACGGATGTCTTGCTATCCGAGTTGAAAAAGAAGAAGACATCGACAAGGCAATTAAGTTGGCAATTGAAACCAACGACCGCCCTGTAGTTATTGACTTCATCGTTAGCCGCGACGCCATGGTTTGGCCAATGGTTGCTGCCGGTCTTACCAACGACGAAGTTCAATATGCACGCGATGCCGCACCGGTATGGGATGGGATTGAGTAAAGATGTCTAAACACGTTCTATCTCTTCTAGTTGAAGACAAACCTGGTCTTCTAACCCGTGTAGCCGGCCTGTTCTCGCGCCGCGGCTTCAACATTGAATCTTTGGCAGTGGGCACCAGCGAAATCGAGGGTCTTTCTCGCATCACCGTTGTGGTGGGTGTTGAAGGGGCTCCGCTAGAGCAGGTTACCAAGCAGCTAAACAAGCTGATCAACGTGATCAAGATTGTTGAATTGGATGCCGAAACCGCTGTTCAGCGTGACCACATGCTGATCAAGGTCAAGACCGATGCATCAACTCGTTCGGCGGTGCTCGAGGCAGTAACCTTGTTCCGTGCCCGCGTTATCGACGTTGTTAGCGACGCACTGATCATCGAAGTAACTGGCGATACTGCAAAGTGCGCGGCCTTCATCAAAGTTCTCGAACCTTTCGGCATCAAAGAATTGGTGCAGTCAGGTGTGTTGGCAATGGGCCGTGGCTCTAAGTCGATCACTGAGAAAGTGCTGAAGTAAAAAGCTTTTAACCGTTTATAAATCGTTCAACTTTAAAAAAGAAAACAAACAAGGAGATACACAGTGGCTGAAATCTTTTATGACAAGGACGCAGACCTATCGATCATCCAGGGTCGCAAGGTTGCAGTTCTTGGCTATGGTTCACAGGGGCACGCGCACTCACTAAACCTGAAGGACTCAGGCGTAGATGTAGTCGTTGGTCTTCCTGCAACATCAAAGTCAAAGGCAAAGGCTGAAGAAGCCGGTCTTAAGGTGCTTACCCCAGCTGAAGCTTCAGCATGGGCAGACGTTATCGTCGTTCTTGCACCAGACCCACGCCAGCGCGACCTTTACAACCAGGACATTGCCCCGAACCTAACTGCAGGCAAGGCACTTGTTTTCGGTCACGGTTTTGCAATTCGTTTTGGCTACATCACTGCTCCTGAGGGCGTAGACGTATTCCTTGTTGCACCAAAGGGCCCAGGCCACTTGGTTCGTCGCGAGTACGAAGGTGGCCGCGGTGTTCCAAACCTTATTGCTGTTCACCAGAACGCAACCGGCAACGCTTTCGAGCTTGGCCTTTCATACTCAAAGGCAATCGGTGGAACCCGTGCGGGCACCATCAAGACCACATTCGCAGAAGAGACTGAGACCGACTTGTTCGGTGAGCAGGCTGTTCTTTGTGGTGGCGCTTCTCAGCTAATTCAGTATGGTTTCGAGACCCTAACCGAAGCTGGTTACCAGCCTGAGGTTGCTTACTTTGAAGTTCTACACGAGCTAAAGCTAATCGTTGACCTTATGTACGAGGGTGGCATTGCAAAGCAGCGTTGGTCAGTTTCTGACACTGCAGAATACGGTGACTACATCTCTGGCCCACGCGTAATTGGCCCAGACGTGAAAGACCGCATGCGCGAAGTTCTAACCGACATCCAAGACGGAACCTTCGCTCGTCGCTTTGTTGCAGACCAGGATGCTGGCGCACCAGAGTTCCTAGCGCTACGCGCTAAGGGCGAGGCTCACCCAATCGAGGCAGTTGGCCGCAACCTGCGCAAGCTGTTCTCATGGATCAAGAACTCAGACGACTACCAGGAAGGTAACGCAGCTCGTTAATTCGAGATCGTTGCTAACTGCATCGTTGAAACCCCGCATCGAAAGGTGCGGGGTTTTTCTTTTCCGGTTCCTCTGAAGGCAGACTATGGAATCAATTGAAGTTCAACCAGGGGATTGGCTTTAACCTCACGCACGAAATCTGATTCGGCTCGTTGCCATTCGAGTGAGGTTGCAAATTGCACATTCACCTCGCGACCCAAAATTTCTTCGGCCTTTGCTGCGGCACGCGAAGCTTCGATTCGACTCACGTTGCCAATCAACAGCAGGTCTACTTCTTTAGGGGTTGCTGCGGTTTGACGCGACAGGCGAGCAGCCCAAACACCAAATAGGTACGCCTGATCAATGCCATCTAGCCCAAGTAGCAACGGTGGCAAAACAGCGGCAGGGCCATAACTAAACGCCACAATCTGGCTCACTGCATCAAACAGCAAGTGCAATTTATTGGCTTGGATAAAGCGGGCGCGACCCACAGTCTTTTGAATCACCAATTGACCATCAAGCAAGCGGTCAACTTCGCGCATAGCAGTGGGCAGGCTGGTGCCCGCGAAGTCGGCAAGGTGGCTAATTGAGAACAGCTCATCCGGGGTCATGAATAGCTCGGCCAAAATCAGCCCCTGCACATCGCTGCGCAACAGCGGAGATAGCTTGGCGGAACTAACTTTCATAGAAATTACTCTAACTTACAGTTATTGAAACTAAGCCTGCAGATTTTGGGGTTTTCAACATTTACACTAGAACCACATTGCCGGTTTACGGCACACATTCAAGAGGATGCCCACATTGACTAAGCCAGTTGTACTAATCGCAGAAGAGCTATCACCAGCAACCGTTGAGGCGCTTGGCCCAGATTTTGACGTTGTCAATGTTGACGGCACCGACCGCCCGGCATTGCTAGCTGCACTGGCAAAGGCAGACGCCATCCTGGTGCGATCTGCAACTCAGGTTGACGCCGAGGCAATCGCGGCAGCGCCAAAGCTTAAGGTTGTTGCGCGTGCTGGTGTTGGCCTCGACAACGTAGACATCAAGTCGGCAACTGCCGCTGGTGTGATGGTGGTTAACGCCCCAACTTCAAACGTAGTTTCAGCCGCCGAGTTGGCAATTGCACAGATGCTTGGTTTGGCACGTCACATTCCAGATGCCAACCACTCACTTAAGTCGGGAGAGTGGAAGCGTTCGCAGTTCACTGGCGCCGAGCTTTATGAAAAGACCGTGGGCATCGTTGGCCTTGGTCGCATTGGTGGTTTGGTTGCTGCTCGTCTTGCCGGCTTCGGTGTTGAGCTGATTGGTTATGACCCTTACATCACACCAACCCGTGCAGAGCAAATGGGTGTGAAGCTAGCAACTTTGGATGAAGTTATGAAGCAATCAGACTTCATCACCATTCACATTCCAAAGACTCCAGAAACAACTGGAATGATCAGCACAGCTCAGTTTGCAATTGCAAAACCAAACCTGCGCATTGTCAACTGCTCACGCGGTGGCATCATCGATGAAGCTGCGCTATTTGACGCACTAAGCACCAACAAAATTGCCGGCGCAGGTCTTGACGTTTTCGTGCAAGAGCCGCCAAAAGACAGCCCATTGCTTGGCTTGAAGAACATTCTTGTGACACCTCACCTTGGTGCCTCTACCGATGAAGCTCAAGAGAAAGCCGGCATCTCAGTTGCCAAGTCAGTTCGCCTTGCACTTGCCGGCGACTTGGTGCCAGATGCAGTGAACGTTGCCGGCGGCAACATCGATGCTTCGGTTAAGCCGGGCATCTCACTGATGGAAAAACTTGGTCAGGTTTTGTTTGGTCTTGCCGAGGGTTCAGTTACCGCAATCGAAGTTGAGGTGCGCGGTGAAATTGCAGCGCACGATGTTTCAGTGCTCAAGCTTGCGGGTCTAAAGGGTTTCTTCCAGAACGCAGTTACCGAGCAGGTCTCATATGTGAACGCGCCTCTAATGGCCGAAGCTCGCGGCATCGATGTGAAGCTGACCGTTGACACTAACTCAGAGGAATACCGCAACGTCACCACCATCAAGGCGACCCTTGCCGATGGCAACATCGTTTCAGTTTCTGGAACCGTGACCGGCCCGAAGCTGCACCAGAAGATCGTGAACATCAACGGATACGACGTGGAACTTGGCTTGGCTGAGCACCTAGTGCTGATGGTTTACGCCGACCGCCCAGGCATAGTTGCCGTCTATGGCAAGGCATTCGCCGATGCAAACATCAACATCGCGGCGATGCAAATTGCTCGTCAGCAAAAGGGTGGCAAGGCGCTTTCGGTTATCACCGTTGACTCGCCAGTTGCTGCGGATGTGCTCGAGGGCGTTCGTGTCGCAATCGCTGCAGACGTAATGCGCGCAATCGACATCCAGAGTTAATCGTTTAATAAAAAACCCCGGTCAACGCGACCGGGGTTTTTTGTTGCAAAAATTCGATTTACAAACTTTCGGCGAATGACACTTCGTGCCCGCCAGCAATCCAGCCCATGGTGCCACCAGCAACCGAAACTGCGTCGTAGCCCTTGCTTAGCAAGAAGTCAGCCGCGCTCATTGAGCGACCGCCAGCTGCACAGATTACAAAAATCTTTTCATCCTGAGGAATCTTGTGGATGTTGTCTGGCACCTGTGCCAGCGGAATGTGGTGAGCGGTAGGCACGTGGCCGTCGATCCACTCATCTGGCTCGCGAACGTCTAGCACCCAAGCGCCGGTCTGAATTTCTAGGTTTAGGTCTGATACAGAAATCTCGTGTGCCATTTTGTGCCTTTCGATGGTGGTTCAATTGAACCATGGATGCCGAGTACTGGAATCAAAAATATGCCGTCGACGAACTGATTTACACCGACGAGGTGAATCGATTTGTTAAGGCCCTGAGTGAGCCACTCATTGCAGCGGCCAAGAAGCCAGGAAAGATGATTGACCTTGCCGGCGGCGAAGGTCGCAACTCGGTTTGGTTTGCCCAGCAGGGTTGGCAGGCCGAGAACATCGACTTCTCAAAGGTCGCGCTGAGCAAGGCTTTGAAACTTGCAGAAGAGCGCAAAGTTGCCGACCTCTATTTTGCTCACGTGGCCGACGCCACCGGTTTTGAATCGGTGCTTACCCCGGTTGATATTGGCGTAATCGGTTATTTGCAGATTGAACAACCAGGACTCAATGAAGCCATCGACTGCCTGGTAGACAACATCAAGCGCGGTGGGCACCTAATTGGCGTTTGGCACGCTCGTGAAAATCTGGACGGTGGCTTCGGTGGCCCGCAAAACCCAGCCGTGCTGCCTACCGCTAGTGAAATGCGTGAATTTCTAAGTGAATTGCCGCTTGAAATTGAAATTCTCGAAAACCGTGAGGGCCAGGTCAAAACCAAGGATGGCTTGAAGCCTTCGACCACTTTGGTGCTGTTGGCCAAGAAGCTCTAGCGACTGAGAGGTAGCCCCAAGCGGGTAAACTCTTGGGTAACAACGTCTTGGGAGCTTGAAATTGTCGCGTGAATACAAAATTGCCGTAATCGGTGGAGATGGCATCGGCCCAGAGGTCACCAATGTGGCACTCGAAGCACTTCAGCGCGCAACCATTGGTTCGGGCATCACCTTCAAGACCACAGAATTTGATTTGGGAGCCCGTCGCTATCTAGCCACCGGTGAAACCCTCACCGATGCCGATCTAGAAGAGCTAAAAAAGAACGACGCAATTCTGTTGGGTGCCATCGGTGACCCAAAGGTTCCGTCAGGTGTTCTTGAGCGTCAACTTTTGTTGAAGTTGCGTTTCTCATTTGACCACTACGTGAACCTTCGCCCAACCAAAATCTATCCCGGGGTTGTTTCACCACTTGCCGACCCAGGCAAAGTTGATTTTGTCGTAGTTCGTGAAGGCACCGAAGGCCCTTATGTTGGCAACGGTGGCGCGATTCGCGTTGGTACTCCAAACGAAGTGGCAAACGAGGTTTCAGTTAATACAGCTTTCGGTGTTGAGCGTTTGGTTCGTTATGCATTTGAACTTGCTTCAAGTCGCGACCGCAAAAAAGTTACCTTGGTTCATAAGCACAACGTTTTGGTTCACGCCGGTTGGTTGTGGCAGCGCACCGTAAACAAGGTTGCTCAAGAATTTCCTGCGGTCACCCACGATTACTTGCACATCGATGCGGCAACAATTTTCATGGTTACCGACCCTGAGCGTTTTGACGTAATTGTCACCGACAACCTGTTTGGCGACATCATCACAGATTTGGCAGCTGCAATCGGCGGCGGCATCGGGCTAGGCGCATCGGGCAACATCAATCCCGACGGCGACTTCCCAAGCATGTTCGAACCAGTACACGGTTCGGCACCAGACATCGCAGGAAAGAACTTGGCAGATCCAACAGCCGCGATTTTGTCTGCCGCAATGTTGCTAAACCACCTAGGTAATCCGGTTGCTGCCGCGCGCATCGAAAACGCAGTTTCAGCCGACCTGGCTACCCGTGGTTCAGCGAAGCGTTCAACAACCGAGGTTGCAGCAAGCATTTTTGCTCAGCTGTAAAAAAATCCGAAGGAAGCAGATCAATGGCCGATCTAAAGTTTGAAGTAACTCGTTCAGCTAACCCAACGCCCGATGCCGAGCGCGAGGCGATTCTCGAAGCACCGGTTTTTGGTGCGAACCTAACCGACCACCAGGTTGTTGTCGTGTGGGAAAAAGACAAGGGCTGGCACTCGGCTGAGGTCATTCCTTATGGCCCAATATTGATGGACCCATCCGCAGCGGTTTTGCACTACGGACAAGAAATCTTTGAAGGCATCAAGGCTTACCGTCACGCCGATGGTTCAATCTGGACTTTCCGCCCAGAGGCAAATGCAAAGCGATTGCAAAAGTCGGCGCACCGCCTGGCATTGCCAGAGCTACCGGTTGAAATTTTTGTTGAGTCACTGCGTCAATTAATTGCTGTGGATGGCGCTTGGGTTCCGCAGCCAGTCAACGAGAAAACGCTTTACATTCGTCCGTTTGAAATTGCTGCCGAAAACTTCTTGGGTGTTCGTGCCGCTCACCGTGCCGAATACCGAGTGATTGCATCGCCGGTAGGCCCATACTTCACCGGCGGCTTGAAGCCAGTTTCAATTTGGATTGCTTTGGATTCGGCTCGTGCGGGTAAGCACGGAACCGGTGAAGCAAAGACCGGTGGAAACTACGCGGCTTCGCTGTTGGCTCAAAACGAGGGCTACGAGAACGGTTGTTCTCAGGTGCTGTTCCTCGACGCTGAATCTTCGACCTACATTGAAGAGCTAGGCGGCATGAACCTTTTCTTCGTTTACAAAGATGGTCACATTGTGACACCTGGCCTTGACGGAACAATTTTGCACGGCATTACTCGCGACTCAGTAATCACATTGCTGAAAGACCGAGGTCACAAGGTTGAAGAGCGTCAGGTGACTTTGACTGAAGTTCGTGACGGCATCAACGGCGGAGACATTGTTGAAGTGTTTGCCTGTGGCACCGCCGCAGTAATCACACCGATTGGTCAATTTAAGTCACGTGAAGAAACCATTGGTTCTGCAACTGCAGAGCCGGGCGAACTTACCGCGAGCCTGCGCGCCGAGCTAACCGGCATTCAGTATGGAACAGTTGCCGACCGTCACGGTTGGATGCTGAAGCTCGCCGACTAAAGAAAGTTGTCGCAATGCGCGTTGCGCGTTTTAGTTTGAATGGCAACCCTGCCTTTGGCATTGTTGACGGGCCAGAACTCGTAGTTCTCAAAGGCCACCCTTTGGTGCACGGTTATGAAACCACCGGTGATCGAGTGCCTCTCAAAGAAGTAAAGCTTCTGGCGCCGACTATCCCATCCAAAGTTGTTTGCATTGGCATTAACTATCAAGATCACATCACCGAGATGGGTCACGAAAATACGCCGGCGGAGCCAACCCTGTTTTTAAAACCGTCTAGCTCAATAATTGGGCCTGGCGATGCAATTGTTCTGCCCAAGCAAAGTCAACAGGTCGAGCTCGAGGCAGAGCTAACCGTTGTGATTGGTCAAATCGCAAAGAATGTTTCTGAAGCCAAGGCAATGGAATATGTTTGGGGATTCACCGTTGCCAATGACGTGACTGCTCGTGACTTGCAGCGCAGCGATGTGCAGTGGGCTCGTGCCAAAAGTTTTGACAGCTTTTGTCCACTTGGCCCTTGGATTGAAACCGAGTTTGTGCCAGACGGTCAAATTATTGAGAGTCGAATCGACGGAGAGACGGCACAGCAAGCCTCAATCGATTTGATGCTTCACGATGTGCCCAAAATAATTTCTTACGTGAGCCAGCAAATGACCCTGCTGCCTGGCGACGTGATTCTGACCGGCACACCAGCCGGCATTGCCAAGATTGAAGCCGGAAACGTGGTGGAGTGCGAAGTTGAAGGACTAGGCACTTTGATCAACCCGGTTGTCAACGCGGCTAACTAGCCCTGTCGTTTAGACTGGCATCCATTATGTCTTCAGAAATCACAGCCCCCTTTTCAACCGCAGTCGGCCCCGACGTAAAGGTTCGATTCTGCCCATCTCCAACCGGCACGCCTCACGTTGGCCTTATTCGCACTGCGCTTTTTAACTGGGCCTACGCGCGTCACACCGGCGGCTCATTCTTGTTTCGCATTGAAGACACCGATGCCGAACGCGACAGTGAAGAATCATTCGAGATGATTTTGGATGCCCTCGGCTGGTTGGGTCTCAACTGGGATGAAGGCGTAAACATTGGTGGCCCTGCCGAGCCTTACCGCCAGAGCGAACGTGGTCACATTTATCTAGAAGTGATTGAGAAGCTAAAGGCTTCTGGCCACATTTATGAAAGCTATTTGACCGGTGAAGAAATTGATGAGCGCAACAAGGCCGCTGGCCGTGCAGTTCAGCTTGGCTATGACAACTCAGAGCGAGACTCAACCGAAGAACAGCGCGCGGCATATCGCGCCGAGGGTCGCAGCCCCGCACTTCGCTTGAGAGTGCCTGACGTTGACATTGCCTTCACCGATTTGGTACGCGGCGAAATCAAGTTTCCGGCAGGCTCGTTTCCTGATTTCGTAGTTGTGCGACCAAATGGTCAGCCGCTTTACACACTTGTGAATCCAGTTGACGACGCATTGATGGGCGTAACCCACGTGCTTCGCGGTGAAGACTTGCTTTCTTCAACGCCTCGCCAAATTGCGCTTTACAACGCAATGTTTGAAGCCGGCATCACGCAGTTCATTCCGCAGTTCGGCCACTTGCCTTATGTGATGGGTGACGGCAACAAGAAACTTTCAAAGCGCGACCCAGAATCAAACTTGTTTCATCACCGCGACCGCGGCTTTATTCCTGAAGGCTTGCTAAATTACTTGGCTTTGCTTGGCTGGGGTCTAAGCGCAGATCAAGACATTTTCACTTTGGATGAACTCGCCGCAGCGTTCGACGTTGCAAACGTGAACCCTAACCCGGCGCGATTTGATTTGAAAAAAGCTGAGGCTATCAATGCGGCACACATCCGCTTGCTGTCGGCCGAAGATTTCAAACAGCGTCTGTTGCCTTATTTGCGAAGTGCCGGCGTTCTTGGCGCAGAGATTACCGAAGCCGAGAACGCAATTCTCGATGCCGCGGCCCCATTGATTCAAGAGCGCGTAACCGTGCTGAGTGAATCTCCAGACCTGTTGTCATTCCTCTTCAAATCAGCCGACCAAATCGTCATCGAAGAAGACGCCAAGAACGGTCTGCCTGAAAACACCGTTGAGGTTTTGAACGCCGCAATCGCAGCGCTTGAGCCAATTGCCGATGCAGATTTCAAGACCGAGAAACTCCAGGCCGAACTAAACCTCGCATTGATTGAAACCATGGGTCTCAAGCCTCGTTTCGCTTTTGGCCCATTGCGCACTGGCATTTCGGGCCGTCGAATTTCTCCACCACTTTTTGAGTCGATGGAAATTCTGGGCAAGGCCGAAACCGTCGCCAGACTGCAGGCGTTTGCCCGCTCTGCCTAGTCGGGCTAAGATTGAAACTCGAGCCTCGGCTCGGGGTTTATCCCTTGGGATATGGTGTAATTGGCAACACGAAGGTTTCTGGTACCTTTGTTCTTGGTTCGAGTCCAGGTATCCCAGCTTTAGAAACAGTCGATAATTTATCGGCTGTTTTTGTGCTTAACTGGCAGCTATGAGCGCCATGAACGACGACGTGAAGCACTATCTCGAGCTTCAGCCCCAGCCCCAACGTCAGATTCTCGAGCACATGCATCAGGTGGTGTTGAAGGCCATTCCAAAATCCGAAAGCAAGATTTCTTACGGCATTATCGGTTTTACCTACGGTGGCAAGGTTCCGTTTTTTATCTCCGGATGGAAGAACCATGTGAGCATTCACGGTGGCCGCATTCTGGGCAAGAAATCCCAAGAAAAGATGCCAAAACTCAAAGTAGTGGGCACCACAATTCAAATTGCTTTGGATAAACCGCTGAGTGATGCCGATCTAAAAGCGCTGGTTAAATTGCGTCTGCAAATTTTTGATGAATCGAATGGAAAGCAATGATCAGCGCCTGGATTTTAGTAATCACTTTAAGTTTCGTGGCCCTTTTTCAGGTTGCCCTGGTGTTCGGTGCTCCGATGGGTGAGTACGCCTTTGGTGGGCAACACAAAGGCAAGTTGCCGGCGCGATTCAGATTCGCCAGCGCAGTTGCGATTTTGATTTATGCAGCAATTGCCGGCCACTACCTCGCCCAAATTGGCGTGCTACCCAAGCTGTTGCCAGCTGAGTTGAACGACATTGGCAACTGGGCACTGGTTGGCTTCAATGTTGTTGGTCTAATTATGAATTCAATTTCACGCAGCAAGCTTGAGCGTCAACTCTGGGTGCCGGTGCTGCTATTGCTGACCATCTGCTCAGCATTGGTCGCGTTGCACATTTAAATAATTTGGGCGCTAAACGCTTGCCACGTCACCTGGTTGCAAAAACTGAAATGTACCGCCGGCGGCTTCTGTGGTCATTTGAATTCTTGAGTTGTTGAGCTCATGCCCTTCGGCACTCAGGTGAATGTTGTGAGTTGCAAAGCTACGCTTGGGTTTCACTTCGGCAACAAAATCAATCACCTCGCTGATTTTTAACCATGGAGCCGAAGATGGGCAGGCCAAGATTTCAACAGCACGATCTGGACGGGTGAAACTGTCACCGGGGTAATAAAGCACTCCGTTCACCATCACGCCACAATTTTGCAAAAGCGGAATCGAGCGGTGAATCTCGGCGTGCATGTCGCCAAAAAATTCAAGTGTGAACGGCCCCACGTTATAAAAGTCTCCGTGATGCACGGCAGTGGTTTTGAAGTTCGCAAGACGTTGGCAAACTTCGTCGGTGCCAAATATTTGAACATCTGGGTTGCTTGCCAAAATGCGATGGAGCTGCTCTTCATTGCAGTGATCATCGTGTTTGTGGGTAATCACGACGGCGAGCACATCGGTTTCATCGGCAATTGGGCGGGTGTAAACCCCAGGGTCAATGATTACTTTTTTACCCTGCTCTTCGAGAACCAGGCAGGCGTGCTCAAGCTTTGTGATCTGCATAGTTGTATTGTGCCAAGTTAAAAGGCTCAAAAGCGTAGGATTTGAGAGCAACAGCGGGAGGGCCGAAGCATGGAGCACGAAAGACCAGTAATCAACGATTGCATTCATCACCCCTACGAAGCCTGCAATTGCCCACCTGAGCACCGCACCGGAACCGTCGCGGGTCACGACCATGCGGGAATGGGGCACGATCACTCAGCTATGGGTCACGATCACTCACACCATGACCCAAAGGGTTTTCGCAATCAATTCTTTCTAGCGCTTGCGCTAACGATTCCAACCATGCTCTATTCGCACACCGTGCAAATGCTGCTTGGTTTCACCATGCCAACCTTCCCAGGCAGCAATTTATTGCCAGCGATTTTGGGCACCATTTTGTTCTTCACTGGCGGTCGAGTATTTCTAAAGAGCGGCCTGCAAGAACTAAAAGGCAAGCAACCGGGCATGATGGCCCTAATCTCGCTGGCGATTGTTGTGGCTTTTGGCTACAGCTTGTTCATCACCATTGCCGAAGTTGCCAACCTCGGTTTCGCTGGCATGGATTTCTGGTGGGAGCTAGCCACCCTGATCGCCATCATGTTGCTCGGGCACTGGATTGAAATGACTTCAATCATGAATGCGCAAAATGCGGTGGGAGAGTTGGCAAAACTGTTGCCGGCCACTGCTGATCGCATCGATGGTGAAACCACAACCAAAGTTGCAGTGAGTGCGCTGCAGGCTGGCGACAAAGTATTGGTACGCCCAGGCGCCGCGATTCCTGCCGATGGCGTGATCTTGATGGGCGAGGCAAAACTCAACGAGTCAATGATTACCGGTGAAGCAGCCGAAGTGTTTAAGCGCGTTGGCGATGAAGTTATTGCCGGCACAATTACCTCGGATGCCGCGCAGCTGGGGCAAGGTGCTTTGACCGTGAAAGTAACCCGAGTTGGCGAAGCCACAATGCTGTCGGGAATTATGCGATTGGTGCGCGAGGCACAAGCTTCGAAATCAAAGACTCAGGTGTTGGCTGATAAGGCCGCGGGTTGGCTTTTTTATCTTGCCCTCGGTTCGGCAATAGTCACTGCCATTGTTTGGATTTCACTCGGCACCCAATCAACCGACTTTGTGCTTGAGAGAATAGTCACAGTTTTGGTAATTGCTTGCCCGCACGCGCTCGGCTTAGCCATTCCATTGGTTACTTCAATCAGCGCATCCAAAGCAGCTCGCACCGGATTGCTGATTCGAAACCGTTTGGCATTCGAAGAAGCCGCAAAGGTTGATGTGGTGCTCTTTGACAAGACTGGCACTCTCACCACAGCCGAGCGCGGATTTGTTGCAGCACGTCTGGCTTATGCCTCACCACTCAACAACACCGATGAGTTGCTTGCGTTGGCAGCTGGTGTCGAGCTGAATTCAGAACACTCAATTGGCAAAGCAATCGTTAGCCAAGCAAGAAAACTAAATCTGCAACTTGCCGAGGTGCTGGACTTTAGAACTATTCCAGGCCAAGGCGCAACCGGCGTGCTTGCTGGAGACACCATCATTGTGGGCGGAGCCGCGCTGCTAACATCGCGCAACATCGCAATCTATGTTGATGATCTAGTTCGTGCTGATGCTGCCCACCAAGCCGGCAACACTGTGGTGTTCGTGGTGCGCAACAGCGAATTGCTCGGCTCTATTGAGGTGGGTGATGTGATTCGACCGGAATCTAAGCAGGCCGTTTATGACCTGCTGTCACGCCGAATTCGAGTTGCCATGATCACCGGCGACGCCAATGGTGTTGCCGAAGCGGTAGCCAAAGAACTTGGAATCACGGAAGTCTTTGCAGAGGTGTTGCCGCACCAAAAGGCTGATATCGTTCGCAAACTACAAGCTGACCGCTCAAAGGTTGCCATGGTTGGCGATGGTGTGAATGATGCACCGGCACTCGCACAAGCAAACGTTGGCATCGCAATTGGCGCAGGAACCGATGTGGCAATCGAGTCTGCGGGATTGGTCTTGCTATCGAATGATCCAACCGCAGTTGCTAAAGCGATTGACCTTTCAAAGCGAAGCGTTGCCAAGATGACCCAAAATCTTTGGTGGGCAGCGGGGTACAACCTTGTTGCGATTCCACTTGCTGCCGGTGCTTTGCTGCCAATTGGTTTTGTGTTGTCTCCTGCGCTGGGCGCGGTGTTGATGTCGTTGTCTACAATCATTGTTGCGGCGAATGCCCAACTTCTCAGAAAGTAGCAATGAAACGACTTGGTGTAATCGTCAACCCAACGGCGGGTGGCGGAACCAGTCGCACATCCGGTGATATTGCGATCGAAGAATTGCAGCGCGGTTGTGAAGTAATTGACTTGAGTGGCGAGACTCCGCTGCAGGCAGAAACGAATGCTAAACAAGCAATTGAAGACTGCATTGTCGATGGCATTGTTGTGGTTGGCGGTGACGGCACTGTGAATCTCGGTGTCAACGTTTGCGCCGAAACAGGTGTGCCACTTGGCATCATCGCAGCGGGCACGGGTAATGATTCAGCGAGAACCCTTGGTTTGCCAATTGGCGACATCACGTCGGCGGCAAGAAGTGTGCTGATAAATCTTGAAGAACCGCGCACGGTTGACGCCATCAAAGGCACATCATCAACCGGCGAGTTTTGGTTCTTTGGTTCGCTTTCTGCTGGTTTCGACGCATTGGTGAACCAGCGCGCTAACAGCTGGACTTGGCCAACCGGCCCAAGCCGCTATCAACTTGCGATGTTGGCCGAGTTAGCAAAATTCAAACCGATTCACTACGAGGCCGAAATCGATGGCAAGAAGCGCAGCTTCGAGGCAATGCTTTGTGCAGTGGCAAATGCTCCGGGCTTTGGTGGCGGCATGATGATTACTCCGGATGCGCAAATCGATGATGGCTTTCTCGACCTATTTATCGTTCACAAGATGAGCCGCCCAGAGCTCATCCGAGTTTTTCCAAAGGTCTACACCGGGGCGCACGTGTTTCACCCTGCGGTCGAAATCATCCGAGCTAAGCAGGTAAAAATATCTGCCGGACAAATGCCAACCTTTGCCGACGGCGAATCAAAGGGGCATTCACCAATTTCTGCAACCGTGGTTCCTGGCTCGCTTAAGGTCTTCGCTAGCGCCAACACTCGGTTTGTGGCATAATCGACAGGTTGCTCTAACGGTCCCATCGTTTAGCGGCCTAGGACACCGCCCTCTCACGGCGGCAGCAGGGGTTCAAATCCCCTTGGGATCACAATCTCCCTCTCGATGACTTGCTCTCGGGAGGGAGTTTTTTATGCTCGTTTGGCGCGAATGCGGGTGACCGAGGCGAAAACCAAAATCAGCACCACCGGGATAAATGCCGAAGCATTGAGCCCACCAAAGGTTGCCAGAGTCACGATGGTGCCTGCAACGCCACCACCAATTGCGCCAGCTAAGTTCATGCCCGAGTCGCTAAGACCTTGAACGTTGGTTTTCTCTTCAACCGGCAAAGTTTTGGTGAGCAGGGCTGATGCTGCAACTGTGGCTGCCGACCATCCCAAGCCCAACAAAAATAACCCGATGGTTACTAGGGTGGGATCGTGTTGACCAAAGCCAGCAAAGCAAAGCGCCGCAAGATAAATTACTTGACCCAGCAGCACGGTGCGCACATTACCGATGCGGTCGCTGAGCCATCCGAAGATTGGGCTAAAGGCATACATGCCGGCAATGTGCAGGCTGATGGTGAAGCCAACCACAACAAGGTCGTACCCCATCTCATGCATGTGCATTGGGGTCATTGACATAACCGCAACCATCACCATGTGGCTGAGTGCGATTGCGCCAACTGCAAATGCCGCGGTTGGATACTTGCGCAGCGTGGCAAATGCACTTGATAGTGAAACTTTTGGCTTCAAGCCGCCCGCGGATGCGTTGATCTGTTTGGCAACAATCAGCGGATCAGGTCGAAGCCCGAACCAAAACACTGAGGTGGCCGAAAGTTGGGCGGCGATGGTGATTAGAAAAGGGCCAGTCATATCTGGCAGCCCGAGCAGGTGCCCAATTGCTTGACCCGGCCCAAACAAGTTCGGCCCGATTACTGCGCCAACCGTGGTGGCCCAAACCACCGTTGATAGGTCGCGACCGGTTGAGCGCGAACTCGAAGACGAAAGATCGACTGCAGCGAATCGAGCCTGCAGGCCAACTGCCGAACCTGCGCCGAGGCTAAACAACGCGATCAGCAGAAGAGGAAAAAAGTGCACGGCGGCAGCGGTGATTACCAGGCCTGCGCCCAAAATTGCAAAACCCGCACCGGTTGCCAGTGATACTCGACGACCTCGAGCATTGGCCAGTCGAGCTAGGGGAATAGCTGAGGTTGCCGCACCCAAGGTGCTGAAGGTGGCTGCAGCTCCGGCCCAAGCTGGGCTGCCTGAAAGCGAGGCTGCCAGCAAGGAGCCAATCGAAAGGGTTGAGCCAAGTGCGAATCCGCTAAACACTTGGCCTGTGGTGAGCACGCGAACGGTGCGTCGTTGCAGAAAATCCATGCCAGTTGAGCTCATCTGGCCAGCCTAAACCCTGATTTGGCTTGGTAAACTTTGAGTTCATTCGTTTTGAGGTGTTTGCATGACAACTAAGCCGCTTACCTTGGCTGAAAAAGTTTGGAACGACCACTTGGTCGCAAAGGGCGAAAACGGTTCACCAGACCTGCTCTACATTGACCTGCACCTAATTCACGAGGTCACCAGCCCGCAGGCCTTCGATGGCTTGCGCCTAGCTGGCCGCCCGGTTCGTCGCCCAGACCTGACGATTGCAACCGAAGACCACAACACTCCAACCTGGGATATCGACAAGCCAATTGCCGACCCAACCAGTCGCACCCAAATCGAAGCGCTGCGCCACAATGCCAAAGAATTCGGCATCCGCATCCACTCGCTCGGTGACATTGAGCAGGGCATCGTTCACGTGGTTGGCCCGCAGCTTGGTTTGACTATGCCTGGCATCACAGTTGTCTGTGGTGACTCACACACTTCAACCCACGGCGCTTTTGGTGCGTTGGCAATGGGCATTGGCACATCCGAAGTTGAACACGTTTTGGCAACTCAAACTTTGCCGTTGAAGCCGTTCAAGACCATGGCAATCAACGTTGAAGGCAAACTGCGCCCGGGCGTGACTGCAAAAGACATCATTCTTGCTGTGATTGCAAAAATTGGCACCGGTGGTGGCCAGGGATACGTTCTGGAATATCGTGGTTCTGCAATTCGCGACCTGTCAATGGAAGCTCGCATGACAATTTGCAACATGTCGATTGAAGCTGGTGCGCGTGCCGGAATGGTTGCCCCAGACCAAACCACATTTGACTACCTAAAGGGTCGCCCTCACGCACCTGAAGGCACCGATTGGGATGCAGCGGTTGAGTACTGGAAGACCTTGCCAAGCGACGAGGGCGCAAAGTTTGACGCCGAGGTTAACTTGGATGCCAACACACTTGACCCGTTTGTGACTTGGGGAACCAACCCGGGTCAAGGCGTGAGCTTGCTTGATGTTGTTCCAAGCCCAGATGATTTCACCGACCCTAACGACAAGGCAGCTGCAGAGCGCGCTTTGGAATACATGGATCTAAAGCCTGGAACCAAGATGAAGGACATTGCGGTAAACACTGTGTTCTTGGGTTCTTGCACAAACTCTCGCATCGAAGACCTTCGCGCGGCCGCCGAAATTATCAAGGGCAAGAAAAAAGCCGATGGCGTTCGCTTTATGGTTGTGCCTGGTTCTGCTCGAGTGCGTTTGCAAGCCGAAGCTGAAGGTCTAGACAAAGTGTTCAAAGACTTTGGTGCCGAATGGCGTTTTGCTGGTTGCTCAATGTGTTTGGGAATGAACCCCGATCAACTTGCACCGGGTGAGCGCGCAGCGTCAACCTCTAACCGCAACTTTGAAGGTCGCCAAGGCAAGGGTGCTCGCACTCACTTGGTTTCACCTTTGGTTGCAGCCGCAACTGCAATTCGCGGAACACTTTCTTCACCTGCTGATCTAGAGGGAGCCAACTAATGGAAAAGTTTGAAGTCTTTACCGGCGTTGGCGTTCCACTTCGTCGCAGCAACGTCGACACTGATCAGATCATTCCTGCGGTTTATCTAAAGCGCATCACCAAGACTGGTTTTGAAGACGCACTGTTTTCTGCTTGGCGCAACGACCCAGAATTCGTTCTGAACCAAGAGCCATACAAGCACGGGCAGGTGTTGATTGCCGGCCCTGATTTTGGCACCGGCTCATCGCGCGAGCACGCGGTGTGGGCTTTGCGTGACTACGGATTCAAGGCAGTGTTTGCCAGCAAGTTTGCCGACATCTTTAGAGGAAACTCTGGCAAGCAGGGTCTAGTCACCGGTGTAATCACCGAAGCCGACACCGAAAAACTTTGGCAGGCGCTTGAGGCAAACCCAGGCGCATCAATCACAGTGAATTTGATTGACCAAACCGCCACGATTGGTGACCTTTCGGTTCAGTTTGAAATCGACGAATACACTAAGTGGCGTCTGCTAGAAGGCTTGGATGACATTGGGCTAACTCTGCGTGACGAGCAAGCAATTACCGATTTTGAAGCCAAGCGACCTGCTTGGTTGCCAAAGACCCTGCCAGCCAAGCACCAAGGAGCCTAATGAGCCAGATCACCGTTCACGGTGGCAAGCCGCTAATTGGTCGCGTTGACCTGAAGGGCGCTAAGAACCTGGTCACCAAGGCCATGGTTGCTGCATTGCTTGGCGAAACCCCAAGCATTCTTAAAGATGTTCCTTTCATTAGCGATGTTGAAATTGTTTCGCGTTTGCTGCAGTTGCACGGTGTAAAAATCGAGCACGCCGAAGACGGCACAATGCACCTTGACCCAAGCAACGTGGCATCGGCTCGAATGATCGACATTGATGCGCACGCTGGTTCTTCACGAATTCCAATTTTGTTTTGTGGTCCATTGCTACACCGATTGGGTGAGGCTTTCATCCCGGGCCTAGGTGGCTGCCACATTGGCGATCGACCAATCGACTTTCACTTCGAGGTGCTGCGCAACTTTGGCGCAGTAATTGAGGAACTTGAAAACGGAACCCGACTTTCTGCACCAAAGGGTTTGCACGGCGCAAAAATTAAGTTGCCGTACCCTTCAGTGGGTGCAACTGAGCAAGTGCTTTTGACTGCAACTCGTGCGCAGGGAGTTACCGAACTTTCAGGTGCAGCCATCGAACCAGAAATCATGGACCTAATCGCCATCTTGCAAAAGATGGGCGCAATCATTTCGGTGGACACCGACCGTGTGATTCGCATCGAAGGCGTTAAAGAGCTTCGCGGTTACACACACCGTGCATTATTCGACCGCAACGAAGCTGCTTCTTGGGCTTGTGCGGCACTCGCCACCAAGGGTGACATTTTTGTTGGTGGCGCTCGTCAGGGCGAAATGACAACATTCTTGAATGTGTTCCGCAAAGTTGGCGGTGCGTTTGAAATTGAAGATGATGGCATTCGTTTTTATCACCCGGGTGGCGAGCTAAAGCCGGTTGTTCTAGAGACAGATGTGCACCCAGGTTTCATGACCGACTGGCAGCAGCCACTTGTGGTTGCTTTGACTCAGGCCACTGGTCTTTCAATCATTCACGAAACCGTTTATGAAAACCGATTTGGTTTCACCGATGCGCTGGTTCAAATGGGTGCGCAAATTCAGATTTACCGCGAGTGCCTTGGTGGCACAGCATGCCGCTTTGGTCAGCGCAACTTTAACCACTCAGCTGTAATCTCGGGTCCAACCGAACTGCATGCGGCCGACATTAGAGTGCCTGACTTGCGTGGTGGTTTTAGCCACATGGTTGCAGCACTGGCCGCAAAGGGAACCTCAAACGTGACCAACGTTCAGTTGATCTCTCGCGGCTATGAGCACTTCTTGCAGAAGCTCACCGACCTCGGCGCCGACTTCACCTACACCGAATAAAAATGGCCAGCTCAAAGCGCGAACTGCCAATGCCGGTGATCGGTCCTAAAGAACGACACTTCAAACTAAGTGCTGTGGCCGCGTTGTTGATTCCAATGGTTCGACTTATGTTTCACGTAAAGGCGCGCAACGTTGACCGATTGCCTAAAAAGGGCGCTTATGTTTTGGTTTCAAACCACGTAACCAATGTCGACGCACTAGCAATTGCATATTTCGTTTACGTGATTCTTAAGCGGGCACCACACTTCTTGACCAAAGAGGGCCTGTTTCACGTTCCGGTACTAGGCAAGATTTTGCTCACCGCCGGCCAGATACCGGTTTACCGCACCGGCAAACGAAACGATGAACCGCTAAAGGCTGCGCACGCCTACCTAAATGCAGGGCACACCATCGCGATTTTCCCTGAGGGCACTTTAACTCGCAATCCAGACCTTTGGCCAATGCGAGGCAAGACCGGAGCAATCCGACTTGCTCTAGAAAGCAATGTTCCGGTTTATCCGGTGGCGCACTGGGGCAGCGAAAAGATTCTGCCTCAATATGGCAACAAGTTTCGCCCAGGTTTTTGGAAGCCAGTGCAGGTTGTGGTTGGAAATGAAATCGACTTGTCAAAATTTCGCAAGCCACAGTTGAGCCCAGCCGAGGTATACGAGGCAACCGAGTTGGTCATGCATAAAATTACAGAGTTAGTCGAAGAGCTTCGCGGTGAGAAATCATCAGGAGAACTTTGGGACCCTGTAAAAGCGGGTCAAGCAGTCACCGGCAACTTTAAGAAGGCGAGCAAGTAACCGTGGCAAAAATTGCAGTGATGGGCGCCGGTAGCTGGGGCACAACTTTTGCCAAGGTGTTGGCAGACAATCCAGAAAATCAAGTAATGCTTTGGGCCCGCCGCGAAGATGTAGCCGACGAAATTAATCAGGAACACCGAAACGGTGATTACCTGCCAGGCATCAACCTGCCAAAGGCTTTGGTTGCCTCGACAAATGTTTCTGAAGTTCTAGCCGACGCCAAAATTGTTTTTCTTTCGGTTCCGTCACAAACGCTTCGTGAAAACCTTGCTGCTTGGGGAGACGATTTGCCTGCAGATGCCATCATCGTGAGTTTGATGAAGGGTGTTGAAAAGGAAACCGGTCTTCGCATGAGTGAAGTGATTGCCGAAGCCACAAACTTTTCAGCCGATCAAATTGCAGTGCTTTCGGGCCCAAACCTTTCGCTCGAAATTGCCAGCGAAAACCCAACCGCATCGGTTGCCGCTTCAACCAACAAAGACACCGCGGTTACAGTGGCAGAGGCTGCAAAGAACTCTTACTTCACAACTTTCACCAACCGTGATGTGATTGGCACCGAGTTCGGTGGCATTCTGAAAAACCTGATTGCAGTAGCAATTGGAATTGTTGACGGTGTTGGCTACGGCGAGAACACCAAGGCTTCCATCATGACTCGCGGTCTTGCCGAGATTTCACGCTTTGCCGTTGCCTATGGCGCCAAGGCAAACACAATGGTTGGCCTTGCCGGTCTTGGTGACTTGATTGCCACCGCCGAATCGCCACTATCTCGAAACCATAAAGCCGGCGAGATGCTTGGCAAGGGCTATTCTCTGCGCGAGGTTAAGAAGCGCATGTCGCAAACTGCCGAAGGCTTGTCTTCGGTGGCGCCAGTGCTTGCGCTTGCCGCAGCCAAGGGAGTTTCAATGCCAATTGTTGAGCAGGTTCAGGCCGTGCTCGAAGGCACCATGAACCCGCGAGATATTGCACCGCACCTAACCACCGAAACCGACGGACCCCTGGGCGAATAATGCCAAAGCTCAAAGTCGTTTTGCTATTTGGTGGCAAAAGCAGCGAACACTCAATTTCTTGCGCTACCGCAGCCGGTGTTATGGGTGCAATTGATCGCAGCAAATATGAATTGATCACAGTTGGCATCACTAAGGCTGGCGTGTTTGTGCCAGCCGAAGATAACGCCCAACGCTGGGCGCTGCGCAAAAATGAATTGGCCACCGTCGAAGACGCCGGCGCTCGAATTGATTTTGCTATGGATGGCTCGCGCGAAATCTTTGAAGCTTCCGCCGATGGCAATCGTCGAAGCCTTGGCGCAGTCGATGTGGTGTTTCCGGTATTACACGGCCCATTTGGCGAAGATGGCACCATGCAGGGTTTTCTTGAGCTAGCCGGCATCCCTTATGTTGGCAACGGCGTGCTTGCTTCTGCAGCCGGCATGGATAAAGAATTCACGAAGGCAATTTTTCAAGATGCCAAAATTCCCGTCACAGCTCACGTAGTGATTCGCGAAGGCCAGTGGCAGCAAGACCCTGAAAGTTCTATCGAAGCAGTGCACCGCTTGGGCGGGTTGCCAGTGTTTGTGAAACCAGCACGTGCCGGCTCATCGGTTGGCGTTTCAAAAGTAAAAACTTGGGATGAATTCGGCCCGGCAGTTGCCGTTGCTTTTGAGCACGACAACAAAATTGTTGTTGAGCACGAAGTTGTTGGCCGCGAGGTTGAATGTGCCGTTCTCGAAGGTCGCAAAAGTGCAAAGCCAAGAGTTAGCGTGGCTGGCGAGATTGTAGTTAAGGGTCGCGAATTTTATGACTTCGATGCCAAATACCAAGACGAGGCATCGGTCGATCTAATCATCCCCGCAAAAATGTCTGAAGACGAGCTGCTCGAAATGCAAAGTATTGCGCGTCGAGCTTTTATTGCACTTGGCTGCGAAGGTTTGGCTCGAGTTGATTTCTTCTTGACTAAAAAAGGCTTCGTGGTGAACGAAATCAACACCATGCCTGGCTTCACTCCGTTGTCGATGTTTCCATCACTTTGGCAAGCAACGGGAATTGGTTATGCCGCACTCATCGACGAACTAATTGAATTGGCTCTGGTTTAGCCCAAACATTTTTTAGTGGGCGAAATATATTTCACCGAGCCACCAAGAGTTTCTAAAGCAGTGACTCCCGCAATTTTGGTTGAATCCACAATTACTTCGGTGGCTGGGTTCTGCCCAAAACTTATAAAGCGATATGACGGCGACTTGCTATCGTCAACCAACCAGTCAACTCCGCCAGCGGTAACACACTGCAGTGAGCTAACTTCAACGGGAGGTAATCCGCAGCGCAAAATTACCGCAGTTGGATTGCCCCAGGCCCCAGTGGCCTGAGCGTTGGTGCTACGGCGCTCAAGGTTGTCGATTGTGTCTGGCAATCGCACCGAAATATCGGCGCACTTTGGGTTGTTGGCATCGGGTGCTGCATCAATTACAACCACTGCGCTGCAGCCGGTGAGCATCGGCAAAACCAAGGCGCTGGCGGCTAGAACGCGAAATATTTTCATCAACTACAGGCTACCTTTGTTATGTGTCTTCTGCAGAAACCATCAGCTCGCTCGGCGAAAACGAGAGCCTAAAGCGCACCATTTCGCGCCTAAATTCTTCAAGCAGCGCCCTGGTTGGCCCGGGTGATGATTCGGCGGTTATTTCAGCCCCGGATGGCAAATTCGTGGTGACCACCGACACCTTGGTTGAGGGGCACGACTTTAAAACCGAGTGGTCAAGCGGCTATGACTTGGGCTACAAAGCGGTGGCCAGCAATATTGCCGATGTGGCCGCCATGGGCGCTGTGCCAACCTCGTTGGTGGTTGCCGTGGCTGCTCCCGGGCACACTGAAATTTCTTGGCTCGAAGCATTTGCCGATGGGCTGCGTGATGCCTGCGAAAAATTGGCCCCCGGATGCGGCGTGGTTGGTGGTGACCTGGCAGCCAGCGAACAGATCGTGATTTCAGTTGCCGCGCACGGCAGCCTTGAGGGCCGTGAGCCGGTTTTGCGCAGCGGAGCACAGGTTGGTGATGTGCTGGCGGTTGCCGGCACTTTGGGCCGTGCAGCAGCCGGTTTGGCTTTGTTGCAAAGCGGCAATCAAGATGCCATTCACGCCTATGACGATTGGGTGAATGTTCAACGTCGCCCACAGCCACCTATTGCAGCTGGTGTTGATGCAGCCAAAACTGGCGCAACCTCGATGCTAGATGTTTCAGATGGACTTGCAAAAGATGCAACTCGAATTGCAAAAGCTTCTAACGTGACACTGCAAATTGATCCACTGCAGTTGCAAGGTTTCGAAGCGGTTATCGAAGAGGCAGCTCGCGCAATTGATGCAGAAGCAATGGAATGGGTGCTTACCGGTGGCGAAGACCACGCACTGTTGGCAACCTTTCCGGCCGATGCAAAACTTCCGCGCGCGTTTAAACCAATTGGTATAGTTTTGCCGCAAGGTGCTGCGCCTTTGATGCTTGGCGCGCAACCATTGCCAGAACTCGGCTGGGATTCAATCCGTGGTTAAGCGATTGGCAAAAAACTAAGCGTGCAGTTGGCTGTTTAGTTCGATGCCAACACCGCTGCGAGGCAAGACCTCAACGCGGCCGCTTACCGAATTGCGACGGAACAATAGATTCGCAACTCCTGAAAGTTCGGCGGCCTTTGCGGTGCGTTCAGCCCCGCCATCAATAATGGTCACCTTGGTTCCGGCGGTTACATAGAGGCCAGCTTCAACAACTGAGTCGTCGCCAATCGAAATTCCAACGCCGGCGTTCGCGCCAAGCAACGCACGTGCACCAATCGCTACACGCTCGCGGCCGCCACCAGAAAGTGTGCCCATGATTGATGCGCCACCGCCGATGTCTGCACCATCGCCAACTACAACACCTTGAGAGATGCGACCTTCAACCATTGAGGTGCCTAGGGTGCCAGCATTAAAGTTCACGAAGCCTTCGTGCATGATGGTGGTTCCCGGTGAAAGGTGTGCGCCCAAACGAACGCGCGAGGCATCGGCGATGCGCACCTTGCGAGGGGTCACGTAGTCAACCATGCGCGGGAACTTGTCGATTGCATAAACGCTGATGCCGGCACGGGTAAGCGCCGGGCGTAAAACGTCAAGGTCATCAAGAGCTACTGGGCCAACGTTTGTGAAAGCCACAATCGGCAGGTTGGGAATCAAGCCTTCAAGGTTGATGGTGTTTGGTTTGACCAGCAGGTGCGAAAGCAAGTGCAAGCGCAAATACGCATCCGCGGTTGAAGTGACCGGCACTGTTAGGTCAACCTCGGTGTTGATCACCTGGGTGGTCACGCGGCGGCGGTCGTCTTTGCCAACTAGGGCATCGAGTTCTTTAGGCACAACCCACAGCGCGTCTGATTTTGGGGCATCGCCAAGTGCAGGCGTTGGATACCAAACATCGAGAACGGTGCCATCTGCGGCAAGGGTAGCGAGGCCGTGGCCCCAAGCTTTGCTGTCTAAGAACGTCATGGATACAAGGTTACAAGTTAGGCTCGTTTTGTGACTGTTGCCTTGAATCTTGCCGCCGATGTTGTTGAACTCACTCGCGCTATTTGCGACATTGAATCCGTTTCTGGCAACGAAACTGCTCTGGCCGATGCCATTCACGAGGCGCTGGCAAAATGCTCACACCTTGAAATCACTCGGGATGGCGATGCCATTGTGGCTCGCACCAATTTGGGGCGCCCAAGCCGAGTTGTGATTGCCGGTCACATTGACACCGTGCCGGTGGCCGACAACCTGCCAACCAAATTGCTATCAATGGAACGCGAACAAGTGCTTTGGGGTCGAGGCGTGGTTGACATGAAGGCTGGCGTTGCCGTGCAGCTCAAGCTTGCTGCCGAGCTAACCGAGCCAAATCAAGACGTCACCTGGATCTTCTATGACCACGAAGAAGTGGAAGCAACTAAGAACGGTTTGGGTCGTTTGGCTCGCAACCACCCAAATTTGATCGCCGCCGATTTTGCTGTTTTGTGCGAGCCGACCTCAGGTGAAGTTGAAGGTGGCTGCAATGGCACCCTTCGCGCCGAATTGAAGTTTGCCGGCGTAAAGGCTCACTCAGCCCGACCTTGGATGGGCAAGAACGCAATCCACGGTGCCGCTCAGGCACTCACCACTTTGGCTGGCTATGCGCCATCCGAGGTAAGTGTTGATGGATTGGTCTATCGCGAAAGCCTGAATGCTGTTCTAATCAAGGGCGGCATCGCCACCAACGTGATTCCCGACGATTGCGTGATCACGGTGAATTACCGTTTTGCGCCAAGCAAGTCAGCGGCTGATGCCGAGGCTCACCTGCGCCAGGTATTTGCCGGGGTCGACCTTGAAATTACTGATGCGGCCGAAGGCGCACGCCCCGGATTAGACCGCCCCGAGGCCATTGCGTTCCTAGCCGCCACAGGCTCACAGGCGCGACCAAAATATGGCTGGACCGACGTTGCACGATTCAGCGCGCTGGGCATTCCTGCGGTGAATTATGGCCCTGGCGACCCAAGCAAGGCACACGCCGACGACGAGGCACTGCCGGTTAGTCAGATCTATGCGGTCGAGACCGGCTTGCGCGCCTGGCTCAGCGCTAAGTGAATTTTTCTGTAATTAAGAAACGATTCGGTATTTACCCTCTGTAACCGCGTGGGATAATGGTAGTTCGGCATAAATGCCGGCAATGCAAGGAGTAATAAATGGCAGCAATGAAGCCACGCACAGGCGATGGGCCGATGGAAGCAGAACGCGAGCCGCGAGGTCTAATCATTCTTCGAGTGCCACTCGAGGGCGGGGGACGCCTAGTAGTTTCAGTAAACGACGAAGAAGCTAAGAACCTTCACCAGGTTCTTGCAGGAGTAGTCAAGAAATAAGTTTTTCAAATAAAAAAGCCGGTCATTATTGACCGGCTTTTTTGCTTGCGATGAGCAAACCATCGCCTGCTGGTGACAGCACCGAAATGAAATCATCGTTGTTGCTGAAGAATCGCAACACGTCTCGATAAACCGCTGTGGCATCATCGCGCATTGCTGGGTCTGGCACTCGATCGCGCCAAAGTGCGTGTGCTATTGCCACCACGCCACCCGGGCGAAGCAATCTTGAAGCTTCGCGAAGTTGCTCTTCAAGGGTTTCGCGATCGGCGTCTAGAAAAACCAAGTCGTAGGCGGCATCAGCCATGTTTGACATCACATCGATTGCACGGCCGCTGATCACGCGCGTGCGATTGGCAGCAATCTTGGCTTCGCCGAAAGCCTTTTTTGCTGCCGTCTGAAATTCTGACTCGGTGTCAATTGTTGCTAGCACGGCAGTTGCTGAGCCACTTAGTAGCCAAAGGCCACTTAAGCCGGTGCCAGTGCCAGCCTCAACAATTGCCTTGGCGCCAAGGGCAGAAACCAAAATTGCAAGGTGTGCGCCAACCGATGGCGTGATGCACTCGACGCCTAGTTCTTCAGCGCGGCCACGAGCATTACGAAAAGACTCGGGTTCGTTTGAGAAGTCTTCGGTGAACTTCCAACTGCTGATTTTGTCTGCCATTGCCACTCCTTGGTCAAAGCATAAAGTGCAATTTGCCGATTACCGGTTATTCAAGGGGTAACCTGAAATGGTGTTTGGGCTAAGCGGCGAGAAACTCCTGATTCTGGGGTTAATTGCCGTTTTTGTTTTGGGGCCAGATCGACTTCCGCACTACGCCCAGCAGCTTGCTAAGTTTGCAAAATCGGTGCGACGCATGGCCGATGGTGCAAAAGGTCAGTTATCCGCAGAAATTGGCGAAGAACTGGACTGGAAGAAATTGGACCCGCGCCAATATGACCCGCGTCGAATTATTCGTGAGGCCTTAGCTGAAGATGTTGCTGCGCCGGCAAATGCCACAGTTCTGAACCAAACAAAGCAGCAGGCTCAGCCACGATTGCAGTCGGGCGAGCAAGCACCGTTCGATAGCGAAGCGACCTAAAAGTTACGCATCCAGCGCAACATGGTTTTCATAAGTGGAGCCATGCGCTCGTAATCTTTGCCGCGAGTTGGCAACTTTAGGAAACCAGCAGCAATGCCAATTGATTTGGCTTCGGTGAATCGCAATAAACCACCTTCGCCATTTCTGCGACCCTGACCCGAAGTCTTCATGCCGCCCATTGGTGATTCCATCGATGCAAAGCTGGCTCGAAAACCTTCATTGATATTCACGCTGCCGGCCATAAGTTTCTCGGCAACGCGCAGGGCATCTTTTTTGGGGCCCACTACGGATGCGTTCAATCCGTAGTCAGTATCGTTGGCCCACTCGATTGCGGTATCGATTTCGTCGTAGCCTTCAACATCAACCACTGGGCCGAATACTTCTTGACGACTCATGCGAGCAGCTGCTTTAACATCTGTCACCACAGTAGGTGCATAGAAATATGGACCCACTTCGGGCAGCGACTTGCCGCCGGCAACAATCGTGGCACCTTTATCAACGGCGTCGTTCACGAAACCCTGCACACGCTGAAGTTGGTTGTAGCCAGTGAGGCTGCCAACGTCGATGCTGTAGTCACTCGAGCGACCAACCAGCAGGCTCTCGGTTTTTTGCTTGAGCTGCTGCAAGAATTCGGACTTCATGCTGTTTGGCACATAGATGCGTTCGATTGCAACGCATAGTTGACCAGCAGAACCAAACGAACCGGCCAGTGCAATTTCAGCGGCCTTCTTTGGGTCAGCCCCAGGCAAAACAATCATCGGGTTCTTGCCGCCCAGCTCAAGCGCGCAACCAATCAGTCGGCTGGCCGCACGTTCGGCAACCTTGCGACCAGTCGCGGTCGAACCAGTGAAAGCAATGTAATCAACCTGATCGGTGATTGAATTTCCAACCACCTCGCCGTCGCCTGCTACAACCTGCCATAGTTTTTCGGGTAGACCGGCTTCAATGGCCAGGTGGCGTGCAAACAACACTGTGAGTGCGGCCTGGTTATCGGCTTTTTGAACCACGGCGTTGCCGGCAGCAAGTGCGGGCAGAACATCGAGCATCGTCAAAGCCAGGGGATAGTTCCAGGGTGTGATGACTCCCACTAAGCCAACCGGCACGTGGTCAACAAAAGTCTTAGTTAGAAATGGAACACCGGCACGAACGCGTTTGCGGGCAAGTGTTTTGCGCGCAATCTTTGCGTAGTAGCGAGCCGCGCCAATTGCACCAGCGGTCTCTTCGAATGCGTGCGCACGAGACTTGCCGGTTTCAAGTTGCAATAGGTCGAGCAGTTTGGCCTCGTTAGCCAACAGTTCATCATGAAGTCGATAAAGAATTTGTGAACGAAGCACCACAGGCACGGCTTGCCAATCAAGTTGCGCAGCTTTTGCGCTTTGCACAGCGCGTTCAACATCAACGGTGGTTAGTTGCGGCAGGTCATAAATCTTTTTTGAATTCGACGGGTTAATCACCGGCACCGTTGCGCCGCCACTAGGCAGGTGTGCAACTAGGGATGCAATGCTGGTTTCGCTCATAGGCTAACCCTAAGCTTTTTGCCCGCCAGGCCAATCTTGTCGCTTGAAATTTTTTCGGCAACCTGAATAATCGCTGCGGCAGCTGGGTCATTCGGATTCGTGATGACAACAGGTGCCCCAGCATCTGAGCCTTCACGAAGCGCGATGCTGATTGGCACTTGGCCAAGCACCGGCACTGCAGTGTTGCTTAGCGCGCTGAGCCGAGCTGCAACAGCTGAGCCGCCGCCGGCACCAAAAAGTTCAAACTTGCTGCCATCTGGTTGCACCAACCAGGCCATGTTTTCGATCACGCCAAAAACCGACTGGCCAGTTTGTAATCCAACCGAGCCACTTCGCTCGGCAACTTCGGCGGCAGCAACCTGCGGTGTGGTCACCACGATTGATTTTGCCGTTGGCAGCAACTGACCCAGGCTGATGGCTACGTCACCGGTGCCCGGTGGTAGGTCAACCAAAAGAAAATCTAGGTCGCCCCAATAAACATCGGTAAGAAATTGCTGAACGGCACGGTGCAACATTGGCCCACGCCAAGCAACCGGTTTGTTGTCGTCTAAGAACATGCCGATCGAAATCACTTTTACGCCGAATGCCACCGGCGGCAAAATCATCTCATCAACCTGGGTTGGCTTAGCCGTTATGCCCAACTGACCAGGGATTGAGAAACCAAAGATGTCGGCATCAACCAGGCCAACCCGAAAACCTTTTTCGGCTAGTGCAACGGCAAGGTTGGCCGTCACCGAAGACTTGCCCACGCCGCCTTTGCCAGAGCCCACCAAATAGATTCGAGTAAGAGTGTCTTTGTCGAACGGGTTTTGGCGAGGTGGGCGACCGTCACGAAGTTTTTCTTTAAGGGCATCACGTTCGGCTTGAGTCATTACCGACATCGTCACCGTGGCATCGAAATCTTCGAGTGCCTTGCGAACGTCTGCCTCAATGCGATCGGCGGCCGGGCAACCAACCACCGTGAGTTTGATTGTCACTTGGTTATCGACCACATCAACCATGTCTAGGTCGGTAATCGGCAATCGAAGTTCTGGGTCAATAACTTTTGCGAGTGCTTGCTTAATCTCGCTTGCGGTCATCCAAAATTTCTTTCAGCAAATCGCGCAATTCATCGCGCACAAAATCCTTTGTTGCCATCTCTTCAAGAGCCAATCGCAGTGCAACAACTTCGCGGGCCAAATATTCGGTGTCGGCAAGGTTGCGTTCGGCACGTTGACGATCTTGTTCAAACTTCACGCGGTCGCGGTCATCTTGGCGGTTTTGAGCCAACAAAATAAGTGGCGCTGCATAAGAAGCCTGCATCGAAAGAATCAAAGTCAACAAAGTGAAGTTGGTGGCACGCGGGTCAAACTGAATTGATTCAGGTGCGAACACGTTCCAGGCAAGCCAAATTGCCACGATGATGGTCATGCCAATTAGGAATGCACCGGTGCCCATTGCACGAGCAAAAGTTTCTGAGGCCCGGCCAAAGCGCTCTTGGTCGATGGTGAACTTTGGCACGAAGCGTGAGCCAGGTGTCATAGGTGAGTCAAGGCGATTACGTTTGCTAGCCATTAGCGCACCTCTTCGCCGGCGCGCCAGTCATCTGGCAACAAGTGGTCGAGCACGTCATCCACCGTGACCACGCCAATGAGACGGTTTTCGTCATCAACTACAGGCAAGGCAACCAAGTTGTAGTTAGCAAAGGTTCGGTGAATCTCAGCAATGTGAGTGTCAGCCTTGACCGGCTCAAGTTCGGTGTCTAGAAGTGAAGCTAGGCGCTCGTGCGGTGGGTAGCGCAACATCTTCTGAAAGTGCACGGTTCCCAAGTAGCGACCGGTTGCAGTTTCATATGGCGGCAAGGTAACAAATACCGAGGCGGCAAGCACCGGTGAAATTTCCTTGCGGCGAATCAAAGCCATGGCTTCGGCCACGGTGGCATCCGCAGCACAAATGATTGGTTCGGTGGTCATCAAACCACCGGCGGTGAACTCGTCGAACTGCATCAACATACGAATGTCGTCAGCTTCTTCTTCGTCCATCAGGTCAAGAATTTTTTCGGTGCGCTCTTCAGGCAGGTTTGCCATCAAGTCGGCAGCGTCATCTGGTTCCATAAGGTCAAGAACTTCTGCGGCACGTTCGTCATCAAGCTCGGCGATGATGTCGATCTGCTCATCTTCTGGCAACTCTTCAAGCACGTCGGCAAGACGCTCGTCATCGAGTTCTTCGGCTACCTCGAGCATGCGCTCGTCTGGCAAATCTAGAAGTGCGCTTGCAAGGTCGGCTGGGCGAAGTTCAGAGTAGGTTGCCAAAAGCTGTGAGGCGCTTTGCCCATCTTCACCTTTGGCTTCTTCGGTAGCTTGCTCCCAAGAGGCAAACAGGGTTGCGCCGCGAGCAAATGGAGACGCCGATGTCTTTGGTCGGCGCAAGAACAATTCAGAAACTGACCACTCAAGGTTCTTGCTCAGTTCAATAGCCACGTCTTCGATTGAGGCCTCGCCGGTGCCATCCAAGAGGCGCACTTTTCGGCCTAGCATTTCTGCAATCACGCGCACTTCTTGGCCACGCTGGGTGAAACGACGAAGATCAATCAGGCCGGTTGTAATTACCTGACCGGCAGAAACTGCGGTAACGCGCGCAATTGGCACAAACACGCGACGGCGCCCGCTGATTTCAACCAGCATGCCGGTTACGCGGGGAGCACCGGTTTTGCGGTACAGCACAAGAACGTCGATGACTTTTCCTACGCGGTCTCCCGCTGGGTCAAAGACGCCACAGCCAGCCAATCTGGCTACGAATACTCGGTTTGCGCTCACCCTACAACCTTAGACGAGCCCTTGAGGGTATGCCAGAATGGGCTAATGCCTACCAGTCGTCGCAATCTATCGCGCAGCACACCAGTTATGCCTCAGGGTGAGGTTGTTGCCGAATTCGCGCAGTACCTCGAAGCCACTCAATTCGTTGAGAAACTTATCCGTCAGAATTTTCCGGCGGGGGCAATCGCAATCGTGGGCTCAGACCTTCGCACCGTCGAACGCATCCGAGGAAAGCTTTCGTATGCGCGCCTTGCCCTTGGTGGAGCCATCACCGGTTCATGGCTTGGTTTGATTTATGGAATTCTGTTTGCCGGAACCGCTTCGGGGGCCGACGTTATGGACCCAGCGCAATACACCGGACTGATGCAGGCAATCGTGGTTGGCGCCGGCATTGGAATGCTGTTCAACGTGATTCGTTTCAGCATGAGCAAAAACAAACGCGGATTCGTAAGCCAGTCATCGGTTGTTGCTTCGAAATATCAGGTGCAGGTGCCGGCTGGGCTAAGCGCTCAGGCCAAAGAAGCGGCCGCAGTTAACGAAGCCTAGTTTTGGCAAGCCTCCGCTAGTTTTGGTGGCTAATTACCCAAGCTTCAAGCTCTTCAACCTTGCGCGGCAATGCTGCGGATAGGTTCTCGACGCCGTCTGCGGTAACCAGAACATCATCTTCAATGCGCACGCCGATTCCGCGATATTCTTCGGGAACCATCAAGTCATCCGCGTGAAAATACAAACCTGGTTCGATTGTGAAAACCATACCTGGCTGCAATTCGGCTTCGAGATACATTTCTTTGCGTGCTTGCTGACAGTCGTGAACATCTAGACCAAGGTGATGGCTGGTGCCGTGAACCATCCAGCGACGGTGCAGTTGATTTTCTTCTTGCAAAGACTCTTCGGCGCTCATGTCAATCAGGCCCCACTCGCTAACTTTGCGGGCAATTACCGCCATGGCAGCAGCGTGAACATCTTTGAACTTCACACCGGATTTAGCCACTGCAAAAGCGGCATCGGCGGCTTCAAGCACTGCCTCGTAAATCTTCTTTTGAATCGGTGAGAACTTGCCGTTGATTGGCAAGGTGCGAGTGATGTCTGCGGTGTAAAGACTGTCTAGCTCAACACCGGCATCAACCAAGATCAGATCACCTTCGTGCACAGCGCCGTCATTGTTGGTCCAGTGCAAAATGCAAGCGTGTGCGCCCGAGGCTGCAATTGTGTCGTAGCCCAGATTGTTGCCGTGAATTCGGGCCTGCGAATAAAAGGCAGTTTCAACAACGCGCTCGCCGCGTTCGTGCAAAGTGGCATCAACCAGATTGCGAGCAACCGCTTCAAAACCCTTGATCGATGCAGCCACGGCGCTGCGCATCTCGCTAATTTCGTACTCATCTTTAACCAAGCGCAATTCAGATACAAACTGAGCGACTTCTTCGTCTTCGAGAGATTTTGCTTTGGCATCGCCGATGAAAGCTTCAAGTTCGCTAAGCGGCTTGGTCTCAATATCTAGCAGCGCAGCAACCTGACTCAGAGTTGGTCGCGCACCCACCCAGAATTCACCAATTGCAGCGTTGGCAAAGAATTCTTCGCTGTCGCGACCCGCGGTTGGGCTAAAAAACAAGATCGAGTTGGTTGCAGTTGTTCTTGCATCGATCACCAAAACCGAATCGGCCACAGTTTGCGAACCCCAACCAGTTAGATGGGCAAAGGCTGAGTGAGCGCGATACATGTAGTCGGTGTCGTTTGATCGCACCTTGGTAGCGCCGGCTTCAATCAGAATCAGCTCGCCCGCGAATTGCTTGGCAACTGCCTGGCGACGTGAACTGGCAAACGGGGCAACGGCAGAAACTTCAGGCAAGTTATTGGCGCGATCTGCCCAGTTTGAGCCGATGTACTTCAAAAATTTCTCGCTGTGCGGGGTTCGGCTCCTCATCCCTTTATTCTGGCACTATGTCTTCAATTGATTTGCACAGCCACTCCACAAGGTCAGACGGCAAAGAGTCGCCTACCGAAGTGTTTGAGCACGCTGCTGCTGCGGGGGTTGACATTCTTGCGCTCACCGATCACGACACCACAAGCGGTTGGTCTGAGGCTGCTGAAGCAGCTGCCCGATTGGGCATCGGTTTTGTTCCGGGCATCGAAGTCACCACGCGTGCCAAAGTGCAGAGAGAATCACGAACTCACTTCATTAGTGTGCACATGCTGGCCTACTTGCCAGACCCGCACAACCAGGCGCTGTTGACCGAGCTAAATGAAACGTTGGGGTCACGCGAAATTCGCGCGCAAAAAATCGTAGACAAGCTCTCGGTTGATTTTGATATCACTTGGGCGATGGTTTTAGAAACTCTGCAAGAGGGTGCAACCATTGGTCGCCCGGCAATTGCCGATGCTCTTGTGAAACTTGGTGTGGTTGCCGATCGAACCGAAGCGTTTCATGGCCCGCTACATAAATCCGAAAAATATTATGTGGCCACGGATACCACCGACACCATCGATGCCATCAAACTCATTTTGAATGCCGGGGGAGTGCCAATAATTGCGCACCCACTTGGCGGCGCCAAAGATAATTTGTCACGCGGGGATCTGCCCGAAGAACACTTTGAGCAATTGATTGATGCAGGGCTTGCCGGGTTCGAGGTTTATCACCGTGAAGTTCCCGAAGTGGCTCGGGAATGGTTGCGCATCTTGGCGCACAAGCACGATTTGATCATCACTGGTTCAAGCGATTACCACGGCATTCATGGCAAGCCGAATCGTCTTGGCGAGAACACCACACCGCCCGAGATGCTCGACCGCATTCTTACGGCCGGCACTGGGGCTAAGGCAATTCTTTAGCTAGCGGTTCCGCCAGAGTTCTTGCGGGTGCGATTGCGAGTGCGTGGAGTTGCCGGACGTTTGTGTTCGCCATCGCCATGCGCAGGAGCTTCGTGACCAGCAGCCTTTTGACCCGAAGACTTGTGCGGCTGAGCGCCCTTGCCATTGCGATCGCGGGCACCGCGATTGCCTCCACCTGAGTGGTTGCGGCCCGACTGACCACCAGCACGTCCCGAGTTAGCGCGATCATTACCTGCATGACCGCTGTCGCGATCATTCCCAGGTTTCCAACCCTCAGGACGCTTGCTCTTTGCAATGCGTCCCTTGGTGCCAGCAGCGATGTTCAAATCAGAGAACAAGTGAGCTGAACTCGAGTAAGTCTCGGTTGGGTCTGGTTGGCCAAACTCTAGAGCGGTATTGATGTGAGTCCAACGAGTTAGATCTTCCCAGTCAACAAAAGTTACGGCGATGCCCAAACGACCAGCGCGACCGGTGCGACCAACGCGGTGCAAGTAAGCCTTTTCGTCTTCTGGAATTGTGTAGTTGATTACGTGAGTCACATCGTCAACGTCAATTCCTCGAGCAGCAACCTCGGTGGCCACCAAAATATCTTTTTTACCCGAACGGAATGCGGTCATTGAGCGCTCGCGAGCTTCTTGAGTCATGTCGCCGTGCAATGCAGTTGCATTGAATCCGCGGTCAACTAGTTCTTCAGAAACCTTTGAAGCTTGACGCTTTGTCTTAGTGAAAATCACGGTCTTGCCGCGACCTTCGGCCTGCAAGATGCGGCCAACCACTTCGTCTTTGTCGAGTGCGTGTGCACGATAAACAAACTGCTTGATGTCAGCTTTGGTGTGACCCTCGTCTGGGTCATTGGTGCGAATGTGCACCGGGCGGTTTTGGTACTTGCGTGCCATTGTCACGATGCTGCCTGGCATGGTTGCCGAGAACAACATGGTCTGGCGACCATCCGGGGTGTATGCAAAAAGTTTTTCAACGTCTGGCAAGAAACCAAGGTCAAGCATTTCGTCGGCCTCATCAAGAACCATGAAACGAATGTTGCCTAGGTCTAGAAGTTTTTGCTTTGAAAGGTCAATCAAGCGACCAGGGGTGCCAACAATAACTTGGGCACCGGCGTTGATTTCGGCAACCTGCTCTTCGTATGCCTTGCCACCATAAATCGCGGCAACCATGGTTGGTCGGTTTGAGGCGGCAAGCTTCAAGTCTTCGGCTACCTGAATTGCAAGTTCACGAGTTGGCACAACAACCAACGCTTTCGCGCCTTTTTCTGGGTTAAGACCCAGGCTCTGCAGCAATGGCAAACCAAAGCCAAAAGTTTTACCGGTTCCGGTTTTTGCCTGACCAATGATGTCTTGGCCGGTTAGAGCAAGAGGAATCGCTTGTTCCTGAATTGGAAACGGGCTGGTGATGCCTTTGGTCTCGAGCGCATCAACGATGTCTTGATCGATGCCTAGTTCCTTGAAATTCAATAGTGCTCCTATGTCTTGACCAGTCTAGTCATCGCAAAATGGCACTTCTCAGGATGGCGGGTATCCTTATCTCTGTGTTTGATTGGTTTAAACGACTTCGCCACCAGGCGCGCAACCTCAGCCTTCCGGCTCGAGTTGAGCGCACTGCTCGCAATACCGAGGCAGTTGACCTAAAGCCCTACACCCCAGAGCCAAAAGTTTTTCTTGGCCAGTTGGCCTATTTGCAGTTGAGCCAATTCGAAATTCTTACCAGCGAGCTAAAGTACTCGCCAAACACTCAGTACAAAGCCGAGCTCAGTGAGGCCGCGGCCAAAAGCTTTGAAAAATATCGCGCAATCAGCAAGAAGATTGCTGCATTGGGCATCGATCCAACCGATGCAATGGACCCATACGTGGAGCGCATCGAAACTTTTCACTCTCGCACCAATGGCATCGACTGGTTCGAAAGTTTGATCAAGGTTTATTTGGTGGCTGGTCTGCTCGATGACTTCTATCGCCGACTTGCGATTGGCCTGGACCCAATCACGCGTGCCGATGTTGAAAAAGCTCTCGGTGACAAAAAGTTTGAAGTCTTTGCCAAGCGTGTGCTCATTGAGTCGATGGCAGAAGACCCAACGCTGTCACACCGACTTGCTCTTTGGGGTCGTCGCCTAATGGGAGATGTGCTGCTTGAGTTGCGTGCTGCATTTGATAACCGCAAACTCGCGGGCATTGCTAAGAGCAAGAAGCTAACCGTTGAGCAGGAGCGCGAAGTTAACTTGGCTTCTTATTCAAAGCTCGAGCCACTGGTGACTGAGCTCATCGGCGCCCACACAATGCGCATGGATGCAGTTGGGTTAACTGCCTAAGCAGATTTAACTAAGCGCGAATCTTGTCGATGCGCTTTGCACCAAACCAGAGTGCCGCTGGCATTGCCAACATCACGATGATCCAGATCCAGGCTTCGTCGTAGTGAAAACCAGCCCAGGTCAAAATAATCCAAATGATGCTGCCGGCAACTGCGGCCAAAGCGGTTGGCACAAATGAGCCATACTTTTCACTCTTTACGCCAACATAAGGCGCAACCAATCCGAGGATTAGTGCGTAGATGACAATAAATGCCAAATTAAGTAGTGAGATGAAGTCCATTAGGCAATAAATCCAACTCGGCGAGTTTCTTCTGCGCCAATTTCAACATAGGCAAGGGCATCGGTAGGCACTACAAATTTGCGACCCTTGTTGTCAACCAATTTAAGAACCTTGCTGCCGGCTTCTAGGCATGAAGCCACAAGAGCCTCTACCTCAGATGCAGACTGAGCTGATTCAAAACTGATTTCACGTGGGCTGTTGCGAATGCCGATTCTGACGTCCATGCCGACCTTTCTTTATACCTTTAGATTACGGCAACCAAAGAGCCCTAAAAGAGCTCGTTCTCTGATTTCTGTGGCAGTTCGATTGGGCGAGTGGCATCGCTTTCATAGCCAGCGCCAGTTCCAACGCCAGCATCGTCGGCGTTTAGATCGATGATTTCAAACTCAGTTTCTTCAACTTCAAATTCGATTACTTCTGGTTCGAAAGTGTTGATTACTGAAATCGGAGCCGCAGTTAGGCGACCAACGGCGCCAGTCGCGACATCCTCGGCAAGCACCTCGAGCATGGCGACGGCATCGTCAATAATTTCGTGGTCTTTTTTATTGATGCCGTGCATCAACCAGCGAGCCAATTCAAGTTCGCTGTAAAGCGTGGCGCGCTGTCTGAATCCAGGGTCTACCGCGATGTGGTGCTGGCGATAAACGTCGATGACGCTGTCGCTCAGTTCGTGGATGCCGGTTGCCAGAATCCAAGCAAAATCCTCGGCCGGGTCAGAAATCTTGAGTGTGCTCCAACCAAGAACACCGGTTACCTCGTTGTCGAGAGCCAACATCGAGTCGCCGTTTAGCGAACCGTGAATCACGGTTGGTTGAAAACGGAACAGGCTGCTGTCTTCGAGAGCTGCCTCCCAGCGTGAAAGCAAAATCGAAGGAACCTTGCCAGCGGCAGCGATGCGATCTAGCTCTGCGATTCGGTTGCGCACCACATCGGCCGGTTCGTAGGCCGCAAGGTGAGCATCTTCAACCACAAGTTTGCTCAGGTTGTGAATGGCCGCAATCGACTTGGCGATGCTGTTAGAGAAGTGGCTGTCGGCACCCACTGAATTGATGTCAATTGGGTTGCCATAGATAAATTCGAAAACTAGGGCGCGATTGCCTCGGTCATCCTTGGTCTCACCAATCAGGTTGGTGATTTTGAATGGCAATCTCATGCGGTCTGTGATGCCAAAAGCCTTGAGTGCCCGCAGTTCTACTTCTTGCTCGGCGCCAGCCGCCTGGGTGTTGGCGATGCGAATGATGTAGTGCTCGCCAGTGGTTGAAGTGAGCAGGGCGGTGTCAAATGCCGCCGAGCCTTCGGCCGAGAGGCCCTTTACCTGGGTGAAGTCATATTGCGGAACTGCAGCTTTTGCCAGCGCCGCTAAAATCAAGGGAGATTTAGCCATGACATTCAGGTTAGATAGAAACCCAACTTTCACCCTGCATCGCCACGCGAATCTAGACAGAGAGCCATCATGAATCAACCTCTTGTGCTGCCTTTGGCGCGTGCCGCTATTGACCGGGACTACCTCACCAGAACACGTGACGAGGTTTTCGCCGAACTTTTCGCAAACCCAAATGCACGCGTGATGCCTATTTATGACAGTCAGGTTTTGCTGGTGGGCGCTGTTGATCAACCGCAGCCACAGTTGAGACTTTTTGAACCTGCCGATGTGCCCGAATGGCAACAACTGGTTTACCTTGGCAAAACCTCGGATGACTCCGCCGACTTGCCATTGGGAAGCCCCGTGATTCTGGCAATTTTGGATGAAGCGCAGGCGTTTGAACTTGCTCATAAAGAGGAGTGGCATCAACTGCGCCGCACTGGCGCCGGGCTAAGCGATAGAGACTCAGGTTTATTTGCTCAGTCTTTGGCCTTGGCCAACTGGCACGCAACGCACAAATTCTGCCCGCGCTGTGGTTCAACCACAACTGTTAAGCAAGCTGGTTGGGTTCGCGAGTGTTCGGTCGATGGCCACGAATTATTTCCGCGCACAGATCCGGCAATCATCGTTTCGGTGATTGATGACCAAGATCGCATTCTTCTGGGTTCGCAGGGAACTTGGAAGTCAAACCACTGGTCAATTTTGGCGGGCTTCGTTGAGCCGGGCGAGTCACTCACTGCAGCTGTGATTCGCGAAATGCACGAAGAAGCTGGCGTGCACGTAATTGATCCGGTTTACTTGGGCAGCCAGGCTTGGCCTTTCCCTTATTCGCTGATGGTTGGCTTCACCGCCCGCATTGATCCGAAGCATGCACAGCAGGATTTGCTGCCCGATGGCTTCGAGATTGAAAAGTTGCGTTGGTTTAGCCGCGAAGAAATCGCCGCCGAATGTGCCGATCTGCTTTTGCCTGGACGCATGACAATTTCTCGCTCGCTAATTGAACACTGGTATGGCGCAGAAATCGTTTCTGCCACCGAACTCGAATTGCAATAAGTGGAACCAGAAGATCTGCTCGAAAATTTAGATCCTGAGCAGCGCCTTGCCGCTGAGTCTTTAGTTGGGCCAACCTGCATTCTTGCTGGTGCGGGCACCGGAAAAACTCGCACCGTTACTCACCGCATTGCCTATGGAATTGCCAAGGGTTATTTTGCTGCCAATCGCGTGCTTGCACTTACTTATACGAACCGTGCAGCAGGGGAGTTGCGTGCGCGACTTCGTCAACTTGGTGTGGGTGCGGTGTCGGTAAAAACCTTTCACGCTGCTGCACTGTCACAGCTTGAATTCTTTTGGCCGCAATTTGCCGGAGTGCCGGCCCCCGCAGTGTTGGAATCAAAGGCGCGACTAATCTCGCTGGTTGCCGATGGGTTGAAGATTCGACTCGACTCGGGCGCATTGCGGGACATCGCGGCCGAAATTGAATGGCGCAAGTACTCGATGTTGAGCATGGAGTCTTATGCAGGTGTAGCTGCAGACCGTCCAAAGATTGCCGGCTTGAGTGTTGCAAAAAATCTTGAGATTCAAGAAGGCTACGAGGCTGCAAAGGCAAAGGCTCAAAAGATTGACTGGGAAGACGTCTTGATTTTGACCCTCGGATTACTTCGTGCCGAGCCACGCGCGCTGGCACACGTGCAACAGCAATATCGATTTTTCACAGTAGACGAGTACCAGGATATTTCGCCACTGCAGCACGCGTTGCTCGATGCCTGGTTGGGCAGCCACTCAGATTTGTGTGTGGTTGGCGACCCAAACCAAACGATTTATTCGTTCACCGGTGCAACCAGTGAATATCTGCAAAATTTTGCAACTCGATTCGCAGATGCAACAGTGGTGCAGTTAACCACCAACTATCGCTCCACTGGGCAAATCGTTAGCTTTGCTAATCGCCTAACTGCGCAGAGTTCGGTGGTTGACCCGCTGCAGTCTGCCAACGCCGTTGGTTTAGCGCCGCGCACACTTTCGTTTGCCACTACTGCCGATGAAGTCAATTCGGTGGCCTCTGCCATCCGAGCAAAAATCGATCAAAGAGTAAAGCCAAGCGACATCGCCGTGCTTTACCGAATCAACGGGCAATCTGAACTGGTTGAGAATGCATTGGCTGCACAGGGCATCGACTATCAGGTGCGCGGAGGTGAGCGGTTCTTTAATCGACCAGAAATTCAAAATGCGATTCGCGCCATTCGTGCCGCCGCCGTTGTGCCGAGTGAAAAAAGTTTGTTTGAGTTGGTTGCCGAAATTTGCCGCAGCTTGGGATGGCAGATGCAGCAGCCAACCGAACCGGGTAGCAATCGTGAAAAGTGGGAGTCTTTGAATTCACTGCTTGCTATCACTGAAGAAATGCAAACCGAGGCAACTCTGGCAGACATGGCCAAGGAACTGGAAGAGCGCCAGCGTTCACAACATGAACCTGTGAAGGCCGCCGTCACCCTTTCGACCATTCACGCGGCCAAGGGCTTGGAGTGGGATTACGTTTTCATCATCGGGTTGACTGAGGGGTACCTGCCTATCAGCTACGCCAAAACCGAAGCCGAACTTCGTGAAGAGCAAAGACTGCTTTATGTTGCAATCACACGAGCACGCAAAGAGTTGACTCTTTCGTGGTCGCGCGCCGATGCCAACTCAACTCGCGAGCGCGAACCGTCTCGCTTCTTTGCAATGTTGCAACCGCGAATTTAATTCGCAACGCAAACTAAAAACAATCGCAGGCCTTATTTGCAGGCCACTGAAATTCGCTCACCTCACCCGTTGAATTTGCCAGCCGGTATCCGGTGGTTTCTTCTTGGGTTAGTTCAAACCCACCAACTCGATCAAGCTGAGTCAAGGTTTTTTGCAATGCCAGACCAGCCGCAAAAAGTTGGCTTGCCGTGTCGTCGAAACGTTTAGTGCTGGTTGCAAGTTGACTGGCAAGCGCCGGCCATTTTTCATCGGCTTCTGTTTTTGATAGATCTAGGCACTTTAGGCAAGCGGTTTTGCCAGGCACGATAGTGGGTGACACCCATGCGCCCTGTGAATCAAACGTGATTGCTAGATGGGGAACGCTGTGTTTCATCAGCTGCTCATAGCGTTTAGTTGGCAAGGCTTGATTTGCGATAAGTACGGCAAAATCCAATTTTGCTACTTGCTTTTCAGTGGTTTCGTGGCTGATCTTGGTTTGATTTGGCGAGGCATCAAGAATTGCGTGCAGCGCATCACCCCGAGTGCGACCTGCCAACTGGCTCGGATAACCGCTTGGCCCAAGATCTGCGCTTTGCACTTTTTGATTGTCGATTGTGCAGAGTTGCCCAACACCCGCGGCGGCAAGCCCAAGACTAAGTGAAAGGCCAGTCTTCTCAAGATTTTCAATTTGCACCCGACGATGTTGCCGCTCTAGCAGCACGGCCTCGCCATCAACCGAGTGCAGCAAACTGCTTTTGATTATTTCGGAATAGGCGGAACTAATAAAGTCAGCACTGAGTTGCAACTTGCTGTTGGGTTTAGGCGACTCTTGTAGCAGCAACTCTTCTAGGTCAGCAATCAGCGATTTCGATTCTGATTCCGCAAGACCCAGTTGGTTGCTAACCAAGCCCAACTGTTGATCGGCTATGCCTTGATAAAGTGCCGCTACTAGCCGTTCTTGAGCGGCAGATAATTTGCGCAATAAAACTTTGTTACTGCCTAGACCCAGCTGCAGAGTGTGCGGGTCGCGCCAAAGAGCTTGATGACTTGGATTGATTCGATAAACCATGCCCCAATGTTTGGGCAGTGAGCAACGCAGTGCTCAAGTTATGCACATATGGTTACTCACCGAGAAGATCGCGCAGTGCTTGGTCGAACTCATCGGGTTGGTTATTTTCGCCACGCAATTTTGCAATCAACCTTGAAGGGTCGGCAATGTCTGCAGCGCCAGGCATCACGTCAGGGTGATCCCAAAGTGAATCACGCATTTCGATGCCAACCTCTGCGCCAATTGCCCGCCACATTGCACTGGCTTCACGCAAGCGACGAGGTCGAAGTTCTAGTCCAACCAAAGTGCCAAAGGTTTGTTCTGCTGGCCCACCGGTTGCACGGCGGCGACGAACCGCCTCGGCAATTGCGGCGGCACGCGGCAACAGTTTCGTGGCGTCTTCAGTCACCACATCAACCCAACCTTCAATCAGGGCCAGTGTGGTTTCGATATTCGCCAGCGCCGCTTTCTGATCTTCAGAGCGCTCAGCGATGAATGAACCTGATTCCAAAGCCTGCTGAATTTGTTCGGTGTTGTTTGGGTCAAAGTCTTCGGCAAATTCACTAATGCGTGTGTTGTCGATCGAAATATCCGCAGCATATTTTGTGATTTGTGTAATCACTGCCTCGCGCAACCACTTGCTGTGTTTAAACAAACGCACGTGGGCCATTTCGCGAATCACCAGATAAATAAATGCCTGATCTTTTTCAACATCTAGCCCAGCGATAAATTCTTCAAGATTCTGAGGCACAAAGGCTGCACGTTGATCTTTAAACAGCGGCAAGCCAATGTCTCCGCCTGAAAGCACCTCGGCAGAAAGTTTTCCGAGCGCCTGCCCGAGTTGCATGGCAAATAATGTTCCGCCGGCACTTCGCATCAGTGCGCTGGCGTTGCCCAGCATTGCGCTTAGCTCTTCGGGCACGTTTTGTTCGAGGTGCTCAGATAGGGCAGCGCTCATGCGATTGGCTACCGGCTCAGCCAAAGCTTGAATTAGTGGCATGGCATCGGCCACCCAAAGTTCGCGGGTAAGCAACTTGGCTTCGGTGGTCAACTCAGAAAAAGCAGTCGCGTTATTTAGCCACAGCGAGCCGATGTTTTCGGCACTTTGAATGGCCTGTCTAGAACCTTCACTCACGGCAGCGGCGCCTTGGGCAGCAAGATTGCGAGCTTGACCGGTGGCCAGCTGCCAATTGACGCCGGTGGTTAGGTTTGCGGGCATGGCTGCCATTGCGGCTCGAGCCTGCTCAAAAAGGGCGGCAAAACGCTCAAAATCCTCGGGATTCATGCCCTCGGGCACTTTATTGTCGTCGCTCATGCCTAGTCCTTACCTGATAAAGATAATCGCGTTTAGGCTTGAAGCATTCCATCGAATTTAGAGAGGGCGTCATTGAGTTTCTTTGACTACCCCCGTGGCCACGAGCAGTCGGCAACAAAGGGCAAATCGCGTCGTTTCGCAGGGCTGGGTTTTCTAGTCGTTGCAGCTTTCGGTCTATTGGCGGCTTTCTATTTGCCAACCGGTTACGTGATTGAACAACCGGGCCCAACCTTTAACGTTTTAGGCGCTTCGGATGGCACTGCCGTAATCGAGATTCCCGATGCACCTACTTATGCAACCACCGGGCACCTAGATTTGCTCACCGTTTCGGTAGTTGGTAATCGCGAACAAACTCCAAATTGGGCTGAGGTTTTCAACGCTTGGCTAGATCCAGCCAAGAGTGTGATTCCACTCGAGGAGATTTTCCCGGCGAACCAAACCACAAAGCAGGCTGAACTCGAGAGCAGCGCGATGATGGAGATCTCGCAGCAAGAAGCAATCGCCGCTGCACTCACTCAGCTTGGTTATAAGGTTCCTTGGTTTATTTATGTAAGCGAAGTTGCCAAAAAGTCTCCGGCCAGTGGAAAGTTTGTTGGTGCCGATTACGTCAATGCCGTAAACGGTGTAAAAGTAAAAAACATCGATGAGCTGCGCGCCGAAGTAAATAAATATGACGGTAAAAATGCGCTAGAGATTTCAATTATTCGAGCTGGTCTACCACTAAAACTTTTGATTGACCCGGTTAAAGATGATTCGGGCGCTTGGCGAATGGGTGTGACCGTTGGCTACAAATACGAATTCCCAATCAATGTGAATTTGCATCTTGCCGATGTTGGTGGCCCTTCGGGCGGCATGATGTTTGCCCTTGGCATTTATGACAAACTCACACCCGGCGCACTAACCGGCGCTCGTTTTATTGCGGGCACCGGAACCATCACTTCAACTGGCAACGTTGGCCCTATTGGTGGCATTCGCCAAAAAATGTATGGTGCCCAAAATGCTGGAGCCAGCTATTTTCTTGCGCCGTCTGAAAATTGCAACGAGGTAGTTGGCAATATTCCGAGTGGTCTAAAGGTTTTTAAGGTTTCAACCTTTTCTGAAGCAATCAACATCGTAAAAACAATTGGTGAGGCTAAAGATTTGTCTAGCCTGCCAACCTGCACCAAATAAAAACCAGGAGAAACATGCAAAAGCCAACGCCATTTTCTATTGCCATTGGAATCATCGTTGTTCTAGGTATTGCCCTGCTTGCAGCTAGCGGCGTGTACACCGACGTGCTCTGGTTTAACCAGCTTGGCTTTGGTCAAGTGTTCACCACTCAGGTGATCGCGCAGGTGGCGCTATTTTTGATTGCCGGTTCGGCCATGGCTTTGATCACCAGCGTGAGCTACAACTTGGCATATCGCAGTCGCCCAATCTATTTGAAATTCCCAGATGAAGGGGATGCTTTCGCCAGCTACCGTGAACTGCTAGAGCGTTTGCGCAAAGTCATCAAAATTGGTTTGCCAATCTTGCTCGGCATTTTTGGCGGTGTGGCTGCACTTAGCCGTTGGCCAATTGTTCTGATGTGGCTTAACCGCACACCGGCAGGAACCAAGGACCCGCAATTTGGTCTCGACGTTTCGTTTTATCTTTTTGAGTTGCCATTTTTGAGTGCGGCAGTCACCTATTTGTCGGCAATCGTTCTGCTAGCAGGTTTGGTATCAACCTCTGTGCACCTGATCTATGGCAACATCAAGTTCGCTGGTCGCAACAGCAAAATCACCAAGCCGGCACGAATTCAAATTGCAACAATCGCAGCAATTTACTTGGCTGTTCAGGCTGCGAGCCTTTGGCTTGACCAGTTCTCAACTATGACCAGCGCCTCGGGTCTTTACACCGGCGCAACCTATAGCGATGTCAACGCAACTATCCCGGGTTTTCAAATCATGGCTCTGATTGCTCTTGTGGTGGCCGTGCTCTTCTTGGTTACCGCAGTGGTTGGTCGTTGGCGTTTGTCGGTGATGGGAACCGCACTGATGGTGGTGAGCTCAATCGTTTTGGGTGGAATTTATCCGTGGATTATTCAGACTTTTCAGGTGGTTCCAAATGAGCGCACGCTTGAAGCGGAATTCATCACTCGCAACATTGAGGCAACTCGTGTGGCCTACGGTCTCGACAAAGTTGAAACCACCGACTACCAAGCCACAACCGATGCAAACGCAGGTGCCTTGCGCAAAGACGCCGAAACCACCGCAAGCATTCGCATTATTGACCCTGCCTTGGTGAGCGCATCTTTTAAACAACTTGAGCAATACAAGCAGTACTACAACTTCGCCGCGCACCTTGATGTCGACCGCTACACAATTGATGGCAAGACCCAAGACACCGTGGTTGCGGTGCGCGAACTTGATCAATCAGGTTTGGGCAGCTCACAATCTTGGTACAACAACGTCATTGTTTATACCCACGGATACGGTGTGGTTGCGGCCTATGGAAACCAGCGTTCGGTTGAAGGTCAACCGGTGTTCTTGCAAAAGGGAATTCCGTCAAACGGTTTGCTCGGCAAGTATGAACCTCGCATTTACTTTGGTGAAAACTCACCAACCTATTCAATTGTTGGTTCAGCCGATGGCGCTGCGTCACGTGAGTTGGATTACCCAGCCGGCGACGGTGAAGCAGATCAGACCTACACAACTTTCAACGGCAACGGTGGGCCAAAGCTTGACAACATCTTCTCGCGCCTTGCCTATGCGTTGAAGTTCCAGAGCGAACAGATTTTGCTTTCTGACGCAGTGAATAACAACTCTCAGATCTTGTATCAGCGCAGCCCACTTGAACGCGTGCAAGCAGTGGCACCATACTTAACCCTTGACCGAGACAGCTACCCAGCGGTGGTTGATGGTCGTGTGGTTTGGATTGTTGACGGTTACACAACCTCGGCAAACTACCCGTACTCACGTGCCGAGAATCTTGGCGACGCTATTTCGGACACCAGCACAACCACCGGTTCTACTCGCGGCTCAATCAACTACATTCGCAACTCGGTCAAGGCCACTGTCGATGCCTATGACGGCAGCGTCAAGTTGTATGCCTGGGATGACAAGGACCCAATTCTAAAAACCTGGTCGAAGATTTTCCCAAACACTTTGTTGCCAGTTTCAGAGATGTCTGGTGAGTTGTTGAGTCACGTTCGCTACCCAGCAGACATGTTCAAGTTGCAGCGCGCAATCTTGGGCACGTATCACGTGAGTGACCCTGGTTCGTTCTACTCTCAAGAAGATGCCTGGATGACACCAAACGATCCGGTTTCGGCAACCACCTCAGGCGCTGGCTCATTGCAGCCGCCGTATTACTTGAGCATGCAGGTTCCAGGAACCAGCCGACCAGCGTTCTCGCTTTACTCAACTTTTATTCCTCGCTCAACTGGCGCCTCGAGTCGAAGCGTCTTGAAGGGTTATCTGGTTGCTGATTCCGATGCCGGTTCGGTCGCTGGCAAGGTATCCGCGGAGTATGGAAAGTTGCGTTTGCTGGCACTGCCTTCAAGCACCATCGTGCCTGGCCCGGGTCAGGTGCAAAACTCGTTTAGCGCCGACGCAGAGGTTTCGCGATTGCTAAACATTTTGCGTCAGGGTTCAACCAAGGTGCTCAACGGCAACCTCCTGACTTTGCCAATTGGTGGCGGGTTGCTTTATGTGCAGCCGGTCTACATTCAGTCGCTTGGCGAAACCAGTTTTCCATTGTTGAAGAAAGTTCTCGTGGCCTTTGGTGACAAGATCGCATTCGAAGACACTTTGGATGAAGCTCTCGACGCATTGTTTGGCGGTAACTCTGGTGCCAACGCTGGTGATTCAACTGGTGGTTCAACTACGCCGGTCACGCCGACCACCCCGGGCACGCCATCCACACCAAGCACCGGCTCTAATGCGGCACTCGCCAATGCACTCGAAGTTGCACGTCTTGCCCTGGTTGCAAAACAAGCAGCAATGGCAGCTGGAGACTGGAGTGCTTATGGAAAGGCGGAGGCTGCTTTAAAGAAGGCAATCGACGCAGCTATTGCTGCCAGCAAATAAGGCTGGCAGCACCACACTTTGGCGTGCTACACTTGGAACTTCGCCGCGGGGTGGAGCAGTTCGGTAGCTCGCCGGGCTCATAACCCGGAGGTCGTAGGTTCAAATCCTGCCCCCGCAACCAAGTGAAAATCCCAGTCTCGATTGAGACTGGGATTTCGCTTTAACAAGGTTGTTTCGCCTGCCCAATTTGGGCTGTGGAAAACTTGGGTAAAAATGTCGGCGCCTGCCTAGCCTGCAAACTATGTATAGAGACCGATTTCGCAACACCGCGATTCTTGCTTCATCGCTGCTGGTCACAATGTTTATTTTTGCGCCTGAACCAAGCTGGGCAGGCTGTCGAAATTCTGGAGGCGGCAACACTGGCTTTGCTTATGGCTCGCAGGTCGACGGCGACAGTGTGACGATATGTGCATCCACCCAAAGCGTCGCACCGGCGCGCAAGTCAGAGGTTAAAACTCCCGTCAAAAACACTTCAAAAAACACAACTTCGGTGGTTAGCCATACGCCAGCAAAAACCAAGTCTGTTGTCACAGTTTCAGCAACAAAAGCTGCAGCTAAACCCGTGGTCCTGCCCAAGTTTTTGCGGCCGGCAACCAGCGCACCAAAACGAGTGCTGCCGTTTCAAATTGCTAAGCCTGCTGTGAAAGTAAAAACCAAAACTGTTGTGACGCCTGCCGTTGCGAGAGTAGTGACCAAAACCAAGACCGTATCCTCGACCGCCACAAAAGTTACATCCACGGTCATTCCTTCGGCCGCAGCTAGCCAAAACGAATCAGCGGGGTTCACCCCAACCGCCGTAAGTGCTTCGGTGTGGCCAACTAACCAAACCGAACCGCAGGTGCCGTTGGTTTTCAACGCCGATGCTTTGGCGCACTTTAGGGTCGGCAAAATTCTGGGCAAATCTGCCGAGGTGATGTTCACCCCTGTTTCACTCACCTGGAATTTTGATGACGGCACCACTAGTTCAGGCCTGCAGGTGCAGCATGCCTTCGCCAGCGAGGGCAATTATCGAGTCAACGCCCGAGTGGTTTATGCGGTTTCTTACCGATTCGTTGGGCAGACATCCTGGGTAAATGAATCGGGAACCATCTCGATGTTGGCCAACTTAAACATCAAGGTAGCAACGGCTCTAGGCGACGGCGAGGTTGGCACCATTGTGCAGGCGGGGGAGGAACCCGCACTCGTTGGTGGTGGCCGAGTGGCATTGGTGGGCAGTGATTGCATCCAACGCCCAAACAGTTTTGGCTGTGGTTTTTAGTTTCAGTTAGTTTTCAGCCGGGTTACATAAACTATTCAGGCTTGCTTGACATTCTGATCGCACAAGTTGAGCTTGAAAGGCCATTGAATTGAACGATTACAACCACCAATTTGTATTTGAAGTTGCCCCAATTCCAGTTCTTGAAAAGAAGCGCCCGAGCCTTAAAGAGCGCCTTGCCAAGAAGACCACTTTTCTAACCGGCACTGCCGCCGTGACCCTTGGTGCAGTTATCGGCGCTGGTGTAGGTGCGGGTGTCGGCGTGACGGTTTACAACCTTTGGACCCAGCCTGCAGCGGTGGTAGTCAACAATGCTGACTCAGTCACCTGGGTGACGGGCGCAGCCGCAACAGCAGCCCCATCAACCGCAACGGTAAATGTTGCCAGCTCATCGGGTGCAGGTAACGGCTCTGGTGTTTTTCTAACTGCCGACGGTTACTTGCTAACCAACAACCACGTGGTCACTCTCGAGGGCCAGTCATCGCAGGTAACCGTGCAGGTGAAGACCTATGACGGCCGCGTTTACCCGGCCACAGTAGTTGGCACCGATGCGATTAACGACCTTGCGGTTCTAAAGGTTGAGGCGCCAGTTAAATTCACTCCAATCAAGTTTGCCGATTCAGACAAATTGAACGTGGGCGACAAGGTTGTTGCGATTGGTGCACCACTTGGTTTGGCCAACACCGTGACCGAAGGAATCGTCTCGGCTCTGAACCGCACCATTCAAGTTGCCTCATCGGCGGTGCCAGAGAATTCATCTTCAGGCGGCGGACTTCAGTTATTTAGCGGTTCGGGCACCGCAGTTAATTTGCGAGTGATTCAAACCGACGCAGCCATCAACCCGGGCAACTCTGGCGGTGCGCTGGTAAATGACAAGGGCGAGCTAGTTGGCATCAACGTGGCAATTGCTTCAGCCGGCTCAGGCAGCAGCTCTGGCAGCATCGGCGTTGGTTTTGCAATTCCCTCGGATGTTGCGCAGCGTATTGCAAACGAAATTATGAAGACTGGAAAAGCGAGCCACGCACTCTTGGGTGCTGGCGTTACCGACTGGTCTGACAACGCGAGCGCTTCAAGCTTCAGCGTTGGTGCCGAAGTTAAAGAATTGACTGCCGGTGGCGCTGCCGAAAAAGCTGGCATCAAGGTTGGCGACATCATCGTGAAGTTCAACGGGCAGGCAATTAACTCGGCTAGCGAGTTGACCTCTGCGGTGCGAGTTGAACCGGCTGGCGCCAAGGCCACTGTAGAACTTCTTCGCGATGGCAAGAGTGTGACCATCGAAGTAGTCTTGGGTGACGCAGCAAATATTTAGTAGGTGGTTTTGAATGAGTGATCGAGACGAACTTGGCGGTCAAACCAGCGGTTCCACCCTGCTCGAAGAGCAAATTCAAAATGTTGAACCGGGCGATCACGAGCGGTATTCGCACTATGTTCGCAAAGAAAAAATTGTTGAGTCTGCGGTTCTTGGCACTCCAGTAATTGCCCTCTGCGGCAAGACCTGGGTGCCGGGCCGAGACCCACAAAAGTTTCCGGTGTGCCCAACCTGCAAAGAAATTTATGAGGGCCTTCGTCCGGAAGACCCAAAGAGCACAAATCAATAGCGGCGCCAGCATCCGGGGCAATGCCACTGGTTTAAATCGCCAAAGGTAGACTTTCAAACGTGAATGACGCGCCAATTGGCATTTTTGACTCGGGAGTTGGCGGGCTAACCGTAGCTCGCGCGATCATCGACCAGCTGCCTAACGAATCCATCATTTACGTTGGCGATACCGCCAACAGCCCATACGGCCCAAAGACCATTCCTGAAGTTCGCGAACTTGCGCTTGCCGTGATGGATCGACTTGTTGATGAAGGCGTCAAGATTTTGGTCATTGCCTGCAACTCAGCATCGGCAGCAGTTTTGCGCGATGCTCGAGAGCGCTACACGGTGGGCCGTGGCATTCCCGTGGTTGAAGTAATTCAGCCCGCCGTTCGCCGAGCGGTGGCAGCAACTCGCAATCAAAAAGTTGGTGTCATCGGCACCAACGCAACAATTACTTCGCGTGCCTATGACGACGCATTCGCTGCGGCAGTCGATCTGCAAATTGTTAGCGCAGCGTGCCCATCGTTCGTCGATTTTGTTGAGCAGGGCATCACCTCGGGGCCGCAGCTTTTGGCAGATGCCGAAAAATATCTCGGCCCAATTCGCGATTCTGGTGTGGACACATTGGTTTTGGGTTGCACGCACTATCCGTTGCTCACCGGCGCCATTTCTTATGTGATGGGTGAAGACGTAACTCTGGTGTCATCCGCAGAGGAAACCGCTAAAGATGTTTATCGCACATTGGTAGCGCACAATTTGTTGCGCACCGCAACCACGCCACCAACTCTAAAATTCAAAGCCACCGGTGACGTCGAGTCATTCGAGAAATTAGCCCGCAGATTCTTGGGGCCTGAAGTTACGAAAGTAGAAGCACTCTCATGACCCTTCGTCAAGATGGCCGCACGGCCGACCAATTGCGTGAAATCACAATCGAACGAGGCTGGAGCGCTCACGCCGAAGGCTCGGCGCTAATTTCTTTTGGCGGCACCAAAGTTTTGTGCACCGCGTCTTTCACCTCTGGTGTGCCACGTTGGAAGGTTGGCAAAGGCGAAGGTTGGGTCACTGCAGAATATGCAATGCTTCCTCGCGCTACCCACGATCGCAACGACCGGGAAGCAGTCAAAGGCAAAATCGGGGGACGCACTCACGAAATTTCTCGATTGATTGGTCGCAGTTTGCGCGCAATCGTTGACGTTCGCGAACTTGGCGAAAACACCATCGTGATTGACTGTGATGTTTTGCAGGCTGATGGTGGCACTCGCACAGCGGCAATCACTGGCGCATACATTGCACTTGTCGATGCAATTACTTGGGCTCGCGAAAAGAAACTAATTCCTGCTAAAGCAAAACCACTGAGCGACAGCGTTGCTGCAGTTTCAGTTGGCATCATCGATGGAGTGCCATTTCTTGACCTTGCTTACACAGAAGATGTTCGCGCTCACACAGACATGAATGTTGTGGTCACCGGAAGCGGAAAGTTCGTCGAAGTTCAGGGCACCGCAGAAGGTGTGCCATTCGATCGTGATGAGCTAAACCTGTTGCTTGATCTGGCTCTCAAGGGCACCACCGAATTGACCAACATCCAGAGTGCATCGCTCGAGGCTGCAAAATAATGCAACTGGTGCTTGCCTCGCACAACCAACACAAAATTCAAGAACTCGGCGCAATCATTAGCGCTGCAGTGCCCTATGTTGAACTGATTGGCTACGACGGCCCAGAGCCAATCGAAGATGGCACCAGCTTTTTAGAAAATGCCTTGATCAAAGCGCGTGCTGCATTTGCGCACACCGGATTGCCTTCAATTGCTGACGATTCAGGCATAGCAGTAGAAGTGCTTGGCGGTTCACCTGGAATTTTTAGTGCCCGTTGGGCTGGCGGCCGAGATGCCGCGGCAAACCGTCAATTATTGCTGGCTCAAATTGCTGACATGGCCGAAGAAAATAGGGGTGCTTCGTTTGTGTGCACCATCGCCTATGTAGATTCTGAAAACGAAATTTCATTCACAGGAATTTGGCCTGGGCGAGTAGCCACTGAAGAGGATGGCCTCAAAGGCTTCGGATACGACCCAATTTTCATTCCAGAAGGTTTTGAAGTTACAGCCGCCGAGCTAGACCCTGAGGTAAAAAACTCAATTAGCCACCGATCGTTGGCGCTTGAGCAACTGTGCAGCTACCTAAGCACTCTTTAGTCGATTAGCGATTCGGTCTTCTGCTGGCGACGAGTACGAATGATTTCAATCGCAATCGGAATGCTTGAGACCACAACAAATCCGAGGGTGAAATATTCAACGTGTTCGGCAACGAACGGAACCTTGCCCAAAAAGTAGCCCAGCAGGGTAACGCCTGAGCCCCAACCAAGCACGCCAATCACGTTGTACTTCAAAAACTTGCGATAAGACATCTGGCCAATGCCAGCAGCCACCGGCACGAAGGTGCGCATTACCGGCACAAAGTGGGCCAGGATAATCGCGCGTGAACCGTAGCGCTCAAAAAATGAGTTGGTGCGCGAAACGTTCTCTTGGCTGAAGAAACGCGAGTCAGATTTATTAAAGATCGCCGGGCCAACGCGACGGCCGATCCAGTATCCGGTTTGGTCGCCAGCCCAGGCGGCGAGAGAAATCAGCACGCAAGCTAACCAAATTGGAATTTGAATTGCGCCGGCGGAAACCATGAGGCCTGCAACAAATAGCAGCGAGTCGCCGGGCAGGAAGAAGCCCACCAGCAGACCGGTCTCAATAAATACGATGGCGCAAACGCCAATCATTGCGAAAGCGCCGAATGATGCGATTAGTGTTTCAGGCCGCAGCCAATCTATTCCAAACATGCGCCCCTAGCAGGAATCGAACCTGCGCACCCGCCTCCGGAGAGCGGCGCTCTATCCCCTGAGCTATAGGGGCAAAGGGTGCAGACCAAGACTAACAGTGGGCATGCTCTAGGCTTGGGGAGTTTTCAAAGAGTAGATCAAGGAGCAGCAGTGGCGCTTAAGTTGCCGAGCCAGTGGGTTTGGGATTCATGGTTCGTATTTGACGGTGAAAAACATCACGCCTTTTATCTGCAAGCGTCGCGAGCTCTTGGTGATCAAAATCGCCGCCACCGAAACGTGACTGTGGGCCATGCAATTTCTGATGATCTTAAAAATTGGACAGTGGTTGCAGATGCAATTGCTCCATCTGAATCTCCAGCGCCAGATAGTTGGACCACATGGACTGGGTCAGTGGTTCAAAACGATGACGGCGTTTGGTGGATGTTCTACACCGGCACTAGTCGTGAAGACGCGGGGGAGCGTCAGACTGTTTGCGCTGCAACTTCGACCGATCTAATGACCTGGACCAAGCTCGAGCAGCAGCCGATTGTTGCTGCCGATTCGCGTTGGTATAAAACTTTGGCAGCCGGTTTTGATAATGAACCCTTTAGAGATCCATGGGTATTCAAATTGCCAGGTGAAGATACCTGGACCATGCTGACTACTGCGGGATCGATTGAAGCCAAGAGCCGTCGCGAAGAAGCCATCATGGGAGTGGCCAAATCTAGCGATTTAAAAACTTGGCAAATTCAACCACCGTTGGGTGGCCCCGGTCAGGGTTTTGGCGAGACCGAAGTTTTTCAGTTTGAAATAGTCGACGGCATTCCAATTTTGTTGTTCTGTTGCGGGCCACTTTGGCTCTCGGATGAGCGCAAAGCGAACGGCGAAATTGGCGGCGTTTACAGTCTTCCGGTAGCCGCAGACCTATCCGATGTTGATTTCAACCGTGCGGTTTTGTTTCCAGACCTGCGTCTTTACGCTTCTCGATTGGTGCAAGACCGCCAGGGTGGCTGGAAGCTAATCGCATTCTTGAACAATGTAGATGGTGAATTCTTGGGGGAGCTTTGTGACCCGATTCCGGTGACCTCAGACTCCATCCTTGGGCTGGTACCTAAATCCCAGGCTTAATGTAAGCGTTTACAAATCGTTATCTTAAATCGACCTTTTCTTTACCATTTCGTGTTTTTCTCTGGCTAGTCTGGCTCTGCACATTGAAAGTAACCGCTTTCAGTGTTTCTTTGAAAGGACTATTGAGTATGAAGCTAGGAATGAAGTTCCTATCAGTTGCAGCTATCTCAGCTCTAGCAGCGGTCTCACTTACCGGTTGTGCCGCAGGCGCACCAGAGGGTGACGGCAAAGTTACAATCTTCGGCGGATACGGTGAAGCGGATGCCAAGGCATTCCAGGCTTCTCTAGACGAGTTCGGTGCAGCAAACGGCATCGAGATCACCTTCACCTCTCTTGCATCATTCGACAAAGACATCAAGGTAAAGATCGAAGCTGGCCAGGAGCCAGACATCGCTCTTTGGCCACAGCCAGGTGGTCTTAAGGACCTTGCTGCAGACAACCTAGTTCCTCTAAAGGACGTAGTTGACGTAGCAGCAATCTCAAAGACTCTTGTTCCTGGTTGGGACACTCTTGCAGTTGTTGACGGTGACGTTTACGGTTTGCCAGTTTCAGCAAACATGAAGTCAATGGTTTTCTACAACCCAGCAGAATTCACCAAGCACGGCTACGCAGTTCCTACTACTGAGGCAGAGCTTGTAGCACTTGAGGCAAAGATCCAGGCTGACAAGGCTGGCTACCCATGGTGTGCAGGTATCGAATCTGGTGGCGCAACTGGTTGGGCATTCACCGACTGGATGGAACAGTACGTTCTTGACACCCTTGGTGGCGAAAAGTACGCACAGTGGGTTGCTGGAGACATCGACTTCGCTTCACCTGAGATCACCGCAGCTGCTGACCTAGTTGCAAAGCGCTTGCTTGCTCCTGGTCAGGTTAACGGTGGCGGCGCTTCAATGGCTACCGATGGTTTCGGTAACACCGCACCTCTATTCGAGACCGGTGGCCAGGCCAAGGGTCAGTGTTTCATGCTTCGCCAGGGTTCATTCATCACTGGTTTCTTCCCTGACAACATCAAGGCAGAGCTAGATGCACAGGACTACACCCACGCTGACGCATTCCCACTTCCTGCACCTGAGGGCGCAACTCAGGCTGTTCTTGGTGGCGGTGACCTAGCTGCTGTATTCGCTGGTCACGTTGACGCAGATGTCAAGAAGGTTGCTGAGTTCATCTACAGCACCAAGGTTGGCGAGAAGATGGTTTCTACTGGTGTTATCTCTCCACACAACGACTTCGACGTTGCTCTGTACCCGAACGCTCTAAACAAGAAGATCGGTGAGGCTATGGCCGGCGCTGCTCTATTCGGTTTCGATGGTTCAGACCAGATGCCTTCAGAAGTTAACGCTGAGTTCTGGGCTGCAGGCACAGACTTTGTTGCTGGTAAGGCAACATGGGCTGAAGCTGCTGCTCGCATCGACTCAAAGTACTAAAACTGAACAAAGCTTTCTAGCAATAGAAAGTTATTGAGAAGTAACGCTGGCGGGGGCATTTGCCTCCGCCAGTGTTTTCTCTCAGAACTACACTTTGAACCATCGCAATAACGAAAACGGAGTATGGCATGAGCGACATTATTGTTGGCATCGTTGCAATCATCTTGGGTGTTGCCGGTAGCTGGGCAATTTATTGGCTACTAGATTTCTTGGTTCGACTGCTCCCGGTTAAAACGCAAGAGAAGTTGAGAGCAATCTCCTTCTTGCTGCCAGCAGCGGTGCTGCTGATCGTAGTTTCGGTTCTTCCGTTTTTTCAAACCATCGCTTGGTCGTTCTTCGACAAGCGCGCAAAGAACTTCGTTGGCTTTGAGAACTACGCCACGCTGTTCACCGATTCAAACTTTCTCGGCATTTTGCTTAACAACTTTTTGTGGGTTGCGTTTGTGCCTGCAATCACAGTGGGCTTCGGATTGGTCTTCGCGAACCTAGCCAACAACGTTGGCCCTAAGCGCGAAAAGATCATGAAGTCATTGATCTTCATGCCGATGTCAATTAGCTTTGTGGCCGCCGGAACAATCTGGGGCTACCTATACGACTATCCGCCTCCGGGCCGCCCTCAGGTTGGTTTGCTCAACGCAGTTGTTGAAGCAGCCGGCGGCACCGCGCAGCCTTGGCTTTCAATCGACTCTGGTCGACTAAACAGCTTCTTGCTGATGATCGTCGTTATCTGGCTAAACGCTGGATTCTCTATGGTTATGTTGTCTGCAGCCATCAAGGCGGTTCCAGAGGAGACCATCGAGGCGGCGCGCATCGACGGCGCAGGCCCTCTGAAAATTTTTATCAGCGTGATTGTTCCGCAAATTCGCGGCACCATCATGTCGGTGTTTATCACCACCGTTATCGGTGTGATGAAGGTCTTCGACGTAGTGCTTGCGATGACTGGCGGTAACTTCAACACCAGCGTGCTTGGCTACGAGTACTACCGACTTTTCTTCGTCGAGTCCAACATCGGTGGCTCTGCTGCCGTTGTCACAATCTTGTGTGTTTTGATTGCTCCGCTTATGTGGTTGCAAATTAAAACCGCTCGTCACCAGGAGGAAATCCGATGAACAAGTTCTTTGCAGTTATTCGCAACTGGCGCTTGGGTTCAACGATCACTCTTGCGGTGCTAGTTGTTATTTGGTCGATGCCAACCGTAGGTTTGCTAGTCACTTCATTGCGTGACCGCGATGAAGCGGCGGCAACCGGCTGGTGGGAAGCGGTATTCAATCCGTTTGGTCAGATTTGGTCGCTCGACTCCTTCAATAAGGCAGTCGAAGGCGGAATGCTTGACTCGCTGCTCTACACGTTAGTGATCAGTATCCCGGCGACAATCTTGCCTTTGGTAATTGCAGCTAACGCAGCATATGCATTCACCTTTATTGAGTTCAAGGGCCGCGAAATCATGTTCGCAAGCTTGGTTGCTCTCATGGTCTTGCCTTTGCAGTCAGCGCTGATTCCTGTTCTAAAGGGAATGGTTTGGCTAAAGAAGACCTTCGGCATCGAGTTGGTGGGCAACTTTGCCTCCGCCTGGATCGTGCACGCGGCGTTCGCGTTGCCATTGGCGATTTACATCCTGAGAAACTTCATGATGACCTTGCCAGTTTCGCTCATTGAAGCAGCACGCATCGATGGCGCTAGCTACTACCAAATCTTCTGGAAGCTAATCATCCCGATGTCGGTTCCAGCGATTGCATCGTTTGCGATCTTCCAGTTCCTTTGGGTTTGGAACGACTATTTGATTGCCTTCATCTTCGTTGGCGAACAAAAGTCGGTAATGACCTATAAGTTGCTTCGGCTTTTGGGTCAATACGGAGATGGTTGGCAAACCGTTGCAGCCGGCTCATTCATCTCGCTGGTTATTCCAGTAATTGTTTTCTTTGCTTTGCAGCGCTTCTTCGTTCGCGGACTAACCGCAGGTGCGGTGAAGTAAAGCAGCCAAGCTTCAAACGAACAAGGCGGTTGCCGGGGTCAAAAGGCTCTAGCAACCGCCTTTCTCGTATGATTAGAGGTAAATCCTCGCAAGTGCAGGCCAGTTAGGCCTCGTTCTAATAAGGCCCCTTTTATGACTCCTGCAGACTTATCTGCCGCAATCGTGCGCATCCTTGCTGCCTTGCAAGCTGATGGCAAGCTTGGCCCTGCAGATTTGCCTGCCGAAGTGGTCATCGAGCGCCCCAAAAACCGTGAACACGGCGACTGGGCTACAAACTGCGCAATGCAGCTTTCTGGCAAATTTGGCACCAACCCTCGCGCGTTTGCCGAGCTGTTGGCTGCGCCGCTGGCTCAGGTAGCCGGCGTTAAAAAGGTAGACATTGCGGGCCCTGGTTTTATTAACATCACTTTGGATGCCGCCGCGGCTGGCGAACTGGCAAAGAGCATCGTTGAAGCAGGCGAAAGCTTTGGCCGTGGCACCGACCTTGCCGGCGTCAAACTAAATCTTGAATTCGTTTCTGCAAACCCAACCGGCCCAATTCACATGGGTGGCACTCGCTGGGCTGCAGTGGGCGACTCGCTGGCTCGCGTTTTTGCGGCACAGGGCGCAGAAGTCACTCGTGAGTACTACTTCAACGATCACGGTGCTCAGATTGATCGCTTTGCTCGTTCATTGTTGGCCAGGGCGCGCGGCGAAGCTGCACCTGAAGACGGCTACGGCGGCGCCTACATTCAAGAAATTGCCGACCGTGTTTTGGCCGAAACCGCCGCCGACCTATTGGCTCTTCCAGAAGCCGAGGCTCAAGAGGCATTCCGCGCAGCCGGCGTTGAATTGATGTTCCAGGAAATTCGCGAATCGCTGCACGACTTTGGCGTGGACTTCGACGTTTATTTTCACGAGAACTCGCTTTATGAATCTGGCGCGGTTGAAAAAGCAATCAATCGATTGCGCGAACTGGGTCACATCTTTGAAGAAGATGGCGCTATTTGGTTGCGCTCAACCACCTTTGGTGACGACCGCGACCGCGTAATCATCAAGAGCGATGGCGAAGCTGCCTACATCGCGGGTGACATCGCCTATTACCTAGACAAGCGTGAGCGCGGTTTTGACCAGTGCATCTACATGCTTGGTGCCGACCACCACGGATACGTGCCGCGCATGATGGCTTTGTGTGCAGCGTTTGGCGATCAACCTGGTTTGAATCTTGAAATTCTTATTGGTCAGATGGTGAATCTAGTTCAAAACGGTGAGCCGGTTCGCATGTCAAAACGTGCGGGCACAGTGGTGACCATGGAAGACCTAGTTTCAGTAGTTGGTGTCGATGCAGCTCGATATGCACTTGCGCGCTCTTCAATCAACTCGCAACTAGACATCGATCTTGAGCAATTGCAAAAGAAGACCAACGACAATCCAGTGTTCTACGTGCAATATGCACACGCGCGCACTGCACAGGTTGCTAAGAACGCGGCGAGCCTCGGCGTTGACCGCAGCGAGTTTGATCCGAGCTTGCTAACTCACGCAACCGAGTCTGAGCTGCTGGCCAAGCTAATTGAATTGCCTCGAGTAATGGCTCATGCAGCAGAGTTCCGTGAGCCGCACCGTGTTGCTCGCTATGTAGAAGAAGTTGCTGGCGCCTACCACCGTTGGTATGACGCCTGCCGCGTCACTCCGTTGGCCGAAACTCCGGTTGAAACCGTGCACCGCACCCGCCTGTGGCTAAACGACGCCGCCGGGGTAGTGCTTCGCAATGGTTTGGCCGTGCTTGGTGTTAGCGCACCGGAGAGGATGTAATCGTGTCAAATCCGCTTGCACCTAATTGGTTGAACCAACCGGCAGACGTGAACGCCGTTGATGAAAAAGTTTGGCCGCGTCACACCAAGCGTCGCGCTACCGGCGAACTTGAGATTGCTGGCGTTGCGGTTAGCGAACTAACCACTCAGTTCGGCACACCTCTTTATGTAATCGACGAGGATGATTTTCGCGCGCGTGCTACCGCTGCCCGAAACGCGCTAACCGATGCTGCAAAGAAAATTGGCACTGAAGCCAAGGTCTACTACGCGAGCAAGGCATTCCTTTCAACCGAGATTGTTGGCTGGATCGACGAACTTGGTTTGAACATTGACGTTGCATCTGGTGGCGAACTTGCTGCTGCCCTTGCTGGCGGCATCGATGCCAACCGCATCGGCTTGCACGGCAACAACAAATCGCTTTTTGAAATCGGTCGTGCTGTGACCGCAGGCGTTGGCGCTATCGTCATCGATTCAGAAATCGAGATCGAGCGCATTGCATCGGCGGCCGGCGCACAAGACAAAGTGCAGGGAGTTCGCCTGCGTGTTAACACAGGCGTGCACGCCAACACTCACGACTTTTTGGCTACTGCACGTGAAGACCAAAAGTTTGGCATCGCACTTGCCGATGCAGCTGCTTTGGTTGCAAAAATCCGTTCGCACTCTCACTTGAAGTTTTTGGGATTACACCAGCACGTTGGCTCGCAAATTTATGCCGTTGAAGGTTTTGTTGAATCAACCAAGCGACTAATTGAATTGCACGCCCAACTATTGGCCGGCGGAGAAATTCCTGAGATCAACCTTGGTGGCGGCTTTGGCATCAACTACAAGCCAGGCGACAAGGCTCCAAACATCGGATACTTTGCCGACGCCATCACTGCGATCGTCGCCGAGGAATGTGCCAAGCACAAAATCTCAGTGCCGAAGCTGGCCTTCGAGCCTGGTCGATTCATCGCCGGCAACCCTGGCATCACGCTTTATAACGTGGGCACGATTAAAGAAGTAAAGGTCACCGACGGAGCCAGCCCAGCGGTTCGCAAATATGTTTCGGTTGATGGCGGCATGAGCGACAACGCCCGCCCGGCCTTATACGAAGCGGAATATCACACTCTTTTGGCCTCTCGCAGCAGTGATGCGGCCCCAGCTTTGTCGCGTGTAGTTGGCAAGCACTGTGAAAGTGGCGATATTGTTGTACGCAATGACTATCTGCCTGCAGATGTTCAGCCAAATGATCTTCTAGCGGTAGCTGCCACCGGCGCCTATTGCTACTCGCTGTCGAGCAATTACAACTTCTTGACACGACCGCCAGTGGTTGCAGTGCGCAACGGCCAGGCGCGATTGATTATCCGCGGTGAAACAGAAGCAGATTTGTTCAGCAGAGATTTGAAGTACCAGGCAACACAAAAGAATGAGAAGAGTTAACTGATGGAAGAATATCGTCCGCTGCGCGTTGCGTTGCTGGGTGCCGGTTCAGTAGGTTCTCAAGTTGCGCGCTTGCTAATCGAAAATAAGGCCGAACTTGCTGCCCGTGTTGGCGCCGAGCTTGAACTAGTTGGCATTGCCGTGCGTGACATCAACTCACCTCGCAATGCAGGCGTGCCTCGTGAATTGCTAACCACCGACGCCGAGCCACTCATTTTGGGTGCTGACATCGTGGTTGAAGTTATGGGTGGCATTGAGCCAGCCCGCACTTACATTCTTCAGGCTTTGAACTCTGGCTCAGATGTGGTCACTGCCAACAAGGCGCTGTTGGCAAGTCACGGCACCGAGTTGTTTGATGCAGCCGAGCAGGTTGGCGCGCAGCTTTATTTCGAAGCAGCAGTTGCCGGTGCAATTCCGATCATCCGCCCGCTTCGCGAATCTCTAGCCGGTGACAAGGTCAACCGCATCATGGGAATTGTGAACGGAACCACAAACTACATTCTTGACCGCATGGACACCACCGGTGCTTCATTCGAGTCTGCATTGGCTGAGGCAACTGCACTTGGTTATGCAGAGGCAGACCCAACCGCAGACATCGAAGCTTTTGACGCTGCACAGAAGGCTGCAATTCTTGCTTACCTTGCTTTCCACACCGAGGTGCCACTAGACAAGGTTTACCGCGAAGGCATCACCAAGATCACCGCTCAGCAGATGGCTGCTGCTCAGCGCGATGGTTATGTAATTAAGTTGCTTGCAATTTGTGAGCGCGTTCCTGCGGATGAAAACGGTGAGTCAGGCGTTTCAGTTCGCGTGCACCCTGCGCTGATTGAGCGCGAGCACCCACTTGCTGCTGTGCACGGTGCGTTTAACGCTGTGTTCGTTGAGGCAGAATCTGCCGGCCAACTTATGTTCTACGGTGCTGGCGCCGGTGGAGTGCAGACCGCATCCGCAGTTTTGGGTGACCTAGTATCTGCTGCCAAGCGTCACGTTGCCGGTGGCCCTGGTCTTGCTGACTCAGTGCACGCCAACTTGCCAATCTTGCCGATTGACCGTGCCTACACTCGCTACCAAATCACACTTGAGGTCACCGACCAGCCGGGTGTGCTTGCCAAGGTTGCAAACATTTTTGCCGACCACCAGGTCTCAATCGAAACCGTTGAGCAAGCGGTTCGTGAAAAAGACGGCAGCATGCGCCCAACCGCTTACCTTGAGGTTGGCACACACGAGGCCACCGAAGCATCGCTTCGTGCAGTGGTCGAATCTCTTGCAGAAAGCGACAGCGTTGCATCTATTACTTCAGTCATTCGAGTAGAAGGAATCTAATGGCCCACCAATGGCGCGGAGTTATCCGCGAATATTTCGACCGTCTAGACATCACCGCGGATAACCCGGTGATCACCCTTGGTGAAGGTGGCACGCCTTTGGTTGAGGCTCCTGCACTTGCCAAGTTGGTTGGCGCCGAGCGCGTGCTGCTAAAGGTTGAGGGCATGAACCCAACCGGTTCATTCAAAGACCGCGGCATGACCATGGCGGTTTCAAAAGCTGTAGGTCACGGTGCGCAGGCAGTTATTGCTGCATCTACCGGAAACACTTCAGCTTCAGCTGCAGCCTATGCCGCAGCGGCCGGAATTCAGTCAGTGGTTTTGGTGCCAAAGGGCAAAATTTCACTTGGAAAGCTAAGTCAGGCCGTTGCTCACAAGGCCCAGATTCTGCAGGTTAAAGGCAACTTCGATGACTGCCTCGACTTGGCTCGCGATCTAGCGGCAAACTACCCAGTGCACCTAGTGAACTCGGTTAACCCAGACCGCATCGAAGGTCAGAAGACCGGCGCATTCGAAGTTGTTGACGCACTTGGTTTCGCACCTGACTTTCACGTGCTGCCAGTTGGCAACGCCGGAAACTACACCGCTTATTCAAAGGGCTACGCCGAAGATCTAACCGCTGGTCGCATCAAGGCATTGCCAAAGATGTGGGGTTTCCAGGCTGAGGGTTCAGCTCCGTTTACATTCGGCAACCCGGTTAAGAAGCCTGACACCATTGCAACTGCAATTCGCATTGGCAACCCAGCTTCATATGACCTTGCTCTTGCCGCTCGTGAATCAACCGGTGGTCAATTTGGTTATGCGTCTGACAAAGAAATTCTTTGGATGCACCGCTTCTTGTCACAAGAAGTTGGCGTGTTTGTTGAACCGTCATCGGCAACCGGTGCAGCTGGTTTGTTCAAGCACTCAAAACTTGGTGAAGTTCCTGCCGGTTCAACCATCGTTGTCACTGTGACTGGTCACGGTTTGAAAGACCCGATGTGGGCCCTTAAGACCGAGAGCGGCAAAGACATCAAACCTCAAGCCGTTGCCAACAAGGTTGAAGCCGTAGCCGAGCGCTTGGGTCTGGTTAAAAACAGCTAATGACTTCACTCATCGGTCGCAAAGTTACGGTGCGGGTTCCGGCAACGTCGGCAAACCTTGGCCCAGGCTTTGACACTCTAGGAATGGCTCTGTCTTACTACGACGAGCTAGAAGTAGAGGCCGTGGCCAGTGAAGGCGCATTCGTTGAAGTGCACGGTGAAGGCGCGGGGGATGTGCCAACCGACGCTAGCAACTTGGTAGTGCAGTCAATCGCATTCACTTTTAAGAAGTTTGGTCAGACCTTGCCGGGGTTGAAGCTGACTGCTCACAACATCATTCCTCACGGCCGTGGCATGGGTTCATCTGGTGCCGCAGTAGTTTCTGGAATCGTTGCAGCCAAGGGTTTGCTCGACGGCATCGTTGAAATTCACGATCAAGATTTGCTCAACATAGCCACCGAACTTGAAGGTCACCCAGACAACGTTGCTCCCGCACTATTCGGTGGCTTGACCATCGCCTGGGAAGACGAGTCTGGCCCACACCACAAGAAGCTCTTTGTGCACCGTGGTGTTTCACCGCTTGAGCTGGTTCCAAGCCACAAGATGTCAACCGCCTTGGCTCGCTCACTTCAGCCAGATTCAGTGCCTCACGATGACGCCGTTTTTAACGTTTCTCGTTCGGCTCTTTTGATTGCCGCACTGACACAAAGCCCAGAACTGTTGCTTGCTGCAACCGAAGACCGTTTGCACCAGGATTACCGCGCCGCGGCCATGCCGGAGACCGATGCCATTGTGAAGCTGATGCGCGAGCACGGCCACGCAGCGGTGGTTTCAGGTGCTGGCCCATCGGTGTTGGTTCTGGCCAGCGACCCTGCAGAACGCCTAGAAGCCGCCAAACTAGCCGAGACACACTATCCGCAGTGGAAGGCATTGCTGTTGGCGGTCGACTTCAAAGGTGCTACTGTAGTACTGCATCGATAGGCCGCTTCGCGGTCGGGCTTCACAAAAAGCCTTTTGATGAAATCCTCGCAACACACTTGCGATTCACTCGCGGCAAGGCCGCGTTTAGCTGCGAAATCTAAGAATCACTTAGGCGCAGAATTACTCAAGAAAGAGCAATCAAAAAACATGGATGAAATCCAGGAAACCACAACTCCAGTGCGCAAGAGCCGCCGAGTTGTAGCAGAAGCAGCAGCTCCAGCGCCAATCTCAGATGACGCAACTGCTGCCAAAAAGACTCCTCGCACTCGTGCACCAAAGGCAGAAGCAGCGTCAAGCGAAACTGCAGCGCCAGCAAGCGAAAGCAAATCAAACGACTCAGGTTCAAGCGACTCAGGTTCTAGCGAGTCGGGCGAACGCTCAGAGCGTTCAGGCAACAACCGCAACCGCAACCGCAATCGCAACCGCAACCGCGATAACTCGCAATCAAACAACTCAGACCGCGATGGCGACCAGGGTGACAGCGCTCCTCGTGAAAACGCAGCGCGCGACAACTCAACCCGCGACAACGACTCACGCAACGAGCGCGACTTCAACGACGAGCGCCGCAACGGCAACAGCCGCAACCGCAACCGTGGCCGCGGCGACCGCAACGACCGCTACCGTGACCGCGACCGCCGAGGCGGCCGTGGCGGCAACGGCAACTCGATGGACGAAATCGAACCAGAAATTTCTCCGGATGATGTTCTAGTTCCAGTAGCTGGAATCTTGGACGTTCTCGACAACTATGCATTCGTTCGCACCAGCGGTTACCTGCCTGGTCCAAACGATGTTTACGTTTCACTTGGTCAGGTAAAGAAGTACAACCTGCGCAAGGGTGACGCTGTAGTTGGTGCAATTCGCCAGCCTCGCGATGGCGAAGGCCAGGGTCGTCAAAAGTTCAACGCAATCGTTCGCATTGACTCAATCAACGGCTTGACCGTTGAGCAGGCTGCAACTCGCGTTGAGTTTGGCAAGCTAACTCCGCTTTACCCACAGACTCGTTTGCGTCTTGAGACTGAGCCAAACAAACTAAGCACTCGAATCATCGACTTGGTTTCACCAATCGGTAAGGGTCAGCGTGGATTGATCGTTTCACCACCAAAGGCCGGTAAGACCTTGGTGCTTCAGGCAATTGCAAACTCAATTGCTCAGAACAACCCAGAGGTTCACCTAATGGTTGTTCTGGTAGACGAGCGCCCTGAAGAAGTTACCGACATGCAGCGCACAGTTAAGGGTGAAGTTATCGCTTCAACCTTCGACCGCCCTGCTGAAGACCACACCACCGTAGCCGAGTTGGCAATTGAGCGCGCAAAGCGTTTGGTTGAGCTTGGTCACGACGTTGTTGTGTTGCTTGACTCAATTACTCGTCTTGGCCGCGCTTACAACTTGAGCGCTCCAGCATCTGGCCGAATTCTTTCTGGTGGTGTTGACTCATCAGCGCTTTACCCACCAAAGCGATTCTTCGGTGCTGCCCGCAACATCGAAGACGGTGGCTCGCTAACCATCTTGGCAACCGCTCTTGTAGAGACCGGTTCAAAGATGGACGAAGTTATCTTCGAAGAGTTCAAGGGAACCGGAAACATGGAGCTTCGCTTGTCACGTCAGCTGGCTGACAAGCGCATCTTCCCTGCGGTTGACGTAAACGCTTCTGGTACTCGTCGTGAAGAAATTCTGATGAACCCAGACGAGACCAAAATTGTTTGGAAGCTTCGCCGCGCACTTGCCGGACTTGAGCAGCAGCAGGCTCTCGAGCTTGTGCTTAGCCGCTTGAAAGAAACTTCAAGCAACGTTGAGTTCTTGATGCAGGTTCAGAAGTCAATGCCAGTTCCAACTGGTTCAGACTCGGAGTAATAATTGCTCGAATCGGTTCAACCGCTACTTGCTGAATACACCGAACTTCAGGGCAAGCTCTCTGATTCGGAGTTGCACAGCAACCCAGCGCTAGCTAAGAAACTCAACCGCCGCTATGCGGAGTTGGGTGCAATTGTTGCTGCTTATAACCAAGTGGTTTCGCTTAACGAAGATCTGAAGGCCGCTAAAGAGTTGGCCAAAGAAGATGAGATGTTTGCCGAAGAGGCAACCCTCACCGAAGAGCGTTTGGTTGCAGCCAACGAAAAGCTTCGCCGCCTATTGATTCCTCGCGACCCGGATGACGGCCGCGATGTAATTATGGAAATCAAGGCCGGTGAAGGTGGCGCTGAATCTGCGCTGTTCGCAGCCGACCTGTTGCGCATGTACATTCAGTACGCCAACTCAAAGGGTTGGAAGACCGAAATTCTTGACAAGAACGAGTCTGACCTTGGCGGCATTAAAGACATTCAGTTGGCCATCAAAGGTAACTCAACTGACCCAGCACAGGGTGTTCACGCTCACTTGAAATATGAAGGTGGTGTGCACCGCGTTCAGCGCGTGCCGGCAACCGAAACTCAAGGTCGCATTCACACATCCGCAGCTGGTGTTTTGGTTTTTCCAGAAGTTGATGAGCCAGAAGAAGTTGAAATTAGCCAGAACGATTTGCGCATCGACGTTTACCGTTCATCGGGCCCAGGTGGTCAGTCGGTTAACACCACCGACTCAGCGGTTCGAATCACTCACTTGCCAACCGGCATCACGGTTGCAATGCAGAATGAAAAGTCACAGCTGCAGAACCGTGAAGCCGCCATGCGTGTGCTTCGTGCGCGCATCTTGGCTGCCCAGCAAGAGGCAATAGAGGCAGAGCAGTCTGCTGCTCGCAAGTCTCAGGTGAAGTCGGTTGACCGTTCAGAGCGCATTCGCACTTACAACTTTCCAGAAAACCGAATTGCAGATCACCGCACCGGATACAAGTCATACAACCTTGATGCCGTGATGGATGGCGCGCTTGAGCCTGTGATTCAGTCGGCAATTGCCATGGATGAAGAAGCTCGTCTAGCCGCAATCGGAAACGAACCAAAGTAAGAAATGCTGCTTCGTGATCTGATTGAGCACGCGGCAGCGCGCTTTGAAGCCGCGGGAATTGATTCGGCAGAAGTAGACGCGCAATTGCTTGCGGGTCATGTTCTGGGTCTTAGTCGCGGAGCAATTCAAGCCGAGGTGATTAGGGGAGCAGAGCTCACCGAAACCCAAACTGACGAACTCAATAATCTTTATGGTCGTCGCCTCGCGCGCGAACCGCTGCAACACATCACCGGCAAAGCACATTTTCGCAATCTTGAACTCGAGGTTGGCCGTGGTGTTTTCATTCCGCGACCTGAAACCGAGTTCGTCGCTCAATTGGCGATTGACGCTATTCGCCAGGTGGCACAACCCGAACCAATCGCGGTTGACCTAGGCGCTGGCTCAGGTGCCATTGCACTTTCGATTGCAACCGAAGTTGTCAACTCAAAAGTATTTGCGGTTGAAAAATCAGAGCAAGCTTTTGAGTTCACCAGCCGCAACTTTGCAGCCTACAAAGACTGCGGCGCAGCGCTTATCCTGGGTGACCTTGCTGATGCCTTTAATGAACTCAACGGCACAGTTGCAGTTGTAGTTTCAAACCCGCCATACATTCCAATCGATGCCATTCCACGCGATATCGAGGTGCGTGACTTTGACCCAGCTCTGGCGCTTTATGGCGGCGAGGAAGGCATGGACGTTATTCATCACGTCTCGGCAACGGCTAAGCGACTGCTTTACAGCGGTGGTTCGCTGATTATTGAGCATGCCGACTCCCAAGCCGATCAAGTGGTTCAACTACTATTGGCAGATGGATGGCGTCAAGTTCGTTCGCACCGAGATTTAACGGGCCGCGATCGTGCAGTCACCGCAATTAAGTAATTAGTTCAGAAAGCGAGGGGCAAAAATGGAGCGCATCTACGATTGCTCAGTCGACACTGATCTGCTTACCGGCATGCGCCTAGCCAAAGTGGCCGCGGGTCGCGACGAACTTGTGGTGTTGCCAACCGACACCGTTTATGGCATCGGATGCAATGCCTTCAGCCCAAAAGCAGTAGAGGCGTTGCTCGCCGCGAAGGGTCGCGGTCCTCAGTCGCCACCTCCCGTGCTGATCCCAAACATTGCCACCATGCACGCACTTGCTGAATCGGTGCCTGTAATCGCTCAAAAACTTGCCGAAACTTTTTGGCCCGGCGCGCTCACCATGATTTTGCGAGCCCAACCTTCGCTGCAGTGGAACCTAGGGGAGTCCAAGGGAACCGTTGCCCTGCGAATTCCAGACCACAAAATCGCACTGGCCCTGCTTGAAGAAGTAGGCCCAATGGCAGTTTCGAGTGCCAACCTAACCGGCCTACCGGCAGCAGCAACTTGCCAGCAAGCCGAGGCTTATTTGGGTGCTTCAGTAAAGGTTTACCTTGATGCCGGCACCAGCCCGAAAGGCGAAGCCTCAACAATTCTTGACCTAACCAACATCACCGAAACCTTCGACGAAGAAGGCAACGCAATTTCAACCGGCAGCATCAAGATGGTTCGTCGCGGTGCACTTAGCGCCGACCGAATTCGCACCGTAGTTGGCGACCTGTTAGAAGAGGCTGCATAAAGTGCGCGCATATTTGTTGATCATGCTGATTTCCGCAGTGGTTTCATTCATCGGCACATTTGCAACTCTCAAAATTTCGCACCGCTACAAGCTTTATCCGCAGATTCGCGCCCGCGATGTGCACACCCGCCCAACCCCGCGCCTTGGCGGCATCGCCATGTTTGTGGGCTTTGCCGTTGCACTTATTTTCGCCGGTTCCCTCGGATGGTTCCGCAGTGTGTTTAGCGACCCAATTCACATCCTGGCAATTTTGGCTGCCGCTGCACTCATCACGGTGATTGGCTTTCTCGACGATCTTTATGACTTGGACTGGAGCCTCAAACTTGCCGGCCAGTTCGTTGTCGCAGGAATTCTGGCCTGGCAAGGCGTGCAAATTGTTTCGCTGCCAATTGGTGGGCTAACCATTGGAAGCTTCGGCATCTCGTTTATCGTCACCGTTTTTCTAACCGTGCTGGTAATGAACGCCGTGAACTTCATTGATGGCTTGGATGGCCTTGTGGCCGGCGTGGTGTTAATTGGCACCCTGGTGTTCTTCACCTACAGCTACCTACTGGCCCAGCAGACCTCGCCAAGCAACTACTTCAACCTGGCTTCGCTTATTTCGGCCATCGTGATTGGCATGTGCCTCGGGTTCTTGCCGTTCAACTGGCATCGCGCCAAAATCTTCATGGGCGACTCAGGGGCAATGTTGCTTGGGCTGCTAATGGCAACCTCGGCGCTCACCGTCACCGGGCAAATTGATCCGCAGCAGGTAAACCGCGGTGAATTGGTGCCTGCATTCATTCCACTGATTTTGCCGCTCGCAATTTTGGTTTTGCCACTGCTTGATTTTGGCCTAGCGGTGTTCCGTCGCTTGCGTGCCGGCAAATCTCCGTTTGCCGCCGACCGCCAGCACATTCACCACCGCCTTCAAGACTTTGGCCACTCTCACCTAGGTTCGGTGCTGGTCTTTTATATCTGGACCGCCGTGATTTCACTTTCTTGCCTGTTGGTTTTCTTCTTAGAAGCCTGGGCTGTGGCGTTGTTCTTCATTGTTGGCATTGCTGGCGCACTGCTTTACACCGTTTGGCCAGTTCTCAAGAGGAGAGTAAATGTCGAAAGCAATTAACGGCTTGTTTCGTCGCGTGCTGATTCAAGGTTCGCTACTAACCGCGACCATCGCAATCATCGGCGGCGGCATTGGTTTTGCCGTGGCCGGCCAACCGGGTCTAATCAGCGCACTTATCGGTGCAGCATTGGCCCTAGGTTTCGTCTCTCTCACCGCGCTCAGCGTGTGGCTCGGTGGCAAATTGCCACTGGGTGGTTTCTTCGGATTAGTGCTCGGCGGCTGGATTGTTAAGTTGGTGGCCTTCATCCTGGTGATTGGTGCTCTAAAAGGCGCAGACTTCATCAACGGACCAGTTTTGTTTTTCACTTTGGTGGCTTCAATTTTGGGAACCTTGGCCGTGGATTCTTTGGCTTTTCTGAAAGCTCGAATTCCTGTGGTTGGCGACTGATAAAAAATCGCAAAAAAATTAGCCGATGGCGCTAAAACCGTGATTTGGCGGGGTTCGTGCTGTTAGGATAATCGCAAGCGTCAGGGAACTTTAGATGCTTAAATCGCACTGTAAATCGCCGCAAGGCTTTAACACCTTGCCCCGAAACAGGAGTACACGACGCTGTTTACTACCGCACTGAACCTGCTAAACGTAGCAGCCAGCACCGAGGAGTCGGGCGGTGGCTTCCACGCCCCTTCAATCATGGAGTTCTATCCAGAGATTTTGGCTTTTGAAGGCACTCCTTTTGCGCTGAACCGAATCATGCTGATTCGTTTGCTAGTGCTCTCACTTCTAGTAGTCGTTTTCTGGCTTTGGACTCGCAAGTTCCAGCAGGCCAACAAGACCAAGACTTTCGTTCCTGGCAAATTCCAGCTGATGGGTGAAATTTCACTCAACTTTGTGCGCAAGAGCATTGCCCACGATCAGCTTGGCGAAAAAGACGGCGACCGCTTCTTGCCGTTGCTAACCACAATCTTCTTTGTAACTTTGGGCATGAACATCACGGGCATTATCCCGGGATTGAACATCGCTGGTACTTCAGTAATCGGTTTGCCAATCGTGATGGCGCTCGCCGCTTATGTCACCTTCATCTACGCGGGAATCAAGAAGCACGGCGTTGGCTTCTTCAAGGCGTCACTGTTCCCAGCCGGCGTTCCGCCAGCCTTCTACATCTTGGTGACTCCAATTGAGTTGCTTTCAACTTTCATTCTTCGCCCGGTTACCCTGGCTCTTCGTTTGACCATGAACATGATTGCTGGCCACTTGTTGCTAGTGCTTTGTTTCTCGGCAACTCAGTTCTTCTTGTTCAACGCCGAAGGTGCTTTCAAGCTTTTCGGTGCCGGCACATTCGTCTTTGGGTTCGCATTCACACTCTTTGAGTTGTTGGTTGCGTTCTTGCAGGCATACGTTTTTACTCTGCTGACCACGGTCTACATTCAGTTGGCCCTATCAGACGAGCACTAAAGATCTGACAACCGTCAGCTCTAAACCACGGAAGGGAAATACAAAGTGGACGTTACTAACATTGCCGAACTAAGCGGCAACCTAGCAGTTATCGGTTATGGCCTAGCAGCAGTTGGTCCTGGCATCGGTGTGGGTCTAGTTGTTTCAAAGACCATCGAGTCAATCGCACGCCAGCCTGAGTTGGCTGCAAAGCTTCAGGTCACCATGTGGCTTGGTATCGCATTTACCGAGGCGCTAGCGCTTATCGGTCTTGCAACCCCATTCATCTTCGGTTAATCAGTCAGGATCTAAACCATGATTTCAAAGATTCTTATCGCAGCGGCGGAGGGTGAGGCAGCGCCTAACCCACTTTTGCCAGCTTCGTATGATCTTTTGTGGTCGTCGGTTGTCTTCGTAATTCTGCTGGCTTTCTTCTGGTTCAAGGTTCTTCCGAACTTCAAGAAAACTTTGGATGCACGCACCGAAGCGATCGAAGGTCGCCTCGAAGCTGCTGAAAAAGCACAAGCTGAAGCTGCAGCAAAAACTGCAAACATCGAAGCCGAGCAAGCAGAGGCACGCGCCGAAGCTTCAAAGATCCGCGAAGAAGCTCGCGCTGAAGGCGCAGTCATTTTGGCTGAGCTTAAAGAGCAGGCAGCTTCAGAGGCAGCTCGTCTAACCGCTACCGCGAAGGCTCAAATTGAAGCCGAACGTCAGGCAGCACTTATCTCGCTTCGTGCAGAGGTTGGTTCACTCGCAATCGATCTAGCATCAAGCGTTGTAGGCGCCAGCCTAAAGAACGACAAAGTCGCAAGCGGCGTAGTTGACCAATTCTTGGCCGACCTCGAAGCAAGCGACAAGGCAGGCAAGAAGAACTAATGGCCAGTTCAACCAGGCAGTCAATCGTCGCAGCCAAGGCAACGCTAACCCCGTTGCTGGCTACGGCAGATCTTAAGTTCGCAGAAGAGTTGTTTGCAGTCGGCGCAGCCGTAGCATCTTCAACTCAGTTGCGCAGCATCCTCTCGGACCCTTCCGCCGAGGCTGCCGCAAAGTCAGGTGCTCTTGTTGCCGTATTCGGCAAGAACCTGTCAAAGACTGCGCTTGAGTTTGTGACTTCACTGGTTGGGCTGCGCTGGTCAACTGGCCAAGACTTGGTTTCAGCATTTGAGCAGCTGGCTGTATTTGCAGTCTCAGCTATCGCAGCCGAAAACAAGAACCTGGCCAAGGTTGAAAGCGAGCTTTTCGCTTTTCAATCTGCAGTTGATTCAGACCAAGAACTTCAGTTTGCGCTGGGCGACCAACTAGCTAGCGAAGAGGCAAAGCTCAAGTTGGTTGAAGCACTAACCAAGGGCAAGGTCACAGCAGAAGCGGCAACACTTATTCGTCGCGCCATCACCGGTGCACGTCGTCGTCGCGTTTCAGTAGTTCTTGAACAGTTTGGCAAGCAGGTTTCAGAGTTCGCTCTTCGCCTAGTTGCCACTGTCACAGTCGCAGCACCAATTAGCGCAAGCCAGTTGCAGCGACTAGAAGCGGTTTTGGCAAAGTCATACGGACAGAGCCTCAAGCTAAACGTTGAGGTTGATGAAAACATCCTTGGCGGAATCAAAGTGCAGGTTGCCGGCGAGATTCTTGATGGCAGCCTCAGCTCACGTTTAACAGCAGCAAAACTTCAGCTCGCTTAATTGCAAGCAAAGACAACCGGGTTTACCCAGAAGCAAAGGATAAGAGATGGCAGATCTGAAAATCAGCCCGAACGAGATTCGCGACGCTCTAAAGGACTTCGTAAAGTCTTATGAGCCAGCCAAGGCGTCACGCGCCGAGGTAGGTCACGTAATCGATGCCGGTGACGGTATTGCTCACGTTGAAGGTCTGCCTAGTGCAATGGCTAACGAATTGCTTAAGTTCGAAGACGGCACTCTGGGTCTTGCCCTGAACCTCGACGAGCGCGAGATCGGTACCGTTGTTCTTGGAAACTTCGAAGGCATCGTAGAGGGCATGGAAGTGCACCGCACCGGTGAAGTTCTTTCTGTTCCAGTTGGCGACAACTTCTTGGGTCGCGTTGTTGACCCGCTGGGTAACGCAATCGATGGTCTAGGCGACATCAAGGCCGAGGGTCGTCGTGCTCTTGAGCTTCAGGCTCCTGGCGTTATGGCTCGTAAGTCAGTTCACGAGCCACTTCAGACCGGCATCAAGGCAATCGACGCCATGATTCCAGTTGGTCGTGGCCAGCGTCAGCTAATCATTGGTGACCGTCAGACCGGTAAGACTGCGATTGCTATCGACGCAATCATCAACCAAAAAGACAACTGGAAATCAGGCGACGTCAAGAAGCAGGTTCGCTGCATCTACGTTGCAATCGGTCAAAAGGGTTCAACTATTGCTGCTGTAAAGGGTGCTCTAGAAGAAGCCGGTGCAATGGAGTACACCACCATCGTGGCTTCTCCTGCATCTGACCCAGCAGGTTTCAAGTACCTAGCTCCTTACACCGGTTCTGCAATTGGTCAGCACTGGATGTATGGCGGCAAGCACGTTCTGATCATCTTCGATGACCTTTCAAAGCAGGCCGAGGCCTACCGTGCGGTTTCACTTCTTCTACGTCGTCCACCAGGCCGCGAGGCTTACCCAGGTGACGTGTTCTACCTTCACTCACGTTTGCTAGAGCGTTGTGCAAAGTTGAACGACGAACTTGGCGGCGGCTCAATGACTGGTCTTCCAATCATCGAGACCAAGGCAAACGACGTTTCTGCATACATTCCAACCAACGTGATTTCGATCACCGACGGTCAGATCTTCTTGCAGTCAGACTTGTTCAACGCAAACCAGCGCCCTGCGATTGACGTAGGTATCTCGGTTTCTCGTGTTGGTGGTGCGGCTCAGGTTAAGGGCATCAAGAAGGTCTCAGGAACCCTGAAGCTTGAACTTGCTCAGTACCGCGCACTTGAGGCATTCGCAATGTTCGCTTCGGACCTAGATGCAGCTTCACGCCAGCAGCTAGCCCGCGGTGCACGTTTGATGGAGCTTCTAAAGCAGCCTCAGTACTCACCATATTCAGTTGAAGACCAGACCGTTTCAGTTTGGGCTGGTACCACCGGCAAGCTAGACGAGGTTCCGGTTGAAGATGTATTGCGTTTCGAGTCAGAGCTTCTTGACTACTTGCGCCGCAACACCAAGATTCTGACCACCATTCGCGAAACCAACAACCTTGAAGGCGACACAATTGCCGAGCTAGACAAGGCTGTTGCCAAGTTCAAGAAGAGCTTTGCTACCAAGGGCGGCGCACCACTAGCTTCAGCTGGCGATGCAACCGTTCTTGACGAAGACGAAGTTGGCCAAGAAAAGATCGTTAAGCAGAAGAAGGCTCCTGCAAAGAAGCCAGCCGCTGCAAAGAAGAAGTAATTCTTCTAAAAACATCTATTCAAACAACCAGATTTAGAAAGCGAGGAGGGAACCATGGGAGCACAACTGCGTGTCTACAGACAGAAAATTAAGTCTGCACAGACCACCAAGAAGATCACTCGCGCCATGGAGCTGATCTCCGCATCGCGCATCTATAAGGCTCAGCAGCGCGTTGCTGCTTCGGCGCCTTACTCACGTGCTGTAACTCGTGCGGTTTCTGCTGTGGCAACTTTTTCTAACGTTGACCACCCGCTAACCACCGAGCCGGCTCGCATTGATCGCGCTGCAGTAGTTATCTTCACCTCAGACCGTGGTCTTGCTGGTGCGTTTTCATCAAACGTGCTGAAAGAAGCAGACCAGCTGGCCAACTTGCTTGAAAGCCAAGGCAAAGAGGTTGTTTACTACCTAGTTGGCCGCAAGGCAGTAGCTAGCTTCAACTTCCGTCGTCGCGAGTCTGTAAAGCAGTGGATCGGTGGCTCTGATTTGCCACAGTTCGACACCGCTAAAGAGATTGCCGATGCAGTAGTTGCAGCTTTCAACACCGATTACGCAGATGGCGGTGTTGACGAGATTCACCTAGTGTCAAACCGCTTCATCTCGATGATCGCTCAGGTGCCTGAAGTTGTTCGCCTTTTGCCTCTTGAGGTTGTTGAGGGTGTCGAAACCCCTGACGCGTCAGAGGTTTTCCCGCTTTATGAGTTTGAACCAGATGCACTCAAGGTTCTAGACGCACTGCTTCCGGTTTACATCGAGAGCCGAATCTTCAATGCAATGTTGCAATCTGCAGCTTCTGAGCACGCAGCTCGCCAGAAGGCAATGAAGTCAGCTACCGACAACGCCGACAAGCTCATCAAAAACTACACCCGCCTGTCAAACGCAGCGCGTCAGTCAGAAATTACGCAACAGATTTCCGAAATCGTTGGTGGAGCAGACGCACTGTCTGTTGTCGACGACCAGGACTAAGAGAAGGAAAGAGACATGGCCGAGACCAAGAAGAAGGCAGCAGCTACTGCAGCCGGCACCGGGCGCATCGCGCGCGTTACCGGTCCAGTTGTTGACATCGAGTTCCCGCACGATGCCATCCCTGCTATCTACAACGCGCTCACAACCGAGCTCGATGTAGCTGGCGAGAAGACCACTCTTACTCTTGAGGTTGCTCAGCACCTCGGAGACGACCTAGTGCGTGCGATTGCTCTGAAGCCAACCGATGGTTTGGTTCGCGGCGCAACCGTTTCTGACACTGGCGCTCCAATCTCAGTTCCTGTGGGCGATGTCACCAAGGGCCACGTATTCAACGTGACCGGTGAAGTTCTAAACGCTAAGCCAGGCGAAAAGATCGAAGTTAAAGAGACTTGGTCAATTCACCGTCAGCCTCCTGCGTTCGACCAGCTTGAGTCGAAGACCACCATGTTCGAAACCGGCATCAAGGTTATCGACTTGCTTACCCCTTATGTTCAGGGTGGAAAGATTGGTCTTTTCGGTGGTGCCGGTGTTGGTAAGACCGTTTTGATTCAAGAGATGATCTACCGTGTGGCAGAAAACCACGACGGTGTGTCTGTGTTCGCCGGTGTTGGTGAGCGCACTCGTGAGGGTAACGACCTAATCGACGAAATGACCGAGTCTGGCGTTATCGACAAGACCGCACTGGTCTTCGGCCAGATGGATGAGCCACCTGGCACGCGTCTTCGCGTTGCACTTTCAGCACTGACCATGGCGGAGTACTTCCGCGATGTTCAGAAGCAGGACGTGCTGTTGTTCATCGACAACATCTTCCGCTTTACTCAGGCAGGTTCAGAGGTTTCAACACTTCTAGGCCGCATGCCTTCTGCTGTGGGTTACCAGCCAAACTTGGCAGATGAGATGGGTCTTCTTCAGGAGCGCATCACATCTACCCGCGGTCACTCGATTACCTCACTTCAGGCAATTTACGTGCCTGCGGATGACTACACCGACCCAGCCCCGGCAACCACATTTGCCCACTTGGATGCAACAACCGAGCTTTCTCGTGACATTGCTTCTCAGGGTCTATACCCTGCGGTGGACCCACTGACTTCAACCTCTCGCATCTTGGACCCTCGCTACATTTCGAAGGACCACTACGAGACTGCAACTCGCGTGAAGTCAATTCTTCAGAAGAACAAGGAACTTCAGGAAATCATCGCGATTCTTGGTGTTGAAGAACTTTCAGAAGAAGACAAGATCACAGTTTCACGCGCCCGTCGCATCCAGCGCTTCTTGTCACAGAACACTTACATGGCTACCAAGTTCACCGGTGTTGCTGGTTCAACAGTTCCGCTTAAAGACACAATTGAAGGCTTCTCGGCTATTGCCCGCGGTGACTTCGACCACGTTGGTGAGCAGGCGTTCTTCAACCTTGGTGACATCAACGATGTTCTCAAGGAATGGGACAAGATTCAGAAGCAGAGCAAGTAATTATGTCTGTAAAGACTCTTCACGTTGAACTTGTAGCTGCCGACCAGGCCGTTTGGTCTGGCGAAGCCAAGATGGTTGTTGCAAAGACTGTCGAAGGTGAAATCGGTTTGCTACCTGGTCACGAGCCAATGCTTGCAATTCTTGGCAACGGTGAAGTGCGCATCACTCTAGCCGATGGCGAATCAATCAAGGCCAGTGCCGAAGATGGTTTTCTGTCAGTTGAGCACGACGTAGTAACCGTGGTTGCTCGTCACGCTGCACTGATCTAAAGATTCTTAAATAAAAAACCCGCTCGGTTGAGCGGGTTTTTTATTTAATTCGAAGTCAAAACCTATTCGGTGCGAGTTGGGTGTTCTGGGCGCTCGCGACGGTTTGCCGCAGGAACCCACTTAACATCGCCACCGTGCTTGATGTTGGCATAGCGAGCCAACACAAACAGCAGGTCGCTTAGCCGGTTGAGGTATTTTGCCGCAATCACATTCACGCCACCATTTGGGTGGCCCTTCTTGGCAGGCTCAGTGCCATAAGCCTCAATGGCGTGCCAGGTTGCACGCTCGGCGCGACGAACCACTGTGCGGGCCAAGTGCAAGCCTGCAGCTAGTCCAGAGCCACCAGGCAAGATGAATGAATCAAGTTTGCCCAGGTCTGAGTTGTATCTATCGATGGCAACCTCTAGTGCGTCAATCCAAATGGCATCCACTCGAAGTGGCTCATACTCATACGCTTCGTTCAGTGGGTTCGATAGGTCGGCACCCAAGTCAAAAAGGTCATTCTGAATCTGTGAAAGCAACAGCAATGTGTCGGCATCGAATTCATTTTTAGCCAGGGCAACCGCAACGCCAATCGCCGAGTTGGCCTCGTCAACATCGGCATATGCTTCGATGCGCGGGTCGGTTTTGCGGGTGCGTGAAAAGTCGCTTAAACCAGTCATGCCTTCATCGCCGGTTCGGGTATAAATTTTTGTGAGTTTGACCATGGCACCAGTCTAGGGCGATGGCAAATAGGCTAAAGCCATGTTGTTTTTGTTGCCGCCTTCTGAAACCAAGGCTCCGGGCGGCAAGGCAATCACAATTCATCAAGCGGCCCAAACCTTTGGCGCACTGAACCCAGCCCGGCTCGAAGTGCTGCAAAAACTGGGGGATAAGTCACTAGATACAGCGCCCACAATGCCAGCCATTCAGCGCTACACCGGCACTCTTTATTCAGCCATCCATGGCCGCGGTCTCAAGGGCACTCCGACCGAACACAATCAACTAACCGCGGATGAGTTGAAGCTTGCCAAGCAACACGTATTGATTCAGTCGGCATTGTTCGGGCTGATCGCGGCAACCGATCTGATTCCGGTTTATAAATTAGCTCCAAACAAACTACTTAATGGGCTAAACCTAAAAACCCATTGGAACGCCGCTCACGCGCCAGTGTGGCCGCGGCTTGCCAAGGGGCCAGTCATCGACCTGCGCTCTAAGGCCTATGCCGAACTAGCTCCGCTGCCAACAACGCTCGAAGCATTCGAGGTCACTGTTTATGTTCAGCGCGAAGACGGGAGTCGCGAGCAGCTGAATCACTTCAACAAGAAGGCCAAGGGGCAGTTAGTGCGTGCAGCGCTCACCGCAAATAAGTTTCCAGAAACCATCGCTCAACTCAAAGCCGCAGCTAAAAAAGCAGGCCTTGTGCTCGAGCAAGAGGGCAGATCACTGATTCTGATTACAACCTCAGCAACCTAATCCGCTAGCTAAGTTGCTTGCGCCTAAAGCAGCCCGGTGCGTGATCATTGACCATACCAATCGATTGCATCATGGCATACATGGTGGTCGAGCCAACAAACTTGAAACCGAGTGACCGCAGTTCTTTGCTGAGTGCTTCAGATTCGGCTGTCGTGGCCAACCATTCAAAGTTTTTTGCCGGTTGCGTGCGGCGCGATTTTGCTGGGGCGTGTGCCCAAACGATGTCACTGATTGAGCGACCTTCTTTTTGCAAATCGATGACCAATTGGGCACTTGCGATGGTGTTCAAAATTTTGGCTCGATTGCGGATGATTGATGCATCGCCCATAAGCCGTTCAACATCGGCTTCCGTGAACTTCGCCACCTTGCGGTAATCAAAGTTTTTGAACACTCTTTGAAAATCTGAACGACGGCGCAGAATGGTGATCCACGAAAGACCCGCCTGAAAACCCTCGAGACATATCTGCTCGTAGATTTCTTGATCGCCAACGAGCGGCACACCCCATTCGGTGTCGTGATACCGAATGTAGGTCTCATCGTTGCCGGGCCAGGGGCAGCGGTCAACCATTAGCAACCAATCCTTCATGCGCCAATAGCCAACGCTTGGTCGGCAAGCCTTCACCACCCGAGTATCCGGTGATTTTGCCGTCGGCGCCCAGCACCCGGTGGCAGCCAATAATCAAAGGCACTGGGTTTGAGCCAACAGCACCACCAACTGCGCGCACCGCCTTTGGGTTGCCAATGCGCTGGGCAATTTGCGCATAGGTGATTGATTCACCAAAACCAACCTTGGCGATTTCGCCCCAAACAGCTCGTTGAAAATCGGTGCCGCCAAGAGAAACCTCGAAATCAAGTTCAGTGCGCTTGCCAGCAAAGTAGCGCTCTAGTTGCTTGCGCGCTTCACCAAGCACCTTGGCCTTGCCGCTGTCTGCAATAGGGTCACCGCACATCTCTATAAAGACAATGCGGTTGTCTCGGGCAAAGAGAGCAATTGGCCCGATAGGAGAGTTAAAAGAAAGGTTCGCGTCAAATTCCTTATTTCTCAAAATAGTTTTGGGATCCATAGGAATTTGACGCGAACCTTAATTTGTGGAGAACTACATCTTCTTCCAGGCGTGATCTAGCGCGCCTCGCAGAATCTGCTCGATCTCGTTGAATTCATCGCGGCCAATGGTTAGCGGTGGAGCAAGCTGAACCACAGGGTCGCCGCGGTCATCCGAGCGGCAGTACAAGCCCTCTTCAAACATGCGCTGAGACAAAATGCCACGAAGCAACTTCTCTGACTCTTTGTCGTTGAAGGTTTCGCGAGTCTTCTTGTCTTTTACAAGTTCGATGGCAAAGAAGTAGCCTTCGCCGCGAACGTCACCAACAATTGGCAAGTCCTTCAGTTTTTCAAGGGTCTTGCGGAACTGCTTGGTGTTGCGCTGCACATTGCCAACCAAATCTTCTTCATCGAAGATGTCTAGGTTTTCAAGAGCAACCGCACATGAAACCGGGTGGCCACCATAGGTGTACCCGTGTGGGAACAGAGTGGTGCCGTGCTTGAACGGTTCGAAGAACTTTTCACTCATCAACAACGCACCAATTGGGGCATAGGCCGAAGTCATACCCTTGGCGCATACCAACATGTCTGGCTCGAAGTCATAAAGGTTCGAAGCAAACATGCTGCCAACGCGACCAAAACCATCGATAGTTTCATCCGCAACCAAAATCACGTCGTACTTGTCGCAAATTTCGCGAACCCGCTTGAAGTATGACTTTGGTGAAGTGAAACAACCGCCAGAGTTTTGAACTGGTTCCAAGAAGAACGCAGCAACTGTGTCTGGGTCTTCAAACAGAATCATTTCTTCAACGCGGTCGGCCGCCCAAGTGGCAAATTCCTCTTCGGTCTTGAAGTCATCCTGAGCGCGGTACCAGTTAGTGTTTGGCACTCGGAAGGTTGACGGTACCAAAGGCTCAAATGCCTTCTTCATTGATGGAATGCCAGTGAGCGAAAGCGCACCGTGCGATGTGCCGTGGTAGGCAACCGCGCGAGTGAGCACCTTGTGCTTCATAGGCTTGCCCTGGAGTTTGAAATATTGCTTCGCCAACTTCCAGGCGGTTTCATTGGCCTCGCCACCACCGGTGGTGAAGAACACACGGCTCATATTCTTTGGAGCATATGAAAGCAGACGCTCAGAAAGTTCGATGCCTGGCTTGTGTGCGTGAGACCAGAGCGGAAAGTAATCCAACTCTTTCATTTGTTTGGCGGCAGCCTCGGCCAGTCGTTCGCGACCGTGACCAGCGTTCACCGAAAACAGACTAGAAATACCGTCAAAGTATTTCTTTCCGTTTTGATCCCAGAAGTGGTGACCCTGAGCGTGAGTAATTATTGGAATTTCACCCTTAGCCGTATAGAACGGACTGTGGCGGGTGAAGTGAAGGAACATGTTGTCTTTTGCAGCTTGCTCCAACTGTTTTACTGTTGCCTCTTTGCCAGCTTTGCGAGCGTTAAGAAGCGGTGTGGCACGTTCTGCCTTTTTGCGGGCCCCGATTGCCATGAAATATCACTCTTTACTTTTCTTTGAAACGAAGAAAGTTCCCCGTTTATCGCCATATTACGCCTCTATATGTATTGGTGATTAGAATCGCGGTATGTCGAAACGTGAACTTAATAACTTCGTTAATGGCGAATATGTTGCGTCAAAATCGGGCGAAACCAATGATGTAATCAATCCCGCGAACGGCCAGGCCTATGCCACTGCAGCGGTTTCTTCTGCCTCGGATGTCGCCGACGCATACCAAGCAGCCCAGTCAGCTTTTGAGGAGTGGAGCAACTTCACCCCGGGCGAAAGACAGCTGGCACTTTTTAGAATTGCCGATGCCCTAGAGGCTCGTGCCGAAGAGGCGGCCGATGTTGAATCTGAAAACACCGGCAAGCCGCGCAGCACACTCGTTGAATATGAAATGGCACCATCGGTTGACCAGATTCGTTTCTTTGCCGGAGCCGCTCGAAACCTTGAGGGCAAATCTGCAGGTGAATACGCGCGTGATCACACATCTTGGATTCGTCGTGAACCAATTGGCGTCATTGGTCAAGTAACTCCATGGAACTATCCGCTGAACATGGCGGTTTGGAAATTTGCCCCCGCAATCGCGGCCGGCAACACAGTTGTAATTAAGCCGAGCGACACCACTCCGGCATCTACTTTGCTATTGGCAGAGATTGCAGCAGAGTTTTTGCCGAAGGGTGTTTTCAACGTTGTCACTGGCAACCGTGACACCGGCCGTGCAATGATCGAGAATCCGATTCCACAAATGGTTTCAATCACCGGTTCGGTTCGCGCTGGTATGGAAGTAGCAAAATCAGCGGCTTCGGATTTGAAGCGCGTGCACCTTGAGCTCGGAGGCAAGGCGCCGGTAATTGTTTTTGCCGACGCCGATTTGCAAAAGGCGGCAGCGCAGATTGCCATCGCCGGATACTTCAATGCTGGCCAAGACTGCACTGCAGCTACTCGAATTTTGGTGCACGAATCAGTGCATGATGAATTCTTGGCTCTGTTGGTGGCCGAGGTGAAAGCCAACTCAATCACCGGTGACCCAAACCGTGATGACATTCTTTATGGTCCACTAAACAACGCGAGCCAGCTTGAGCGAGTGCAGGGTTTCATCGATCGCCTGCCTGATCACGCAACTCTTGAAACCGGTGGCGTGCGTGTTGGCACTCAGGGTTACTTCTTAGAGGCCGCTGTGCTTTCGGGTTTGAAGCAAACCGACGAGCAGATTCAGAACGAAATCTTTGGTCCAGTTGTCACATTGCAAAAATTCAAAGACGACGAAGAGGCACTGCGCTGGGCAAACGATGTGCAATACGGCCTGGCTTCTTCGGTGTGGACTCAGAACCACACCCGCGCTTTGCGATTCTCAAAGTCTTTGAACTTCGGATGTGTCTGGATTAACACCCACATTCCGTTGGCTGCAGAGATGCCGCACGGTGGTTTCCGTCACAGTGGTTACGGAAAAGACTTGTCGCAGTATGGCTTCGAGGATTACACCCGCATCAAGCACGTCATGTCCTATATCGGTGAGTAAAGGAGCAAAAGAAAGCTAGCTTTCTATTGCGACTGTCGACCCGATTCGTGAGCGAAGCTCACGTTATAGGCGACTAATCCACAACTTCGCTGGTTTGGGCCGAGGCCTCAGGGTTTCGGCCCAAACTTTTTAAATGCAGATGGCTTGGCTGATTCCGTCGCTGCTCTTTGGTGTTTACCTGGGTGCAACCACGGGTCAATGGCAAATGATTGTGATGTCGGCAGCTACTGCCGCCATCTGGTTGTTGGCCCGCCGGTTTGGCTGGGGTGGGCAGGTTGATTTCTCCCAACCGATCTCGGTAACCGAATCCGCTGTTTTTGTAGGGCAGGCCAAATTACCTAGGTTGTCTATTTTCTGGAAGCGTGAATGGCACGACAAAATCTTTGAGCATCTAAATAGCCAGGATGACCAACTTGGCTTGGTTGATCGTTGGCAATTTGAGTTGACGCGTGCAACTACCGCAACCGGCCAAGCGCAATTCTTTTTAGGTTTGACAAGCGGCAAACCGTTAACGCTCGATTTAGTTGCTGACTCGCCCCACGCTTTGGTGGTCGGTTCCACTGGTTCGGGCAAGAGTCTTCTGCTAAAGCAAATGTTGAATTCCGTGCTGAAAAATCCTCGGGATCAATGTGATTATCTGCTTGTCGACTTCAAAGGGGGAGCAGGCCTTGCTCAATTTATGGAACATCCCAGGGTTAAAGCCTTGCTCACCGACATCGATGGTCATGACACCGAAAAAGCTTGGCTGGCAGTTTCTCAAGAACTAGACGCCCGAGAACGCATGTTAGCCGCGCATGGTTGCAGTCGAATCGAAGAGTTGCAGCAACAGTTTGTTGCGCTGCCGAGATTAGTAATAGTGGTTGACGAACTCGCAAGCCTGTTTGCTTCTAGCCAAGCGGCCAATGCCGCAATTGCGGCTGTGCTCGCCAGAGGTCGTTCGCTTGGCATCCATTTTTTGGCAGCCAGCCAGTCGGTTCAGGGTCTCACCCGGGCGATGCTCACAAATTTGCGCGCTCGCATTATTTTGGGCGAGGCCGATCCCATCGATCAAGCGCAATTGGGCATCAAAAAATTGGTTAGCGCGGCAGATCTGCCACCAGGATGGCTTTTCGGGCAAATCACATCCGCGGCCCACGTTAACAGTGCATTTCAATTTGCCCCTTCGGGCCCCGATTTCAAATAGCAACGGGGTTTTTATGGCAGTATTTCTCTAGGCGCGCGGTCTGCGCGTTTGTTGTGTTGGTCGGGCCAATGATGGCCCCCTTTACAAAGGAGTTACTGCTATGAACCAGCAGCGTCCCGAAGACTCAATTGCTCGCGACCTGGCAAAAATGGCGCGACGTCACCAAATCACTCGTCGTGCGGCACTTGCCGGCGCCGGTGCAACCGCTGCAACTGTGGCTCTTGCTGCATGTGCCCCAGGCGGTTCGTCTTCAACCGGTCTTACTCCAGCCAAAGACTTGTCTGAATCAGAGAAGGTCATCACCTGGGATAACTGGGCGGCTTACCTTGACGGCGAAGAAGACGCCAGCTACCCAACCTTGAAGGCTTTCGAGAAGAACACCGGCATCAAGGTGTACTACGACCCAGAAGCAATCGTTGGCAACAACGAGTACTACGGCGCTGCCGAGAAGCAGTTGCTTGCCGGCGATGACATCGGTGCCGACACCATGTGTCTCACCGATTGGCAAGACGCATTTTTGATTGAGTCAGGGCTAGTGCAGAAGCTAGACCTAACCAACATTCCAAACCACGCAAACATGAAATCAGAGTTGGCTTCACCAACTTTTGACAAGGGCCGCGAATACAGCATGCCTTGGATGTCTTTCATGACCGGAATTGCTTACAACAAGAAGCTTTATAAAGAGCTCACCGGCAAGACTGCGCCAACCGGTGTAGCTGACCTTTGGGATCCAGCCCTTAAGGGCCGCGTAGTTTTGCTTAGCGAATATCGCGAAGCCGTTGGCCTGATTTTGATTTCACAGGGCATCAACATTGCCGAAGTTACCGAAGACCAATACATGAGTGCGGTTGACCTAGTGGCCAAGCAGGTTAAAGATGGTCAGATCAACACCAAGGGTCAGGGCTACATCGAGTCTTTCGAGCAGAAGAACGCCGTTGCCGGTTTGGTTTGGTCTGGCGACCTTGAGTGGGGCGACGAATATGGTTTCGTCTTTGACTCGCAGGGTGCAACGCTAAACACTGACTCTTTCACCGTTCCAATGGGTGCACAGCACAAGGCAAATGTCGAGAAACTGATCAACTACTACTACGACCCAGAAGTATCAGCCAAGGTAATTCTTGGTGGAGTGGTTTTCGCACCTCCAGTAGAAGGTGTTCAAGAAATCGTTGCCAAGAGCAATCAAGAATTGGCCGACAACGAATTGATCTTCCCTAAGGCAGGCGGCGTTCGCGACAAGCTGCAGCAGTTCCGCACCCTTAGCTATGCAGAGCACTCTGCATGGAACGAAGCGTATAACGCTGCGACTGGCGTATAGGCGACTGGTACGTGAATCAGAACTCAACATTCTCGGGCGCTGACCTAGAGCTAATCGACGTAAGAAAAGAATTTCCTGGTTTTACCGCGCTCGAGGACATGGATCTGAAGATTCCGGCAGGCCAATTCTTCGCATTGCTTGGACCTTCAGGTTGCGGCAAGACCACGACCCTGCGTCTAATTGCCGGCCTCGATGAACCAACCAAGGGCAAGATTTTGCTCGGTGGTAAAGACATCACAAACACCAAGCCGCACGAACGCCCAATCAACACCGTGTTTCAGAGCTACGCACTGTTCCCACACATGTCAGTTCTCGAAAACGTTGCCTTCGGATTGCGCCAGCGAAAGGTAGCCGACCCGCTTGCCAAGGCTGCCGATGCGCTCAAGTTGGTGCAGCTAGAGCACTTATCAGCACGTCGACCACAGCAGTTATCCGGTGGTCAACAACAGCGCGTTGCTCTTGCTCGCGCGCTCGTCAACCGACCATCTTTGTTGTTGCTTGACGAACCGCTTGGCGCACTTGACCTAAAGCTTCGTCGCGAAATGCAAATTGAGTTGAAGGCCATTCAGGTTGAGGTTGGCCTTACTTTCTTGCACGTAACCCACGACCAAGAAGAAGCCATGGACATGGCCGACACTGTTGCAGTAATGAACAAGGGTCGCATCGAACAGATGGGTGCACCCGAGGCGCTTTACGATCGACCAAAAACTGCGTTCGTTGCTAAATTCTTGGGTCAGTCAAACCTTTTCATCGGCAACGTTGAAGATGAAAATGCAAACACCATCAGCATCAATGTGGCAGGCAACAAAATTTCTGTGCCTAAGGCTCGTGCCGAAAAACACAAGGGCAAGATTGCCATCGGTGTTCGCCCAGAAAAAGCTTTCTTTCACGAAGAAGAGCCAAAACTTGGTGCGGGTTACAACCTCATTGGCCCAGGCGAGATCATCGATATTCGCTTCACCGGCGTGAGCAACCAGTACCTCATTGATATTCCAAAAATTGGTGAGATTACTGTGTTCGCGCAGAACATCGGCAAGTCTCCGGTTACTCAGGTGGGTCAAAAAGTTTGGGTTAGCTGGAAGGTTGAACACAGCTTCGGCCTGAGCGACCTTCCTGAAAAAACTACTGGGGCATAGCCGTGGCATTCGGGGCATTCGCGCACTCAACCAGCGACATCAAACACAAGAACGCATCGCAAAAGACCGGCAAAATTGCTTGGATTCTGCTTGCTCCTGGTTTGGCCTACCTCGCACTTTTTTTCTTGGCGCCGCTCTTCTCACTAATTGCAGTGTCTCTGGGCAGCATCGAGGCAGTTAGCCTTGCCAATCAAGGTTTTCGCTACGGCTTTAACATTCAAAACTTTGCCCAACTCGGCACTGACTATTTGCCCCACGTAATTCGTTCGTTCTCATACGCACTTATCGCTACCGCGGCTGCACTACTGATCAGTTATCCGTTGGCATATTTCATCGGAGTAAAACTTCGTGGCCGCCCATTGCTTCAGCGCATGTTGGTTACTTTGGTGATCGCACCTTTCTTTATCAGCTTCTTGTTGCGCACCCTGGCGTGGTCACAAATTTTCTCTAATGAGTCTTGGATCGTGCATGAATTGCAAACCTTGGGATTGCTTGCTCCCGACCAATACATCATCGGCACACCGTTCGCCGTGGTCTTCGGTCTTACCTACAACTTCATTCCGTTCATGACCTTGCCGCTTTACACAACGCTTGAAAAACTAGACATTCGCTACCTCGAGGCCGGCGCCGATCTTTACGCCAGCCCACGCAAGGTGTTCACCAAGGTGACCCTGCCGCTTTCAATGCCAGGTGTCATCTCCGGAACTCTGCTTACTTTTATTCCAATGGCCGGTGACTATGTGAACGCCAGCAAGAATTTCTTGGGATCAGCGCACACTCAGATGCTCGGAAACGTAATTGAGTCGAAATACATCAGTGAGCACAACATGCCAATTGCCTCGGCGCTTTCGGTTGCATTGATGGCCGTGATTTTGATCATCGTTGGTGTCTATGTGAAGCGCACCGGCAGTGAGGATCTGCTGTGAAGGCTTTTGATTTTAAGAAACTTATTCTGCCGTTTTACGCGGTCATCGCTTTCGTCTTTTTGCTTTTGCCAATCGCCTACACGGTGGCGTTTTCGTTCAACGATTCAACCAAGTCGAACGCTCAGTGGCAGGGCTTCACGCTCAATAACTGGCTACAGGTTTGTGTCCGCCAGGGTGTTTGTGAGGCAGTTGGCAGTTCGATTCTGATTGGCGTTATTTCAACGCTTATTGCAACGGTGCTGGGCACCATGATTGCGATTGCCTTGGTTCGCTATAAGTTCAAGGCTCGCGAGGCAGTTAGCTTGGGGCTCTTCTTGCCAATGGCTACTCCAGAAGTGGTGATGGGCTCTGGCCTAGCCGCCGAATTCTTCAACCTTGGCATCGGCCAGGGCTACCTCACCATCATCATTGCCCACGTGATGTTCTGCCTGTCTTTTGTAGTGGTCACTGTAAAGGCTCGTGTGCAAACCCTCGACCCAGCGCTTGAAGAGGCCGGCCGCGATCTTTATGCAAACCCACGCAGGGTGTTCATGAAGATCACTTTGCCTCTGCTAATGCCGGGCATTGCCGCCGCTGCACTGCTTTCATTCGCGCTTAGCTTTGATGATTTCATCATTACCTATTTCAACGGCGGTCAAACCGTCACCACGTTCCCAATCTTTATCTATGCGGCCGCAACGCGTGGTGTGCCAGCCGAGGCAAACGTGATTGGTTCGGCGGTGTTCTTCTTGGCCATTGCCATAGTGCTGTTCGTTCAAATTCGCAGCTCACTTCGAAACACTAGGCTCGCAAAACTTAAGTAAAAAAATCCTCCTGGCCAATCGCCAGGAGGATTTTCTCTTTGAACTTCTAAAGCGCTGCGATGCCAGCCTCAATTACGTCAAGGGCATCGTGTAGCAATGCATCGGTAATTGCAAGTGGTGGCAAGAATCGAATCACGTTGTAGTAGGTTCCCGCATTCAAAACCAAAACGCCGTTTGAGTGGCTGTGCTTAACAACCTTGTCTACCGCTGCCTGGTTTGGGTTGTGAGTGCCTGGTTCAATAAATTCAATTGCCATCATTGCGCCACGGCCACGAACATCGCCGATTACCGGGTACTTGTCTTTCATGGCGTTTAGACGCTTGCTCAAAATGGTTTCAATCTCGCGTGCGCGTTCAATTACGCCACCGGCTTCGATCTGCTTCAGTACAGCAACCGCTGCTGCTGCGGCAACCGGGTTTCCGCCAAAGGTGCCGCCAAGGCCACCGGGGTGAGAGGCATCCATGATTTCTGCGCGACCGGTCACTGCTGAAATCGGCATACCGCCAGCAATTCCCTTAGCAATTGTGAATAGGTCAGGCTCGAAGCCTTCTTCGTGGTGTGAAGCGAACCACTCGCCGGTGCGAGCGACACCAGATTGAACTTCGTCGGCAATCAGCACAACGCCGTTTGCGCGAGTCCACTCGCTTAGTGTGCGCAGGAATCCGGGGGCAGGAACAATGAAGCCGGCTTCGCCCTGAATAGGTTCGATAACCACACAGGCAAGATCTTCTAGGCCAACGCGTTTTTCAATGTAAGTGATTGCGCGACGAGCAGCCTCTTCGCCGGTCATACCAGCTGGGTCTCGGAACGGGTAAGACATTGGAACGTGCTGAATGCTGCCAGCAGTTGGGCCAAAGCCATTTCCGTAAGGGGCAGCTTTGAAGTTCATTGAGTAGGTGAGGTTGGTGCGGCCGTGATAAGCGTGGTCAAAAACCACGATGCCGTTTTTGCGGGTTGCCTTGCGGGCAATCTTTACTGCGTTTTCAACAGCCTCGGCGCCTGAGTTGAACAGCACTGACTTCTTCTTGAAGTTGCCAGGGGTGTATTTGTTTAGAAATTCGCAAACCTCAACGTAATTTTCATACGGAGTGAGGGTGAAAAGTGTGTGGGTGAGCTTGGCTACCTGCTCTTGAACGGCTGCCACAACGCCAGCGTTGGTGTGGCCAATTGTGGTCACGCCAATGCCTGAGCCTAGGTCAATCAGTTGGTTGCCATCGGCATCTACCAAAATTGCACCGTGGGCTGCCTCAATGTAGACCGGAAGTGCAGCGCCAGCACCGTTTGAAACGGCTTCTAGGCGGCGTTTGTGCAGGGCTTGAGACTTTGGGCCTGGAATAGCAGTGACAACTTTGCGCTCTTGCGCGACAGGGAATTCGCTCATGTTTAAAAGTCTAAGCCTCTAGTTTGTGCAGACGGGCCGTGGGGGCAAAATGACAGCAAAGTGGCAAGATTGACTCATGCGTCGCGTAATCATTCTTGGCTCCACCGGGTCAATTGGCACCCAGGCCCTTGAAGTGATTGCTGCGAACCCAGATCGATTTGAAGTGGTTGGCCTAGCCGCTGGCAACAATGCGCAATTGCTTGCCGAGCAAAAGACCAAGTTCAACGTGGCTCACGCCGTTCAAGGTGCCGAAGCTGCCACCAAATTGGTTGAAGACACCGAAGCCGACGTAGTGATTAACGGCATCACCGGTTCAATCGGTCTCGCCCCAACTCTTGCCACACTGCGCACCGGCAAAACTCTGGCGCTAGCCAACAAAGAATCACTTATCGTCGGTGGCCGCTTGGTTACTCAGGCCGCTTCACCGGGTCAAATTGTTCCGGTTGACAGTGAGCACTCAGCGCTTGCGCAATGTTTGCTCGGGGGAGCAGCTAACGAAGTTCGCAAACTGATTTTGACTGCATCGGGTGGGCCATTCCGCGGATGGTCTCGCGAGCAGTTGCGCGATGTGACTCCGCAGCAGGCGCTGGCGCACCCAACCTGGGTGATGGGTCGCGTCGTCACCACAAACTCAGCCACCCTGGTTAATAAAGGCCTAGAACTAATCGAAGCCCACCTGCTTTTTGACATTCCTTTTGATTGCATCGATGTCACAGTGCACCCTCAGTCAATTGTTCACTCGATGGTTGAATTCGTTGACGGTTCCGTTTTGGCGCAGGCCTCACCGCCAGACATGAAGTTGCCAATTGCTTTGGGAATGTCTTGGCCGGCGCGTGTGCCGAATGTTGCTACTCCTTGCGACTGGACCAAGGCTGCCACCTGGACATTCGAACCCCTCGACGAAACAGTTTTTACCGCGGTCAAACTTGCTCGTCAGGTTGGTTCGGCGGGGCATACCTATCCGGCGGTTTATAACGCTGCCAACGAGCAAGCGGTTGATGCGTTTCACGCCGGCAAAATTGGTTTCACCCAAATTGTTGAACTGGTTGAGCGCGTGGTTGACGCGCACAAGGCCGATGCCGAATTAACTTTGGATGGCGTTCTCGCCGCCGAGAAGTGGGCCAGAGACCGTGCCGATGCTCAGATTGCCACGGCTTGCTAATGACTGTGCATAAAAGCCCAGCCAATTGTCAGGCGAAAATGTTAAGGTCGGCACCGTGACTGAAACTCTCTGGTACATAGGCGGCATCCTTTTTATTGCATTAGGCATTGGCTTTTCAATTGGCCTGCACGAACTCGGGCACTTACTGCCCGCCAAAAAATTCGGCGTCAAAGTGCCCACTTATGCAATTGGTTTTGGTCCAACCCTTTTCAAGTTCAAGCGTGGTGAAACCCAGTACGCGCTCAAGCTAATTCCGCTCGGTGGTTACATCAGCATGATTGGCATGTATCCGCCGGCTAAACCAGGTGCAAAAAAGCGCAGTGGCTTTTTTGGCGAAATTGTTAACGGTGCGCGCAAAGCGCACGAGCAGCACATCACCAAGGCCGACGAAAACCGCATGTTCTATCAGTTGCCGGTTTACAAACGAATCATCGTGATGTTCGGTGGCCCGTTCATGAACCTAGCCTTGGGCACGTTGTTGCTCACGTTGGTGATTAGTGGCATCGGCACCTATCAACGAACGACCACAATCGAGGCAATCGGCGAATGTGTGCCGGCCAACACAATAGTCAGCACTCAGTGCACTCCTTCGGATGCGCCTTCACCGGCAAAAGCCGCTGGCTTAAAACCTGGCGACAAAATCACGGCAGTCAACGGTGAAACCTTCTCAGACTGGAAGACTGTGCAAGCTAAGTTGCAGCCAGACACTCAGGCGCAACTCACCATTGATCGAAATGGTCAAACCCTGAATCTGAGCATTACTCCGGTGGCTGCAATTCGCCCACTATTCGATGCCCAAACCGGTCAGGTGGTTACCGATTCCGCTGGCCAGCCGGTGACTGCAATTCAGCCAACCATTGGTGTGATTTTTGGGTCCGATCGAGTTCCGCAGCCAGTGGGCAATGCTCTTGTGCAATCAGGCAACGCGGTGGCTCAAGTTGGTCAAATGATTTTGACCTTGCCAAAGCAAATCACCGATGTAGCAGTAAGCACCTTCACCGGGCAAGCGCGAAACCCAAACGGTGCTGTTTCGGTGGTTGGCATTGCCCAAATTTCTGGTGAGGTGGCATCCACCGAATCAGCCTCAGTTATCGACAAACTTGCCTCGGGACTTTTGATTTTGGCATCGCTCAACTTTGCGCTTTTTGCCTTCAATATGGTTCCGCTATTGCCCCTTGATGGTGGTCACATTGCTGGCGGCATTTATGAGTCAATCAAGCGTGGCATTTATCGGGTGCGTGGCAAACCAGACCCAGGCCCTGCTGATACCGCGCTTTTGATGCCAATTACTTGGTTTGTGTTCATGTTGCTTATGGCCATGAGCGCAATTCTCATCCTGGCCGACCTGGTAAATCCAATCTCGTTCTAATCGGGGTTAAGATTTAGACAAACCGAAAGCGAGCAAATTGTGCCGGCAGTAAACCTAGGTCTCCCAAAGTCTCCACCGCCAACACTCGCGCCGCGTCGCAAAACCCGTCAAATTATGGTGGGCAAGGTTGCCGTCGGTGGCGATGCTCCGGTTTCAGTGCAGTCAATGTGCACCACCCCAACCACCGATGTGAATGCCACATTGCAGCAAATTGCAGAGCTAACCGCATCAGGTTGCGACATCGTTCGTGTTGCAGTGCCAAGCCAAGATGATGCCGATCGCCTGCAGCTAATTGCCCGCAAGTCACAAATTCCGGTAATTGCCGACATTCACTTTCAACCAAAATACGTTTTTCAGGCAATCGATGCCGGATGTGGTGCCGTTCGTGTTAACCCGGGCAACATCCGCCAGTTCGACGACAAGGTTGGTGAAATTGCCAAGGCTGCAAAAGATGCTGGAGTTTCAATTCGCATTGGTGTCAACGCCGGTTCACTTGACCCACGCCTGCTAGAAAAATATGGCAAGGCAACCCCAGAAGCATTGGTTGAGTCTGCCGTGTGGGAAGCATCACTTTTTGAAGAGCACGACTTCCACGATTTCAAAATTTCTGTAAAGCACAACGACCCGGTGATCATGGTGAAGGCTTATGAGCTTTTGTCAGAGCGCGGCGATTGGCCACTTCACCTGGGCGTCACCGAAGCCGGCCCGGCATTCCAAGGCACCGTCAAATCTTCAGTTGCCTTCGGTGCGCTTTTGGCTAAGGGCATTGGCGACACCATTCGAGTTTCACTTTCGGCCCCACCGGTTGAAGAAATCAAGGTTGGTTCACAGATTCTTGAATCACTGAATTTGCGCCCGCGCAAACTTGAGATTGTTAGTTGCCCAAGTTGTGGCCGTGCCCAAGTTGATGTGTACACCTTGGCCAACGATGTGACCGCAGGTCTTGAAAAACTCACCGTGCCATTGCGCGTTGCCGTTATGGGCTGTGTGGTGAATGGCCCAGGTGAAGCTCGCGAAGCCGATCTGGGTGTTGCCTCAGGCAACGGCAAGGGTCAAATCTTTGTGAAGGGCGAGGTCATCAAGACTGTTCCCGAAAGCGAGATCGTGGCAACCCTCATCGAAGAGGCCAACCGCTTGGCAGCAACCATGGACCCAGCCTTGGTTGGCGCCCCTCAGGTTGTAGTCGCCCAAAAGTAATCCACGCGCCAAGTAACATAGAGCGCATGCCTATGCGACTTTCCACCCTGTTCCTTCGCACGCTTCGCGAAGACCCAAACGAAGCCGAAGTAAACAGCCACAAACTGCTTTTGCGCGCCGGATACATTCGACGTGCCGGAGCCGGTCTTTACACCTGGTTGCCGCTGGGCCTAGCCGTTAAGGCAAAAATCGAGAAGGTCATTCGTGAAGAGATGGCTAACGCTGGCGCCCAGGAAGTTTTCTTTCCGGCGCTATTGCCTCGCGAACCATTCGAAGCCACCAACCGCTGGACCGAATATGGTGACAACCTTTTTCGCCTTCAAGACCGCAAGAAGACTGACTACCTGCTAGCGCCAACCCACGAAGAGATGTTCACCCTTCTGGTGAAGGACCTCTATGGCAGCTACAAAGATTTGCCAGTTGCGCTTTACCAAATTCAAAACAAGTACCGCGATGAAGCGCGCCCACGTGCTGGCTTGCTTCGCGGTCGTGAATTTGTGATGAAAGACGCCTACAGCTTTGACGTTACCGATGAAGGTTTGAAGGCCGCCTACCAAGCACAGCGCGATGCCTACGAGCGCATCTTCACTCGTCTTGGTGTCGACTATGTAATTGTTAAAGCAGACGCCGGCGCCATGGGCGGTTCTGCATCCGAAGAATTTTTGTCACCAAGCCCGATTGGTGAAGACACATTTGTGCGCTCACCTGGTGGCTATGCCGCCAACGTTGAAGCAGTTGCCACGGTTGTGCCGCCAGCAATTGCAATCGAGGGTCAGCCTGCCGCGCAGGTTATTGCCACGCCGGCAGCGTCAAACATTAAGCGCGTGGTGCAATTTGCCACGGATAACGTGCAGCGTGCCGATGGTGAGCCTTGGACTGCCGCGCACACTTTGAAAAACAACGTGATGGCTTTGGTTTCACCAGAAGGCAAGCGCGAACTAGTTGTATTTGGTTTGCCTGGCGACCGCGAGGTCGATGCAAAGCGTGCCGAGGCGGCTTTCTCTCCAAACGAAGTTGAGCAAGCCAACGAAGAAGATTTCGCTAAGCACCCAGAGCTCATCAAGGGATACATTGGTCCGGTTAAAGATGGCAAGGCACTGCTTGGCCTCGAGGGTTCATCAAAGATTCGCTACCTGCTTGACCCACGTGTTGTAGAAGGCAGCGCCTGGATCAGCGGTGCCAATGAATCTGAAAAGCACATTTTTGATTTGGTCAAGGGTCGCGACTTTAACGCCGATGGCATCGTTGACATCGCCGAAGTTCGCGAGGGCGACCAAGCCCCGGATGGCTCCGGCGAATTGCAGCTGGCTCGCGGCATCGAGATTGGCCACGTGTTCCAACTCGGTCGCAAGTATGCCGAGGCGCTTGGCCTTCAGGTGCTTGATGAAAACGGCAAGCTCGTCACCGTAACCATGGGTTCATACGGAATTGGTGTGACTCGCTTGGTTGCAGTTTTGGCTGAAGCAAACCACGACGACAAGGGCCTGATTTGGCCATCCGCAGTTTCACCTGCCGATGTTTATGTTGTGGCTGCCGGCAAAGACGATGTGGTTTATGAAACCGCCGAAAAACTTGCTGCCGAAATTGTAGCAACCGGCCGCACCGTGATTTTGGATGACCGACTAAAGGTGAGCCCGGGCGTTAAGTTTGGCGATGCTGAGCTGGTTGGTGTTCCGCAGATCATCATCGTGGGCAAGGGGCTCGAACAGGGTGAGGTAGATCTATGGGATCGACGCACGGGGGAGCGCAGGGCTGTACCATTACAATCTGCATTACAAGAACTTAACTAACGGCCGGGAGGCAAACCATGGACATTGATCTGAGTGTTCTAAAAACTCTCGAGCGCGAAGCCGAAATTCCATTCAGCGAATTAGTGGCAATTATCGAAGCTGCAATCTTGGCGGCTTATCACAAGCACGTTGGCAACAACGATGAAGTGCGTGCCGAGCTTAATCGCACCACCGGTCGCGTAAATGTTTATGCCCCAATCTTGGATGAAGAGGGCAACAAGACTGGTGAGACCGAAGTCACTCCAGAAAACTTTGGCCGCATTGCCGCCGGCGCCGCAAAGCAAGTTATCGCGCAGCGCATCCGCAGCATTAATGACGAAAACCTTTTGGGTGAGTTCAAGGGCAAAGAAGGCGACATCGTTGCCGGTGTCATTCAGCAGGGGCAAAAGCCATACATGGTTTATGTTGACCTAGGCACAATCGAAGCCATCATGCCTCCCGAAGAGCAGGTTCCGGGCGAGGATTACGCGCATGGCAAGCGAATTCGTGTTTATGTAACCGCAGTGAACAAGGGCACCCGTGGCCCACAGGTCACCGTTTCGCGCACCCACCCATCTTTGGTTCGCAAGCTTTTTGCTCTTGAGGTTCCAGAAATCGCCAGTGGCGTTGTTGAAATTGTGTCGCTAGCTCGCGAGGCCGGCCACCGCACCAAGATTGCCGTTCGTGCACACGAGCCAGGCGTAAACGCCAAGGGTTCTTGCATTGGTGAACTTGGTCAGCGCGTGCGCGCGGTTCAGGCCGAGCTAAATGATGAAAAGATCGACATCGTTGATTACAGCGAAGACCTGCCAGCCTTTGTGGCACAGGCGCTTTCGCCGGCTAAGGTTTCTAGTGCTTTCATGCTCGATGCGGCTACCAAGTCGGTTCGCGTGTTGGTTCCTGACTTCCAGCTATCCCTAGCAATCGGCAAAGAGGGTCAAAATGCCCGCCTTGCTGCAAAGCTAACCGGCGCAAAAATCGATATTCAGCCGGATAGCATCCTCGAGGACTAGTCGCGAGAGCGACCAGGGGTTAGAATGGAACGAACCTGCGTTGGCTGTCGCCAGCGCTCCCAGCGTGCAGAACTCTTGCGAATCGTTGAAAAATCAGCAGTTTTGGTTTTTGATCGCCAGAAATCTTTGCCAGGCAGGGGAGCGTGGTTACACAATTCGCAAGATTGCTTAGATTTAGCGATTTCTCGTAAAGCACTAAACCGAGCACTAAAACTGAAGTCAGCCGTCGATTTGTCGGGGTTGATTATTTCTAAAGAACAGGCAGAAACGATGTTGGCAAACAAATGAGTAGCTCGAAATGAGTACCCAACAGCTTTAACGGCCTGCCCTGTCTAGGGAAGGCCCCAGACAGGAGAAACAAAAGTGGCGCTACCACGCGTGTACGACATTGCTAAAGAACTTGGCATCGATTCCAAAGTTGCTTTGGCCAAACTTGCAGAACTCGGTGAGTTCGTAAAAAGCGGTTCATCAACAATTGCTCCTCCAGTAGCCAAGAAGCTACGCGAGGCTTTCCCAAACGCTAAGCCAGTCGAAGAGGCTCCTAAAAAGGCTGCCCCTAAGAAGGCCGCCGCTGCCGAAGCCGAAACTTCAGCACCTGCAGCTGCTGCGCCAAGTGCGCCGTCAGCAATCTCAGGTGAAACTCCTGGTGGCGCAACTCCGCCACCGGCAACTCCTGGCGCACCAGCGCCGGCAGCCCCGGCCGCGGCCGCTCCAGCAGCGCCTTCGGCCACCCCAGGCATTCCTCGCCCGGGCAACAATCCTTTTGCAGCTT